>NZ_JBHXHX010000030.1:0-93061 GCF_042723915.1 Streptomyces sp. NPDC058335 | reverse complement strand
TCACGATCATTGCCCTGGTCGTCATTGCCAGTTTCTCCGGCCCTGGCTGGACTTGATCGTCACGGGGTGCTTCACCACCTGATTCATCCTCGCCCCGACCGTCATCCGTATCAGGGGCGGACGAGGCGGAGAAGCCGTTCGACGGGCTTACGTCGCCACGTTCGGCTGGGGCGACTACGTCACTCCTTGATGGGGTTAAACAACAAGCTCAACTTGAGTTTTAACCTGGCCGGATGTCGAGCGTCGTGTGGATGCCCGTCTTGCGGGAGCAGCTCGGTGACGGGTGGGAGCGTCAGCTGCCGCCCCCGCCACCGCCGAGCAACTTGCCGACAGGAAGGCCGCCGAGCAGGCCAGTAAGGGCGTCGAGTTCTGCGCCGCCGCAGTGTGGTAGCTGTCGTCCCGGGAAGCTGGGCGAGGTTGCCGCCGGCGGTGCTGGCGCTGCCGGTCACTGCTGCGCTGGCGGCGGCTTGGGAGGTGTTGTGGCAGAGGTTGCCGAAGGCGGGGCTAACGATGGGCAGGATGCCTCCGGCTGACGCGGACTGGGCGCTGACGAGTGCGCCCAGAACGACAGTGCAGCCGATACCGACACTTTTGGCGAAGATCAGTGTGTGCATGCCGCGTTCAACGTGTCTCTGACTAGGCAGGTTACGGACATCCTGGCCCAGTGGTCCGGGACGCATCTCCCATGGGCCCTCCTGGCTCAGGCGCCCGCCAGGAGGTTCTGGAACACCGGTGGGACGAGCCTTCGGCGCGGTGGTGTTCCAGAACCTCAGCTGAACGCGCCGCGAGGAGAGCAAACCTCCACTCTGGTCTGCGAACACAGAGGAAGAAGACAAAGGCCGAGGTTAAAACTCAAGCTGGTTCGTTGTTCGTCTGCGCCGGATGGGGCAGAGGTCTGATCTTCACGGCCCTGTCTGTGTGCCAGATCGTGGGCGGTCTACATGATCGGAAGGGACCGTGAGACTGCCCCCTGCCAGGCTCAAACCGCTGATACACGGGGAAGGGTATCGATGGAGAGTCCCTACGACTGCTACCTGAAGCTCCCTGACCTTCTGGCCCTGCAGTGCCCGCGCACCGCGGAGGAGAGTTCCGCTCAATGGGCCGATGAGCACTTCTTCATCGCCGTGCACCAATCAGCGGAGGTTTTGGCGGGTCAGGCCTTGGTGGACTTGCGGACCCTGCAGCAGGCACCACCGGTGGATCACCACTGTGTCCTTGCGTGTCTGCGCCGCGTGAGCGCGGTCGTCGGACTGCTCGAGCAGCACCTGGCGCTCCTGGAGCATCTGCCCCGCGACAGCTTCGCCGCGTTCCGGCCTCTCCTGGACGATGCCAGCGGTGCGCAGTCCAGCCAGTTCGCGGAGCTGTTCTGCATGATCGACCGGTGCGCCCAGGACGCGGAGCGGGCGGGTGGCGAGACAGCGGATGCAGGTGCGGAGGCCTCGGGCGCTCAGGGCGCTCTCGACGGTGGTGAGGCGGCACAGGCGTGGTGGCGTTTGCGTTCTGCGGTCTCGCTGTGGCGTACCCGGCATCTGATGCTGGTGGAGTGGCTGATCGGTGACCGGCCCGGTACCGGCGGAACGTCCGGACTGGCGTACCTGCGCTCACGTATCGATCTCCCGCCCCGCGGCCCCGTGGAAGGCCCCGACCATGGCGGGCGTCGGCACTGAGCGCAGCGTGCCCCTCTGGCCGCACCGAGAGAGGGAGGGCGCGCGAAAGCTTCGCTGATCCATGAGATCGGATTCGCGGTGAGGAGGGGCTTCCGGAGATCTCTGTCTGCCACCCCCTCGGGATGTGCTGCTGGTCAGTAGGCCGGGACGAGGTCTGCGGTGACCGGCACATTGGGAGTGCGGGAGTTGGTGACGACTTCCAGGCGTGGGCCGTGGGGTTGGGGGTGCCACTGGCCCCCGGCCAGGGGGATCAGGGCGATGTTCGGGGTGGGGCCGGCACTCCAGTCCAGGGTTCCGACGATGGTGTTGATGCGGCTCTTGCCGAGGGTGTTGGCGATAGCGGGCCGGTCGGTGGGGTCCGGTGCGGTGGCAAGGGCATGGTGGGCGACTTCGACCAGGGCGTGGGCCAAGCCGAGCGGTTGGAGCCAGGGTTTGCCGGTGACCTGCTCGTAAGCCTGGGCGAGCTGGGTGCAGCTGCTGCCGTCCAGGCTGGAGCGGTAGGGGTGGTGGGGTGTCCAGTACACGAGCGTGCCCACCCGGCTGCCGGCCAGTTCGTCGTGGACCTGCTGTGACTGTGCGACTTCCGTGTGGGGGTAGGTCAGCCACCGTGAGCAGGTGACCAGGCGCGGGCGGATGCCGGCCTCGCGGGCCTGGAGGTGGAAGAGCGCCAGGTCGGTCGCGGTGGCGGCGCTCGTGACGACGTCCGCCCTGTCCTGGCGCATGCGGTTCAGGTGGGCGGTGAAGTCCGATGCCGGCTCGGGGTAGGCGCCTGGGTCGATGACCTGGTGACCGCGCCGGGCCGCCGCCGGTGCGAAGCCGATGCGCTCATCGCGCAGCAGCCGCCCTTGCAGGCCGTCGTTCCACAGACACCCCACCGTGGGCTGCCCGGGGAGCTGCTCCCACAGGTCGGCGAAGACGTGGGCGATGTCGTCCAGGCCCCAGGCGAAGTGGTAGGTGAAGTCGAAGGACGCTTCGGCATCCCCGCTGCGCGCGACGCCGTAGGCCTGCCAGGGGAACGTCGTCGACACGCACGGCACGCCCGCCTGTTCGCAGGCGTCGGTGACGGCGGGCAGGACCTCGGTGCCCGCCATGGTCAGCACGATGGCCGCCCGCTCGTCCCGCGCCAGTTCCTCCACAGCCTGCCGGGCCGCCCGGGCCTCGGAGCGGCTGTCGCGGACGGCGACCCGCACCCGGAAGGTGCGGCCGGCGTTGCGGATCTCCTTCAGATGCGGCGCCAGATGCCGCAGCACGAAGGACAGCGGCTCACCCAAGGGCGCCAGCCGCCCCGTCAGCGGTGCCACCACGCCGATGCATACCGTTGCCCTGTCGCCCATACCCGCGCGCCTCGCTTCGTCGTACCGGGCCGGCCGTACCGGCGTGGTCTCCCGTCTCAGGCTCTTCACCTCGTGCCACGGCCAACCGCGGCAAGCCGACCTGCCTGCCCTGCCGTGCCGTGGATCGCGGGACGCGGCGGCCGCTGCCTCACGCCGTGCTTCCCCGGTGCCCGGGATCCCTGTGTCCTGGTTCGAAGCCCATGAACAACAAGATCACCCGTACTCGACGGATGTCGCACCCCGGCCGTGCTGCAGATGGCCCAGCCGGCCGCTCACGGCGGTGGCCCAGGCAGAGCACCTCCCGTACGGCCGGACGTGACGGTGTCTCGGAGGCCCTCCACCAGGGCGGATCCGTTTTCCCTTCACGCAGCAGAACGCTAAGAACCTTATGGTGTGTTCTGTCATTGATTGGGCGGTCTGGTTAGGGGAGAGCAGTGGAGAGCGAGCTGGTGGACATCGAGCCGTGCAGCGACAACTGCGCCCGTATCCTGGAGGCGGGCGAGCACCTGGTCCTGATGGTCAGCCCCGGCAATCCCTACTTCTCCGTCTCCCGCCTGACGGTCCTGTTCCAGTGGGCCGCCAGGGAGATCAGACACGTCGACGTCGTGGTGTCCGACTTGGAGATGACCGAGGCCACCTACCTCGCCCGCGGGCTCGCGGCCAACGAGGCCCGTAAGAAAGCCCGGGCGGACGTGCGACAGATGGCCTCGCGTATCCGGCGGGCCCGTCAGGCGGCAGGCGCCCCCGATCTGCGGGTGAGCGAGTTCGAGGACTGGACCGGCCACCTGGAGTACCGCCGGGCGCGCGACTACGTCCAACAGGCGATGCAGGATCCCGCCTACCGCGCGCTGTGCCGGGAAGGCACCCGGGCTGCCGCCCAGGCCAGAATGCCCGCCGGTCGGGAGCCCACGGATGAGCAGATCACTGCAGGGTTGATCCACAGCGAGAAGGCGCTGCCGTTCGCCGTCAACGCCGTAGGCATCCTCGGCGCCTCGCGGGCGGTCACCGCCTACAGTCGGCCCGCACCCCACTTCACCTACTTCTTCACCACCGGCTCCGCGTTCCGGGCCTTCCCCGGCCAGGGCTACATCGGCCTGCGCGCCCGCGAGGAAGAAGCGGGAAGCTCTTCCGGAGCACAGCAGCACTAGGCAAGGCACGCCCGACGCCCGTCTCCGACACGCTGCATACGACGGCTGCCGCCGATTCGCGACCACGTCCGGGCCGGGATGAGCTGAGGAAGAACACTCCGAGGGCCGGGAACCGCCGCGAGAATAGCCGCAGGGTCACGGTGTTGCGCGGGCTGGAAAGCTGTCGGGAAAGATGATCATGGCCGCTGTGAACGAGAGCCAGGTATATGTGCGCCCTGTGGGTGAGCAGAACCTGGCGGCCGTGGCTGCCATCCACCGCCACCACGTGGAGAACACCCTTGTCTGTGTGCCGGATACGGAGCGCACGGCGGCGTAGTGGCCGGGGTTCGCCGAGGACCTGCGCATGCGCCGCTGGCCGTTCCTGGTGGTGGAGGGCGAGGTGGTGGGTTATGGGTGCGCCCCTGGAAGGCGGGGCCGTCGTTCCGGTACGTGGGTGAGGTCTCGGCCTACCTCAAGCCCGGTCACACCGGCCACCGGCTGGGTGATGCGGTGATGCGGCCGCTGATCGCGGTCGGCCGAGAATCGGGATCCGCCAGCTGGTAGGGGCCGTGGCACAGCCTCCTGCGGCGCCGCGGACCGATGCCTCCAGCCTCAGGTACGGGTTCGATGAATGCGGACTGCTGCGCAAAGTGGCCCGGAAGGACGACCAGTGGCTGGACCTGCGCCTCTACCAGTGGCAAGTCGACAACCCGGCACCCGAACAGACCGGGCCAGGCCACGGACACGCCTGAATGGGCGGCCGCCCGAGTCCAGGGCCCGGCCGCCGGCGCTCGATGCGCCAAACCGCCAGGACCGGCGCGGTCAACTCCGGGACAGATCACTCGGACACGGTCCACTGCTGACATCGCGCTGCCCCACCACATGCATACGCGAACCGGGGACTTCAGCGGTTTGCGCCACCAGACCCGGCGCGTGCAGCACCGCCTGCACTGCCGTACGCAACGCCTCCCCCGCCCGGCCGGGCCTGGTCTTTTGCCAGGATGCGTGGGGACCACCAGTTGGCCCGTCCGGCAAGACGCATCACGGCCGGTACCAGCAGGCCGCGCACCACCGTCGCGTCCAGGAGCACGGCCAGCGCCGCGCCGGTACTGACGACTTTCACGGTCGCGAGTTCGGCGGTGGCCGTGGTGGCGAGGACGGCCGCAAAGGTGAGTGCGGCCCAGGTGAACAGGTGGGCGGAGGCGTCCAGGCCCCGTGCAACTGCGACGGTCGTGCTCCCGGTGTTTTGGTGTTCTTCAAGGATCCGCGACAGCAGCAGAAGCTCGTAGTCCATAGACAGCCCGAATGTGATGCAAAAAAGCGAGACGGGCACGGTGACATCGGTCGTCCCGGTCACGGTGAATGGCCCCAACAGCTGGGCTCCATGGCCTTCCTGAAAGACGAAGACCAGCGCACCGAAGGTGGCGCTGAGGCTCAGCACGTTCATCAGGAGCGCTTTGAGGGCCAGAACGGGGCGGCGGGTCAAGAGAAGCACGATGAGCAGGCCGGCCGTCATGACGATTCCCAGCACCCAGGGGAGGCGGTCGAACAGCGGCTGCTGGACGTCGGCGAGGCGGGCCCCCGGCCCACCGACCAGGGCAGGAGACCGTGCGGGGGCGGGTACCGCGCGCAGCCGTTGGGCTAGCCCCGCCTGTTCGTGGCCACGCGGCTCACCGTGCGGGGTGACAACCAGCCACGCGGCATGCGACGCCCTGGTGTGTCTGGCCTCCGAGATGTGGACGCTGGTTTTCTCCCCGTCCGCGTACTGGCCCGTCGTCGCCTGCACGGTACGCACCCCGGGCACGCGGGACAGGCGGCGCGCGTAGCCGTCGAGTTCGCTCTCGCGGCTGTGCGTCGCGAACCGCGGCAGCACCAGCGTCGTAGCCATTGACGAGGCGCCGCTGCCGAACTCGTCTTCCAGCAGATGCTGCGCCCGTGCTACCGGGGAGGAAGGCGCAAGCGCCCGCGCGTCCTGGACGTCAAAACGGACCTGCGTGAAGGGCACCGCCAGCAGCACCAGCCCAGCGGTGACAGCCAGGGCGACGGGCACTGGCCGATGTGCGACGCGCAGGGCGAGCCTGCCCCAACCGCCCATGCCGGACAGCGGGCGCCCGGATCCGCTGTGCAGCCGGGAGTCACGACGGCGGGTGCGCCGACAGGGCGCGAAAATGTTCCCGTACTCCAGCTGTCGCTCCAGTGCGCACAGCAGGGCGGGCAGCACGGTCAGGGCCGCCGCCGCAGCCAGGACCACGACCGTAGCCCCGCCCCAGGCGATGGACTGCAGCACCCTGTGGGGGAACGCGAGGAGGGCGCACAGCGACAGGGCGACGATGGCGGCAGAGAACGCGACTACTCTTCCGGCCGTCGCCCACGTGGTCTGCAGCGCGTCGTCCCGGTTCGCTCCCTTGGCCCGTTCCTCGCGGTAACGGCTCACCATGAACAGGCTGTAGTCCACCGCCAGGGCGAAGCCGAGCCCGGTGTTCATGGTGACCGCGTACACGGACACCTCGGTGAACGCGGCCAGCACCCGCATGGCCGCCAGGGTGCCCAGCACCGCCACGGCTCCCACCACGACGGGAAGCAGGGCAGCGATGACCGAACGGAACACGAACAGCAACATCACAGTGACGACCGGGAAGGCCAGCAGTTCGCCGCGGGTGCGATCCCGCTCGACCTGCCGGGCCATTTCGACCCGGGCGGCGGCCTCTCCTGCGGCGGACACCTCCAAGCCACTGTGCCGGCCCACTTCACGACCCATCAGCCGCTCAGCCGCTCGCGGTTTCTCCTCAGGGCCGCCTCGCAGCCGCACGAGCAGGAGAGCGGTACGCCCGTCTGGGGACCGCAGCTCCGGCGCCCCGGATCCACGCTCCGACCAGTACGAGCGCACGCGGACGACGGCGGGATCCACCGCGACTCTCCGCGTCAGTTCCCGCCCCTCGGCGGCCGGTCCTGTCGAGTCCACCGACTGGCGTGCGCGGGCGAGCAGCACGAGGTCTGGTGTACCGAGGCGGAAGTGCGCCTCCATCGCCTGGTCCGCCCGCACGGATTCCGCAGTGGGGGGCAGGAGCCCCGCGGTCGACAGGTGATCGTCGACTGAGCAGACCAGGGACGCCGCGGCTGTGACAAACCCGGCGGCACACCACAGGACCGCACGCCATCGCCGCAACAGAACCCGTCGCCAGCGGCCATGCCCTCCCGGTCGTCCGCCCCGTTTGGGCCACTTACCCGACGTGTCGGCAGACCCCGGGTTCTTCGGCGCCGGGCGCGGGCTAACGGCAGCGCGTGTGCGTTGCACCGCCGCGTACCCGCTCGCACCGTCGCCTGCTTCGGGGGAGGCGGGTTGGGTCCGCTCCTTCAACCGGAGACTGCGAACCCTGCCCCCCTCCGGTGGCTGGCCGTCACCGGAGGGGGCTTTCGCCAATGCCAGGTTCAAGATCAGCAGCAAGGGGCGCATGGATTTCATGGTCTTCACCGAGACCTTCGGCGCCGAAATGAGGTGCCGCTTCCTTGACCGGCTCGTAGCCCGCTTCGGTCGCACGGTGCACCTCGTCGCGGACCGCGCTTCCGCCCACCGCCCCCGCAGGGCCCGAAAGGCTGTCCTGCCCCCTCACGACAGACGTACCGAGCCCAAACTCTTTTCCCCCTACTTGCCCCGAAGGGCCCGACGGGCCCCGCCTCACATGGCAGTGTGCCCGTGCGTAGGCACGCCTGCGAAGCGATCACAACAGCCGCCGGTTCTTCCCTAGCAACGCCAACCTCACACGCTTCATCTCCATGGTCTGCGACCTCATCTGCTGCAGGAGCGTGGACAAGGGACTCGCAGATAATCTTGCTACTTGCTCTCAACGCTGCTTCGGAATGTCGGACGCTTTCAGGTCCCGAGGCCGGCTGCAGCGGGTCACCAGGTAGTGAGCGGCCGAAGGACTGGCCGCCGCCAGCAAATCGAGCAGCCGGTAATAACGTGGCACGCAAACATGAAGCCTGGGCCGGTCAAGCAACCGTGTCACCGCCCGCGCCACGCGTTCGGGCGGAATCAGAAATCGCTCGTTGCGGGCGCGCAGGGCGTCAAGCGAGGGATGATCGAAGAAGGGCGTGTTGATCATCCCTGGGTACACGATGCTGAACCGCACGCCGCTATCGCCGTACTCGGCAGCAAGAGCCTCGGTCAGCGCGGTAAGGGCAGCTTTCGCCGCCGCATAGCCGCTGTGCCCCCATGGCCCCACCTTGACGGACATCGAACCGATGTTGATGACACTGCCATCGCCCCGCTCGAGCATCGAGGGAAGCAGGGCTCGGATCGCAGCGGCTGCCGCGAAGTAATGAACACCCATCAGGCGGTGCTGGTCCTCCGGGATGCACTCCAGGAACGGCTTGTACTGGCCATGGCCGGCGCAGTTGACCAGGACATCGACAGGCCCCAGCCCACGAAGCGCCTCCGGCAGTTCTTCGTACACCGCCCGGCTACAGGAAAGATCCAGACTGATGGGAATGCTCGGCGCCCAACGACTCAGATCACAAGCCACTTCGTGAAGACGCTCTTCCCGCCGGGCGATAAGCGCCGTGCGGTAGCCGGCACGGGCCAGGGCTACCGCGATCTCGCGGCCAATGCCGCTGGACCCGCCGGAAATCACCGCCAACTTGCCATGAGGCCCCGACGAACTCGCTCCCGACAATGCCGTGTGTCGTCCCGGCGTAAGGGTCATACCCGACCTAACGACACCAGGTCACAGCGGTGACGCCGCCCGCAGCGCCGACACCAAAGCCCCGGTACACCGGCCGCGCACCAGATCCGGGGAGGCGCCGGTGGACGGGCCAGGGGCCAGGGGCCAGCCTCGATGCTGGCCGCGAAGGAGGTCCCGGCGGCGGCACAGCGGTGCACCTAGGACCTGTTCGAATGTGCTGGCCACAGCCACTCGGTGATGGCCGCGACGAGGACCGTGGCCTCGTCGCGGACGGCAAGCTTGTCGTATCGCGTGGCCACGGCGCGGTGCCTCTTGAGGCGATTGATGCCGCATTCGGCGGCGTGGCGCTCGCGGTAGTCGGTCTTGTCGAACTTCGGCGGTCGGCCACCACGGGAGCCGAGCTTGCGGCGGTTGGCCAGCTGATCCGCCTTGTTCGGGGTGGTGCAGCGGATCCCACGTCTGCGCAGGTAGGCGCGGTCTTCCGGGACGAGTACGCCTTGTCCGCGCGGACCCGCCGGGGCCGGGTGCGCGGCCGGTCCGACCTCGGGCGGGGCACCCGGATGCGGTCGACCACGGCCTCGAACTCGAACTGCGGGGAGTCGCCCTCCCTGCCCGGCGGTGATCACGATGGCCATGGGCCTCACGGGATGCCGGTTCGGACTCGGAACCGTATGCCGTCGATCAGCTGCCGCCGACTCCAGGTCGGAGGCCGTCCCGGCTACTTGGCCCTGCTCGACGGCCAGGTGCAGTTCGGTGGTCAGTCCGCTGCGGGATCGGCCGAGGCCCTGGTCGGCCGGCTCGATGTGGACGCCGCCGGGCGGCTCCTTTTGCAGCTCCCCCTTTTCCTGGCCCCGGAGGCACTCTGGCGGGCCCGGCAGACGGTGGAGTCGACGTTTGATGTCCCAGGTGATCAGGTCCTTCGCGTCTGACGGGCCTGCAGCGTGGTGAAGATCCGCTGCCAGGGGCCGTACGTGATGGGTATGTCCCGCCACGGGATGCCGGTTCGGACTCGGAACCGTATGCCGTCGATCAGCTGCCGCCGACTCCAGGTCGGAGGCCGTCCCGGCTACTTCCCCCCTCGGCAACAGCGGTTCCGGTACCGCCCACTGTTGGTCCGTCAGATTTCCGCGCGACACGAAGCACGATCATCGCACTTCCAAGATCTACTTCCGACGTGCGCACTGACCTTGTCGTTTGACCCCTGGCGTCGTCACCTACGCGTGTAACAGTCCCCAGCCTCGACACATCCCAGTGAACTCACATAGCACACCTGAGTCCTTCGTCGATGCGGGTGCGCAGGGAGCGCAGCGCCTGCCTGAGCTCTGCCGGTTCGATGTCTGTGACGTCAGCGTCGAAAGTCAGGAGCAGTCCTGCCAGCCCTGCCCATGACCACGCACCGAGCGTGAGTCGGCAGCTGGAGTCGGTGTCGTACTCGACCGTAGACCCGCCGGGGGCGAACCGGGCGACAATGGGCGCGGGTAGCGCGACGAGCGCCGACCCGCAGCATGGCCATTCCGCCAGGCTGTCGCCGCGGTCGTGCGTGCTCATGACGAATGCGACCGGATCGCCGTGCGGGACGTCGCGGCGGTCGAAGGTTCTCCCCGTGGGCATGCGTGGTTCGAGGCGGTCGACGCGCATCGCGCGCCATCGGTCCGCGTCCGGTTCGAACGCGACGAGGTACCACCGTGCCGCCCACACGACGAGGTCGTGCGGTTCCAGCGTGAGCGTCGCGGGTTCGTCCTCGCCGGGGTAGTCCACGCAAACGACGTGCTGTCGGTTGATCGCGCCGCCGATGACGCGGATGATCTCGGCATCGATGGGTGCTGCGGGGAATTCCCAGTAGTTGCGCGCTGCGGAGACGCTGAACGACTCGGTGCGGATGCGGCTGCGGGCGGGCATCGCTTGCTGCAACGTGGCGAGGGCGCGTGCCGAGTTCTCGCGGATGCCGGAGAGGATCGTGGGGACGGTCTGGAGCGCGACGGCCGCGGCGACTGCTTGGTCCTCGTCGAAGACGACCGGCGGCAAGCGGGTGGCGCGGCCGAGCCGGTAGCCCCCGCCCACCCCGCGCACGGCCTCGATCTCGTAGCCAAGCTCTCTGAGCGTGTCGATGTCGCGTCGCACGGTCCGAAGGGAGACTCCGAGCCTTTCGGTGAGCTCCTCGGCGGTCAGGGTGGCGCCGATACCGAGGATCGACAGCAGCCTGAGCGTCCGCGCGGAGGTCACAGCCATGATTCCGTCTCCCGGGAAAGCGGTCATTCGATGGCAACTATAACTGTGACCCTGGCCGGCATGACCGCTCCACAGGCATCCCGAGAGGGCACACGCGCCCCCGACGCTCCCCCAGCACCTATCTCCGGCGCAGGCGCTAACGTAGCGCTCCTAGTCGTGCTGTTCAGCTCCTTCATGGACCTCGTCGACGCGACGATCGTCACCGTCGCGGCCCCGGCGATTGCCCGTGACATGGGAGCCGGCGACGCTCAGATCCAATGGACGATCGCTGCCTACACCCTCGCCCTGGGCGCGGGACTGATCACTGGCGGACGGCTCGGTGACCAGATCGGCCGCAAGCGCCTGTTCATGATCGGGCTGGCCGGGTTCATGGTCACCTCCGCGCTCTGCGCGCTCGCCGTCACTCCGGGAATGCTCATCGGCATGCGCGCCGCGCAAGGACTGACCGCGGGGATCATGGTCCCGCAGGTGTTCGGCGTAATCCGAGCATCGTTCGCCCCGGCAGAGCGCGCCAAGGCATTCGGCGCCTACGGGGCCGTCCAGGGGCTCGCCTCGGTCGCAGGCCCACTGCTGGGCGGACTCCTCGTCGAGGCCGACCTGTTTGATCTGGGGTGGCGTACCATTTTCTGGATCAACGTCCCCATCTCGATCCTTTCCCTCGTCGTCGGGGCGAGGGTCTTGCCGGAGTCCCGTTCCGCCTCTACCACGCGACTGGACCTCGTGGGTGCCCTACTGGCGGCCTCGGGCATCCTGCTCCTCCTGCTGCCGATCATCCAGACCGAGACATGGGGATGGAGCGCGGCCAGCTACGCCCTCCTGGCGGCCGGAATCATCCTGCTTACGATCTTCCTCGCATACGAGCGCAGCCTCGCCAGCCGTGGGGGCGAACCCGTCTTCGACCCGGCCCTGCTCAGAAATCGCGCTTTCGCCATCGGCCTGAGCGCATCCGTGCTCTTCTTTGGCGGTATCGGACCGTTCTTCCTCACCCTGTCGGTCTACGTTCAGCTCGGCACCGGCCGGACCGCGTGGGAGACCGGCTTGGTGATCCTGCCCTATGCCCTCGGCTCGATCATCACCTCAGGAGTCGGCGTCGCTCTCGCCGCCAAGGCGGGCAGAGCCCTGCTGATCACCGGTTCGCTCACCATCGCGGCATCTCAGGTCGTGCTCTTGGCCGTCATCAGGGACGGCAGCGACCCTGAATTCTGGCTCCTCGCGCTCGGTCTGTTCATCGGCGGCCTCGGACTCGGCCTAGCCGCACCCATTCTTGTCAACGTCGTGCTCGCCGGTATCCCCGGACGCAATGCGGGCGCGGCGGGCGGCGTCCTCTCCACCGTCAACCAGATCGGCGGATCCATCGGCATCGCCGTTCTCGGAACGATCTTCTTCGCCGCCGTCACCGGATCGACGACTGATGCACCAGGACTGGCCGACTACGGTCGCGCGCTCAGCATCGTCCTCGTCGTCACCGCGGTGCTCTACCTCGTGGCGGGACTCGTGATGCTCGCGCTCCCGAAGGCCGCGGCCGAGCACGTCGACCAGTGAACCCATGCGGGAGGAAAGCACACCGCGTGTCCCGTGAGCTCGGCCTGGAAACCGGTCAACTCCAGCTCGTGGGCCGACCTGTCCCACAGTCAGCACCACGCTGACGCAACAGCGAGACCAACCGATCGGCGCGCATACGAGAACCTCATCTCATACATGACCAAGGGTGTCGTGATTTGTTGGAAGGCTCGCGAGCATCGACGTCAACGATGGCGGCTACCGCGCTCATGGCCGTACGTACTCCCAATATTCGAATGGAGCTGAAGTGGCAGCGAAACGAACGGCAGTCAACCCGGTGACGTGGTCGGTGGAGATGGGATTCAACCAGGGGGAGAGCGTCTCCGGACACACCCGGACCCTGTACCGCTCCGGGCAGACCGCGATGAGCGGCGAAGGGAAGCCGCAGCATGACGGTGACATGGCCGCACAGTTGGCGCTGAGCCTCGACAATCTGGAGGCCGTGCTCGGCGAGGCCGGCATGTCCCTCGCGAACCTCGTCCGGCTCAACGTCTGCACCACCGACGTCGATCTGCTCTTCCCGCACTACGGCGTGTTGGCGTCCCGGTTGGGCACCGCCGGGGTGGCACTGGCCACCACGATGCTCGGGGTTACACGGCTGGCGATCCCCGGCCAGATGGTCGAGCTCCAGGGGACCGCCGTCGCGTGATGCGACCTCGCCGTCTCTGCTGCTCGTGCCGGTCGAGCCGGCACGAGCAGCAGGCAGGTGGGTGATGCCGTGAGCTGCTGGGGCAGTCACCCGCGGGGTGCAGGTGGACATCCCGAGCGGTCACCGCCGGAATGCGGAGCTCAGGCGACCGATGATCTTCGACGGCACCGGCCGCGTCCTCACGGCTTGCGACGAGCAGCCCGTGAAAGTGGTGGGCAGTCGTGTGGTTCTTTGACGCCCTCGCCTCCGGCTTCCAGCAGCCGACCGACCCCGGACGCCTCCAGTGGTTCCGGATCATCTTCGGCACTGTGCTCACCGTGCGGTTCGCCCTCGCCTTCGGCCAGGGCGGCTGGGACCACCTCGCCCCCGGCCCGCTCAGCGCCCACCTCGCCGAACAGCGACTCGGCCCCGCCCGCGCCCGCCTCCTGATCACCGTTTACCGGCCCGCGCTGGTCGTCCGTACGTGTGCCGCCCTCGCCCTGGCGCTCGGCCTGGCCCCCCGGCTCGCGCTGCCGTGGTCCTGGCCGGCGCCGCGATGGAGCTGCTGTACCTCAAGAGCCCCAACGCCGTGCGCTACACCCTGCTGACCGGCACCTGCCTCCTGCTCGCCGGAGACCTCGGCCACGGCCTCGTCGTCGAGCACGGCCTGAACACGGCGAACACCTGGGCGCAATGCCTCCTCGTGCTGATCACCACGGACATCGACTGGAACAGCGCCCGGCAGAAACTCCGCTCGCCTCAGTTCCGCAGCGGGCTCTACCTCGCGCAGTGGGTGCACACCTACAGCCAGGTCAGGAACCGGCTGCCCTACTCGCGCCAGTTCGCCGTGCCCGGCTTCGTCCACCGCCACGCGGACAACCTCGCCGCCCCGGACGTCTGCCTCTGGCGCCTCGTCACGGGCACCGTCATCGCGGCCGAGATCGCGCTGCCGCCCGCGCTGCTCATCCTCAAACCCCACCAGCTCATCACCTTCTCCGGCCTCGCCCTCGGCACCTACATCGCCTTCGCCGGCGCCTGACCTTCCCCGGCCCCGGCCCGACCGCGCGCAACGCGGCACCGGGCCGGGGCGTACGGTGAAAGCATGGCCGGGCTCCTTGAAATAGTCGCGGAACGCCTCGGGCGTGGGGAAGAGGTCGATCCGGACCGTCCGGCGCTCGGCGCGCACGTCCGTGACCCGGTCGCCGAGGAGGCCGCGCACATGATCCTCGTCCCCCCACAGCGGGGGCGGCTGCGCACCCGGCGGGGGCGGCGGCGCGTAGGGCTTCATCGCGGCGAACATCCGGCCGATGAATCCCTGGGGCGTCCAGCTCAGCAGGCCGATGGTGCCGCCGGGGCGGCAGACCCGTACCATTTCGCCGGCGGCCTGCCGGTGGTGGGGGGCGAACATCACGCCGACGCAGGACAGCACGGTGTCGAACTCCGCGTCGCCGAACGGCAGGGCCTCGGCGTCGGCCTCCTGCCAGGTGAGCTGCGCGCCCTGCTCGGCGGCCACGAGACGGCCGGCCTCGAACAGTTCGGGGGTCAGGTCGGAGGCGACGACGTCCGCGCCGGCGAGGGCCGCCGGGATCGCGGCGTTGCCGGAGCCGGCCCCGACGTCCAGGACCCGCTGGCCGGGGCGCACGTCACACGCCTCGACCAGGACCGCCCCCAGTTCGGGGATGACCTCGGAGGCCACGGACGGGTAGTCCCCCTGGGCCCACATCGCGCGGTGCTTGGCCTTCAGCGCACGGTCGGCGTCGGCCGTGCTGTTCTGCGTCGTCATGGCTGCGCTCCTCACCCAGTGATCGTCAAGCTGGGCGTGTGGGTCTCCAACACCAAGTCGAGGCGGGACAAGCTAACCCAGGACCAGCTCGACGCGCTGCGGAAGCTGGGCATGGAGCGGGCGTAACGGTGCCGACGGTGGAGGCAGGGCCGGAGGTGGGCGTGCTGTTGGCCCGGGAAGCTTGAGCAATGCGGTTTGCCGTGGTGTGCCGGATCCGTTCCGCCGGCAACTTCTGACGGGGATACGCCGTATACCCGGCTGGTTACCGTTTGGCTTGCAGCCCCGGGAACAGGGTGCGAGTGCGGTGGGGGTCGGGAGCAATGAAGATCCCGTCGGCCGTGACGAGGTTCGCGTCAGGGTCTGTCTGGGTGGTGATCGACCCGCTCACGAAGATCTTGCTGTCGTCCGTGCCGGTGACGCGGGCGAGGATCCGCAGAGGTGTTTCCAATGGGACCGGGCGGTGGTAGCGCATCTGAAGGGAGACGGTCAGGCCGGGCGTTCCCGCTGCTGCGCAGGCGCGGCCCATGAGTTCGTCCAGGAGCATGGCGCTCATGCCGCCGTGGCCGTAGCCGGGCGGCCCTTCGTGGGCGATGCCGAGCGTGCAGTGACCCACCAGGCCGTCGGCGGTGGGCGTCACCTGTACGGGCGGGGCCAGCGGGCTTCCGGCCCCGGTCACAGGGCTGTAGATACGTGTCCCTGTGGGGAAATCGTCCACCTCGGGGATCTCCGCCCGCGACCGCTGTCGGCCCGTCAGCTGGCTGGTGATGGCGCGGACGCCGTCCGCCACACGGTGGAGGGTGTCCGGGGAGGCGGCGGTGCGGACGGTGGCTTCCACCAGGGCGCGCAGTTCGTGGCCGAGGTGGGTGATGGCCTCCTTCTGGTCTTCCAGTTCCTCTTCCTCGGCTGTCGCTTGCGTGGGGTCGGTGGCAGTGCCGGTGGGCGGTGGGTCGGTGAGGGAAGTGTGCATCGGGTTTCTCGGTGGGGTGGGCTGGTGGGGTGCGGGCCGGGTGCGGTCAGTCATCGGCCCGGACGAAGACCGGCTTCAGGTGCTTCTCCGGCAGCGCGGTCGGCAGGTCCTCCCAGTCGATGACGCGGGAGACGACTTTCTCGGGGGCGACCTTGCCGGAGGCGGCGAGTGCGAGGGCGTCGGGGATGTGGGCACGGACGTTGTCGCGGGCGATGCGCAGGGTGACGCCGTTGAGGTACATGTCGAGCAGTGGCAGTTCACCGGGACGGAAATGGTTGCCCGCCGACTCACACATCCCTTCCGGAGCCAGGGATTTGACGGCCAGGGCGAGCTGGTCGACGCGTCCGGTGGCCTCGACGGCGATGTCGTAGCCCTGGGGGATCGGGTCCAGGGTCTCGGCGGTGGCGGCCCCGTATGCGCGGGCCAGGGTGCGGTGTTCGGGGTCGGGGTCGACGTAGAGCACTTCGGATGCGCCGAGGGCGCGGGCGATGTCGCACACGTACAGGCCGATGCTGCCGCGGGCGACGACCAGGACGCGTGCTCCGGGGCGGGCCTTGAGGTGGGGGGCGATCAGGCGCCAGGCCAGGGACCAGTTGTCGCTGGCCGAGGCCATGGCGACCGGGTCGAGGCCGGCCGGCAGCGGGACGAGCATGGCGTCGGCGTAGGGCACGCGGATCAGGTCGGAGAAGAGCCCGCCCCAAGTGCCGCCGATCGGTGCGCCGTACATTGCCATGTAGGGGACGGCGGTGCAGTGCGCGGTCAGCCCGGCCCGGCATCGCTCGCAGGTGCCGCAGTTGATGGACCAGGGGACGACGACGAGGTCGCCGGGGGCGACGGTGGTCACGGCGTCGCCGGTCTCGACGACCCGGGCGACGCATTCGTGGCCGAGGGCGAAGGGCGGGTCGATGAAGCCGTGGCCGGCCAGGATGGAGGAGTCGACGTCGCAGGAGGTGGCGGCCACCGGGGCGACGATCGCCTGCCCGTCGGACTGGAGCTTCGGGTCGGGCGTCTCGCGCCACTCGACGGTGCGCCTGGCGACGTAGGTCAGTTCACGCATCGGTGCGCTGGCCCTTCGCCAGTGCCACCAGGTCGGCGTATCGGATGACGGAGCCGCCCGCACCCCAGGTGCCGTCGGGCTGCTCGTGCACGAGCACCCACACCCGCGGGGCGTCGTTCCGGCCGAGGCCGGCCGCGGCCAGGACGGCCTTCGTCGCTTCCTCGATCAGGCCCGCCTTGCGGCGCTCGGACAGGGCTCCCTGTGGGACGGTGACCTCGACCAGGAAGCGCGGCGCGTCGTCCTCGGCGGTGGTCTGGGCGCCTTCCGGCAGTTCGGTGAGGTAGCTCCACGCCTGGGCGCGGAAGAACGCCGTGTCGGGTGCGCCCTCCCAGCGCAGCAGCACCGCCGCGAGGTCTCGCTGGATGCTCTGGCGGCCTTGGGCGGTCAGGGCGGCGGCCGGGGCGGTGAGCCGGATCATCGGCATGGCATACCTCGCGTTGTTTCGTTCGTCTTCTTGTCGTTCGACACAGGTCTATGACGGTCGTTATAAGTGCCGGTCACGCTAGACTATGACGGCTGTTATATCCAGTGGGGTCAGAAGGGATCATGTACGTGACCAAGCCCAGCCCGGCGGCGCGCGAGCGGATCGTGGCCGGCGCGGCCGACATGATCAGCCGGCGCGGTCTAAACGCGACGAGCATCCGCGAGATGGCCAAGCACGCCAGGGCACCGCTCGGCTCGACGTACCACTACTTCCCCGAAGGCAAACAGCAGTTGGCCACCGAGGCCGTCCGCTACACGGGCGAGTGGGTCGCGCGCCGTCTGCGCAAGGAGCTGGAGGCGGGGCCGGTCGCCGGGCTGCAGGCGTTCCTCGGCCTGTGGCGCAAGATCGTCGTCGACAGTGACTTCCGGGCGGGCTGCCCGGTGCTCGCCGTCTCCATCGAGGAGCCGCCCACGGACGAGACGCCGGCCGCCCTGGTAGCCGCAGCTGACGTCTTCGACGCCTGGGAAAGCCTGCTGGCCGACTCGCTGCGCGAGCACGGCGCCGAGCCTGAGCAGGCAGCCCAGCTCGCCACCCTCGTCGTCGCTGCCGTCGAGGGGACCGTGGCCATGTGCCGCGCCAAGCGCAGCACTCAGCCCCTGGACCGCACCGCGGAGCAGTTGCAGGCCCTCGTCCTCGCCGCGATCAAGGGCTGACCGGGCAGGGGCAGGGCTCCGTGCATGCCTGGAACCGTCGTTGTCGACTTCAGGCGCCCAGCGCGGCACGGACGGCCTTGGCCCTCTCCTCCGTGAACACACCGCTCTCAAGGAGGGGAAGGACGGACAGCACGCCCCCGGACGAGCCCCAGCTGCCCTCGTCGATCACGCGGAAGTTGACCCACCACGCCGGTGACGGCTTCTCCAGTCCGCAGGACTGCGCCAGCGCGGCCAGGACGCGCTCGATGACCTGGCCTCGTACGTCCGGCTGCCAGGCGGCGTCCATGACCGCGATGTCGATCACCATCACGTCGGGTTCCTGGCCGGCGTCCGAAAGCAGCCGTCCGCCGATGGCCATCATGTCCAGCTCGCGCTCGACGAAGTGCACCTGGAACCCGACGCGGGCGGCCGGGACGGGCTGCCCCACCTCGGGCACCAGCACCGCGTCCGTCAGCATCTCGGCCAGCTCACGGCGCTGCTCAAGGCCGAGGCGTCCCTTGGGGGCGTTCACGGTAATGATCGTCACGGCATCCTCCTATGACAGGCGTTATAGACCCTGAGGCTACACCCGTCTATAACGACTGTCATACTCGGAGTGTGGACACTCAGTCCGAGATCACGGCGGCGCGGTTGATCCACTCTCCGCCGTGTGCTGCCTGGTGCATGAAGGCGGCGACGTCCGCGCGGCTGATCGTCGGGTTGCCCTTCATCGGCAGCCGGTCGTCCGCCCTGTAGGCGCCCAGGGCGGGGCCGTGAGTCAGCCTGGTCGGATAGACCACGGTCCAGTCCAGCCCGCTGGAGCGGATGCTCTCGTCCGCGATCTCCTTGTCGGCGTAGATCGACCGCAGCAGCGTGCTGTAGATCAGCTTCTGTGTGGTGCTCGACCAGTGGAAGGTGTCGCCGACACCGAACGACGACAGCCACACCAGACGGGAGACACCCGCTTCCCCGGCTGCGCCGATCACGGCCGCCGAGGCGCGCGTGAAGAGGCCGTCGGCGCGCACCGAATTTCCCCTGCCGAGCGCGGAGACGATCGCGTCGTGTCCGGCCGCGGCGGCCGCGAGGTCGCTCTGTGAGGTGGCGTCGCCGGTGACCGGCGTGACCCGCTCGGCCAGGTCACCCAGGGCCGCCGGGTTGCGGACGAAGGCCGTGACCGAGTCACCGGATCGCACCGCCAGGTCGATGACATGACGACCGGTGGGACCGGTCCCGCCGAGGATCAGCAGCTTCATGGCAGGGGCTTCTTTCGTGTGCGATGTCAGGACAGGTCGGCGAGGTCTTCGTCGGTGAGGGTGATCGCGGCGGCGGCCATGTTGTCCTCCAGGTGCGGGAGGGATCCCGTGCCCGGGATGGCCAGGGCCACCGGGGAGGAAGCCAGCAGCCGGGCGAGGCCGATCTGGGGGACGGTGGCGCGGTGCCGGGCCGCCACCTTCGCGAGACGCTCGTCGTCGAGTTCCCGACCGCCGCCCACAGGGAAGAAGGGCACGAAAGCGATGCCGGACTCCTGGCAGGCGGCCAGGAAGTCCGCGTCGTCACGCTGGGCGGCGTGGTTCTGTACGGCGGCGACAGGTGCGATGGAGCGAGCCTCCGCGAGATGGCCGGTGTCGACGTTGCTGAGGCCGAGGTGCCGGATCAGGCCCTCCTCGCGCAGCGCGGCGAGCGCCTCGAAGCGTTCGGCGAGCGACTCGCCGTGCGGGGGTGTCATCGCCCCGATGCGCAGGTAGACGAGATCGAGCCGGTTCACGCCGAGGCCGGTGAGGTTGACTTCGACAAGGCCGCGCATGTCGGCCGGGGTGCCCTGGTGGAGGCCGTCGGGACGGATGATCGGGCCCACCTTGGTCGCGATGACCAGGTTGGGCGGGTAGGGGTACAGCGCCTCGCGAATCAGGCTGTTCGCACGCACCGCACCGTCGTGGCTGACGTAGAAGTCGGCGGTGTCGATGTGGTCGACCCCGAGTTCGACAGCTCGGCGCAGTACGGCACGGCCGGCCTCCGGATCGCGGGCGGGGCCGCCCATACCGTCCTTGGAAGGCAGACGCATGGCGCCGAAACCGAGCCTGTTGACGTCCAGGTCACCGCCGAGGCGGAATCTGTTGCTCATGGGCTTGAGCCTGTACGGCCCGGCACCAGCCGACGAGAGCGTGGCATGTTGCTGCCACCCGCACAATGAACGCATGCCACAGGTCATGATGCTTCGCGGTGATGTTGAGCTCTGGACGCGGCTCAAGCCCTTGACGGAGTCCGACGACATGGAATGGGTCAACGTCGCCCACGACCTCGACACCTGGCCCGGCGCGCGCGAGGCCGCCCGCCTGACGATGCGCCGCAACGGGGCAGTTCCGGCCCGCAAGCTGTACAGCCCCGCCGTACTCGCCGACGAGCGTGACCGGGAAGCCCTGCGCGAGATGGCAGCACACGGCATGCAGATCCGGATCACTGCCGTCCCCTTGTCCCGGGGAACTTTCTTCATCGACCGGCGAACCATGATCCTCACCAGCCCCATCACGCCCGCACCGGCCGCCCACGGACACCGCACCTACACCATGAGCGCCACACCGGCCCTGGTCGACGGGGCCTACGCGCTATTCGAAGCCGCTTGGGAGAGCGCCACCGACCTCGCGGCCTCCCTCAACACGGAACGGCCCCGGATCGACGCCCAAGCCGCAAGGGTTCTGCGCGCCCTGACCTCCGGCGCCACCGACGAGACAGCCGCACGGGAACTCGGCATGTCGCTGCGCACCTACCGCCGCCGGGTCGCCGAACTGCTCGTCACCCTCAACGCGGGCTCCCGTTTCCAGGCCGGAGTACGCGCGGGCGAGTTGGGCCTGATCCGCGGGTGATCGCCGCCATCAACCGACACACTCAGCCACAGCCGTGGGCAGCCGTGCACTGACGGCTTGCCCTGCGCGGCCTCAACCGCGCGCTGACGCCGCATACGGCCGGCGTCCCTGCGCTGCTCACGCAGGCGGGTGTCGGGCACGCAGGCGTAGACGAGTCGGTCGATCATGTCCTCAGGGATGAGCTTGCTGCCGTTGAGGTACTCACCGCACAGCGTCTTACCGATGTGCAGGAGCTGCGCAAGGTCACGCTGGCTTACCCCCTGGGTCAGGACCCGCAGCCACTGGGCCAGCTCATCGGCCTGCGGTGTCTCGCCCTTCAACTCACCTTGGGGCCGCCCCACCTGCGTCATGCGCTCCCCCTGCTTGTCCGCGAACAACGCCTGCCTGCCCGCACTTCACCTGCGCGTACACGCCTGTGACCAGACGGCCAATCACATCACCGCCCACGGTGATGCCTCCAGCGGATCCCCGAACTTCCCGGAGGCCCGTCATGAACACACCCACCCGCCGTTCCTGGCCCACCGACTCACTTCTGCGCAGGGACAGATGCAAGGCGTTGAGGCCGCCATCCCCGCCCCGCCCGATGCCGGGCCGCTGGGCAGCCGCCTGGCCGGGCCGGCAGAGGCGCGAGGTGGTCCAGGATTCTGTCGGCCGCGGACTCCGACAGCCGGCGGCCACCCAAACGACGATCCCGCGGCCGGCGCCGTTTCGCCGCGTAGGCGACCGCCCTCCACGACCACACCCTTCGTCGCAGCCTGTGCCATGTGGCACGACAGGGCGTGTTCCACCCGGGCTCTCGCCCGGCGGTGGAGAGCGTTCTCCGCTTCCTGCTGGCGCCCGCGCACTGTACGACCAGGGGGCGCACGCACGGCTCCTGGCCGCCCTGCCCGGCCTCATCGCCGACGCGCGCTTCGGCGTTTCCGGAGGTCGTGGCCGGGGCCGTGCAGCTGCCGGACGCGACCGCGCTGGACGGCGTTATGTGACCTGCGGTGTTGTCTCAGCTGTCCGACGTCTCATCCAGGTCGCGTGCCGGTGCGGAAACTGCCGACCACGCAAGTCGCCGAGCGCCCCAGCATCAATTCGAGATCGTCAGGGCTCATGAGGTTGATTTGGACCCGCCCAGCCACCGCCCTACGACCAGGCCGAGCCAGACGCGGTCGTACTATCGGTCAGCTCCGCCAGGCGGGCACGGACGGCAGCGGGCCGGGCGGATCGACCGTCAGCACGGTCCCGTCCGCGCGGCCGGTCAGCCAGCCCAAGAGTTCTGCCGCCGGCCCCGAGACCTGCGGCCCGCTTCCGCCACCAACCTGGCGCAGCACCTGGCCTCCGTCGGCGAGCAGCACCATGGCAGGGGCATCGGTACGCTCACGGAGCGCCTCCGCCGTCGTGGCAAGTTCCTGCTCCACGAAGCGCGGAGGCCAGTCCGTCGGCCTATGACCCGTGGCCAGGTCAGTGTGGTGCACCTCCACCTCGCGCAGCATGCTGCTGACGGTGCCGCGCACTGGGCGCAGGCCTGCGCCGAGCCAGCGCACCGGTACATCCCAGGTGTCCTCCGGGTGACCATCGGCGCCCATCAGGAATCGGTGCAGCGCAGTCTCCAGGTCTTCGGCCAGCACGGCGGCCAGGCGCCCGGCACCTTCCTCGATCTCACGCTCCCGCTGAGCCTCGTCGCTGTATTGCGGAAGGTCCATGCTGGTGCGAGCCGCAGTGAGCAGTCGTGTGCGCGAGTCAGCGCTGCGTGCGATATGAGTGAGTACGTGCGCGCGGCTCCAGCCGGGTAGCCGTGACGGGGCCCGCACGTCGTCATCCGTCAGGGCGGCCGCGGAGGCGAGCAACCGCTTGACGGACGTACGCAGCACAGGCAGCAGATCTGTGGGGGACCGCGGCTCGTCGTGCGACATGCTGTGCCTCCTCATCGTGTCCGCGCGTCACCTGACCGGCCACCCGGTGGCGTGGCTGGCATCTGCCCGAATTCGGTTGGCAACGTCTACCCCTCACCGGCTGCTCCAACCGTCGTCCCTCGGTGACTGTGCGGATCATCGGCGAGCGGGGAGTCGAGGCCGTCTGCTTCGCCGACACCCGCGGCTCACAGGTAGAAATCGTCCAGAACATCGGCCGCGCGCTCCGGCTCAACAAAGACGGCTCCACCAAGGTCGCGCGCATCATCGTGCCGGTCTTCCTGGAGCCGGACGAGGACCCGACGGACATGGTCGCCAGCGCCAGCTTCCGCCCCTTCTAGCGGTCTTCCAAGGACTCCGCAGTCATGATGAACCACTCGTCGAGCAGTTCGCCGCCCGCGCGCTCACCAGCGGCAAGTGCAAGGTCCACATCAGGCGGGACGCCGACGGTCAGATCGTCGGGGCCGGCGGCGAGGGTGAGGGCGAGGACCAGGAGGAGGATGACACGCAGTCCGCTGCCGAGGCGGCCCTGCTGCACTTCTCCAGTCCGTGCGACGCGGCGACCATCGCGGCGTTCCTTCGCACCGGGTCTACCTGCCCGAGTCGCTGGTGTGGCTGGAGGGCTACCAGGCTCTGCTGCGGTGGCAGGCCAGGAACCAGATCACCGGCCTCTACGCCGTTCCCTACGACGTAGAGGCCGAAGTAGAGGTCAGGAAGTATTTCTCGCTTGGGCCGCTGGGTCCACCAGCACAGGAAGGCGCTGCGAGCGGGTGAGCTGGAGGAACGGCACAAGACTCTGCTGGACACCCCGGACGCTGGGATGGTCTGGGAGCCGGGCGAGGAAGCCTGGGCGACCAAGCCCGCCGCGCTCAGTAGCTGTTGTCGTTCCGATCTTGAGGGTTGTGCGTCGAACGAGAGTCTCGATCGGGTGATCGCAGCTGGCCGACGCTGACCTGCCGTGGTCGGGATCAGTCGCACCACCATGGTCTGGGCTGTTCGATGCATGGTGAGATCGCGGTCGACGGCGAGCCGGAGCCGGTGGTCATCGAGCTGGGCGTACGGACATCGCCGTCGGGCCGCGAGTTCCGTGACTCCAGCAGGCCACCGGAGCAGACCTGTTCGCCGGGCATACTTCATCTGATCTTCTTCCACAGACGCACAAACGACTGCGGTGGCCTGCTGTCACGACCCATCCCCCTGAACCCGGAGATCACTGCCACGACGGGATGGGACACACCCGGCTGGAAAACCCTCCGCGCATAGCCGCCCGGTGTGCTTTCCGCTGTGCCCCAGCCGTGGTGTCCGGCGCTGCTCGCGCTTCAGCCTTTCCTCGACCGGAACTGGCGGCATGCCCAGCCGGCACTTCGTCAGCTGGGTGGTGGCGTGGTCTCACGCCTCAACGACAAGAACACACACGCCACGCTCAACGCAGCGTTTGCAGCACCATCCGCCGATGACCCCAGAGCCCCGCCACTGGCTACGCTCTGGGTGTGTCCAAGAGTGCCCAGCAACTTCCGGTGCGGAACGCCTCGTAATTCCTCAGCCCTACGGTCACGGAATCGGCCATGGGGACGACGGAGCTGCGCCCTCGTACCCGCCGCGCCAGGTCCTCGGGCCGCCCGATAACCCGCCGGTCGTTCGAGCTGGTCAGAGCCCGCTACAACCAGATCGTCGAGCGGCTGCGGGCCCACGAGGGCGCCATCGGTGACCTCGGTTTCGTCGGCCTGGACGACGATCCGGACGACCCGGTGGTCATCACCGGCTACCAGGCCGCCCGCGCCAAGCCCCTCACGTCGGCGAAGGAACAGGTCAACAAGCTGATCGCGTCCGTCCGCGCGGTCTGCGAACATGCCGGGGCGTGTCTTCACCAGGTGCCGGTTCATCCTTCCATCTCTGTTCGTCTCGACTCCGCGTTGGACTTTGTGGCCGCGGTGACGGCGCGACGCGGCCGCGCTTTTGAGCTCTACTCGCTGCGAGCGGCCGTTCCCAGGACCACCGGGTGGCTCACTTCGCCGGTGCGTCTTGTTCACTCAGGGGGACATGCTGGACGGGGGCAGGGATGCGGGGGACGGAGCCGTAGCGGCGGGTGCGGCGGGCGTACTGTTCGATCGCGTGCCACAGGTCGCGGCGGTCCACCTCGGGCCAGGGGGTGCCGAGGAACAGCAGCTCGGCGTAGGTGGCTTGCCAGGGAAGGAAGTTGGAGGTGCGCTGGTCGCCGCCGGTGCGCAGCAGCAGGTCGACGTCGGGTAGTTCGGGGACGTGCAGGTGGCGGGCGAAGGCGTGCTCGGAAACCGAGCCGGGGTCGATCCGTCCGGCTACCGCCTCCTGTGCGAGTTTCGTCGCGGCTGCCGTGATCTCGGCGCGGCCCCCGTAGTTGACGCACATGGTCAGGGTCAGTCCGGTGCGGTCGCGGGTGGACCGCTCGGCCTCGACGAGGGTCTCGATGACGTCGGCCGGCAGGCGGGAGCGTGCTCCGGCCCAACGCACGCGGACGTCCAGTGTCTCGGCGCCGTCCGTCAGCCGACGCAGGAACTGCGGGATCTCATACATCAGCGCCTGCAGTTCGTCGGCGGGGCGTTTCCAGTTTTCGGTGGAGAACGCGTACACCGTCAGGTGATTCAGGCCGATCTCCAGGGCGCCGTGGACGACGTCGATCAGTGTCTCGGCGCCCGCCCGGTGACCATCGGTGCGGGGCAGGCCGCGGGCGGTGGCCCAGCGGCCGTTGCCGTCCATCACGATCGCGACGTGGCGCGGCACGGCCCCGGCGGGCAGTTGGGGCGGACGTGCCCCGGACGGGTGAGGTGTCGGAGGGACGATCGGACGCCGCTGCCTGGCGAGCGAACGCACCTCCTCGGCCCAACCGAGCCCTTCGGATGTGTCGGCCGGAGCGGATTGTGGCAGCGGGCAGGGTTGAACAGGGAAGGGGAACAGGCCCCAGGCCAGCGCGGCCTTCGCCCGGGCCGGCAGCAGCAGGCGCAGCCGGGCGCCGCGCGGGAGTGCCGGGCGGTGGTGCAGCAGCGCGGCGGGGCCGTCGGCTGCGGCCTTCAGGCGCAGCCGGTAGAGACCGAGGTAGGCGCCCAGTGCGATGCCGACCGCCGGGTGCAGCACTGGTGGCAGCGGAATGCGGTCCAGCCATGTACGGGCCCGGTCGGCCAGGCAGCGCACGAGTTCCTCGAATGCCGGGGTGCTGCGCCGGGCCAGCAGGTCCGCACGGAGCACCCCGGCCTCGTCCAGGGCTTCCTGTGGCAGCGGAACATGGCCGCGGCCGAGGTCGTCGGAGAGGTCGACGAGGGCGTCAGTGAGGTAGATGGCGTCGACCGCGGTCTGCCACGCCAGCGCCGCGTCCGGGACGCCCGCGGCGATCGTCTCCGGCTCGGCGGACAGGCCCGCGGCCCGCAGCAGCAGTGAGCCCGCTCGCAGCACGAGCGGGGTGTTGATCAGGCTGTTATAGCGTCGCCACTCCTGCCAGGTGGCGAACTGCCGTCCGTGGACGTCCTGGCGCAGCTCCTCGAACAGTGTGTGCAGGAATCCTGGCGGCAGGTTCCAGGTCAGTATGGTGTGGATCAGGGCATGCCGTACTGGGTCGGTGCTGCGGCCGTCTCGCAAGTCGGCGTCGAACGCCGAGATCCACGCCTCCAGCCGCTCGGACCGCTCCGCCTTCGTCCCGGCGCAGGACTCGGCCGCGTCGGCCAGATCGTCCACGGCCCGTACGGCGCCGTACAGCGCCCAGGTGGCGATCCGCAGCGGTGGCGGCAGCAGCAGCGAGACGGCGTACTCGATCTCGCCCGTGGCCTGGGTGGCGCGGCGGCATGCCTCGTAACCGCGGCGCAGCACCGGGTCATGGAAGCCGCTGCGCCGGTATGCCCAGGCGGGGGGCGCGGCGGGAGAACTCACGTCACGCGTCCTCTCGGGTGGAAGGCGCCTGCTGCGGCACCCAGGCCAGGGCCAGGGCACTGCCGACGGCAGCGAGGAGGAAGCCGAGAAGAAGGCCGCCGAGATTGGCGGCGACCAGACTGACCAGGGACATGACGGCGGCCAGAATGCCGGAGAAGTGGCGCAGCGCCGGGTTGCGCCACGTCGTCACACCGGCGACGACGAACAGGGCCCCCAGAGCCCACGAGGCGGCCCCCGCGGTGCCGGTGAACCGCAGGAACCCAAGCCCCACCCAGGAGACGCAGATCAACTCCAGCCCCCCGAGCCCCAACAGCAGCCCCGCCGCGAACGGCCGACCCCGGCGCCACCCCCGCCATCGGGACCACCGGCCGGACGACATCGCCGTACTCATCGGGCCGCCTTCCGCTCGCAGCCGCCCGCACCCTGGCGCAGATCGATGGTGACGCCCTGGGCCGTGATCGTCCCCGCGGTGAAGGCATGCGGCTGTGTGGTCACCGTGCTGCCGCTGACCTTCTGCGCGCCGACGGTGAACAGGCCCGTGGGCCGGTCCAGGGACACCCGCGGGGTGCTGAACTTCGCGCCGGAGAGCTTCATCGACCGAGCCTTGGACTTGCCCGCCTCCACCGTCAGGCCGGACCCGGAGGCCCGCTCGATACGCACAACGGCCGTCATCGCGCCGACGACCGGTAGGTGGGCGGTGGAGGTCACGCAGGCGTCCTCCACGGTGGCCTGCTCCATCCGCGTCACCAGCACCGGCAGCAGCCCGGAAGCGCCCGGGGAGGCCGACACATCCGTCCCGGACACCCGCGCGGCATGGACCGTGACCGGCACCTCTCCCGCGAATGCCACAGAGACGACCCCAGCGGCGCTCCCGGCCAGCAGGGCCGATGCACCCACGAGCAGGGGAGCCAGCGCCAGGGCGAATCGCAGGCGGCTCGTCCGCCCGATTCCTGTCATTACGGGGACGTTGTTTTCGATCACGCCCGGCCCAACGATCATCCGGCGCCGAAGTACCGCTGAACTCCCCATCGGCTGATACGACACCGCAGCCGACGGCCGTGCCAGGCACGCCGACCCGGGTGACGTCGAACCACCGGCTTCGTCGGAGGCGATTGCGCGCAGGCAAGCATGGTGCAGTCCAGGGCAGTTCTCCCCATCGGCTGCCGAGGCCACGGCACGAGCAGGCGCCACAGCTGCCGGTCCCCGCCGCCGTCGTCACGGAGCCGGCCGCGGCGTGGGACGGGCCGTCGCCGACCGTCTCGCCAGGACGGCTACCGGCTGGTGCCCGACCGCCATCGGCATACAGCAGTTGCGCCGTACCGCTTCCAAATGTGGGCGGGAGTACGTGGTGTTGGGCGCCGATGTCGCCCGCGCGGACGCGGTGCAGGAGCTGGCCCCGATAGGCCGGGAACGCTTCATCGTGCCTGTCCTTCCGAGCCGCGCGTGCCTGCCCGTGGCACGGGGCGAGCGAGGGCGAGGCTCTCGTCCGATCGGCAGTCGCGGGGATGGCAGGTCATGGAAAGCGGGCCGGGGGAGATGACGATGCGGGCGCGCGGCCGGTAGCGGTGTCCCGGTACGGTGCGCAGCTGCCAGCGGGCAGAGATGGTGGCCACGGCGGTGAGGATCTGGTTCATCGTCAGGGCGTCGCCGATGCACTTGCGCACCCCCGCGCCGAAGGCGATGTCGGAGCAGCGTGCCAGGCTCTTCGCTCGGTCGGGCAGCCAGCGGTCGGGGTCGAAACGCAGCGGGTCCGGGTGGACGGCGGGATTGCGGTGCACCGCGTAGGTGCAGTAGGCCAGATCCGTGCCGGCCGGGAGCTCGGCAGTGCCGAGGCGTACGGGGACGAGGGTGCGCCGGCCCAGCATCCAGGGGGCGGGATGCAGGCGCAGCGTCTCCTTGACGACCCGCCGGGTGTAGTCGAGCGCGGGCAGGTCCTCGGCTCGCACAGGCCGCCCCTGGAGGACGGAGCTGATCTCCTCGTGCACCCGCTGTTCGGCGTCGGGATGTAGCGCCAACTCGTGGAAAACGTGCGGCAGTACGTCTTTCAGGCCGTGGGTCGCGGCCCAGAGCAGGAACAGCGTGTCGGCAATGATCTGCTGGTCGTCGATTGGCTCGTTCGTGTCGGGGTAGCGGGCCCGCAGGAGCTGGGACAGGACATCGTCGCCGGCCGTAGCCTGGCTGCGGTGGTGGGCAAGGGAGGCCGCGACGGCGGTGCGCAGGCCGGACAGTGCCCGCAGGAACCTGCCGGTGCCCGGCACGTGCCTGACGTGGGCGAGTCCTGGGAGGGCGAGGCGCCAGTACATGCCAGGGGTTGTCTGGGAGCTCAGAGCCGCGAGTTGGGCCGCCACCTGGTCGAGGGCCGGTGTGTCGCCGCACACGGCGCGGGCGTTGATGCTGTAGGCGAGGCGGGCCATCTCCTTGTCCACGCGGATGGTTGTGCCGGGGGCCCACCCTACGGTGGCCGCTTGCGCGGCCTGCCGGATCGCCGGCGTCCGGGCGGCGATCCGGCCGGGGTGGAAAGCCGGTTGCACAGCACGCCGGTGCCGCAGGTGTGATGCGAAGAGTGTCAACCCGTCGAAGCTCATGTCCATCACCAGGCTGATGCCGAACTGAGAGCCGATGCCGGCGGTGATCCGTGCCTGGGAATAGCTGCGGGCGTCGGTCACCAGGACCTGGTGAAGGAGTTCTGGCGAGTTGACCAGATAGACGTCGGGTGTGAAGGCAGGGCCCCGCATCCGCACCAAGGGGCCCAGTTCGTTGAGTGACGTCATGAAGCCGAGCGGGTCACACAGGAGCTTCAGACCGTGCCCGAGCAGGGGCAGTGCTCCAGGAGCGGTCGGGACGGCGGTGGGAGGCACGGGAACAGCCACGAGCCCTCTCTGAATTCGGATGATGCACACATGCTGTGACCGTTAACATACCGATCGTAACGGGAGGGGTGGTGGGGGTGGGTTCGCACGACGTGCTCGTCGTGGGCTCCGGGTTCGGCGGAAGCGTCGCGGCGCTGCGGCTGGCGGAGAAGGGCTACCGCGTCACGGTCGTCGAGGCCGGGCGGCGATGGCGGCCCAAGGACTTCGCCGCCTCCCCGTGGCAGGCGCACCGCCTGCTGTGGGCGCCCTGGCTCGGCTGGCGCGGCATCGCTCACCTGCGGGTACGGCGTCGGCTGACCGTGCTGTCGGGTATCGGAGTCGGCGGCGGGTCCCTTGTGTACGCGGGGGTGCACTACCGGCCCGACGCGACCGTATTCCGTGCCGCCTGCTGGGATCCGGCCCTGGACTGGGAAGGCGAACTCGCCCCCCACTACGCGTTGGCGGAACGGATACTGGGCACCACAGCCGTCCCCCGGCAGACGGCAGGGGATGACGCCCTGCGTCAGGCGGCGGACGCTCTCGGGGTGCCCGGCGGCGTCCATGCCACCCGGGTCGGCATCCACTTCGGCCCACCCGGCCGAGCAGTGCCGGACCCCTTCTTCGACGGCCGGGGCCCGGCCCGCGCCGGCTGCTCGGAGTGCGGCCGGTGCACCCTCGGGTGCCGCGTCGGCGCGAAGAACTCCCTGGACCACAACTACCTGCACCTCGCCGAACAGGCCGGTGCCGACATCCGGCCCCTGACCGAGGTCCGGACACTGGTACCGCAACCGGACGGCACCTGGCGTGTGCACACGCGCCACGGCACCGGTATCGCGCGGCGCCGCGCAGTACTGGCGGCGCATCAGGTCGTTCTCGCGGCCGGGGCCTGGGGCACCGCGGAACTCCTGCACCGCTCCCGGCCCTACTTGCCAAAGCTGTCACCCGCACTGGGCACACGCACACGCACCAACCGCGAAGTGTTCGCCGCCGTGTCCGCGGAAGGCTTCGACGTCGGGCCCGGCGTCGCGATCAGCTCCGCGCTGCGACCAATCCCTGACCTCCTGGTCCAGCTGTGCCGACTCGGGCCGGGCTCCCATCCGGCCGCACTGCTCGCGCGACCGGCCGGCCTCCCCTGGCGGGACTTCGGCCGCCGTACCGCCATACTCTTCGCCATGGAGCAGGGCGACTCCCACCTGACCAGCCGCTACCGACGCGGAAGGCTGACCCTCCACCCGGGAAGCCCACAGCCCGAACCCGTACGACTGGCCACCGCCGAGACGGTGGCACGCCACTACGCCCAGCACATCGGCGGCCGGGCCGCGCTGCTGTGGAGCACCGCCCTGGGCCTGCCGGTCACCGCCCATCTGCTGGGCGGCTGCCCGATCGGCAGTGACCCCGCCAACAGCGTCGCCGACCTCTATCACCGCATCCATGACTACCCGACCCTGCACATCACCGACGCCTCCGCCGTACCTGGCAACCTCGGCGTCAATCCCGCGCTCACCGTGACCGCGATGGCCGAACGAGCCTGCGCCGCCTGGCCCGCCGCCGGCCATCCCGACCAACGCCCCGCCCAGAGCGAGCCGTACCAGCGCCTACCGCTGGCGAAGACGGAGGACGCCCCGTGACCCACCCCCTCTTCGTCCGCCTCGCCACCAGCCGCGTCGTTCTCCGTATCGCCCCACACATGCTGCCGCGCTGCGACCTGTTCATTCACCGCCTGACCCGGGGCCGGCTGCTGCCGAGCAGACTCGTCCTGGACACGATCGTGCTGGGCACCACCGGTCACCGCAGCGGAACCCCACGCGCCACCCCCCTGGCCACGCATCGGGCGGCGGACGGAACCTGGCTGGTGGTCGGCAGCAACTTCGGCCGATCCCACCACCCGGCCTGGAGCACCAACCTCCTGCACCGCCCCCACGCCACGGTCACCACACGAGGACGTTCCTGGCAGGTCACAGCACGCCAACTCACCGTCCACGAAAGGGAACAGCAGCGCAACCGCATCCTGCTGGCCATCCCCTTCTACGACACCTACGCCGCCCGCGCCGGCCGGGATATCCGCGTCTTCTGCCTCACCCCGATCACCGCCCGTCCTGGGCGGCGCGCAGCGACGTGCCCGCAGGACGGTGACCGTCGCTGACCATCACGCCGCGGAAGAGATAGCGCCCGTCTTCCGGACGGATCTTCGTTTGGCTGATCACCGGCCTAGGGAACTCCGGTATTGACGTGCGAAGAAGCCCATCCGGGGTCCTTCCCGCCAGGCGGGAGGCCATCACCAAGTCTTTACCGGAGCGCCCGCCAGGCGGGCGCTCCGGTCAGCGCGAGACAGTAATCCGCCGGTGTGTGCACTCTCCCGCGCTGGGAGATCACACGAGATGGAATTGCCTGCGCTCTTTGCTGCACGCCCACCACGGAGTTGGTGTACCTGGTCCTCAGCGCCCAGTCGTCCTTTCCTCAGCAAGAGCTGATCAACGACCGCTGGTGCCCCGCCGGCTGCCACCTGACCCGCCCCGAGCAGTGGAGGGAGGCGATGCCACTGCCGCCCGGAAGCGACGCCTAACGACGCCGTGCGATTACTGCGCTGCGGCATACGAGGCGGGGCCGGTCTCCCGAAGTTGGGAAACCGGCCCCGCCTGTCACCCTCGGAGGTGCCGAGTCACTCACTCGCCTTGGGCAGCCGGATCGCCGCTGCCCTGTCGATCTGCTGGAGCAGCGACCCGATCTGCGGCCGCGCGGGCGGCGGGATCCGCGTAGTGCCCGCGGTGCCCGGCCAGGGCGTGGGCGAGCCAGGCGTCGACGTCCTTCTGTACGTACGAGCCGGCCCGCCGGGTGAGTTCGTCCCGGGCGGCTTCGTCGCCCTCGCGGGGCTCGGTCTGCTCCAGCGTGCCGAGCTCGCACAGCGCCTGGAGCTCATCGGCGTGGGCCGCGACCCGGGCGGCTTCGCGCAGCTCGGCTTCCCGGGCGGCGGCGGCCGCGGCTTCGGCTGCGAGTTCCGCCTGGACGTCGTCGCCGGTGTCCGGGTCGTAGACGGCGTTCGGGGCCGCGGCGGCGAGCAGCTGGTCGATGCGCTCCCACTCTGCGAGCTCCGCCCGGCCGCGTTCGTCGTCGGCGAGGTGCTCGTGGCGGGAGTCCTGGCGTGCGTCGAACCGGACCTCCTCGAGGGCCTGCGCGACGGCGCCCGCGTCCATACCCTTCGCGCGGCGGCGCACCACACGCCGTCCGATGCGGGCGGGGTCGACCGGCTCCCGGGGCGCGGCCGCGCGAGGAACGGGACGGCGGGCAGTGTGCCGGGGCGGCCAGAGGCTGCTCATCAGGGCCTCGCATTCGGGGGCGCGGAGTAAAGTGCGGGCCGCCGCCAGAGCGCTGTCGGACGGCCGCATATATGTGCCGAGGCGAGATAGGTGTCACCGCTGGGTGGATCCGACATGCGGTTTTACCCGAGGCACCGACGAAGCAACCTACATGTCACCGGCGGCGCGCGGTGGGGTGCCGACGCGTGCCAGGACATGGAGTGGACCCGAGCCGGCCCGCTCCGGCCTCCCGCCTCACATCGCGCAGGTCATCGCCGGCCACGCCAACATCAACACCACGATGGGCTACAACGCGATCTACCCAGAAGAGACCATCGAAGCCCATCGAGCCTTCATCACCCGCCGCCGCGCCCTGCGGCCGGCAGAGGAATATCGCACCCCACCGACGCCGAGTGGGAGGACTTCCTCGGCCACTTGGAACGCCGCAAGCTCTCCGTCGGCACCTGCGCCCGTGCCTACGGCACCGCCTGCATCCACGAACACGCCTGCGTCCGCTGTTCCCTTCTTCGCCCTGATCCCGCCCAGCGCGGCCGTCTGGTCGAGATCCGCGACAACCTCGTCGACCGCATTGCTGAGGCGGAACAGGAAGGCTGGCTGGGTGAGATCGAAGGACTCCGCATCAGCCTGACCGCGAGCCGCCGACAGGGATCAGGCCGTCGAGGACGTCGACGACGAACTGGGACGCGGGGCATGGCTGGCTGGGCCCGCCGGTCAGTCGATGCCTTCGATGATGCGGAAGTCGCGCTCGACGCTGTCGGGGAGGGCCACCAGCGCCTTCTGGTATGCCTCGCTCTCGTATGCAGCGACGGCCTGTTCGAAGCTGTCGAACTCGATCAGAACGACGCGTTGCGTGATTCCGGCCTCGTGGGCGACGACTCGACCGCCATGGGACGGGATCCGGGACAGGACGCGCCCGCCCCCAGCCTGGACAGCCGGACCGGCCAGCTTGTCGTAGGCAGTCAGCCTCTCAGGGTCGGAAATGGCGGGGTAGACACTGACCCAGTAGCCCTTGGCCATGGAAACCTCCTGTGTGGGGCCGGACACGTCCGACTTCGAATTGACACTCAGATCGATCGATCCCGGTGACGGGTACTGCGGTCAGTGGAATCGTCATACGCGCAGGTTAGGGCTTGATATGCGGTCGAGGGAAAGACCGGTACGGGATAGGCTCAGAACGGATCGTTATCAATCGGCAGGGAGGGCACGTGGCGCCGGATACGGTGAGCCTGCGGTACTTCCTGGTGCTGGCCCAGGAGTTGAACTTCACCCGCGCGGCCGCCCGGATCGGTATCGCACAGCCCGCACTCAGCGCCCGGATGCGCCGATTGGAGGCGGAACTCGGCACGGCCCTGCTGGTCCGCAACACGCGTAGCGTCGTATTGACCACGGCCGGCGCGGCTTTGGCGGAGTCCGCGCCGCCCGCGCTGGCGGCGCTGGACCGAGCATGGGACACCGCCCGTAGCGCGGCGGCCGGTGAACTGGGCACGCTGCGCATCGGATACAGCCTCAGCGCCGGGGCCGAGACGGCACCGGCCCTGGTAGAGAGGCTGATTCGCGGCAACAGCGGACTCGAGGTCGGCGCGGTCCCGATGGCGACACCGGAGATCTCCCCCGCGGTCGCCGACGGCCGCATCGATGCCGGGATCACCCGCGGTGAACAGCCGGGCCGTGGCGTGCGCCGGTTCCTGCTGCGGCGTGCGCGCATCGGGGTCCAGCTGGCGCAGCACCATCCGCTGGCCGAACACCCGGAGATCGAGATCGCCGACGCGGCCGCGTATCCGCTGCGACTCCCGGACCGTGCGGCCAACCCCGTGATCCACGATCAGCTGTCCGCACTGTTCCGAGACACCCGACCACACCCCCGATTCCACACGCCCGCAGTCTCTTTCGACATGTCCCAGCGCGACCTGCGCGACGGGGTCACCCTCGCCCCTGCCGGAGAAGCCGCGGCCACGGTACAACCGGCCGGTCTCACCTGGCGACCACTGCGAGGCGCGCCCAGCCTGACGATCCACCTGGTCCTGCCACGCGAGCAGTCACCACTGCACCGCCGCATCCGTGCCGTCGCCAAAACCCTGGCGCACGAGCTGCACTGGCTGCCGGACTGACGCCCAAGCAGTCAAGCGAGACGGGCGCCTGCGGTGGCGAGGCCGAAGACCCTGCGCCCGGCGGACTTCGCGGTGATGACGACGAAGGCGGTCTTGCTGAATGTCCGACACGAACTCGCTACGCCGAAGGCTGAGATCCGCTTCCTATGACCGTCCTCACGCCTCACGCACACACAGGTGACTGCTGGTTGGGCGTGGCGTCGTCCTGGTCGGCGACGGAGACCAGGGCCACGATCCGCTCGGTGCTCGTTACTGTCAGCCGCGAGAAGATCCTCGCGTTAATTCAGAGAAGTCACCAGACCAAAACTGATGGCTCCGGACCAGATCGTTCGGGGCATGGCAAACCTCCGCAGTAGCCCCAGCACCACCAGTTGTAGGGTCGCAGATTTCGTGGCCAAATCTCACGGTCGATGGCCAAGCGATGGCAGATCTGACACGAGTTTGAGATTGGCAGGCCAGGCCCTTCACTCATATGAGTGAGCGGGGTCTGATGCCGCCCCGCTACGGAATCTGCGCCGACGACTGGCCGGAACCCGGGGAGGCGTTCAAGGCTCACCGGCGGCTCCGCGCGGTCAACGGCTGCAGCGACGACGAACAGGAGGCGTGATGCAGAGCAGTGCGGAGAACATCGATGTTGTGCTCAGGATCGTGGACACCATGGTCGCCTACCGGAAAGCGCACGGCGGCCTACCTGCCGACACGGACGGCCTTGAGGACATGGCCGTGGCGATCGTCGAGGCCCTGGAGCGCGACGACTTCCGCATCGTGGACGTCTTGAGCGGCAGCCGGACCGAGACGCCCACACCCGAACCGGCCTGACGGCAGGGCAGCGGGGCGCCAGCCACTCCGGACGGCGCCCCGCTTGCGTCTGCACTCCGTCAGCTGGTGGTTAGCCAGCGAGCTGACGAGCCAGCAAGCCAGCCGCCCCGAAGATTCGGACACGATCGTGAGACTGGACGGCTGGCCAAGCTGTGAGACACGACGACAACTACCAGGTCACGGCACCGCCGCTGGCCATGGGCGGCGAGACCCTACAACCAGACTATGAGCGCCGCCCCCGCCCCGCACCCCGCGGAGAATGCCCGTGGTACCGCCTCACCCAAAGGGCCATCGCGGGACCTCAGGCTGGGGGGCGACGGCACGTCCGCGGTGGAAGGCATGGCACGTGAAATGGACCCGCCTCAGCCGACGCCACCCCGACGCCCAGCCCCGACCTCCCGCCCGGTTGGGTCGCGGAGCCGAAATTATGGCGGGGGTTGGCAGTTGTCCGTTTGTCCGCAGTGCCGCGAGCTGGAGTGCAACGTCACCCCAGCGGTCTCGGGCCGCAGAGCGACTCGCGTGGCTCGTCGGTCAGTCGGGTGTCTCGCCCTAGTCGGCGGGCTGAGAGTCGTTGGCCGGCGCGGACCGCTCGATGTCGTCGTTGGTCGCGGCCCAGCTGGCCAGCAGGTTCAGGGCGTCCTGCGAGGGTGAGTGGGGCTCAGCGGTGTAGGTGAGGAGGAACTGGCTGGGGCCGTCGGGGAGCGGGAAGGTTTCGAAGGGCAGGTCGAGGTCGCCGACGACCGGGTGGTGGAGGAGTTTCACGCCGGTGGTGTGCATGCGGACGTTGTGGGCAGCCCAGCGGTGGCGGAATTCCTCGCTGCGGGTGGACAGCTCCCCGATCAGGTCCGTCAGCGACCGTGTCGTTGGCGACTTCCTCCCAGTGGCGGAAGAACTCGGTCGCGTACGGGCTGAGAAAGACGAACCGGGCGTTGTTCGGCGGCCGTACCGGGTCGGCGTAGACGGGGGAGAACAGGGCGCGCCCGAGGTGGTTGGCGGCCAGGATGTCGCCGCGGCCGCTGAGGATGAACGCGGGTGTGCCGGCCATCGAGTCGAGGACACGCTGCACCGCGGGCCGTACGCGCTGCTGGGCCGGGCGGCGGCGCGGCGGGCGGGTCGTGCCGGCGCCGCGCAGGAGGTCGAGAGGTGGACGCGTTCGGCCTCGTCGAGCTGAAGTGCTTGCGCGATGCCTTCGATGACGCTCTCGGAGACGCCGGTGGCGTTGCCGCGCTCCAGCCGGGTGTAGTACTCGCTGGAGATGCCCGCGAGGAGGGCGACCTCCTCGCGGCGCAGCCCGGTGACCCGTCGGCTCTCCGCCGTACAGGGGCAGGCCGGCCTGCTCGGGGGTGACCTTGGCGCGTCGCGTGCCGAGGAATTCCCGGATCTCCGCGCGGAAATCATCGCGGATATTGCGGTTTGTGCCGTTGGGGTCGTTTCTTCCTGCCATGCGCTTCACTCTACGAGCGCATCCGCCGGGTTGGGGGTCCCTGTCAGTGACCCCCTCATCAGGGACTCCCGCCCCCGCGTGACAGCCGGTTTTGTTGGTGGTGCACCGCCCACGGCGGTGTGAACCGTTCAGACAGACGGCGCTCGTGCCGCCGGTCCCAGCCTTCTCTGCGGCGCTCTCCGTGCTGCACGGATCACCCCCCGCAGACAGCGGGTGCCGGATCTCGGCGCCGGAAAGGCCCCCCATGAGCAAGGTCATTCTCGTCACCGGTGCCGGACGCGGTCTGGGCACGGACATCGCCCGCGAGGCCCTCACCGCCGGCCACCAGGTCGTCGCCACCGGCCGCCGCCCCGAAGAGGTCGAGAAAAGCCTCGGCGGGCCGCAGGACAATCTGCTGGTCACCAGGCTCGACGTCACCAGCCTGGAGGAGGCCGAGGCCGCCGCGCAGGCAGCCGTCGACCGGTTCGGCCGCATCGACGTCCTGATCAACAACGCCGGGAAGCTCTTCACCGGCTAGTTCGAGGAGATCTCGCCCGCGCAGATGCGCCGGCAGTTCGAGACCAACCTCTTCGGCCCGATGAACGTCACCCGCGCTGTCCTGCCCATCCTGCGCAAGCAGCGTGCAGGCCACATCATCACCATTACCTCCACCGCCGGGCTGGTCGGCATGGAGTTCACCTCCGCCTACGCGGCCTCCAAGTTCGCGGAAGAGGGCTGGATGGAGTCCCTGCGTCACGACGTCGAGCCGTACAACATCAACACCACGATCGTGGAGCCCGGCTACTTCCGCACCGAACTCCTCGTGGAGGGCTCCACCATCTGGCCCGAGCTGTCCATCGACGACTACGCCCCGCGCACCGCCCCGCGGATCGAGGGCATGAAGAGCATGAACGGCCAGCAGCCCGGCGACCCGGCCAAGCCCGCCCGCGCCCTGCTGACCATCGTCGGCCAGGACAAGCCGCTGCTGCGGTTCGTCGCCGGTGCGGACGCCATCGAGGCTGCCGAGGCCAAGGCGAAGGAGCTCCTTGCCCAGGCCGAGGCATCCCGCGAGCTGGGCGGCCGCCTGGCCTACGACGACGCTCACACCTGAGCACCACGCCCCGCACCCCTGTCGGGACAGGGGACGCGGCTGCCGGTTGCCTTTTCGACAGCACGGAGAGAGTCAACACGCCCCTCAAAGGCGAGTACGAGCCGAGCAAGGCGCAGTTTGTGCGTGACCAGGTGGAGCTGTACGAAAGCTCCGGCGGTACGCAGGGAACGACGCTGAGTGTCCTGGTCGCACGTGAGGAAGACGAGAGGCTCCCGGACCTGCCCGTCGTCATCCTGACCACCCTGGGCGCTAAGGCAGCCCTCGTAGCCGAGGGCCTTGATCTCTTCGAAGAGGTGCTGGACGGGGACGGCGGGGTCCTCGGCTCGGCGTTTGCGCAGGTGCTCGCGGTAGGGGTTGACGAGGCTGGCGCGGTATTTGGGGACGCGGAGCATCCGCTCGGGCCGGTCGGCTCGTGCGTAGCGTTTGACGGTGTTCAGGGCCAGTTGCAGACGGCGGGCGCATTCGAGCAGGCCCACGCCCTGATTGAGCAGGTCATGGACTTGGTGCCAGCGTTCCAGGGTGGTTCGGGCGCGGGGTCGATCCGTTCGGACGGCTGCTCTGGGCCTCGCCAGCGCTGCCCGGCTCGACTCACGACCTGACTGCCGCGCGACAGCACGGGATCATCGAAGCCCTCACCGAAGCAGGACTCAGATGCTGGGCGGACAAGGCGTATCAAGGCGCCGGCGGCCCCGTCCGCGTACCGTTTCGGGGCCGACGCCTCAAGCGGTGGAAGCGCCGCCACAACACCACCCACGCCAAGATCCGCTGCCTCGGCGAGCAGGCCATGGCCACCCTCAAGGGCTGGCGCCTCCTGCGGAAGCTCCGCTGCAGCACCAACCGCATCACAGCGATCGTCCAGGCCGTCCTCGTCCTTCACCACGCGTCAGCGTGAGGTTGGAAAGGGCTCAGTGCCTCGGCGTAGGCGGTCAGGCGTTCGATGGAGCGGGGGAAACGGCCAACGGTCAGGAACCGGAAGGCGGCGAGCAGAACCGTGTCGTGCATCGGACTGGCGTGGTCCAGGAGTTCGGTGACTCAGGCCCGCACAAGGGAGAGGTCGTCACGGAAGTTGATGACGGCGGCGTCCGTGAGATCTCCCTGCCCCGGACGTGGATGGTGCCCCGGGTCAGGCGGCGACGCTGCCATTCGGCGGCACCAAGAACCTGCCGCCCGGGCAGTTGGTCCAGGGCGGCGGCGTCCAGGGTGCAGGTCATTGGGGTGGGGTCGAGGGCGCGGGCGGGTGCGGTGAAGGTGGCTCGGGTGCGCAGGTGCTGCCACAGCCGGGCGTGCAGGCGGGCGTCGTCGCGCGGGTCGAAGCCGCGGCGGCCCAAGGGCGGGTCGTCGGCCGGTCGCGGCGCAGCTGAGCGAAAGTCGAAAAGGCCCGCAGGAGTGGAGCCGGCGAGAGCAGCCGCCGGATGAGCCTTCGAACGGACCACTCCCCCGCCGCCGGTGCGGTGATGCGGCCGACTGCGCTTCCGCAAAAGCGCGGCGCGCCCGAGCTCGAGTTTGCAGCCCGCCCGAAGCCGGCCGTTCACATGCCGATGCTGTACACCTTGCGGATCGTCTCCTTGACGTCCCAGCGGCCGGACCAACCCTTGGGCTGGACGATGACGTCTCCGGCGGAGATCTCGAAGCTCTCGCCCGTGGCGGCGTCTGTGATGATCGCGCGGCCGCTCATGATGTAGCAGGTCTCGGTGTCCTCGCGCTTCTCGACCGGCCACCCGCCGGGCCGGCACTCCCAGACACCCGCCCGTACCGTCTCATCGGTGTCGAATCGGAGAAGACCCAGTTGTGGGTCACCGGAGTCCGCGCCCGGGCGCCGGCCGATCGCCTCAAGACCTCCGGTGATCCTGGATGCGGGGATGTGGACGAACCTGGCCATGAGTGAACTCCTGGATCCATTCGGCTTTGCGGGTGTCGACGCGTCATCCTGTACGCACCACCGCTGGTCTTCAACGGACGAGTTGTCAGGAACTGCGCCGCATTTCTGACAAGTGCGAGGGAGTTCGCAGCAACCGAAGGACCGGACATGCGCAGCCGGTTCAGGGCCGGCCGGCAGCGATCGTCACGTACCGCGAGCCGCTTCTTCCCGCGAGTCCAGGACGAGTACCGCGACGTGCAGGGACGTGAGTTGCAGGCCCGATTCGAAGTCGCACCCCAGGAGTCGCTCGATGGTGTGGAGGCGCTGGTAGAACGCCTGGCGGGACATCCCGGCCCGCTTCGCCGCGACCGACTTGTTTCCGGCTGACGCCAGATAGACACGCAGTGCGGGCAGCAGGTCGCCGCCGTTGCGGTCGTCGTGCTCGATGAGGCGGGTCAGTTGCCGTTCCGCGTACCGCTGGAGGCGAGTGTCGTCCCGCAGCACGCTCAGTAGTTCCGGCAGCCCGATGTCGGACGGGACGTGGAACCACCGGTCCGGGGATGCCGACGTGATGGCCTGAGCCGTCTGCTCGGCCTCCTGCCACGACCGGGCGATCCCGGAGAGGTCGGTCACCCCGGGGCCGACCGCGACGATGGCGTCCGGGCCGAGCTCCTCGCGTGCGAGCCGGCCGATCCGCTCGGCGACCGGTTGCCAGGCGCTGGCCTGCGCCAGCGCGAGGAGTACACCGATCCGGCCCGGGGCCGTCTCGCCGACCAGCGCGCGTACGCCGGTCCGCTCCAGTTCCTTCGCGATCCGCTCGTCGAGATGCTCGCCCTCGCCCTCGGGTCTGGTGTGGCGGATCAGCACGGGGAAGAGCCGGTGTCCGAAGGCCGGCAGGCCCAGTGCCTCGGCGCGGGCGCGGGCGTCCGCGGGAGAGCGGAAGCGCCGCTCGCACAGGTCCCGCAGTACGGAGCGGTGTGCCCGGCGCTCCCACCAGGCCGGTCCGGCCAGGCGTGCCATGGTCAGGGCGACCGCCGCGTGTTCCAGCACCAGGACGTGTTCCGGGTCGGGCTCCGGGCTGAGCCGGCTGTCCAGCAGGATCAGCCGCCCCCACGGTCCGTGGTGATCCTGCACCGGGGCTATGAGCCAGCCCTCCGGGCCGCTCGGCGCGATCTTCTCGAGGGTGGGCGCGGCCCGGGAGCGCCGGGACCAGGCCGACACCACCGGCTCGTACGGCCGACCGAGCAGCTCACACATCAGGACCCGGTGGTTGAGGTCCTCGAGCACCACAGGAGTTCCGGTGAGCTCCGCGGTGGTGTGCACCACTTCCTCGGGAGCCGCGCCACGCAGGGTCAGGGCGGTGAAGGTGTCCTGGATGTCCCTGCCGCGGCGCAACAGCGCCCCCTGGGCGTCGAGGATGAGGGTTTGCACCGTCTGGGTGACGTCGATGAACCGGACGCCGCGGGCGAGCTCGACCAGCGGCACCTCACGTGCGCGGCAGGCCGCGACCAGTTCGTCGGGCACCTTGCGGTAGCGGTAGCCGAGCTCCACGATCAGGCCGGCCGCGCCGACGTCGGCGAGCTGGTCGACGTAGTCACGCAGCTTCGAGGCGTCCTCGGGATACGGCATGCCGGTCGTCAGCACCAGTTCGCCGCCTTCGAGGAAGTCGGCGGGATTGAGCAGTTCGGTGACATGCACCCAGCGCACCGCGCGGTCCAGCCGTGACTCTCCGGCAAGGACGCGAGGCAGCCCTTCGACGAGGACGGGGAGCTCCAGGACTTCCCGAATAGTCAGGAATCGCCCAGTTGTGGGACGTTTCATCAGCATCAGTGACGCTTTCATGCAAGGGGTGAGGCACACCCTTGCACCTGGCCGTCACCCTGACAAGAGGTGCCCTGCTCACCCCCGGAGCCGGCTGCTCCGCTGTGACAGACCGTCTCGAAGAGACGTCATCGTGGAACAGAGTGTGGATTGACCTGCGATGTCAGCCGCGGCCAGAGTGAACGCCATCCCACCAGCAACCAAAATCGGCTCGGCCGACGGTGCTCGTTCACACGACCGTCGTCCGGCATTCCTCGGCGAAAGGAGCGCCCCATGAGTACCCGGAAGCGGGTCGCCGTGATCGGCGTCGGAAGCATGGGAAGTCAGGCGATGTGGCGCCTGGCCGCCCGCGGCGCCGAGGTCATCGGTTACGACCAGTACGCTCCAGGGCACGACCGCGGCGCCGCCGGCGGGGAGTCCCGCATCTTCCGCGCGGCCCACCTCGGTGAGCCCGGGTACATCCCGCTGCTGGCGCTCGCTGACCGGCTGTGGGAGCGGCTGCAGCGGGAGACGGGCTGTTCACTGCGGCGCCGCAGCGGGTGCCTCGTGATGGGAGAAACCACGTCACCGTCCATGCGCCTCCTGCTCTCCACCAGCGCCACCCACCGGCTGGATCACGAGGTGCTGGACCGCGAGCAACTCGCCCGGCGCTATCCGCAGCACCGTCTCCCGGAGGGACACACCGCCGTCCTCGACCGGATGGGAAGCATCATCCGGCCCGAGGCATCCGTCCAGGCCGCCGCCGGGCGCGCCGAACAACTGGGCGCCCGTCTGCACCGCTACACCACGGTCCGCGGCATCACACCCGCCGTGAGCGGCGGCGTGGACATCGTCACCGACCACGGCACCGACCATGTGGACACGGCTGTGGTGACCGTGGGCCCCTGGATCAACACCCTCCTCCCGGGCCTTCCGCGGCCGGTCGACATCCGACGACTGATCAGCTCCTGGCACCTCCCCACCCGCCACGACTGGTTCGCGGGCGGTGCCCCCGCCTTCGTACGCAGCACACCCCACGACTGCTACGGACTTCCGTCGCCTGACGGCATCTCCGTCAAGCTCGGCCTCTCCTTCGCACGCTATCTGCCGGTTCCCGACCCCGACCGGCTCGACCGTACGGTCCGCCCGGCGGAACTCGACACCTTCCGCCGGCTCATCAGTGAACTGATGCCCGATCTGAACCCCGACCCCATCAGGCTGTCGGTCTACATGGAGGGCTACACCGACTCCGGCAACCCGGTGGTCGGTCATCTCCCCGGAGAGGACGACATCGTCGTCCTGGCCGGATTCTCCGGCAGTGGCTTCAAACTCTCGCCCGCCATGGGAGAGATCGCCGCCGATTTGGCGCTCGACGGCACCACGGATCATCCCGTCGACTTCCTCGCACCGGCCGGAGCCGGCGCCGCCTGATCCCCGGCGACTCGACTGGATCAATATCAAGCGCGCTTTGGCCGTGACCCTGGACGGCGTCATCGCGCAACTCCGGGCCGTCTTTCGTAGGCATGCCCCAAAGATCCCGAACTGGAATATCCGGTTTCCCGAAGCAGAAAATTGGAGCACCTTCATGAGCGACCCCTCGTTCCGGCCGAAGTACGTCTCGTTCGACTGCTACGGCACATTGATCGAATACCCGATCACCCCCATCACGCGTGAGCTCGTCGGCGACCAGATCCCCGCTGAGCAGTGGGACAAGTTCGTACGGGAGTTCCGCGGTTACCGCTACGACCAGGTCCGCGGCGCGTACTACTCCTACGAGCAGGTGCTGCAGGATTCCTTCGAGCGGGTCTGTAACCGGTGGGGCGTGAAGGCGGCCCCGGACGCGGGAAAGCGGTTCGCCGAGGGCGTCCGCAGCTGGGGCCCTCACGCCGACGTGCCGGAGCCGCTGAAGAAGATGGGCGAGCACTACAAGCTGGTGATCCTCTCCAACGCCGACGACTCCTTCCTCGAGGAGAGCGTGCCCCGGCTCGGCGCGGACTTCCACGCGGTCCACACCGCGGAACAGGCCGGCTACTACAAGCCGCGGTACGCCGCGTTCGAGTACATGCTCGACCAGCTCGGCGCGTCCCCCGAGGACTTCGTGCACGTCTCCTCGCACACCCGCTACGACCTGATGCCGATGCACGACATGGGCTTCCGCAACCTGGTCCTCCTGGACCGTGGCTACGACCCGGTGACCCCCGGCTACGACTACGTGACGGTGAAGTCCCTGGACGAGCTCAACCGCATGCTCGGCATCTGACTCGGAACTCACTCAGTTTTCTTCTCTGTCTCCCCCGGCCTCGCGCGGCACCCATCACAACCCCCGCGTGTTTCCGTCCGTGGACTTACGGCGTCCAAAGTCCCTCTCCCCGGGACCCGTACGTCCCTGCAACAGATTCCCCGTATCCACACCGATCACAGGAGGCACGCCATGGAAGGCAACCGGATAGGACGCAGAACCGTACTCCGCACTGCAGGCGCACTGGCCGCTGCCGCGGCAGTGACCGGCTGCGGCACGCTCACGGGTACCGGCGGGAGCCGCAGCTCGTCGGGGGGCGGCGGCAAGAAGAAACTCGTCGTCAGCAACAGCGGTGGCACCTACAACGACGCTCTGACCAAAGCGATCTACGAGCCGTTCGCCAAGGAGACCGGCATCACGGTCACCACGGTCAACTACCAGTCGGCGCAGATCATCGCCCAGGTCAAGCAGGGCCGACCGCAGGTCGACCTGATGGACAACACGCTGCTGATCTTCCAGAAGATGGCGGGCCTGGACTGTCTGGAGGCCGTGGACTACGACCGGCTGAAGCAGGCGAAGGGGGCCGGGATTCCGGAGCATCAACTGCCGGAGCACGCGGTCGGCAAGAACGTGTGGGCGAGCGTGATGGCCTACCGCACGGACAGGCTGAAGCGTGTCCCGAAGAACTGGGCCGACTTCTGGAACACGCACTCCTTCAGCGGCCCGCGCTCCCTGCAGAGCCCGGACGCCGACATCCCGGAGCTGGAGTTCGCGCTGCTCGCCGACGGTGTGCCGCTGGACAAGCTGTACCCACTCGATCTGGACCGGGCGTTCGCCTCGCTGTCGCGGATCCGCCCAGACGTGAAGAAGTTCTGGAACACCGGCGCCCTTCCGGCGGTCCTGCTCGGCCGCGAGGAGGTCGTCATGACCAGCCTGTGGGGCGGCCGTGCCGACCAGCTGATCAAGCAGGGCATGCCGGTCGCCTACCAGTGGAACGGGGCCCGTCGGCTCACCAACGGCTGGGGCATCCCGAAGGGCGCGGACAACACGGACGCCGCCTACCAGTTGATCGACTTCTCGCTGCGCCCCGAGGTCCAGGCGGCGTTCGCCAAGCTCTTCCCGCACGGCCCGGTCGTGCCCGCGGCCACCAAGCTGCTCTCGGACGACGTCCTGGCCACGCTGCCGACCTCGCCCAAGAACCTGAAGACCGGGTTCGACACCGATGTCGCCTGGTGGGACAAGAACCGCGACGTCGTCACCAAGCGCTGGCAGGAGTGGGCCAATGCCTGAGCGGACCAAAGGTCTCACCGCGGGGAGACTGTCGGCCGACGATCTCGCCGCGGCCATCGCTCCTCGCTCCTCCTCGCTGACCGGCAAGTCCCTGTCGGTGACCGGACTTCGGAAGTCCTACAGCGGGACGACGGTGGTCGACGGTGTGGACATGGAGATCGCGGCGGGTGAGTTCGTCACCTTCCTGGGCTCGTCGGGATCGGGCAAGACGACCACGCTGATGATGCTGGCCGGGTTCACCGAGCCGGACTCCGGCACGGTCGGTGTGGACGGACGTGACGTCACCCGGCTCAGCCCCGGCAAACGCGACTTCGGATTCGTCTTCCAGCAGTACCTGCTCTTTCCGCACATGACCGTCGCCGAGAACGTCGCCTTCCCGCTGCAGTTGCGGGGGGTGGCCAAGGCCGAGATACGGCGCCGGGTCGGTGAGACGCTGGAGGCGGCAGGTCTGGCCAAGTTCGCCGGCCGCCGCCCGCGTGAGCTGTCCGGCGGGCAGCAGCAGCGTGTCGCCCTGTGCCGCGTCCTCGTCTACCGGCCACCGATCGTGCTGATGGACGAGCCGCTCGGTGCGCTGGACAAGAAGCTGCGCGACCAGATGCAGACCGAGATCAAGTCCATCCAGCGCGAACTCGGCCTGACTGTCGTCTACGTGACGCACGATCAGGAGGAAGCCCTGGTCCTGTCCGACCGTATCGCGATCATGAAGGACGGCCGTATCGAGCAGTTCGACACCCCCCGCGGCCTGTTCGAACGCCCCCGCACACCCTTCGTCGCCGACTTCCTGGGTGCCGCCAACTTCCTCACAGGGAAGGTGGAGGAGCCCGCCGAGGACGGTTCCACCCGGGTACGGCTTGACACCGGCGGCGTACTGACGGCCCGTGCCCATGCGGGCGCGCCGGGGCAGAAGGTGCGCGCGGCGGTCCGGCCGGGCAAGCTGCGGCTGGTCGGTGCCGAGGAGAGCTGCTGTACCGGCACGGTCGAAACGGCCGTCTACGTGGGGTCGCTGACCCGGATCACCGTCCGCCCGGACGGAGCCGCCCCCGGCACGCCACCGCTGCGTATCGAGACGGCCGCCACCCCGCCACACCCCGGCGAGCGGGTCTGCGTCACCGCTGAGCGCAACGACGTCAGCCTCTTCGACGACGTGGACGGGGGGTGACCATGGCCGGCACCACTCTCGCACCCGTCAGAGTGCGAGCGAAGTCCTCCGCGATGCGCGGGCACCGCGCGCGTATCGCGCTGGTCAACGCCGTCCCGGTGACGGTGTTCCTCCTGGTCCTGTTCGTCTACCCGATCATCGGGGTGCTCTCCCTCAGCCTGAAGGGCGCCAGTGGTGGGTTCACACTGCACTGGTACACGGACGCGCTGAGCGGGGCGAACCTCTCGGTCCTGGTCTCCACCGTGCGGATCTCCGCGGAGACGGCCGTGCTCAGCCTCCTGGTGGGCTTCGTCCTGGCGCACGCCATCGCCCGCATGCGACCGGTCTTCGCCGCGCTCGCCATGCTGATCGTGGTGGTGCCGCACTTCATCAGTGCCCTGGTGCGCACCTACGGGTGGATCATCATGCTCGGTGAGCACGGCTTCATCAACACACTGCTGACGTCCCTGCACGTGCCCGGCGCACCGTTCTCGCTGCTCTACAACGAGACCGGTGTGGTCATCGGCACGACCTCGGTGATGCTCCCCTACACCGTGCTCGTACTGCAGGGTGTGATGCGCGGTGTCGACGGCCGCCTGCTGGCCGCGGCGGCAGGCTTCGGCGCGTCACGCCTGACCATCTTCCGCAGGGTGTACCTGCCCCTTGTCGCGCCGGGTGTGGGCACGGCCGGCCTGCTCAGTTTCATCCTGTGCCTGGGCTACTACATCACCCCGGCCCTGATGGGCGGCGACCAGCAGACCGTGGTCGCGGCCATCATCGACCAGCAGGTGATGAAGCAGGACCAGTGGAACTCCGCCGCCGCCTTCGGCGTCATCCTGCTCCTGCTCACCTTCGCCGGCCTGGGCGTGCTCGGGCTGGCCAGGCTCCGCCGCAAGAAGACGGCCGCACGAAGGAGCAGCGCATGATGGAACTGCCTCCCACCCGGGCCGGACACGTCGGCCGCGCGCTCAGCGCGAGTGCGATCCTGCTCTTCCTGGCCATGCCGATCGTCATCATCCTGGTGACCTCTTTCGGCGCCGACGGCATCGGCGAGTTCCCGCCCAAGCAGTACAGCACCCACTGGTACGAGCAGATGGCCGCGCCCGGCGGGAACTGGGCCACCTCGATCGCGCTGTCCAGCCTGGTCGCCACGCTGACCACGGTGTTCTCCCTCGTCCTGGGAGTCACCGCCGCCACCGCACTGGCTCGCGGCCGGCTGCCCCTGCACGCGGCCGTCTACGGTCTGGTGCTCGCTCCGATGCTCATCCCGCAGGTGGTCATCGCGCTCGGTCTGTTCCTGTTCTTCGAACCCGTCGGCATGCTCGGCAGCCCCTTGGCCATCGCCCTCGGCCACACCGTGCTCGCCGCGCCCATCGCCGTCCTCATCATGATCTCCACCCTGCGCGCCATCGACGAACGGCTCGAAGACGCGGCAGCCAGCATGGGCGCCGGCCGGCTGACCATCGCCCGCCGCATCACCTTCCCCCTGGCCACACCCGGCCTGATCGCCGCAGCCGTGTTCTCGTTCATCACCAGCTTCGACGAGTTCTTCATCGCCCAGTTCATGTCGACACCCGACACCCGGACGCTGCCGGTCCTCGTCTTCAACGCCCTGCAGTTCGACGTCGACCCGACCGTCACCGCGGTCAGCGCGGTCCTCATCGCACTCGCCGTCCTCGCCCTCGCCCTGGTCGCCGCCGTCCGCAAACTCGGCGGCAACCGCAACGGGCAAGGCGTCCTGCCCGTCGAACCCCTCGCCTGATCCCACGGCCCCTTCCTGGCCCGCCCCGCCGGCCGGGCGCCCCCGCGGGTGCCCGGCCGGGGACCCCCTACATCCCTCCCCGCAGGAGACCGAAATGAAGACGATCCCGTACTGGGTGGAGACCGCTGGGTCGTTCCCCGACCGATCCGGCAAGCCGCTCCCCGAAGACGCCGACGTGGTGGTCGTCGGCGGCGGTCTGACCGGCCTGTCCACCGCCCTGCACACCGCCCGCAAGGGCGCCCGCGTCACCCTCGTCGAAAAGGGCCAGATCGGCTCCGGCGCCTCCGCGCGCAACGGCGGCATGGCCAACCTGGGCTTCACCATCGGCGTACGCCAGGCCATCCGCCGGTACGGACTCGAACGGGCCCGCGAGATCTACAACTCCTACGGCGAGGCCGTGGACACTGTCGAGCGGCTCGTGAAAGAGGAGTCCATCGACTGCCAGTTCCGCCGCGTCGGACGCCTGGGCGTCGCGTCCCGCCCCGCGCACTTCGAGAGCAAGAAGGCCCAACAGCGCGACTTGGCCCACTACTTCGGCCACGAGACCACACTGATCAGCAAGTCCGAGCTGCGTTCCGAGATCGGCTCCGACGCCTACCACGGCGGCCTGCTCGACCCGCTCAGCGCCGCACTGCACGTCGGCCGCTTCGTGCGCGGCATGGCCGAGGCGTGCGAGCGCACCGGTGTCGAGATCCACGAGCGCAACGCGGCCATCGGCGTACGGCGTACCGCCGCCGGCCGTTTCGAGGTCAGCACCGAGCGCGGTGTGATCCGCGCCGGGCAGGTCATGATGGCCACCGACGCCTACACCGACAAGAACTTCCCGTGGCTGCGCCGCCAGCAGGTCTGCCTGGGCAGCTTCATCATCGTCACCGAGCCGCTCGGCGAGGACCTCGCCCGGGACATCATCCCGAAGGCCCGCCTCATCGTCGACTCCAACAACCTCTGTCACTACTTCCGGCTCACCCCGGACAACCGGCTGCTGTTCGGCGGCCGCGCCCGCTTCGCGCCGTCCGACCCCACCTCGGACAAGAAGAGCGGAGCCGTCCTGTTCCGTGAGATGTGCGAGATCTTCCCCCAACTCGCCCGGACCAAGGTCGAGTACGTGTGGGGCGGCTCCGTCGGTTTCGCCATGGACCGCATCGTGCACGCCGGGCAGGCCGAGGACGGCGTGTACTACTCCATGGGATACGCGGGCCACGGCGTGCAGATGGCCACGCACATGGGGCAGGTCATGGCCGAGGTGATGGACGGCCACCCCGAGGTCAGCCCGGTGCGCGACCTGGCCCCGCCCCGCATCCCCCTCTACAACGGCACCGCCTGGTTCCTGCCCTTCGCCGGTGCCTACTACCAGACGCTGGACCGCATCCGCTGACCCGGAGGCGCACCTCATGCCGGGCGTTGCGCACCGCGCCGTTCATCGTGGCGCGCAGGACCGGCGGCCCAGGCCCAGCCGTCGGCATCGACGGGCCACGCCCCCCGACCGGCGGGATGTGTCCATCACGGCCGGGCGGCAACAGCTGGAGGCCACGCAGGGCCCGGGCGGCTGCGGTCACCCGCACAGCACCGCCATCACGCATTTTTCGATTGCAAGGAGCATCACCATGACCACCACCGTCATCAGCGACGTGCCCAAGCAGCTCTTCATCGCCGGCAGTTGGCAGGACGCGGAATCCGGCCGCACCCTGTCCGTCGACAACCCGGCCACCGGTCAGGAGCTGTGCCAGGTCGCCGACGCGTCTCCCGCCGACGGCCGACGAGCCGCCGAGGCCGCGGTCGCCGCACAGCCGAGCTGGGCCGCCACCCCACCCCGCGTCCGCAGCGAGATCCTGCGCCGCGCCTACGACATCATCGTCTCCCGCACCGAAGAACTCGCGCTGCTCATGACTTTGGAAATGGGCAAGCCCCTGGCCGAGGCGCGTGGCGAAGTCGCTTACGCCGCCGAGTTCTTCCGCTGGTTCTCCGAGGAAGCCGTACGCATCGACGGCGGGATGATGACCGCCCCGGACGGCAAGAACCGCATCGTGGTGACCCGCCAGCCCGTCGGCCCCTGCCTGCTGATCACGCCCTGGAACTTCCCTCTCGCCATGGGCACCCGCAAGATCGGCCCGGCCATCGCGGCCGGCTGCACCATAGTCCTCAAGCCCGCCCCGCAGACCCCGCTGTCCACCCTCGCCCTCGCCGCCATCCTCAAGGAGGCCGGCCTCCCCGACGGCGTCCTCAACGTCGTCGTCACTTCCGACGCGGCCGGCGTCGTCGAGCCGCTGCTGCGCGGCGGACAGATCCGCAAACTCTCCTTCACCGGCTCCACCCGGGTCGGCCGGATCCTCCTCGCCCAGAGCGCCGGCACTGTCGTCCGCACTTCCCTCGAACTCGGCGGCAACGCCCCCGTCATCGTCTTCGACGACGCCGACCTCGACACGGCGGTGGAAGGCACCCTGCTCGCGAAAATGCGCAACATGGGCGAGTCCTGCTGCGCCGCCAACCGCATCTTCGTCCACACCTCGATCGCCGCGGAGTTCGCCTCCCGCCTCACCGCCCGCATGGCCGCCCTCACCGTCGGCCCCGGCACCGAACCCGGCGTCGACGTCGGCCCGCTCATCGACGACGCGGGCCGGGCCAAGGTCGACGATCTGGTGCGCGACGCAGTCAAGCACGGTGCGAAGATCCGCACCGGCGGCGAACTGCCCGACGGACCCGGCTACTTCTACCCGCCCACCGTGCTCACCGACGTCTCCACCGAATCCGCCATCATGGACACGGAGATCTTCGGCCCGGTCGCCGCCATCCTCACCTTCGACGACGAGGACGAAGCCGTCGCCGCCGCCAACGACACCGAGTTCGGCCTGGCCGGCTACCTGTTCACCCAGAACCTCGACCGCGCCCTGCGCGTCAGCGAGCGCATGGAGAGCGGCATGATCGGCCTCAACACCGGCCTCGTCTCCAACCCCGCCGCGCCCTTCGGCGGCGTCAAGCAGTCCGGCCTCGGCCGTGAGGGCGGCCGCGTCGGCATCGACGGATTCCTCGAGTACAAGTACCTCGCCATCCCGACCGGAGCCTGACATGCCCGACCGACTCGTCATCCTGCACCGCGGCAGCCTGCCTCCCGCCACAGGACTCATCGAGCAGCTCGCCGACACGGTGTACGCGACCGAGGAGGAGCTGCCCCTGCTCCTCCCCGGCGCGGACGCCCTCCTGGCCTGGGTCAGCATCACCCCGGCCATTCGCGAGTCCTGGCCCGACAACCCGGACAAGGCGCCCCGCTGGGTGCACGCGTCCTCCGCGGGCGTGGACTCCTTCCTCTTCCCCGCCCTGGTCGACGACCCCGGCGTCACTCTCACCAACGCGCGCGGCGTGTACGACCAGCCGACCGCCGAGTACGTACTCGGTCTGATCCTCGCCCTCGCCAAGGACTTCCCCGGCACCTGGGAACACCAGCAGCGCCGCGAATGGCGTCCGCGTCCCAGCGACACCATCACCGGACGCACCGCCCTGGTCTGGGGCACGGGCCCCATCGGCCGCGCCATCGCCCGGCTGCTGCGCGGCGCCGGCATGCGGGTGCGGGGCGCCGGGCGATCGAGCCGAACCGACCACCCCGACTTCGGCACGGTGCACGGCCCCGCCACTCTGCGTTCCGCGCTGGCCGAGGCGGACTACGTCGTCCTCGCCGCCCCCCTCACCAAGGACACACGAGGCATGGTCGACGCCTCCGTGCTGACGGCGGTAAAACCGGGCGCACGGCTGATCAACGTAGGCCGAGGTGCCCTGGTCGACGAGAAGGCGCTCATCGACCACCTCACCGACGGCCGACTCGCCGGGGCGGCCCTGGACGTCTTCAACCAGGAGCCGCTGCCCGCCGATTCACCCCTGTGGGACATGCCCGGTGTGATCATCTCTCCGCACACGGCGGGCGAGACCACCGGGGAGAGGGAGGCGCTCATCGAGGTGTTCCTCGACAACCTCACCCGCCACATCGAGGGCCGCCCGCTGTGCAACGTCGTGGACAAGCGGCGAGGGTACGTGGTGGATGAGCCGCACCCCGGCTGACGGGTGGAATCACGCCGTGGCGAACAGGACCACGGCCAAGCCCCAGCCCGGTTACGTCGACCAGCGCGGTCAACGGCAGGACACCTCCGCGTCGCCTACGCTGCGGGCCGTCGCCCTCAACGCCTGCCCCTACCCAGACCCAACCCGAAGAAGCGCCTGTTGATGCAACTCCTGGTCCTGTGCCCCCTGATCCAGGAGTCGACCCAAGGGGTTACAGGGCAATCAGACCGGCTGTCGTCTCCTTGAAGCCGCAGGCTTGGAAATAGAACGACCGCAGGTACTCCTCGAAGTCGACGTGGAGCCATTCGCACTTCGCGGTACGGGCTTCGTGGGCCGCGGTTGCGACCAGCGCGGCGCCGACACCTCTCGCCCGGCGATGCTGTGCGACCACCGTGTCCAGGATGAAGGCATGGACTCCACCATCCCAGACGACGTTGACGGAGCCGATCAGAGAGCCGTCTTCCCACGCGCAGACCCAGCCAAGACTGTGGCGCTCAAGTCGTTCTCGCCAGTCAGTCTGAGCGACCGGGTGGCCGAAGCCGTCAGCGTGCAGCGCGTTGAGGGCGGCATTGTCGAAGTCGCCACGCCACTCGTACGTGATCGTCACTCCTCAATCGTAATATCCGCGAAGCGGCCCTCCAGGGCGTTGGGGCCGGCCAGGACCAAGACCGCCAGCGCCATGACAACCGCCGCCGATCACCTGCCCGCAAACGGCTGGGCTTTCGACGTCCGCGCGGCGCGGCCGAGGTCCTGTCAGGCGCGTCCCACCTCCCGGCCGCCCACGAGGTCGGAGGCCAGGAGCTGCTGACCTCGACGGATCGGCGGCTGACAGCTGTGCAGCCACCGACCTCCCGCCGACCGCGACCCGCGAGGTTCACCGCGTGGGTGGGTGTCTCTCACCTGCGAAGAACGGCTGCGATGACCTTCGACGGTCCCGCGATGGTGAATGGCGAAAAGCAGCAGGAGCGCACGTGTTGCTGCTGTGCGCCGGTGCCGCCCCTTGGGCTGGACCTTCTGAAGTGCGCCGTTGCGCGCGAACAGCGCCCAGCCGAATCCCGGACGTAGGGCCCGGGGCTACCGGGGTGACAGGGGCGGCGCGGTCAGCCACCTCTTCACCTCGGTGGCCGGCGGAAGGACTGGCCCGTACGGCGCGAGGGCCTCGGCGATAGCTTCGGCGAGCTCGTCGACGCTCGTTGCCGTGTGCCGGGGCGGGGTGATCCAGATCCGCGTCTGCGCATCGGCGCCGTCCTGGTTGAGGATGGGCTGTGCGTACAGGTGTTGGTGTCCGCCGGGGCCCTGCTCGTAGCCCAGGTGCTGTACTTCTCCCAGCCCGGCAGCCAGAACGGGTGCGGTCTGCCTCGTGTCAGGTCCGGCGTTGCCGGTCGCGGCTTCGGGGCCTTGGTGTAAGAGGGTCCGTAGACGATCTCCCAGAGCCCGTCGGGGTGCTCGATGACGTCCATCTTCACGTGGCTTTTGAGCTCGCGAAGCTGCTGGCGGAACGCATCGGGATCGACCTCGGCCTGGGCTGCGAGGGCGGAAGCGCCTTCACGAGTCCGGCGTCCGGGACGTGGCGCAGCAGCAGTTCACTCGAGGTGAGCGACCCACTGTCGAGCTCGGGGACGCGCCCGTCACGCTCGGGGCCGTAGTTGCACGTGTCGATGACCGTCTTTCCCACCAGTGGTGCGGCGGGAAGGTCAGGGAAGGCCGTGACCGGCACCGTGACCACGACGATGTCACCGGCCGCCGCGGCTTCCTCGCTCGTAGCCGCGGAGGCCCCCGGACCCAGTCTCGCGACCGTGTCCGCGAGCGTCCCGGGACCGCGCGAGTTGCTGAGCACGACCTGATGTCCGGCCTGGACGGCGAGCCGCGCGATGGTGCTGCCGATGGATCCGCGTCCGATGAATCCCACAGTCGTCATGTTCTCGGCGTCTTTCCAGAAGAGCCTTGTCCTTGTACGAGCCTCGTCGTAAGAGCCTCGTTCTTGCCATGCGCCGGACTCGTCGCGACCCGGGCCCCTGCTGTCAGCCGGCGGGGAAGTAGTGGCCGTTGTCCAGATCGGCGAGGAGGCGGGGCTGAGCCGGCTCCCAGCCGAGGGTCCGGCGGGTGAGGAGGTTGGACGTCGGGTAGCTCTGCGTGACGACGTTCGTAAGGAACCCGAAATGTGCCGGCAGGATCAGCTCGTCCAGGGGAACGCTCACGGCGGGCAGGCCCAGGCGGCTGCCGATGGCCTCGGCGATCTCGCGGAACGGGATGCCCCCGTCCTCGACTGCGTGCCAGTAGCTGCCGGCCGGGCCCTTCTCCAGCGCCAGACGGAACAGGGAGGCGACATCGCGGGCGTGCAGGGCGTTCCACCGGTTCGCGCCGTCTCCGGGATAGCCGGCGAAGCCCTTCTCCTTCGCGAGCGCGATCAGCATGGGGAGAAAGCCACGATCGGTCGTACTGTGCATGATGTTGGCGATCCGCACGACCGAGGACCGTACCTTCTGCTCGGCGAGTCCGATGACGGCGGACTCCACGACATTACGGGCCCGCAGGGTGCCCTTGTGCTCGTCGCCGACGGGCAGGGCCGGGTCTTCCTCGGTACCCGGCCGGCCCAGGTACGTCCCGGTCCCGGGCGAGCCGATGCTCCCCGCCGCGACCAGCGGCTTACCGGTCCCCGCGAGGGCCTCGCCATACGCGAGCATGACCGGGAGCTCCGCGGCGGCCACGGCGGCCATCCCGCCGGACGGAAGCAGGTCCTGCCGGTGCGCGACGTGGATGACGCCGTCGGAGTCCGCGGCCGCCTCCTTGAGCCCGTCGAGGTCCTGGAGGTCGCCGCGGCGTATCTTCGCGCCGAGCGCGGACAGTGCCGCGGCGGCCGTGTCCGACCGGACGAGGCCGGTGACCTCGTGTCCCGCGGCGATGAGTTCAGGGATGATGTACGAACCGGAATGGCCGGTCCCGCCAGTGACGAAGACACGCAAGGTACTGCTCCTTGTCAGTGATGTGGTGCGCGAAGTGGTGGTGCGGGTGTGCTCAGCCGCGGAGGTCGACGCCGAGGGCGACGTCGAAGGTCCCCGCGCCGTTCCGGGCCAGGCCCATCAGCAGCGGCCCGATCCCTTCCAGCCAGCGGGCCATCTCCAGGCCGCCGACGTCGAGGGGACGCAGTCCGAGGCTCGCGATGAACGCCGACACGTCGGCCTTGGCCCGTGCGTCATCTCCGGCGAAGAGCACGTCCAACGGACGCTCCTGGACCAGGACATGGCCGAACACTGTGTTGAACGCCTTCAGGACGTGCGCGCTCGCCGGGGCCGCCTTGGCGATCTCCTGCGCACCGGACGTGCCCTCGGGAGTGACGACTGCGGTGGCGTCGGCGTCGAACGTGTTGGAGATGTCGATGATGACCTTGCCGGCCAAGGCATCCCCGTACTGGGCGACGACCGGCACGGCGCTGGTGTAGGGCACGGCGAGGACAACGATGTCGCCCACAGGGACGGCGCCGAAGGTCCCCACCGTGGCCCCGGCGCCGAGCTCGGCGGCCAGGCCCTTGGCCTTGGCGGCGTCGCGGCCGATCAGTTCGACGGAGTTACCGCCCGCTACCGCACGTGAGGCGATGGCGTGGGTCATGCCCCCCAGACCGATGAAACTGATGCTGCTCATGGTGAGACTCTCTTCCTCTGGTCCGAATCGAACGGCTTGCCCGCCCGTCGCTTCTTCGCCCGTCGTTGCTTCGGTGGTCGTTGCTTCGGTGGTCGTTGCTTCGGTGGTCACAGCCGGCCGGTACGCTCGATCACCTGGCCGGCGAAGTCGAGCAGCTGGTCAAGGCCGGCGAACATCGTGAAGGCATCGAAGTACGCCTCACCGACACCGGATTCGGCGTACCGCTTCAGTTGGTCCGCGACCGAGTCGACGGACGTGCCCGGCTCGAGGTTGATCCGCATGGCCGTCTTGAGTGCGTCGGGATCACGGCCGGCCTCCTCCGCCGCTCGACGCGCGATCGACCACAGGCGGCCTGCGCCCTCGTCCTGACTACTGACCGACGCGGCGGGCGCCGGCCCTTCGACCCCGAGCCAGCCGACCCCGCTGCGGCCGACCCGGCGCATCGCGGCCTCACCGGCACCACCGATCCAGATGGGCGGCCCGCCCGCCTGGACCGGACGGAGGTCGGCGTGGACCGGTGGCATGGTGAAGAACTCGCTGTCCCAGGACACGGGACTGGTAGTCCACCACGCCCGCAGGAACGCCAGCATGTCATCGAGCATCTTGCCGCGCCGGCTCCAGTCCGCGCTGCGGGCGACGTCGTACTCCTGCTTCATCCACCCCACCCCCACACCAACGCCGAGGCGGCCGCCGCTGAGCACGTCGAGCGTGGTCAACTGCCGGGCCAGGTGCGGCGGCTCGTAGTAGAACGTGCTGAGCGTGCTGGTGTTCAGGCGTACCCGGTCGGTCGCCGCCGCAGCGACGGTCAACAGCAGCATCGGATCGAAGGAGCGGGCCATCTGTGGCCCCCGGTCCAGAAGCCGTTGCCCAGATCAACCGGCGTGACCAGGCGATCGCCGACCCACAGGGTGTCGTAGCCGAGGTCCTCGAGTCCGCGGACGAAAGCGCTCAGGGCGGGGGTGTCGCTGACCGCGGGCCCGACAAGGGGAATCACGAAACCGAGCTGCATTGCGTTGCGCCTCCTCGCGCGAACTCTTTCGCCACTATTGACATCTGGCATCTGGCATCGACGAGTCGGTGGTTCCGTCAATTAGCCAGAGCGCACGGCGCCCTATTTGCCGACTGCTTGGTCAGCCCCGGAGGGTCAGCCCGTAAACTCGCTGACGCCCAGGGCGAAGTTCCCGTGGCCGATTCCGTTGCCGGCGAGGCCTACCGTGAGCACGCCCGCTCCTTCGAGCCAGTGCGCCATCTTCAGGCCGCCGACGTCCAGCGGGCGCAGTCCGAGGCTCTCGATGAATGCCGCGACGTCCGCCTTGGCCTGCGGGTCGTCACCGGCGAAGAAGACGTCGGGCCGGCCGTTCTCCAGAACGCCACGGAAGATGGTGTTGAAGGCCTTGAACACGTTGGCGTCGGCCGGGGCCAGCTTGGCGACTTCCTGTGCGATCGAGGTCTCCTCGCTGTGGGCCAGGCCATCGCCCGTGGTGTTGAAGGGGTTGCTGATATCGACGATGGTCTTGCCCGCGAGGGCGTCCCCGTACTGGGCGACGGCCGGAACGACCCCGTCGTACAACATGGCCGTGATGACGATGTCCCCGGCCGGGACGGCGCCCCACTCACCCGTCGTGGTGCCGCCGCCCAGAGTCTTGGCCAGGCCCTCGGCCTTGGACTGATCGCGTGCCATGACCTCGACGGTGTTGCCGCCCGCTACCGCGAGCGCGCCGATCGTGCGGGCCATGTTCCCCGCACCGATGAAGGTGATGCTGCTCATGATCTGTGCTCTCTTCCTGTTCTCGGGGGCGCCTGTTCTCGAGGCGCCGCTCTTGCCGCGTTCGTGCGTGGTCCGGTCTCGTTCGTGCGTGGTTCAGATAGCGGTGGTGCCGCCGTCGGCGACCAGCTCCAGACCATTGACGTAGCTGGAGTCGTCGGAGGCCAGGAACAGGGCGATCGTGGCGATCTCCTCGGGGCGGCCCATCTTTCCGCGGGGGATCAGGGACTCGAAGGCAGTCCTGGTCGCCTCGTCGAACAGCTCTTCCTGCTTGGCCGTGCCGACCTGGCCGGGGGTCAGGACGTTCACCCGGATCTTGCGGTCGCGCAGCTCGTTGAGCCAGACACGGGCAAACGCCTGCTGGACCGCCTTGCTTCCCGCGTAGAGGCTCCAGCCGGGGAAGGCGCCGAGGGAGGCGTTGGATCCGGTCATCAAGATCGAGCCGTGGTCGTTGAGCAGTGGTAGTGCCTTCTGCACTGTGAACAGGGTGCCGCGGGCGTTGAGGGAGAAGGAGCGGTGGAACTGTTCCTCGGTGATCTCGCCGAGCATGGCGGGCTCGCCCATCCCGGCACTGGCCCACAGCACGTCGATCGAGCCCTTCTCCCGCTTGACGGTGTCGTACAAGCGGTCCAGGTCGTCCAGGTCGGACGCGTCACCCTGGACGGCGGTGACGTTGCGGCCGATCAGTTCGACGGCCTCGTCCAGTGCTTCCTGCCGCCGGGCCTGGATGAAGACATGCGCTCCTTCCTCGACGAAAAGCTTGGCCCCGGCCAGTGCCAATCCGGTGGATCCACCGGTAATTACCGCTACCTTGCCATCGAGCTTTCCCACGATCACTCCATTGAATTGATGAGTAGCAATTACCGATCCCGAATTCTTGTAGCGAATTCCCTCGGCCCCATGAACAATGCCATCGGCCTGAGCGGGTGTCCAAGACCCGTTTCAACCGTGGTGATAACCTCAAGGCATTGCCGGACCGGGAGGGGCCCCATGGATCTGGATCTCCGCAAGTTGCGCTACTTCGTCGCCGTCGCCGACAGACTGCACTTCGGCCGCGCCGCCGAGGACCTGCACATCGCACAGCCGGCGCTCAGCCGGCAGATCCGCGCGCTGGAACAGGACCTCGGCGCCCCCCTGTTCACCAGGGACAGCCACGGCGTCACGCTGACGGACGCGGGCCGACAACTCCTGGACGACGCCGGTCCGTTGCTCGCCTCCGCGCAAGCGGTCAGGCGCCGGGTGACCGCGGCTGCCCGTGGCGGCCAGCGGCTGGTGGTCGGTTTTCGGGCTGGGATCCCGGTCATCCCCGCGGCGCGAGAGTTCGGTGGCCGCCATCCGGACGTGGTCGTGGACGTGCAGCGCATGGAATGGGACGACCAGGTCCCTATGCTTCTTGACGGCCGCGTCGACGTCGGCTATGTGCGGCTGCCCATCGACGAGACCGGCCTGCGCCTGATGCCGCTCTACACCGAGCCGCTCATGGTGGCGCTGCCCGCGGGCCACCGGCTGGCCGGCAAGGAGGAGGTCACCGAGGCGGACCTGGCCGGTGAGCCGCTGATCTGGCATGCCGACCCGAGCACGCAGCCCACCAGGCGTCCGCACCCCGACTCCGGGCTCCGGGTGCGCGGGGTGGAGGAGAAGCTCGAGCACGTCGCGGCCGGCCTTGGCATCTCGTTCGTGGGGCGCTCGGAGACCGTGTTCTACTCACGGCCGGACATCAGGTACGTGCCCGTCCTGGACCTGGCGCCCGACCAGGTATTCGTCGCGATGGCAGCGTCGCGCACCTCGCCGCTGGCCGACGACTTCTTCGCCGCGGCTCAGGCGACGGCTGAGATCACGGCAGAATGCGGGAACTATGAGATGTGGCAGCTGGTGACCGACGCCGCTGCACAGCGCGGTTGAGCAGTTCGGCTGACAACAGCAGAACCCGGCCTCCAGTACGCGTATGCCCTGTGGCGCGCTGATCGACGGAGTGGTTCGTTCACGATCATGGCGGTGTTCACCGCCGCCGACCATCCGCCGCAGGCCCTGTCAGGAGGCCTCGCTCAGGGCGAGTCCGACCAGAGGTACGCCAAGTACCTCGCTGAGCCGGACGACGGTGCCGACGGGTGCCGCCGGTTGACGGCCGGACGTTGGGCGCCGTGCCCGGGGCGGGGTCTACGCGAGTGCGGCGCGGCCGGCCTCCGTGACCACCACGAGGTCGCCCCGTTCGCCGTTGGCCGGGTGCACGACCTTCACCAGGCCCAGCTCATGCAGCCGGATGTAGGCCCGATAGAGCTTCATCTGCAGCTCCACCCACGCCTCGCGACGGGGTCGTCCTCGGCCGCGGACGCGGGGAAGTTCGGCGGGTGGATGCTGTGGAAGTACTCGGGCGGATTGGCAGGGCTGCCTCTCTCGGAGACGCGGCGCAGCAGTCCGCGCTCGTCAGCGTTGAGGGTCATGCAGCGACACTAGCCCGGTCGGCACAGCGCGAAGGTCCTGTCCGGCACCCGGAGGTGGTGTCGTCGTTGCTGGGGAAGGATCCCCTCTCGATCGGAAAGCGTCATGCCGTCCGGTACCGCCGCCGCGCCGCCCGCAGGGGAGTATCTGTCCCTGCACAACGACTGGTTCCCGAGCCTGTGGACGCATGTTCTGCCGCGGCATCAGCCCATGATGATCGCCATGCTGTTCGGCACGGCCACGGTCCAGCGTCTAGAAGGGGATCTGGACGACGTCGTCTCGCAGGTCTTCGGCGAGGGCGCCGTCCACGCGCTCCAACTCGGCGACGAGGGCCTGGACTCGCCGGTGCTGTGGGTCGACGACGAGGATCTCACCGACACCACCCCCGAGGAGGCCGAAGAGATCCGTGCCGCCGCTGCCGCCCACCAGGAGTGGCTCGCGGCCGCGCTGCGTGAGCGTTCCCTTCCAGCGCCGACCACGGTGCGGGAGCTCGCGGCCACGATGCAAGCCCTCGGGCTCGTCCGGCGGATGGGCCGGCGCTGGGACACGCCCCACCGGCTCCCCCTTCCCGAGGACGTGCTCCCCCTCCCGGAGGAGCTTCTCCAGCGGCTGCGGATCCGTGCGATCCGCACCCTCCAGCCGGCCGAACAGGCCCTCCTCACCTACTTCACCGCCACCCAGAGCCGCACCTCGTCTGCTGCGGCGCGGTGAGACAACCTGCTAGCCGTCCAGCCGCTGTGTGCCGACCAAACCATGCGAATGCTGCGCTGCATCTGGCCGAACACGGCCAACCCGCACCTGCTGATCACTCAGAAGACCGCCGTCGAACTCGGCCCGACCGGCAAGCTCTGGACCACCCGGGCCACCCGCAACCTCACCGCTACCCTCGAACGGCTCCGCGTCGACCGCCAGCTCGGAGAGGCCCTCACCCACGGCGCCGACCCGTTCCACCTCACCCTCGTCTTCGGCATCGACGAGAAGACCGCCATCCGCTACGCGGACTCAGCACGCGCGCTTCTGGGAGAAACTGCCGAGCAGGCATCGCAGTGAAACCCACTCAACCTGCTCAACCCACAGGCGAGATCATGGGCAGATGTCGTCGAGTGAACCAGCAGCCCGCCAGCTTCAGGATCGTGCCGTTCTCTGGAGCATGGGCGAGATCCGCGCAACCGACGTCGTCACTGCTGCCTGTGATGCACTCGTTGCTGGCGTCGACAGTTCTGCCCTGCGGATCTTGGCCGCGTGCACACGTTCGGAGGCGGACTACGACGTCCCCGACCTGCTTCCCCCGGCACTCGACGAACTGGGCCTCACCTTCCACCCAGCGGGCAGCGTTGCCGGACAGGAAGCCGCCGCGCGAGCACTTGCCGCCCGGATGCTGGCCGGCGAACTGACACCACGCGAGCTGGCCTTCCGGATCCACCAACGCTTCGGGCACGAGCTGCCTCTGGTCGAACGACTCGCCAACCTGGACGACGACTACGACGTCCTCGAATACGGCGACAGAACACAGGCGCAGGTCGACGCCGATGTCACGTCCGAAGCTCTTCGACTTGCACAGCATCCTCGTGTTCCAACCGAACCCACGGGTCCACCGACCTGAGGCAGACCGGTGGACCCGTGAGTTCAAGCTGAAGGACCTTCGGTTTCCTTGCTCATCGCCGCCCGCAGCGAGCGCGTGCGAGAGGGGCTGGCGGAAGCCGCTGTCTGGAGCGCGTACGCGGCGGAGCTTCGCGAGGTGCTCGGAGCCGCGATTGAGAAGAGTGGCGCAGACCTTCTGGAGGTGAGCGGGCTGTTGGTGAGCGAGCCCCTTCCCTAAGAGCACCGCGGCCTGCGCAGTTGCCGATGTGTTCGGGTCGTTGCCGCGGCGGGACCAGCGGCGGTCCAAGGTGGTTGATGCAGCGCAGGAAGTCGGCGGACTCGAGGTCCTCAAGGGCATCGACCTCGCCATGGAGCGCGGCAAGGCGTCCTCGACCGGCTCGGCACCGTCACCGCCTGCCGGCCCCGGCACCGGCGCCGCCCTCAAGCTCGTCCTCATCAACGCCGTCATCGGAGGCGTCGCCCTGATCGGCGAGGCGCTCACCCTCGCGGACTCCCTCGGCCTGCCCCGCGACCTGGCCCTGCGCACCCTCGGCGCGGGCCCCCTCGCAGGCGCCGTCGGCCGCGCACCGCGACCGGCGCCCACTTCCCCGTCGCCCTGGCCGCGAAGGACGTGGCCCCGGCGACCGGCGCCTCCACGGCGGAACTCCCCGTCCTGGAAGCCGTCCACGCGGCCCTGACCGCCGACTCGGACCTGCGAGGACCTGGCGGCCGTGGCGCGCTGAGCGGCAGCGGGCGGCGGCGCGGAACCGGCTCGGGAGTGGGGCGCCGAACGAGTGGACTCGCCGGGGCCCGGCCGGGCGGTCTGCCGTTCGCGCCGTAGCTGGTGCTGATCTGTCGCCGTCCGCGTCCATGACCTGGAAGAGGCGCCCCCACCATGAGACGAACCTCCCCCCGCCGACTGCTCGCCGCGACGCTGCTCGCGGCGTCCGTGCTGGCCCCGCTGGCCACCGTTCCCGCCACGGCCGTCCCGGCCCCACACGCTCCCGCCACGGCCGCCGGTCCGCACGGCGGCGACGACTGCCCCGCCGACGGCTTCGGCCCCGAGCTGACCGCCCGGCTGGACAAGACCGTCGAGGACGTCCGCAAGCAGGCCCGTGTCCCCGGACTCGTCGTCGGCCTGTGGATGCCGGGCAAGGGCTGCTACGTCCGCGCGACCGGCGTCGCAGAGAAGACCACCGGCCGGCCGATGTTCGCCGACACCTACGTCCGCATCGGCAGCGAGACCAAGACCTTCACCGTCACCGCGCTCCTCCAGCTCGTCGACGAGGGCAAGGTCAGGCTCGACGACCCGATCGACGACTACATCCGAGGGGTCCCGAACGGCGAGAAGATCACGCTGCGCCACCTCGCCGAGATGCGCAGCGGCCTGTTCCCGTACACCGCCGATCCCGACTTCGTCCACGACCTGCTGAGCGCTCCGAAGCGCCCGTTCACCCCGTGGGAGGTCCTCTCCTACGGCTACCGGCACCCGAACACCTTCGCGCCAGGCACGACGTTCCAGTACTCCAACTCCAACCTCGTGCTGCTCGGCCTGGTCGTCGAGAAGGTGACCGGAAAGCGGCTCGCCGACGTCATCCACGAGAGGGTGGTCCGCCCGGCCGGTCTGCGCCACACTTTCCTCCCCAAGGGCGCCGAGTTCCCCGAGCCCCACGCGCACGGATACACCGACCAGACGCTGACCGGCGCCGTCGCGGACGCCACCGACTGGAACCCCAGCTGGGCCTGGGCGGCCGGCGGCATGATCTCCAACCTCCAGGACCTGCGCCGCTGGGCCCCCGTCCTCGCCACCGGAAAGCTGCTCAGCGCCGAGACCCAGGCGCAGCGTCTCAGGGTGCTGCCGACCGGCTTCCCCGGCACCGACTACGGCCTCGGCATCCTGCGGACCAACGGCTGGATCGGGCACAACGGCTCCCTGCCCGGGTACGAGACCGTGACCGTCTACCTGCCCTCGCAGAAGGCCACCCTGGTCCTCATCCTGAACACCGACTCCCTCGTCGACGGCCAGGAGCCGTCGACCCTCGTCGCCCGCGCCGTCACGTCCGTCGTCACACCCGACAACGTGTACGCCGGAGGGATCACCCCGCGCGACGAGTCCTAGTAGGGCTTGGTCAGGTTCGTATGTGTGTGGGTATGTCGCGGTGGCAGGTGGGGCAGGCGCCGGTCCAGGTGGCGAGGAGTGTCTGCAGGTCGCGGACGACCTGGTAGAGGCTCAGACCAGCGCTGTGTCTTTTGGGTCTCGCGTCAGTCGTTGCAGGGTGCAGAAGGCGTGGGCGGCGGAGACGAGGGTGACGTGGTGGTGCCAGCCGCCCCAGGTGCGACCCTCGAAGTGGGCCAGTCCCAGGGCCTGTTTCATCTCTCGGTAGTCGTGTTCGATGCGCCAGCGGAGTTTGGCCAGCCGCACCAAAGTCGCCAGGGGCATCCCGGAGGGCAGGTTCGACAGCCAGAACTGCACCGGCTCGCTCTCGCCGGCCGGCCACTCGGCCAACAGCCACCGCTCGGGCAGCTCCGGATCATCGGCAACCTTGCGGATGCCGCGTCCGGCAGGACGGCCCCTGAGGGCGACGAAGCGCGAGTACATGCGCTTGACGCCACTGCGGCCCTTGCCTGGGCGGGGCCCCCCGCCAGGACACCGGCCGTGCGGCCGCCTTCCCCGCCGCGACGACCAGATCCTTCATCGTCTGCGCAGGCTCGGGATACTGCACTTTCGGTGGTCGTCCGGTGCCCGCATGAACCGGCTGGACGGGCCGGGCGTCGGCGGGGTGCGCGGTGTGCCGGCCGGAGACACCGACCGCATACGGCAGATCTCGTTCCTCCAGGCCGAGGCGGAAGGCGGCGGCATCGCCGTATCCGGCGTCCGCGACCACCAGGGGGACATCGATGCCCCACGACCGTGTCTCGTCGATCATGTCCAGGGCCAACTGCCACTTCTCCACATGCCCCACCTGCAGGAATCGAGCAGCGGGTGCGGCGGGCGACCTTGTCCGCATCCGCGTCCGCGGAGGCGGGATCCCACGAAGCCGGGCAGGAACAGCCGCCAGTTCACCGCGGCCGAGGCATGATCGCGGGCCAGGTGCAGCGAGACGCCCACCTGGCAGTTGGTCACCTTGCCCGCGGTCCCGGTGTACTGCCGCGACACACACGCCGAGGCGTCCCCATCCTTGAGGAAACCGGTGTCGTCGATGATCAGCGCTTCCGGACCGATCGCCTCGTGCATCCGCCAGGCCAGCCGGGCCCGGACATGCGCCGGATCCCACGGGTTGGAAGTGATGAAGTGTGCCAGCGCCTGCCGGTTGCCGTCCTCGCCCAGGCGAGCTGTTATCGGCTCCACCGACTTACGTCTGCCGTCCAGCAGCAGCCCGCGCACATACGCCAGCCCCCAGCGCCGCTGATCCGCACGGAAGAACCCGTCGAACAACCCCGCCGCGAACGCCTCCAAGTCCTCCCGGACTTCGGCCATCTCCTCAGGTGTCACACCAGCCCAATGACACCCACGAGCAAGCAGACACGCCACTCACGAGTGAAGATGACCAAGCCCTACTAGGGCGGTGACCAGGGGCGCCAGCCCGGATTGTGTGGAGTCTGGGCTCTGCGGTGGAGGGGTCGGTCTCCCGGAGCGAACTGTCCGGGAGACCGACGGGTGAAGGGTTGCTGGGTGGCCTCAGCCGATGGCGATACGGGTCTGCCAGTACGTCTTCGGCGTGATGATTTCTGTGCCGCTGCCCGACAGGGCGGTCTTGCTGCCGGGGTAGAACCTCACTTGTCCGGTGGAGATGACCGCCCAGATGTCCGGGATCCCGTCGTTGTTCACGTCGGGTGTGCCCATCAACAGCGGGATGGCGGTGCTGGACCAGCCGGAGGCGCCGTACTCGGTGTCCGCTCCGCCTGCGGAGTCGGCGGCGGCGGCCAGGGAGGTGAGGTTGACGCCGCCGGTGGCTGCGGCGATGCCCTTGCGGAACAGCAGGCGTCCGGTCGGGTCGTGGCGGTAGACGATGTCGGCGATGCTGTCGCCGCTGACGTCCATGACGGTCACCAGGTCGCGGTCGAGCCAGGGGGAGGAGGACAGTTGGGTGGCCTGGTCGATGGTGGCGCCGTGGTAGCCGGTGAAGGCCCACAGTGCGTTGCCGATGGTGGCGAGGAAGTCGGTGCGTCCGTCGCCGGTGATGTCGCCGGCGGCGACGATCTGGGTGAGGGTGGATGGGCTCGGGGCGCCGGGCGGCAGCAGGATCTCGCGGCGTTTGTCGGTGTTGACGGCGCCGTAGCCGTGACCCGTGACGCAGTCGCCGCTGCCCTCCGTCCCTGCAGAACCGGCACCGTCGCAGAGCGGCTCCTCGAGCTGGCGCACGTGCGGGTCTGCAGCCGCCTGACGGTTCTTCACCACGACGACCTGGCCGAACCCTTCGTCATCGGCCGTCAGGACCAGGTCACCGCCGGGGAAGATCTCCGGGTAGAGGATCCGGTTGCCGTCAACAATCGGCGTGGGAACGGGGCCGGGCCAGGTCAGCTGGATGGAGTGGGCGCCGCCGTCGACGAACAGCGTGACCAGCGGTGTTCCCGTGTCCGCGGTGGCAGTCTGCGGCCGATCGCATCCTCGATCACTTCGCACCGCTGCTGGCCATCTCGCCTGCGCGCCGGCCGCGCAAGGACACCGTCTACATCGTCGACGGCACCCTGGTACCCACCCGTGACCGCAGCATCGCGGCCTCGAGCAAGAACTACCGCTACTCGACCAACCTGCAGGTTTCATCGACGCCAACAGCCACCTGGTTGCGGCGATCGGCGTGCCGCTGCCCGGCAGCCGCAACGACTGCCGCGCGTTCACGGAGTCCGGCGTCGACCGGGCCTGCCGCGGCGCACCGACCATCGCCGACGGCGGCTACCAGGGCACGGGCCTGCTCATCCCGCACCGCAAACGACGAGGCCAGACGCATCTCAGCCCACAACAGGAAGCAGACAACGCCGTCCACCGCCGAGCGCGAGCAAGAGTCGAACACGCCCTGCCCACACGGCACCCGCGGCAGACCGCCGACACAGCACCGCCCGACCGGCACCCGGCGGCGAGGCAGCGCCCAGGCGACATCACAGTGGCCGCGGTCATGCAGCTCATCCTCGATCGATATCAGTACGAAGAATGTGCGGGAAATGTACGCCGACGTGTTCGTTTCAAGAAGCAGATGGGGCACACGGCCGTAGAGGGTGCAGCGCACCGACGTGTGCTGCCCGGACCGGCGGCAGGGCTGGGAGGTGCAGCGCGAGCGCCGTGCGGGTGCCGCGGCGTTCTCGGCGGGGTCACCGACGACGAGGCCGAGCTGCTGACGTGCTACGACTTCCCCGCCGAGCACTGGATCCATCTGCGGACGAGTCCCCCTTCGCCACCGTCCGCCTGCGCACCAATAGCGGGGCCAGCTCCCGCACCGCCGCCCTGGCCATGGTCTTCACGCTCGTCGAGTCCGCTCAGCAGTGGCGGCGGGCCGTGAGCGCACACAGACGCGGACAACTGGTCGAGCGCCCCGCCATCGTCACGGCATAGGGTCTGGTGCACCATGACCGACCACCACACCTACGGCACCAGCACCCACACTGCCGACGAGCTGGCCCGGCTCGTCAGCGACCGCCTCGGGCTGGTCTTCACCGAGCGCGACAGCGACTACCGGGGCATCTACCATCTCGCCAGCAGCCCCAACGGACGGATAGAGATCCAGCCCAACCCCGTCCCCGGCGACGGCGAAGATGACCTCTACGCTCCGGAACACTCCTCGGCACAGGTGCTGTTGCTCACCACCACCCCGACCCCGGATCCCGCCCTGCACGCCCGCCTGGGCTCCCTCGAAGGGCTCATCCACCTGAACCACGAGACTGTGTGAACAGCTACTGATCCACATCGTGGACCTGCAGGCCAGACAACGCAGCCTCCCCGGCCACCGACACCTGCGGGCTGTGCCGCAGACCGAGCGTAGGTTCAGCCCGCCTTACTGATCGTTTCAGAATGAGTTCAGCCGCGGGTCTTGTGCTCGACGATCTTGGTCGGCAGGGTGTCCGGAGTGCGTGCTGATTCTGTTTCTGACGATCTGTGGGCGCGGGTGGCCCCGCTGCTGCCGCCCACTCCCGAGCGGCGCCGTCGCCACCCCGGGCGGCTGCGTGTTCCCGACCGAGTGGCGCTCGCGGGCGTCATGTACGTGCTGCGAACCGGTGTCGCGTTGGGCGATGTCCCTGCGGAGATGGCGGGCTGCTCCGGGGTGACGGCCTGGCGTCGGCTGCGGGACTGGACCGAGGCCGGCGTCTGGCCCCGCCTGCATGCTGCCCTGTTGACCGACTTCGCCGCGCCGGCCTGCTGGACCTGGACGACTGTTCCGTGGACGGATCGCACGTCCGGGCCCTCAAAGACATCTCAGGGGGATAAGAAGTCAAGAGGGATCGCGAGTCTTGATCACCACTGAGGCCGCTGATTGGCTGGCCAACATGAATGATCTCGGACCCGTTGCGTGGCCGCCTGCACCGATCAAGACCGAGAGGCTCGTGCTGCGTGAGCCCGAGGCCTGGGACCGTGCGGCGTTCATCGAGCTGCACGCCTCGTCGGAGGTGCACACCTACCTCGGCGGCCCCCGCCCGCGTGACGAGCTTGAGCGCGAGATGCCCGAGGTGCCCGGGCGGCGGCCCGGGATTTTCGTCGTCGATCTCGAAGGGGCGATGATCGGCCAGATCCTGCTCAGGAGAGCAACGGAGCACCTTTGCCCCACTGCCGTGGGGAAGGTCGATCTCGGCTACCTGTTCCTGCCGCGGGCGTGGGGATTCGGGTATGCCGCCGAGGCGTGCGCGGCGGCACTGGACTGGCTCGAAGACGTCCTTCCGGGTGAGCCGGTGGTGCTCGCCACCCAGACCGCCAACGTCCGTTCGATGCGCCTCGCGGCAAAGCTGGGGTTCACCGAAGCGGAGCGGTTCCGGGCCTGGGACGCCGATCAGTGGCTCGGCCTGCGGGCCCCGGTCACGCCCTCTGATTGAGTTCGCGCTCGACAGCGTGGCTCTGTCGAAGTGCCGTTGTTCTCGTCGACGAAGTCGGTCGGGTTGGCGGGGCATGCAGGCGCTGGAAGGAGTGGTGCAAAGGCGTGCTGTTCGTCAAACTGCTGTCGGGTCTTGAGACAGTGGTGGAGCTGCCCGAGGAAGCGGTTCAGCAAGTGCCGTTGTGCGGCGGCATGCCAGTCTCCGTGCTCGCGTCGGCGTCGGTAGTGCGCGTTCGCTCCCGGTGAGGTGGTGAGGGCAGCGAAGGCCCAGAGGAAACCGGCGTTGATGAGGCGGTTGTTCTTGACGAACCGGCGGCCCCAACGCTTCTTGCCAGAGGCCCGGGTGATGGGGGCGGATCCGGCGTACGACTTCAGCGCCCGGGCGTCGGCGAACCGTGCCCGGTCGTCGCCCAGCTCTGCGAGCACGCGGGCGCCGAGCATGGGCCCCAGACCTGGGAAGCTGAGCAGGATCTCGCTGTCGGCGTGCTGGTGAAAGTCCGCAGGACGGCATTCTGAGACGATCAGTTAGACCATCCTGCGCCCAGTACCCGGTACCGTTCCGGCCGTGCTCGGCGCGCGCCGTCTCCAGCAGACGGCGCCAGGAGGCCACCGTAGGCCGGCGCTTGAGCAGGGCACGGCGTTCCCGTTCAGTCATGCCGCCCCAGACACCGTGCTCGATGCGGTGATCGAGAGCGTGGGCGAGACACTCGGTACGCACCGGGCAACCCGTACACAGGGCCTTGGCCCGGTTCTGGGCCGCACCCTCGGCGAACAGCTCCTCCGGATCAGCACTGCGGCACACCGCCCGCGCACTCCGGTCCTCCTGAGCATCCCCGACCACCACGACCCCCGTCCTCCGCCCGCTGCGACCCACCGACCTCCCCCGGGCAGGCGCAGTGCGCACACGCTACGGCACACGCACGGGGCACCGGATACCCGTCATCCCACGGGCAACCCCAACAAATGAAAGGGACTTGACGCGCACCCTGCACGTCCCGGCATCGACTCGCAGCCGAGCAGGGGGCGGACGGCCGGGAGTTGGAGATCGCGACCAGGGGGGGCAGGATTTCGGCACCGTCTGCCGCCCGGTCGGCAGGGAGGAAAATGGGGCCAGGGCAGGGCGCCCCGCACGCCGTTGCCCTGTCGACTGGCTGGGCAACTCCCCCTGGGCGCCCGGTTCCTGGGCGTCGAGGAGGCGGGTGGCGTACTGCACGGGCAGGGCGACTGCCAGGTGCCGAACGCGGTCGCCGAGATCGCCTACGAGCGAGACCGCTGGACGCGTAGAGCGGGTACGACCGGTACCGGTGGTGGTCATCCACTGTCGGGTACCGAGTAATGAGTACGGCCTGCACCGATTGGCACAGGCCGTGACGCTCGGGCCCCCGCGCGGACGGCGCGCGACGCCGCCCCCGCCGACGAGCCGAGGGGGTACCCGGAGGTCGCCGCTCACCTGGGCATCAGTGTCCGAGCAGCCCGCAGCTGCAAGAGTCGGGGCAGCCTGCCCGAGCCCGACGACACCGGTATGCCGGACCGGCCGCGATGGAGGCAGGCCACCTTCCAGGCCTGGCAGCACATTGGCCGGGAGTTCCGTAGCAACCTGCACGGCTCCGCTCAGCACGACAGCACCGAATCCGGCTGACCGGCGCTCGGGGCCGCCCATAGGCTGCGGCTATGACGACCGAAAACCTCGCCCATGACAACGACGCTGACGCTCCAGCCTGAATCACCGTTCACGGCCTTCCGCGACCCGATTCAGAGGACTCGGAGAGAACATGCCTGGACGACCGTAGGGGTCGCCGTCGAGGGTGTCGGGGTCGACGGACAGGTCCGGGGAGGCCTTGGCCTGGGCGAGGAGGGCCTTCATGCCGGTGGTCGAGAGGGTGCGCTTCTTGTGGTGGTGGAGCTCGCGGTCGCTGAAGAGTCCGCGGGGGTCGGTGTCGGGCATGTCCTCGGCCATTTCGCCGGCAGCCCACAGGGCGGCTTTCTCGCCGCCGGTGCGCTTCCAGCGGTAGCCGTCCCAGGAGAACCAGCCCAGGCCTTCGACATGGCGGAACTGGTCGCGGTAGAGCTTGACGAACAGCTTGGCGTTGCCGCGGTCGGTGAGCGTTCCGGGCAGCGGGGCCGGCAGCGCCCAGGTCGGCGTGGCGAGGGGGGAGGTGTGGGCCTGGGCGGGCAGGGTGGCCGACTGATGATCTGTCTGTTCGAGGTCCAGCATCTGCTGGGCAGCGGCGGTGGCGTCGAAGCGTGGCGTCTCGGCGCTGCTCATGAACGTCCTTCGAGGTGGAGCGGGCGGGCGGACCCGGCGGCGAGGGCGTCGTCGATGATGCGTTCGTTGCGGGCACTCTGCCAGGGGCGCGCGGTCTCGGCGGCCTCGCGCAACACGGCGCGCGCGGCGGGTTCGTCAAGGTGCCCGGCGGCCGCCAGTCCTCCGGCTGTGTAGGCGGCCTTGTTGAGCTTCTCGGTGAAGGCGGCGCCCTCTGGCGTGGCCGCGCACTCGGCGACCTCAAGCAGCAGCGGGTCTAGTACGCGGTGGGCGCGCACTGGAGTGCGGGGACGGCGGCTGCGGGGAATCGCGGGCCGTGAGGAGGCTGGCGGCTTCTGGATCGTGTGTCCCGTCCGCACAAGTTCTTCGCCTAGCCATTCGGGCAGCGGTGCAGGCAGGTGCGATGGCCCTTCGCGCAGGTAAGTGTGACGATCGTGCCGGACGGCACGGCCAGCAGCGCCCCGACGACCTGCCCGTCACGGTTCTGGGCGACCAGCGGCAGGGACATCGACGCCGCTGCCGGCCGCAGCCTGTCGGCCGTCGCCGCCCGCACGAGGGGGCCGGTCAGGTGGGCACCCGCGAGAGCATACGGGTCAGAGGCCTGCGCAAATCTTCCGTGACTTGGCGATGTCCTTCTTGACCTGATCGTCGAACTCGAAGACCTGCTGGTGGCGGTAGGCAGCGCGGCGCAGCGCGTCCGCGAGGGGCTTGTACGCCGGGTCGGCCGCGGCCGCTGCCTCGGACAGAACCACGGCTCCGTTCCACCGGTAGCGCGCCACCTCGCCGTCGTCGCCCTTAACCGCGTACTTGGAGACGTCGAAGCCGGCGAGGGCGTTGCACGCGCCCCGTGCGTCGGCCGCCGGACCCGAGCTGATGCTTAGGTCCTCGCCCGAGCCGGTCAGCGCCCAGGCCGTGCCCGCGCCTGCGCCGCCCACCAGCAGACCGACCAGCAGAGCGGCCACCAGTGGCCCCCTGCTGCTGGCGGGCGGGGTGATCGGCGAGGGCGAGGCTGGTGGAACGGGGGCTTGAGACGGCTGCTGAGGTTGCATGTGCACGACCATAGCGTGCCGTGTGGATGCTTCCACCGGCGAATGTTGACGGGGAGTTGGGATCAGCTCCGGCAAGCCGAACAGGCCACGCTCAGCGAGCCCCTCGACGGCTGCCCAGCTGTCGGGTTCGCCGATGCAGAGTACAACTTGGGGAGTCCCGAGTACCTCCCAGGTGTCCAAGCGGCAGTCGTCGACGGAGACAACCACCTCCTGGATCCACGGTCTTGCACCCGGGTCCCGGTGCATTCGTGCATCACGGTTTCGAAGGAGTCGTCGAGCTCGAACGTCTTGACGCGGGTTGCTGTGGCCTTGCCGTCCGGCATGAGGGTGAGCGTGCCGCCCTTTCCGTCGGACCATCTCCCAGCGGCCCCTTCAGCGCCCAGCAGTGGAGGTTCGTATCCGATGTCGGCGTACAGGCTGATCACGGCGAACGAGCCGGCTGCGGCGACAGCGACTGTTCCGTACGTCGCCACCCGTCCGAACATTGCGCCACCGGACACATACGGGCGGTCTGGGAGCAGCAGTCAGCGGGCGACCAGCGCGCCGTGGCGGCGAGCGCGGCCGTCACAGCGAGCCATCCTCCCAGGCCCGCCAGGGGCTTGGCCTCACATGCGTGGGGATGGTCCCGCGAGCGGCACGCTGTCGACGTCCTTCAGGTGCTGCTTGGGAAGATTCCGGCGCCACCGGCTGCGATGGCGGCCAGGTGCTGCTGTTCCCTGTTGCCCACGTCATCCCCACTTGCGCCGGTTAGTTGGGACGTTTTTTGAGTGGCATACCGGAGTCGGTGAAAGTGCTGAGAAACGGGCCTTGCATGGGAGAAACTCGCAGGTGATCGACTCTGCTCCCCGCGCCCGCCGATGGTCCCTCAACCTGCGGATACTGTCCGCAGAGTGCCGGCTGCTCCCCGCACGTGCGGGGGTAGCTCCGCTTGTCATTTATGGTCCGGCGTCGAACGCGGCTCGAACTTGGTCGGCGTTTTCGCAGTTCAGCGGACGAGAAGGCAGCCCCCGTCTGATCCTGTGCTCCGTCACAGAGTGGATCAGCACGAAGGCCGTGTCCGTGAGTTTGGTGCACCAGAGCGTCCTGCGGGATGCGTTCGCGGAAGTGTCACACTTCCGATCGGAGCTGTATGCGTGTCTGACCGCAAGGGGCGACGCGTTGTTCGAGTCGTGTGACGCGTTGCTGTGCACGGACGGGCCCGTGCGAACGCTGGTCGATCTCGCGCTCGCACCCGAACACCGCCGTGGGCACGGGGCTCTGTACGGCGGACTCAACAAGGGCCGGATCGATGTCGCCCGGCTGCGTCGGGCCTTGGTCAAGGTGCCGTTGCCGCGGGCGGCGGACGGCCGGCTCGTGCTGGCGGTGGATGTCTCGCCGTGGCTGCGGCCGGACGCCAACACGTGTGCTGACCGGGCCTTTTGCCGCACGTTCGGCCGGGGTGAGGGCAAGCATCAGATGGTGCCCGGCTGGCCGTACTCGGTGGTGGCCGCGCTGGAGAGTGGCCGCACGTCCTGGACGGCGGTGCTGGACGCGGTCCGCCTGGAGCCCGGCGCCGACGTCACCCTCACCGAGGCCGATCTCGCCGCGATCCACGAGATCCTCCCGACCGGCGGATTCGGCGCCCGCTACGCCGAAGAGCACATCCCCAACTGGGTCTGACCCCAGCCTGATCGGCACACCTACCCACGCGTTGCCTACCAGGCCGCGTAGGCGGCAGGGGTGAGGCCGGTGCGGTCGCGGAAGAAGCGGCCGAAGTTCGCGGGGTCGGTGAAGCCGAGGTGGACGGCCACCGTCCGGGCATCCCACCGGGCGCCTCCCAGCAGGCGCCGGGCTTCGAGGAGGCGGCGTTCGTCGATAAGTTCACGTACGCCCTTGCCGGTGGCGTCCCGGGCGGCGCGGCTGAGGGTGCGGACCGAACAGCCGAGCAGTTCGGCGTAGTCGGCGGCTTGGTGCAGCTCCCGGAAGTGCAGCTCCAGGGCGTCTTGGAAGCGTCCGTACCTGTCGGTGCGGCCGGTGCCGGCGGTGGCCGCACCGGTGGGGGTGATGCCCGGGACATTGGTCAGGCGCAGCAGCAGCGCTTCGAGCAGGCTACGGCGCAGGGCGTGGTGGATGTCGAGGGGGCGGCGCCCGAGTGCGCGGTGTTCGTCCAGGAGCTGGAGTGCTGTCTGCTGGAGCCAGGCGGCGTCGTCAGGTTGCGGGCTGAGCACGGCCGGGGCGTCGTGCGCGGTGAGCGGGGCCAGCAGACGGGCGATGTCGGGCCGCAGCACATCCGGTTCGAACAGGACGAACGGGCCGCGGGCGGAGCCGGGCGGATGCCAGCACAGCGTGTGTCCGGGACGAACCCAGAGCCACTGGCCGGGGGCGACGGTCCGCGTGACGTGGTCGACGTCGTGCCGCAGCTCGCCCTCGGTGACCGCGATGAGGTAGTGGAAGGTGGCGCGGACCGGACGGGGCGGGTTCCACGGCCAGTCGTCGTGCTGGGCGAAGAAGTCCTCGATGGTGTTCACCTCAAGGCCGTACGGAGTACCGACCGGGGGCTGGAAACCGTACAGCGGAACCGCGGCCGGCCCGGCCTGCCCGCTCGAGCTGGGGTGTCGCTTGTCGACCATCACGTGTCCGCAGTCTACCGCCCTCCTTGTCGGGTTCGAGGGAAGGATGGGACGCGCCGCCGCGACCACCTCTTGAGGAAGGCACCACCCCATGAACGGAACGGACCTGCACAAGACTGCCGCCGACTGCGCGGAGGAACTCCCCGGAGCCCAGCTGGAGCACCCCTTCGGCCCCGACTGGGAGGTCTACAAGGTGCGCGGCAAGGTGTTCATGCTGATGACCGACGTCCCGGGGCGTCCCGTCGTGATCCTCAAGGCGGACCCCGGCGAGGCCGACGCGCTGCGGGAGCAGTACAGCCACATCACCCCCGGCTACCACATGAACAAGAAGCACTGGATCACCCTAGAGAGCGGAGAAGGCGTCGGAAAGGAGCTCGTCGGGGAGCTCGTCACCGACTCCTACCGGCTCGTCGTCGCCCATCTGCCCAGGGCCGAGCGGCCCGTCGACCCCCGCACCTACGGCACCGGCACACGGGCGGCCCGGTGAGCGCGGCCGGCGACCGCCTCCAGGACACCGCCCGCCAGGCGGCCCTGGCCCTCCCCGACGTCAGCCACGCTACCCCTTCACCCCCGGACTCGACGTGTACAAGGTCGCGGGCAAGGTGTTCCTGATCGTCACCGACGGCCCGGACGATCAGATCATCACGGTCAAGTGCGAGCCCGAACACGCCCGCGCTCACGTACGCGGCTACGCCTCGATCACACCGGACCGCTATCTCGACAAACGCCACTGGATCTCGCTCGGGCCAGGCCCCGGCATCACCGAGCGGCTGGTCACCGACGCGGTCGAGAACTCCTACGACCTGGTCGCCGAGCGGCTGCCGCGACGCGACCGGCCCCGGTGCCCGATGAGCGCCGCGAACTTCCCCGCGAGCGGCTGATCCGACGTCTGTCAGTGTCCCGTGCAAGGCTCGCCACGTCCGCACACGCCCGCCTCCCACCACCCGAGAGACCGATGGAACCGACAGCGACCCTGCCGCTCTTCGGCGAGGAGCCCGACCGGCCCCTCGCCGACCGCCTGCGCCCCACCCGGCTGGAAGATGTCGTCGGGCAGGACCACCTCCTTGCCCCGGACGCCCCGCTGGGCCGCATGGTCGCCCAGCAGCGCCTCAGCTCCGCCATCCTGTGGGGCCCGCCCGGCGTCGGGAAAACGACCATCGCCCGGCTCCTCGCGGACGCCGGCAACCTGGCCTTCGAACCGGTGTCGGCCACCTTCTCCGGCGTCGCCGATCTGCGCAAGGTCTTCGCCGCCGCACGAAGCCGACGCGGCATCGGCCAGGGCACCCTGCTGTTTGTCGACGAGATCCACCGCTTCAACCGTGCCCAGCAGGACAGCTTCCTGCCCTACGTCGAGGACGGCACCGTCACCCTGATCGGCGCCACCACAGAGAACCCGAGCTTCGAACTCAACGGCGCCCTCCTCTCCCGCACCCAGGTCCTCGTCCTCAAACGCCTCGACGAAGCCGCACTGTCCACACTCCTCGACCGCGCCGAACAACTCACCGGCCACCATCTGCCCCTGGACGACGACGCCCGCCGCGCCCTGATCGCCATGGCGGACGGCGACGGCCGCTACCTCCTCAACATGGCCGAACAGCTCCAAGCCCTCCCGGACACCGAAACCACGCTGGACACCGCCGGGCTCGCCCACCACATCCAGCAGCGGGCCCCGCTGTACGACAAGGCGCAGGAGGGCCACTACAACCTGATCTCCGCGCTGCACAAGTCGATGCGCGGCTCCGACCCGGACGCGGCCCTGTACTGGCTCGCCCGCATGCTCGACGGCGGCGAGGACCCGCTGTTCGTCGCCCGCCGCCTGGCCCGCTTCGCGAACGAGGACATCGGCATGGCCGACCCCCACGCCATCCAGCAGGCCCTCGCCGCCTGGGACGTGTACGAGCGACTCGGCTCCCCCGAGGGCGAGTTGGCGATCGCCCAGGCCGTCGTCTACCTCGCCACCGCACCCAAGTCCATCGCCGTCTACCGCGGCTTCAACGCCGCACACCGATCAGCCCGGCACACCGGCTCACTCATGCCACCCGCCCACATCCTCAACGCCCCGACCCGGCTGATGAAAGACCTCGGCTACGGCAAGGACTACCAGTACGACCCGGACACAGCCGACAGCTTCTCCGGTGACGACTACTTCCCCGATGACATGGGCCGCGAGACGTACTACCAGCCCACCCGCAACGGCTACGAAGCCCAGATCACCGAGCGCCTGCGCCACTGGGCCGCTCTGCGCGCCCGCCGGCAACGCGGCTGACCGGCCGACGCGTCGATGGTAAGTGGATCGACTTGCCTCATGGGTGGCTCAGGGGCTACCTTCAGATGGTGAGTCCATCGACTTACCTAACGCCTCGGCAAGGAACAATCAACATGAATCGTCTTGCGGGCAAGCGCGCCCTCATCACCGGCGGCACGAGTGGGATCGGTCTGGAGACCGCGCAGCGTTTTGTCGCGGAGGGGGCCGACGTGCTGGTCACGGGCGTAACCCCGGCCAGCATCGACAGGGCGCGGCAGGTCCTCGGGGACAAGGTGCCGGTGGTACAGGCCGATGCACGCGATCTCGATGCGCAGCGCGGCCTGGCGGAGCGGGTGCGTGAGCACTTCGGGGAGCTGGACGTGGCGTTCCTGAACGCCGGCGTATCGGACTGGCGGCCGTTCGAGGACCACACGGAGGACAGCTTCGACCGGCTCTTCGACATCAACGTCAAGAGCGTCTTCTTCCTCACGCAGGCCCTGGTGCCCGTGCTGGCCAACCCGTCCTCGGTAGTCCTCAACGCCTCCAACAGCGCGCACGGCGGCTACGGGCAGTCGAACGCCTACGCCGCGACGAAGGCGGCTGTCGGCTCCCTGATGCGGTCGTGGAACGCGGACCTGCTCAAATCGCACGGCATCCGGTTCAACGCGGTCAGCCCCGGCCCGGTGAACACCCCGCTCTACTCCAAGCTCGGGATCGAGGACCCCGCGGTGCAGGCGGCGGTCCTGGAAGGGATCAGCGCCGGCATCCCGCTGGGTCGCATGGGCATGCCCGAGGAGGTCGCGGAAGCCGTCGTCTACCTGGCCTCCGACGCCTCCGCCTTCGCCGTGGGCCAGGACCTTATCCTGGACGGTGGCCAGACCGTTCTCTGACAGCGAGGACGCGGCCGCGAGACGGGCGAGGAGCGTGGGCATGTCGGTGGCGGACCGTGACCGAACGGAAACCGGTGGCGACACGTGCCAGGCCGGGTATCACGCGCAGATCAAAGCGGAGAACCGCGCGCGCATCATCCGCGCCGCCCGCGACCTCTTCCTCGCCCGGGGATACGACAAGACCTCCCTGGCCCAGATCGCCCGAGAGGCCCGCGTCTCCACCGGCACCCTCTTCAAGCGGTACCCCTCCAAGGCCGCGCTGTTCGCCGCCGTCACCTCCGAACAGTGGCAGCTCGACGTGCAGTACGCCGCACCACCCCCGCCCGGTGATCCCCGGTACGGTCTGGACCACATCGGCCGCGACTACGCCTGCCTGATCGGGCGGCCCGGCACGGCGGCACTGTGCCGCCTCATCATCACCGAACTTCCCCAGATGCCGGAACTCGCCGACATCGTCGGCACCGGCTTCGCCATCGACCGCGGACCCTTCTTCGACCGGCTCCGCGACTACCTGGACACCGAAGCAGAGGCCGGCACACTCGACTTCCGTTCGGCCGACGGACAGACACAGCAGACCTCCGCAGTGGCCGAACAGTTCCTCGGCATGATCTGCGGCCAACTCCTGTGGCCCCAACTCGTACGCACCGACTACGTCCCGCCCGACCCCACCGACACCACGATCGTGGACGAAGCCGTCGCCCTCATGCTCACCCGCTACCGCACCGGATCCTGAACCCAGGACGCGGCGGCAACTGCCGGCCGACCGCAGAAGCGTCTGACGCAGAGTGGTGGCCCCCACGTGAGTCGGCCGGTCTGGCGGAGCGCTCGGATCCAACAGGCGAGTCCGCCCCCGTACGAAACCACCGACCAGGCCCCGTTAGGAGGATTCGGGCACGGCCGTGAGACTACGCCTCTGGCCACGCCGCGAGACGGCCCGACAACCACCAGGTCGCAGCATCGCAGTTTGCCGGGGGCAGCGAGTCCCTACAACCAGGCTAAAAGCGGCCCAAGCACCCCGCACCCATGCAGCACACCCACGCGCAATCGCCCCAGCAAGTCATCGCGGGACTCGACTGGGGCGACGGCATCTCCGCAGTGGAAGGCATGGCGGTGACCTGGGCCCTGCCTCAGCCGATGATCGCCACCCCGACGCCCAGCCCCGACCTGCCGCCCGGTAGCGATGTGCTCGACGAGGTCACCGAACGCAGGCTGCTGACCAGGAACCTGCGGACCGCCAACGCCCTGACGGACCCGACGGTCCTCGAGCCGGTGATCGCCGGTGTGACCGCGGGCTCAAAGGGGCGGGCACAGTGTCGCGGGTCGGGAGCTGTCCATGGGTGAGTGGGGCTGCCGCACACAGGCGTGACCGTGGGCCTCAAGCCGCTTCGAGGAAGGGGTAGTCGGTGTAGCCCTCGGCGGCCGGCCCGTAGAACAGTTCCGGCCGCGGCTCGTTCTCCGGGTGGCCACCCTGCCAGCGCTCGACCAGGTCGGGGTTGGCGATGAGGGCCCTGCCCACGACCACGGCGTCGGCGTGGCCGGCCTCGATCTGCTGGAGCGCCTGCTCGCGGGTGGTCTGCCCCCCGAAGGGGCCGTTGTTGACGATCAGCTTGCCGTCGAAGCACCGCCGCAGCTCCTGTACAAGGTCGCCGCCCGGCTCGGTATGCAGTACGGAGAGGTAGGCCAGGCCCAGCGGGCGCAGTTGGTCGAGCAGAGTGCCGTAGGTGGCCAGGACGTCGTCCCGGTCGGTCTCGAAGACGTCGCCGAGGTCGACCTCCGGCGAGATCCGCAGCCCGACCCGCTCGGCACCGACGGCCTGGGCGACCGCCGTGACGACCTCGATGACGAAGCGGGCGCGGTTCTGCGGCGAGCCGCCGTATCCGTCGGTGCGCTGGTTGGCCGCCGGGGAGAGGAACTCCTGGAGGAGGTAGCCGTTGGCGCCGTGGATTTCCACGCCGTCCGCTCCCGCCTCGATGGCCCGGCGGGCCGCAGTGACGATGTCCTCCAGGGCTGCCCGGATCTCTGCGGTGGTCATCACTTCTGGTACGGGGTAGGGCTGCTCGCCCTTCTCGGTGAACGTCTTGCCGTCGATGGCGATCGCGCTGGGGGCGAGGATGCGGCGGCCACCGTTGATGTCGGGGTGGGTGCCGCGGCCGGCGTGCATGATCTGCAGGACGATGCGGCCGCCCTCGGCGTGCACCGCCTCGAACACCCGCTGCCAGCCGGCCGCCTGCTCGTCGGTGGCGATGCCCGGCTCACCGACATACCCCTGCGACGCGTAGTCGGGGTAGGTGCCCTCGGTGATGATCATTCCGACGCTCGCCCGCTGCCGGTAGTACTCGACCATGAGGTCCCCGGGGATCCCGGAGGAACCGGCCCGGACCCGGGTCAGCGGTGCCATGACAATGCGGTTGGCGAGCTCCATCTTCCCGAGAGAGACAGGGGAGAAAAGCGACGGCGTGGGCGAAAGTTCTGAAGTGCTGACAGACACGGGCGTCCTCTTGCGATGCGATGGGGAACGGAATGAAGGCCATCCCGTTCCTCCACCGTAACTCATGTACGCGTCGACGCGTACATGTAGCTCTGCGCGTTATCCTTCCCTCATGGCCAGCCGCACTTCGTCCCCGCTCGTCCACCCCGACGTAGAAGACTTCGACCTCTTCAAGATCATGAACGCGCTGACCGACGAGCTCCGACTCACCATCGTCGTCACTCTCGCCGCCTCACCCGGTCTGGCCTGCAGCGGCTTCAACAGGGACGTCACCGCGTCCGTGCTCACCCGTCACTTCCGCGTCCTGCGCGAGGCCGGTCTCATCCGGCAGCACGACGTCGGCACCCGCCGCATCAACACCCTGCGCAAGGAAGAACTGGACCAGCGGTTCCCCGGACTGGTCGACCTCGTTCTGAAGGAGAGCGTCGGCCGCGTGGAGCCCTACACGAACTGCGACAGCGCGTGACGCTTCGCAGTGAGCCGCTGTGGACGCGACGAACCGGTTCCGCCGCAGCGGCTTGACGCATACGGCCTGGTCGGCCCTGAACCGGGTGACGAACGCGACCGCCTCACACCACGGCGTCGGACACGTGAACCGGCGCACCACCGCCTCGATCGCCCCGATGCCGGGCGCGCCGCCACGTGAATCGGTGGACGGTGGTACCGGCCGCGTATCCGGTGACCAACTCACCGCCCGTCTCCGCGGCCGGGCTCGGCGCGATCGCCGATCTGGGCTTCGTCGGCCTCGACGACAGCGGCCCGGTTGCCGACGGCCGACCCGGCGGTAATCCGCTACAAGGCTGCCCGGAACCGGCCCCTGACCCACGGGCAGAAACTGTCCCAACACGGCGCTCGCCGCAGTCCGGGCGCCGGTCGAGCACGGCTTCGCGCACCTGAAGAACTGGCGCGTGCTCGGCATCCTGGACGGCACCGGCCCGGCTGGGATCGAGACCCGCATCAGGGCCCTGCACGCGGCCGCCCGTGATCTGGCGCCGTCCGGCTTCCGGCGCGACGTCATCGTCCTCGCCGCACCGCTGGTCGACCTGCTCCACGACCCGGACCGGAGAGTCAGCTGGAGCGGCCCGCAGCATCTGTACGCCTCACCCCGGCCTGCGCAGAGGACATTGCGCAGACACCACGGCCGCCAAGACCCCGGAGCAACGCCGGCCGGCGGGGTCGCTGCCCGGGCAGGGGGTGTGGTGGGTACGCAGCGCGCACCGGCCCGTCTGGCTGAGCCCGGGCCTGCGACTGCTGGCACCCGCCTATGAAACGGACGCGGGTTCGGGCCGGGCGGCAGTACCGGCCGCGGGGCGGAGCCGGGAGGGTGGCGAGCGGAGCCGGCCGTGCCACGGCGCACCGGGCACGGCCAAGGCCTTCCGCGGCGGCGCGAGGAACTGTTCGCGAAGGCTCAAACACGCGCAGGCCCACGCGGCGCGGTTGGGACACCTGGCACTCCCCCACACCGGCGGCCGCACCGGTGCGGGGTTCGATCTGGGCCGGTGGCTGGCCAACCGGCGTGCCGACGCAGGATCGCTGCCGCTGGCAGGCGGCGCAGCTCGACGCACTGGACACCTGGTGGAATCCGCCCTGGCCAGTCGACTGGCAGCGTGCCTGGTCCGCGCCCGCGCCCACGTGAGGGAGCGCTGGCTGGCCGGTGCACGGCGGGGACAACCTGCAGGGGCTGCCGCGCTGGCTCGAGCGGTGGCTGCGTCACCAGATCGCCCACTACCCGCAGCTGCACGACGGCCAGCAGCAGCTGCTCACCGACCTCGGGCTGACTGTGGCCGAAGCCGAGCGGTTCGACGCCTGGCCAGGCCGGCGGCGCCCGGCCGCCGACGGCCTGGCCCTTGTCCTGGCCTACGCGTATGCGGTCCGCCATGGCCACGGCGACGACCACGCCTACCTCATCCCAATGGCGAAGAGCTGCTCGATTCGCTCCGGCGTCAGCGTCGCGGCCCGGGTCCGTTGCTTGCCGACCCACGCACCCAGCGGATCAAACACGGTGCGGCCCGTTTTCTGCACGCAGAGAACAGTACGACTTCACTGTGAGACAAGCGTTGTTCATGCGGACCTGTAACTTCTTCGGCCAAGGGGCTCATCTGTGACTGGCGCCCCCGCACACTACTTCAAGGGAGTGAGTCGTGAGTTCTCAGGTGAAGGAATTTGGTTTTGGTATGCCGTGGGAGTCGTTGTACGGGTACAGCCAGGCCATCCAGGTCGGTGACACGGTTTACGTGTCCGGGCAGCTGTCCCACGACCATCACGGCGACTTCGTGGGTGCAGACGACTTCGAACTGCAGGTCCGCACCACGCTGGGAAACCTGGACCGGGTGCTGAAGCAGTTCGGAGCCGAGCGTAGCCAGATAGTGGAGACCACGGTGCTGGTGAGGAATTTGCGGGAGAACTTCCATACGACCGCACGCCTGCACGCCGAGTACTTCGGAGAACACCGGCCCACCAGCACGGTCATGGGTATTTCCGATCTGGCGCTGCCGGACCAGCTCGTGGAGATTGGCGCACTTGTGCGTCTCGACATGAAGTCGTAGGCAGGAGGCCGATCGAGCACGTCATCTTCTTCGGCGCCACGGGCTGAGCAGCCTGGCAGTTGTCACTTGTCGCAGTGCTCGGCCGGCTCCTGCCTGGCTGGCACGACGCCGAGTTCCTCGCCGTTATTGTCCTCTCTTTCATACTCGGGGGCACGGAGCCCTTCCGGGTCGCGTAGCCATTGCCGTCCATTGCTGTCGAAGAACTGGACCCCTCGGAGAGGCGCACCGGCGGGCGAGATCCCGAACTTCAGCAAGTAGCCATCGATGGAGCGAGAAGAGAAGATCAGCGGAGTACATGACGGGATGGCATAAATGCCCATATAAATCCACTCATACTTGGATGGATCAATACCGGCGTCTGGCGCATAGAACCATAAGTCGAGCCGGGTTACCGGATCCAGCGAGCGGTTTACCAAGACCACCGGATCACTGACCGTTGGGTCACTGGCCGTCGCCGCTTCCGGCTGATCCCAGTAGCCCACCCGTGCGGCCTGTCGCCTTGACCGGTCCTGCTCCAGCTGCCGTCGTGTGGCGTCCACACTCGAGGACGCGACCGTGGCGCTGAAGAAGAGGCCGACCGCCGCCGCGGCAGCGGACAGCGCCGTTGCCCAGGGCGCCACGGCATGGCCAGAACCACGCGCCCCCTGCTCCGGAGGTGCACCGTCACCTGGTGGATGCCGGTGGGCAGACCTTCGAAGCGCCGTTACGGTGGTGAGGTTGCTCGATGCACAACCTCAGCATGGGCCCCAGACTGCGGCCCCTCTGTTGGAGGCGCCGGAAGGCCGGGATGGTCTGGCGAGGAGGCGTGGGAGGCCAAGTCCGCCGCGGGATCTCGGGATGCATCAGCCGAGGCGGAACGGGGCAGGCCGTCATAGGCGGAGAGCCGGTACGCGACGGTGCGACGGGCCTCCTGCTCCTCATCGCTCACCCCATCAGAGGTCAGCGGCAAGACCGCAGCCTCGTACACCGCGATGCTCAACAGGACCACGTCGGCGATCCCTTCCACATAGCCGTCGCTCCCGGCCGCGCAGATGGAAGCCACTGCGGGCCGAGGGCGAACGAGCGTTCCGAATCCTGCGCCCAGGCCCGCAGTGCCCGCGCCCACCACGTCACCCGCCCAGCCGACCACGACAGAGCCGAGACAGGCTCCGTTCCCCATCAGGAATCGGTGCAGCGCAGTCTCCAGGTCTTCGGCCAGCACGGCGGCCGGGCGCCCGGCACTTTCCTCGATCTCACGCTCCCGCTGAGCCTCGTCGCTGTATTGCGGAAGGTCACCGCCGGCTCGCGCACGCTCGGCTTCTGCTTCCACACGCGCACGCGGACATGGAGAGGCCGACAGAGCGCCTCTCTCCTCGCGGATCAGGAGTCGGCACGGCCGGATTCGGGAGAAGACGTTCGTTCGAGCGCGATCGGTGCAGACGATGAGCTGATACAGCCTTTACATGACGAAGCGGAGAGGCACCTGGGCATCATCGCGTAAATCATCAGCGGCCACTGCTCGGCGGCTGGCTCGGCAAGGTCATCTTCGGCGTCGACTCCATCGACGGGTTCTTCGACCTCTCCACCTGGATCGCCGCGATCGCCGGCTCCGTCATCCTGCTCGCCCTCTACCGCCTCGTCACCGGCAACCGGCACTCGCACCGCCACGCGACCCGCTAAAGGCATACCACCCCCGGACACACCTGGACGGCTCCCTTCCCTGTTCACAGGAAGGGAGCCGTCAGCGTGTAACGGCCGGGCCACCCGGCGGCCCGCCCATCGGTTGCCGACGTCCGGGTCCACCGCGTCCTGCCGCCGTCCCAACAGGTACCTGCGCAGACCGGTGGCATGACCAAGGTCCCGAGACAGCACAGCTAGAGATCGGCCGAGCCCGACGCGCTGGGGCGCCGACGGTGTGCACCGTCCTGGCGGCGTCGCTGGTCGACCTGCTCCATAACGGGCCTGCATAGCATCTGCAGGCTTTTCCGCCAGTGCCTCGTTCGTGAACCGGAGCGTGCTCACGAACCGCTCCGTCCTGCGCCGCATGACGCCACTCTTTGGAGTTCGGGCCTGAGCTCTCCTCGATCCGATCCCCCGCAGGCTGTCGATCTCCCCGCTCCCCTTGCTCGCCGCCGTTCTCGCAGAACTCTCATCCGGCCTCGGCGGCGCCGGTCCTCGGTCCTGCGCGAGGAGATGGCGGGCAGGGGACCGAACCTCAGGCTGCCACGGCCACCCCGATGCCGATGGCGATGAACAGCCAGCCCGTCGTCAGTTCCCAGCGGTGGCGGGCCTTGGGGCGGTCGAGGAACGCCCGTAGCCGCGCGGCGACGGCGACAAGGGCGAACCAGTAGGCGACGCCGATGATGATGTCCAGGGTGCCGAGGAAGAAGATCTGCCGCGATGTGGAGCCGCCACCGTGGACGAACTGCGGCAGGATGCTCAGGAAGAACAGCGCCGCCTTGGGGTTGAGCACATTGGTGAGGAAGCCCTGGGTGAAGCCGGCCCGCCACCGGCCGTAGGCCGGGCCGTCCTCCGCCGGGGTTCGCGGGTCAGCGCCGTCCTCCAGGCCGCTGGCCGCTTCTCGCCCGGCGGCCCGCTGACGGGCGGCTCGTCGCGCGGCCAGTACGGCCCTGACTCCCAGGTAGACGAGGTAGGCGGCGCCCAGCAGCTTGATGGCGTCGTAGACCGCCGGGGAGCGGGCGGCGATCAGCGACAGTCCTAAGGCGGCGGCGAGCATGTGCACGCACAGTCCGGTCTGGGCGCCCAACGCCGCGGCCCGGCCCTTGGCGGGATCCTCCGTGGCCGATCTCACCACCACGAGGAAGTCCGGGCCGGGGACCACATACGCCAGCAGTACTACGCCGAAGAAGCCGACGAGGTCGACAGACATCCGTTCTCCCTTTCGCCGACTCTGTGGCCGGTTCGCCGCACGAGGGTCTGCGACGTCCGTGGACGGCACAGAGTCCGAGAGGTTGTGTCCCCAACCCCTCTCCTGCCGAGTCGCCCTCCCGTCCTGGATCACACCCGCATTGCAGCGCCGAGGCCCGTGATGTGTCCGGGGTGGGGCAGCTCTCTCCGGCCGCGGTGACAGTGAGCCGGTCGGCGGCTTCGGCGTCGGTCATCAGCGGCATCTGAGGCAGATAGGCGTCGCTCGACAACTCCTGGGCCGGCCGCCACACCGTCGGCAGCCCTGGCGCGCCGGCGAGCGCTCCCTCTTCATCACTCGGTCGGATCCGGCTTGCATGCCTCGCACGGCACCGCCCAGCCCTCTCCCAGGACGGGCTGGACGGCCTCCCAGCACGCCCGTGTCCTGCCCGTCGACGAGGTACCCACCAGCACCACGAACCCGCTGCGGCCGGCCTTGGCGTCCCGCACCGCATCGGCCAGCACCCGGTCGTGTTCGCGGGTCACGTACCCGGGCAGCACCCGTGCTGCGGGAGTGTCGGAGGCCGCGGCGGTCTCGCCGGGCCCGGCGGGGTGGACCTCCAGGTCGTGCGGCTCCCACTCCCCGACCGGACGCCCCGGCCCGCCCGTGGGAATCGTGCCCGACTCCTCGGCCGCGGTCCGCTGCAGCATCAGTAGTTCCTGCACCGGCAGCCGCAGCGCGCCGGCCAGCGCCGCCACCGTCTTCGAAGAAGGTACGGGCTTCGTGGGCGAGAGCGCCTCCGACACGGTGGTGCGCGCCAGTCCCGCCCGGGCGGCGAGCTGCGTCTGGGTCAGCCGGGCCCGCGCCAGCCCGCCGGCCAGTCTCTCGCGCAGTTCGGTGAGCGCCCGATGGTGGCCGTTCTGCTCGTCGTGCACGTACTTTCCCCCTGACACCTGGTGTGTCCGCCGGTGTCCATCTTCGTTCCGGCGGACCACGGCGCACACCGTTTCCGCGACCTTCGGCCACGTCAACACCCATCATGTCCAGGGAGCTTGCCGCGACCCGTCGCTGTCGTCCTCCTGTCCATCGCCCTCGTGCTCGTCGTCGCGCTGCTGGTTGCGGCCTTCGCGGGCAAGCTCGCCCGCATGGACGGTGGCACCTACCCCGCCGCCCTCGCCCGCGCCGCCACCGCCTTCGCCGCGGTCATCGCCCTCGCCGCCGTCGTGACCGCAGCCCTCGCCGCCCTGTCCACCTGAACCAACCCACACACCGGTTTGCGGCCGGTGACACATTTCGCCCGGGCCCCCAACCTGCCGCTTCCGCCGCCGCATGGCATCCCGGAGCGTCCACCGGACCGCCGAACTGGTGTAAACCGACTGAGTGAGCAACCGGCGACAACTACAGTCCCCGCCCATGACACCTGCGTGGTGAACGACGCAACTGCTGACCGTGCTCGCTCGGTCGCAGACGACCTGGTCTCGGCAGGCGACACGCCAAGGGTCCGTGCTCAGAAGGCGGTTCGGGCCCTTGCTGCTGGGAGACCTACAGGTCGAACTCGAGGTGCTCGACGTCGGTGAAGCGGACCTCCTCCAGGCTTCCGGTGCGGCGGCCGCCGTCCTGGAAGTACACCTCCTTGAGCGCTTCGGCAGCGATCTCCCGGAGGTGTTGCTCGGTGGCGCCCGGTTCTGGGCGTCGAAGAGGCGGGCGGCGTGCTGCGGGGGCAGGGCGACGGTCAGGTGCCGGATGCGGTCCTGTCAAGGACGGGCAGGTCACGGACAAGGACAGCGGGGAATAGCAGGCGATGAGCATGTTCGCAGACGGCCTGGACCAGGCGGTGCAGAAGGCGTTCACCCGCCCGTCCCGAAGAAGCGCGGGCGCGCAGATGCGGTACCTGGTCAAGCAGTGCAAGGGCACCAGGGCCGTCGCCCAGATGCTGCGGATCTCTCAGCGCACCGTCGACCGGTACGTGAAGGACCAGATCAAGAAGCCGCGTCCGGACCTCGCCGCGCACCTGGAGCGCGAGGTGAAGAGGCGGTGGCAGCCGCAGATCCGCGCCAAGGCCAAGGAACGGGCGGCGACCACCGGCGGCATCGTCATCGACACCCGCGCCCGCCTCGGCTACACCGCGCCGATCGGATCGACCGACTAACGGGCGAGGTTGAGCTCCGGGGCGTTGAACCGCTCGCGGATCTCTTCACCCCACAGGACGGACTGGGTGCCCTCGTGCTTGACCAGGCCCGGGTTGATGCCGAGTTTGAAGCCGCCGGGCAGGGGCTTGCCGTCGCGGTAGGGCAGGAAGTCCAGCGGTGACGTTCCGTCGGCTGCGTAGACGACGCAGTCCGAGAGGACCGCGACCGGGTACTGGCCGGTGAACGCCGCGTGCTTGACGATCTTGCGGTGCAGGTTGATCCGGGTACGGGAGATGACCGCCGCGCGGATGTCCGGCCGCCACGTCGGCCGGGCAAGGGCCCGCCACGGCTGCCCGGGCTTCCACCCCTCACCACGCGGCCGCTCGCGCAGCTTGCCCAGACCGCCCTTGACCGTCGCCTCGACCGCCGAGACGACGATCGCCAGCTTCGGGCCACGCTCCTTGTAGCCGTCCATCGCCGCGAGGAAGTCGGCCGGCTCCATGTCCGCGTGCCCGCCGAGGTCGGCCATCGTGGCGAGGAAGGCGTCACGGAGCCGCTGGTACCAGCCGTCCAGGTAGCGGGCGTTGTCGTAGCGGACCCACGCCTCCAGCGGGCGCACCTCGTAGCCCAGCTCCACCGCATAGGCGACGGTGGGCGTCGCGTACCAGGCCGGACCCTCCGGTTGCTCGCCCGACGGCGTGAACCGCGAGGGCAGCAGACTGGCGTCCAGGTCCGCCCACTTGTCCTTGCCGACCCTCACCCGCGACAGGTCGACGTGGGACAGGTCCACCAGCCACGAGCCGGGCAGCTTCGCATCGAACACCGGCGCCGTCACATGCGTCGGCGCGCCGAGGCCGACGACCAGGCCGTTGGCGCCGGCGGCGAAGGCCATGTTCACGTCGATGCCGACCAGATGCCGCAGGGTGCACTCGGCATCCGTCATAGGCCGCGCCCAGTCGTACGCCTCCTCGAACAGCTTCTCCCCGGGGCCGCGCACGTGGAAGCGCGGCAGATCCGCCAGGAGCGGGTGCCCGTCGGGGGCCTCGCACGGCGCACAGTCCACCGGATCCTTGCCCAGGCTGCCGGGGTTGTGCTCGGAGTGCCGCCTGCCGTCGGCGTCCGGCTCGGAGGCGCGAGTCGGCGGGTGCAGGGCGGTCATGAGCTCCAGACCGGTCACCGCGGTCGAACCGCGCGGCGTCATCACCCGCGACGCGTACACACCCAGCACCCGGGCAAGGTCCGGAGGCGGGAACTGCCCGGCGTAACCCCAGCTGCGGGGATCGAGCGCGTTCCATGAGGGGATGCACAGCTGTACGCACTGGCGGTCCGCACCGGTGGCCGGAAGGTAGATCCGCGCCCACGGCCCCAAGCCGCGCTTGGTGAGCTTCCACTCCGCGCGCACCAGCTGCTTGATGACCTTGTGGTCCTCCGGGATCCGCCCGGCATGACGCTCCTCATCGGTGAGAGCGACGGGGAGACCGTGGCGCTCCAGCGCGGATGCGGTGAGTACGAGCAGAGGGTCGGCGTCCTTGCCCGGACCGGACAGCTTCGGCTGACCGAACCTGGCTTCCTTCAGCGTCTACTCCACCAGGGACGGCAGGCTCTTGGCGGGCACCTCAAGGACCAGGCCACCGACGCAGTACGCCACCACCTGGCCGTCGGCGTCGACATCGACGACCGCCAGCGGACCGTTCTCAAACCGCGGATCCGTGCCGCCCGCAGAAGTCGCGGCCGGGGCCGCCTTCCGTACGACCGGACGACGCGACACCATCGACGACGACGGCCTGGCGGTACGCGCCGGACGCGGCGCAGCCGGCCGGAGTTGGGGCAACGAAGCAGAGGCAGGGGTTGGGGTGTTCCCGGTCCGAAAATTCTCCGTTGCCGTCACGGCCGCAGCCTCGGAGACCCGCGCTGCGGCCGGAGTCCGGACTTTCGGAGCGGGGGCGGGCTCGCCGGTGGACCCCTCGGGCACCGCAGGGTCCTTCTCGGGGGCGGCGGGGGTGATAGGGGCGGGGTAGAGCTCCGCGAGCTGCTTGAGCATCCGCCCATACGCGTCACGCTCCGGCGGCCGGGGCTCGGTTTGAGAGTTCGGTCTGGCCCGCGTTCGCGACGGTGCCTGGATGACGAGTCCGGTGCCCAGATACCGGTCGCCTCGTCGAGCTGCTTCGTCCACCGGGTCCGCTCCGCACGGACGCGGGCACGCATCTGCTGCATCCATCCATCGGGCGGCCTGCTCCTGCACCGCCCGGAGCCGGGCCCCCGCCGAAACGATCCTGAGCATCGACGCCAGGAACTTGTCCCGGGCCTGGTGGAACTCCCGATCCTGCGCTTGGGGCCTCCAGCCGCGGCACCACGAGCCACCCGGTCCCCACCGTCGTGACCAGCGCGGTCACACCAGCGCGAACCCCTACTGTCTCCCACATCCCCGGCTCCAACGCCGTCCCCGGACGTGCCCCACGCGCCGGGGAGCCACGGCGCGTGGGGCACCGTCCCACGGCTCCGGCAATCCGCCACGAGGCGGGGCGCTGCGTGATCTACCGGATCGCGGTTGCCTGGGACCACACTGCTTGCCACTGGTCGCCGGCGTTCTCATAGGTGTCGGTGTGCCAATAGCTCGCGCGGGGGACTCGGTGGTGCCCGAAGATCACCTCCAGCGTGGCCTGGTAGCGGATGACGGCGGCGTCCCCGAGGACGCGGACGTCGATGGGGCCGGGTTCCCATTCCACGTAGTCGATGTCTCGGGTCGCGATCGCCCGGAGGTATGCGTCTTTGGACAGCACATGGCCGACGGGGGTGACGAGCTGGAAGTCCGGTGCGTGTAGTTCGGAAGCGGCACCGATGTCGCCCGCGACGAGCGCGCGGAGTCTCGCCCGCTCGACCTCGCGGATCTGCTCGGCGATCGCACCGCCGACCGGGACGGCTGCTGTCTGTTCCATGGTTGCACTCCTGACGGGTTGAGAGGCTGGGCACGGGGCGCGGAACACCCCCGATGGCCGGGTCGGCTCCGGGAGCACCTCTGCGGCTTACGGTTGGACGGACTGGCAACTTCCGTCCAATTGGACTTGTTGACGCTGAGAGTACATGGCGTCAGGATGTCGGCATGGCGGACGACCGAACAGAACACATCCTCGATGCCGCACTGACCGCTTTCTGTCAGTACGGCTACGGCAAGACCACCATGCAGGACATCGCCCGCGCCGCCGGGATGTCCCGGGCTGCTCTGTACCTGCATTTCCCCAGCAAGGAAGATCTCTTCCGGGCAGGGTCCCGCCGGGCGCACGCCCAGGCGCTCGTTGAGGTGGACACGGCTCTCGCCGAGCAGGGCGACGTGCTGTCCCGAGTCGATGCCGCGATGGCCGCCTACTTCGGAGGACTCCTGGCGCAGATCTCGTCGAGCGTGCACGGGGGGGAAGTCCTCGACGCGAGTCTCGATGTCGCCGGGGACGTCGTCAGGGAGGCCCATGCGGCCCTGGTCGCCCGGCTCGCCTCCGCGCTCGAGGCCGCCGCGGCAGCGGGCGAAGTGCAGTTCTCGACCTCCGACGCGACCGCCGAGGACATCGCGCTTCTCCTCCTCGCGGTCGCGGACGGGCTGAAGAAGACCACCACAGACCCGCGGTTGCGGCAGGAGCGGAAGGCGTTGTTCCTCCGACTGGTGCACGCGGGAATCGCACCCCCGCGCCACCCGCTCTCAGAAGACAACGCCCCGCGCTGACGTCACGCACTGCCCGCGCCCCTCCCCGACGCCCCAGGAGCTCACCACGGCGACCGAGTATGACTCAACCGTCTCCGCCGGGTGGTCGAGATGTCGTGAGGACGACGACGGGCCCAGGTCCGAGGGCTCGGCACGGGTGGCATCGCGGGGTTCAAGGGAGTGCTGTACGCGGCAGCCCCCAAGGGGGCGCTCCCCTTCGGTGCCCCGGCGCCGGCCGCTCCGTGGGACGGGGTCCGCGACTGCGTCGGATTCGGCGATGCCCGGCCGCAACTGGCACCGGCACCCACCGCGCCGTCGGCATGGCAGCCCGGTGCCGGGCTGGACTGGCTGACGCTGAACCTATGGAGCCCGGACGTCGGCACGGCGGGCCTGCCGGTCATGGTGTGGATCTACGGCGGCGTGTGGAAGCAGCGCTCGTCGAGCATGGATCGTGATCGTGACCTTCAGCTACCGCGTTGGTTTCGAAGGTTTCGGGCACCTGCCCGGGGCCACGGACAACCGCGGGCTGCGCGATAAGATCGCCGCCCTGGAATGGGTGCGGGACACCATCGCCGCGTTCGGCGGCGACCCCGCCAGCGTAACTTCGGCCAGTCCGCCGGTGCCGCCTCCACTGCCTGCTAACGTCCGCACCCGCCGACCGACGCGCCGCGACGACGAGGCGTCCGGGCTTCAGGGCGCGAGGGCGCAGCAGTTGAGACAGCGCGGTATGAGTCACCGAGGCAGTGTCTCGACACCCATGACAACACGGTACTCACTTACGATCGGCCACCCCGTGGCCCCTCCTGTATGGCACCAGCGCCCACACCGCCGGGGAGCTGGTCCGGCTCGTCGGTGACCGCCAGGTCCTCGGGCACGATAGAGAGCAGGAGGGTAGATCGGCGCTCGGCAGCGAGCCAGAGAACGAGATGGCGTCCGGCGGCGAGCGGGACGGCGTGACGAGGCGGCTCGGCGACGAGCCCGAGGAGGGGACACGATGACGGCACCCGACGCACCCGGTACGGCCGATGCCGAGCAGGTCAACTCCGCGATGTGGCACACCTACGGGGCCCACCACCTCGACCGGGCCACGCCCCTGCCCGAGGTGGACGAGATCGCCTGGGGCCCGGCGGGAACAGGGCCGGGGGACGCTGTCCTCGGCGACCTGACGGGCCTGCGCGTGCTCGACCTTGGCTGCGGCCCGGGCCGGCACGCCGCCCACCTCGCCCGCACCCATCACGCCGCCGTGGACGCCGTCGACCTCTCACCGACTCAGATCGACCGCGCACAGGCGCGCTACGGCGACCT
>NZ_JBHXHX010000029.1:0-93513 GCF_042723915.1 Streptomyces sp. NPDC058335 | reverse complement strand
CCCCCCCCCCCCGCACCCCCAGGGGCGCACAAGCTCAGCCGCGCAGCACCGCACCCGTCCGCTCGCCCGCGAGCGCGACCGCCGCGTCCCGAGCGGCCGACGCCTCGTCGACCGTCAGCGTCCGGTCCCCCGCCCGGAAGCGCAGCGCGTACGCGAGGGACTTCCGGCCGTCACCGAGCTGCTCCGCGTTCTCGTACACGTCGAACAGCCGGATCGCCTCGAGGAGTTCGCCGGCGCCCTCGCGCAGCGCGGCCTCGACGTCGGCGTGCGGGACGTACGCGTCGACGACGAGCGCGACGTCCTGCGTGGCGACGGGGAACGTGGAGATGCCCGGCGCCCGGGGCGTGTCGTCGCCGACCTGCTCCAGGACGTCCAGGTCGAGCTCCATGGCCGAGGTGCGCGCGGGCAGGCCGAGGGCCTTCAGCACGCGCGGGTGCAGCTCACCGGCGTGGCCGACGACCCGCTCGGCGCCATCGGCGACGACGACCAGCTCGGCGCAACGGCCCGGGTGCCAGGGACCGTACCGGCCCTTGCGCACGATCAGTTCGGCGCCCGCCTCACCGGCGACCGTCCGCGCCGCCTCGACGGCGTCGGCCCAGTCGGCCGGGCGGCCCTTGCCCCACCAGCCGGCCTGCTCGCGGGCGCCCGCGAGGACGGCCGCGACATGGCGCGGCTGCTCGGGCAGCACGGCGTCGATCGCCGCGATCTCCTCGACGGTCGGCCGGCGGTCGACCGGCGGCTGCGCGGCGACTTGCTGCTCCTCGCGCGGGAGGAAGACCAGCCCGGTCTCGAAGAGGGCCAGGTCGTGCGAGCCGCGGCCGTCGTTGCGCCGGAGCGCGGCGAGCAGGCCCGGCAGCAGCGACGTACGGAGCGCGGGCTCCTCGTCGTTGAGCGGGTTGGTGAGCTTGACGACGCGGCGGGCCGGGTCGTCGGCGTCGAGGCCGAGCTGGTCGAAGACCTGCTCGCCGACGAACGGGTAGTTCGGCGCCTCGACGTAACCGGCACCGGCCAGCGCGCGGCCGACCCGGCGGTGCAGCCGCTGGCGGTGCGTGAGGCCGCGGCCCGACGGGGGCTTGGGCAGCGTGGAGGGCAGGTTCTCGTAGCCCTCCAGGCGGATGACCTCCTCGGCGAGGTCGTTGCCCTCGCCGAGGTCGGGCCGCCAGGACGGCACGGTGACGATCAGCTCGTCCTGCCCGTACACGTCGCAGCCGATCTCCTGGAGTCGTCGTACGACGGTCTCCCGGCCGTACACGACACCCGCCACCTTGTCCGGGTGGTCGGCGGCGACGGCGATGGTGTGCGGCGCGGACGAGGCGATGACCTCGGTGACACCGGCCTCGGCGGTACCGCCGGCGAGCAGCATGAGCAGGTCGACCGTGCGCTGTGCGGCCGCCGACGACGCCTGCGGGTCGACACCGCGCTCGAAGCGCTTGGACGCCTCGGAGGACAGCTTGTGGCGGCGGGCCGTACGGGCGACGGAGACCGCGTCGAAGTGGGCGGCCTCGATGACGACGTCGGTCGTCCCCTCGGATTCCGCGTGGTCGGCGATCTCGGTGTTGGCGCCGCCCATGACACCGGCGAGACCGATCGGGCCGCGCTCGTCGGTGATGACCAGGTCCTCGGCGTGCAGCGTGCGCTCGACGCCGTCGAGGGTGACGAGCTTCTCGCCCTCGGTCGCGCGGCGGACGCCGATGGTGCCCTGGACCAGGGTGCGGTCGTAGGCGTGCAGGGGCTGGCCGACCTCCATCATCACGTAGTTCGTGACGTCGACGGCGAGCGAGATCGGGCGCATGCCGACCTTCTGGAGCCGGCGCCGGAGCCAGATCGGGGAGCGGGCCTCGGGGCTCAGACCGGTGACGGTGCGCGCGGTGAAGCGGTCGCAGCCGACCGGGTCGGAGACCTGCACCGGGTAGCCGAAGGCGTTCGGGCCCGGCACGTCGAGGAGGGCCGGGTCGCGCAGCGGCAGGCCGTAGGCGATGGCGGTCTCGCGGGCGACGCCGCGGATGGACAGGCAGTCGCCGCGGTTGGCGGTGACGGCGATGTCGAGGACCTCGTCGACCAGCTCGAGCAGCTCGATGGCGTCCTTGCCGACCTCGGTCTCCGGCGGCAGCACGATGATGCCGTGGCTGCCGTCGTCACCCATGCCCAGCTCGTCGCCGGAGCAGATCATGCCGTGGGACGTCTTGCCGTAGGTCTTGCGGGCGGCGATCGCGAAGTTGCCGGGGAGGACCGCGCCCGGAAGCACGACCACGACCTTGTCGCCGACGGCGAAGTTGCGGGCGCCGCAGACGATCTCCTGCGGCTCGCCCGTGCCGTTGGCCTGACCGACGTCGACCGTGCAGAAGCGGATCGGCTTCTTGAAGCCCTCCAGCTCCTCGATGGTCAGCACCTGGCCGACGACGAGGGGGCCCTTGAGGTCGTGGCCGAGCTGCTCGACGGTCTCGACCTCGAGGCCGGCCGAAATGAGCTTGGCCTGGACGTCACGGCCGGTCTCGGTGGCCGGCAGGTCGACGTACTCCCGCAGCCAGGAAAGCGGGACCCGCATCAGATCTCCATCCCGAACGGCCGGGTGAACCGGACGTCACCCTCGACCATGTCTCGCATGTCTTCGACGTTGTGGCGGAACATCAGCATCCGCTCGATGCCGAACCCGAAGGCGAACCCGCTGTACTTCTCCGGGTCGACGCCGCAGGCGGTCAGCACCTTGGGGTTGACCATGCCGCAGCCGCCCAGCTCGATCCAGCCCTCGCTGGAGCAGGTACGGCAGGGCCGGTCGGGGTTGCCGACGGACTCGCCGCGGCAGACGTAGCACACCATGTCCATCTCGGCGGACGGCTCGGTGAAGGGGAAGAAGTTCGGGCGCAGCCGGGTCTTCATGCCCTCGCCGAACAGGGACTGGACCATGTGGTCCAGGGTGCCCTTGAGGTCGGCCATGGTCAGGCCCTCGTCCACGGCGAGCAGCTCGACCTGGTGGAAGACGGGAGTGTGCGTGGCGTCCAGCTCGTCGGTGCGGTAGACGCGGCCGGGGCAGATCACGTACACCGGCAGCTCACGGCTCAGCAGCGAGCGGATCTGCACGGGCGAGGTGTGGGTGCGCAGCACGACACCGGACTCGGTGCCGCCGTCGGGGCCCTGCACGAAGAACGTGTCGGCCTCGCCGCGGGCCGGGTGGTCCGGGCCGATGTTCAGGGCGTCGAAGTTGAACCACTCGGCCTCGACCTGCGGGCCCTCGGCGACCTCGTAGCCCATGGCGACGAAGACGTCCTCGATGCGCTCCGAGAGCGTGGTGAGCGGATGGCGGGCGCCGGCCGGCACGCGGTCGTAGGGCAGCGTGACGTCCACCGCCTCCTCGACCAGGACGCGCGCGTCGCGCTCGGCCTCCAGTTCCACCTGCCGGGCGGCGAGGCCCTTGTTCACCGCGCCGCGGGCCTGGCCGACGAGCTTGCCGGCGGCGGCCTTCGCGTGCGGGGGCAGTGCGCCGATCTCGCGGTTGGCGAGGGCCAGCGGGGAGGCGCCGCCGGTGTGGGCGACCTTGGCCTCCTGGAGTGCGTCGAGGGAGTCCGCGGCGGCGAAGGCGGCGAGCGCCTCGTCCCGCATGCGCTCGATCTCTTCCGGTTTCAAGGCCTCGACCTCTACAGGGTCGTACGACTTATTCGGTGCCGACATCTCTTCCCGTGCTTCCGATTGGCTGGCTGAAGGTCCCCGTCACCGACTCACTCGGAGGGCCGTCCATGGGACACAAAGGTGCCAAAGGCCGAGTCTAACGGGGTGAGGACGTACGGATGCGCCCGCGGGGGCTAGGCCAGACAGGCCGGGACCGCCACGGGCAACGTAAATCGGAACTCGGCGCCGCCGCCGGGGGCGCGGCCGACCGTGATGACACCGCCGTGGGCTTCGACGATGCCCTTGACGATGTACAGCCCGAGGCCCGTCCCGCCGCGCTTGCTGCCCCGCCAGAAGCGGGTGAAGACGCGGTTCATGGACTCCTCCGGGATGCCGGTGCCCTCGTCGCTCACGATGACCGACGTGCCGGTGTCCTCCCCTTCGCGGGGCGACCGGGCGGGCGTGACGTCAATGGTGACGGTTCCCTCGCCGTGCCGCACCGCATTTTCGATGAGGTTGCTGAGCACCTGGTCGACCTTGTCCGGGTCGGCCCACAGGGCCGGCAGCGGCTGTTCGATGCGCAGCAGGAACCGGTCGGCGGGCTGACCGGCGGCGACGTAGGCCTGGATGTGCCGGCCGACGGCGGCGCCCATGTCGACGGGCTGGCGGCGCAGCTCGAGCCGCCCGGAGTCGATCCGGGAGATGTCGAGCAGTTCGGCGATGAGCCGGGTGACGCGGTCGGCGTCGGCGTCGACCGTCTCCAGCATCAGCCGCTTCTGGTCGTCGGTGAACCGCGTCCACTTGGCGAGGAGGGTGGCGGTGAAGCCCTTCACGGAGGTGAGGGGGGAGCGCAGCTCGTGGGCGACGGTGGCGATCAGCTCGGCGTGGCTGCGCTCGGTGCGGCGACGGGCCTCGGTGTCGCGGAGGGAGACGACGACGCGGCGGACGGGGCCGGTGGGCTCGCTGCGCACGTACCGGGCGGAGGCGAGGACCTCACGCCCGCCGGGCAGCAGCAGATTCCGTTCGGGCTGGCCCACCCGGATGGCGAGGCCGCTGTACGGGTCGGTCAGCTGCCACCAGCGGCGGCCTTCGAGGTCCTCCAGCGGCAGGGCCTTGTCGAGCCGCTGCCCGAGGGCTTCGGCGGCAGGGACGGCGGTGATGCGCTCGGCGGCGGCGTTGAAGCAGACGACGTACCCGTGCTCGTCGGCGACGACCAGCCCGTCGGGCAGGTCGTCGGGGTCGATGCCGAGTCCGGCGAGGTCACCGGCCGGTCGGGCCGCGGGCGGGCGCTCCGGTTCACTGGCTCCCGGCGCCCTGCTCGTGCCGACACTCATCCCCGTACCCCACCTCCCAGACGAGGACCCCCGAGCTGGTCACCCTACTAGCTCTCGGTGACGGAGCGGCACCCTCCGGAGGCGCGCTGTGCACGGGCCGACGCGTAGAGACATACGGCCGCGGCGGTCGCGAGGTTCAGACTCTCGGCCTTCCCGTGGATCGGGACGCGCACGACGGCGTCGGCGAGGGCCCTGGTCTCCTCCGGCAGCCCCCAGGCCTCGTTGCCGAATACCCACGCCGTCGCCCCGCCCATGGTGCCCTTGTCCAGCTCGTCGTCGAGGTCGTCCTCGCCCGCGCCGTCGGCGGCGAGGATGCGCACCCCGGCGTCCTTGAGGCCGGCGACGGCCCGCTCGACGGGGACGCCGACGGCGACCGGCAGATGGAACAGCGAGCCGACCGAGGCCCGTACGGCCTTGGGGTTGTACAGGTCGACGGAGGCGTCGGTGAGGACGACGGCGTCGGCGCCGGCCGCGTCGGCGCAGCGCAGGACTGTGCCGGCGTTGCCGGGGTCGCGGACGTGCGCCAGGACGGCGACGAGCTTCGGGCGCGCGGCGAGGATGTCGTCGAAGGGGGTGTCGATGAAGCGGCACACGCCCACGAGGCCCTGCGGGGTGACGGTGGTGGAGATGTCCTCGATGACCTCACTGTCGGCGAGGTGGATGCGGGCGCCGGCGTCCCGGGCCTCGCCGATGATGTCGGCGTGGCGCTCCGCGGCCTCGGGGGTGGCGAACAGTTCCACGAGGGTGTCCGGGTGCGCGGCCGCCTCCCGTACGGCCTGCGGGCCCTCCGCGAGGAACAGCCGCTCCTTCCCCCGGAAGTTCCGCCGCGCGAGGCGCCTGGCGGCGGAGACGCGGGGGGAGCGGGGGGAGATGAGGTCGGGGGTGGCGGGCATCTTCACCTTCGGTGGGTTGGCGGGGGTCGGGGCGGGGCCCGTTCTCCTCGCCCCCGCGAGAGGTACTCGGGCCGGACGCACTCGGACCCGCAGGCGGGGTTCGCCTGCGGGTCCGAGTCATGTCACTTCCGGCTCAGCCGGCGCAGCGTCACGCAGCCTTCGGCGCGTTCACGTCCGACGGCAGCGCCTTCTGAGCGACCTCGACGAGCGCGGCGAACGCGGTCGGGTCGTTGACGGCCAGCTCCGCCAGGATCTTGCGGTCGACCTCGATGCTCGCGGCGTTCAGACCCTGGATGAAGCGGTTGTACGTGATGCCGTTGGCGCGGGCAGCGGCGTTGATGCGCTGGATCCACAGCCGACGGAAGTCACCCTTGCGCTTCTTGCGGTCGTTGTAGTTGTAGACCAGCGAGTGGGTGACCTGCTCCTTGGCCTTGCGGTACAGGCGCGAACGCTGACCGCGGTAGCCGGAGGCCGCCTCGAGGATCGCCCGGCGCTTCTTGTGGGCGTTGACTGCCCGCTTGACGCGTGCCACTTTTAACTCCTTGTAGCGGGGCCGTGGTTGGACTCACACGGCCCGGAAACGATTGGGTCCCGGTTCAGACGTACGTACGGCGGCAAGGCGCCCGTACGTCACTTGCCGAGAAGCTTCTTGATCTTCTTGGCGTCGCCCGGGGCCATCTCGGCAGTGCCGGTGAGGCGACGCGTCACGCGCGACGACTTGTGCTCGAGCAGGTGGCGCTTGCCGGCGCGCTCACGGAGCACCTTGCCGGAGCCGGTGATCTTGAAGCGCTTGCTGGCACCGCTGTGCGACTTGTTCTTCGGCATAGCGCCGTTCTCTCCTCGTCGGTGGCGCTCCGGTGCCCGGTCGTGAAAACCGGGCACAGGTGGAGCGTCGCTTGTATCGGTTACGTCCTGGGACTGACGCCCTGGGGGGTCACGCCTCGGCGGAGGCCTCGGCGGACTCGGACTCCATGGACTCCACGGAACCCTCGGACCCCTCTGACTCCTCGGCGTTGACGGCGTCGGAGTCCGCGGAGTTCTGCGAGCGGCCCGGGTTGGCCTTCGCTTCGGCCTTGCGGGCTTCCTGAGCCTGACGAGCCTCGGCCATCGCCTCGGTCTTCTTCTTGTGCGGACCGAGAACCATGATCATGTTTCGGCCGTCCTGCTTCGGGTTCGACTCGATGAACCCGAGGTCCTGGACGTCCTCCGCCAGGCGCTGCAGCAGTCGGTAGCCCAGTTCGGGGCGGGACTGCTCACGACCGCGGAACATGATCGTGATCTTGACCTTGTCGCCCTGCTTGAGGAACCGGACGACGTGACCCTTTTTGGTGTCGTAGTCGTGCGGGTCGATCTTCGGCCGGAGCTTCATCTCCTTGATGACCGTGTGCGCCTGGTTCTTGCGCGCCTCACGGGCCTTCATGGCCGACTCGTACTTGAACTTCCCGTAGTCCATGAGCTTGCACACGGGGGGGCGGGCGGTTGCCGCCACCTCGACCAGGTCCAGGTCGTACTCCTGGGCAAGCTCCAGTGCCTTCGCGAGCGGCACGATGCCGACCTGCTCGCCACTGGGACCGACAAGTCGCACCTCTGGAACGCGAATCCGGTCGTTGATGCGGGGCTCGGCGCTGATGGATCCTCCTCGGTAGCACCACACGGCAGTCTGGCGAACGGCCGCGTAACGTCTGTGTTCGATTGGTTCACAACCACGCCGAAGCACAAAAAATGCCCCAACGATCACACGCGGGGCTCCAAGCACTACCGGAGCACCGCCGCGAGGATCGCGGGGCGCACTACCGGGCGACTCCATCGTCCGTACGGAACGATGGGGGCCGCCTGACCGGGGTGACCCGCCGCCCCGGAGGGTGGTCGGGTGGGAGTTCGGAGCCTCCACTTGTGGGCCGGATCCGCCTGCTTGAAGGGCACGCGTGTCCGACCGGTCGTTACACGAGATTAGCAGCTTGCTCATGCGTGCGCGAATCCGGTGTCTCCCGCCTCCTGCTGTCAAGAGGGCGTACGGCGGGCCCTATCGTGTGGGGCATGAGTGAGACCTCCCCCTCGGACAGCCCCGAGCCCTCCGGCACCGCCGGTTTCGACGAGATGACCCGCGACATCGCCGAGGTCCCGGCGGTCGAGGTGATCGTGACGGTCGCCGTCAACCTGATGAGCGCGGCCGCCGTGAAGCTCGGCCTGACCGACGAGGGCGACAAGTACAAGGACCTGGACGAGGCCCGCAAGCTGGTCACCGCCCTCGCCGGCCTGCTGGACGCGAGCACGACGGAGATCAGCTCCTTCCACGCGGCACCGCTGCGCGACGGTCTGAAGTCGCTCCAGCTGGCCTTCCGCGAGGCGTCGCTCGTCCCGGACGAGCCGGGCCAGGGTCCGGGCGAGAAGTACACCGGGCCGGTCTACGGCTAGGGACTTCCGCCCGGATCAGTCGCGTACGTAGAGGGGCTCGCCCGGAGGGGTGGTTCCGGCCGGCAGGAGTGCCAGGTCGAGGCCGCGCACCAGGCGGGCCCTCAGTGTTTCGTCGGCGGCGATGCGCCCCGCCACGGCCTGCGCGGCCCCGGCGGGAGCGGCGTCCGGGGCGAGGACGAGGGCGAGGGTGCCGTCGGCCCGGCCGGGCAGCAGGTGGGCGCGCAGGACGGCTGGTTCCGCGGCCACCGCGGCCCGTACCGCCTCGACGACCGCCGGGTCGGCCAGCGGGTCGGTCGTGGTGCGGCCCTCGGCGAGCGCCAGCAGGGCGGACCCCGTCAGTTCGAAGGCGACCGGCCCGGCCAGGTCGAGGACGACCGTGTCGGCCTTCTCGTGGGCGGCCGCCTGGAGGGCCTGGTGCAGGGGTACGGCGACCGGGCGGGCCTGTGGGTCCCAGCGGGCGAGGGACGCGGTGGAGGTGAAGGCCGGCAGGGCCGTGCGGTGACCGGCCTTCAGGGTCGGTACGGCCATGTCGCTGGTCTTCTCCCGGCGCAGCCCGTGCTCGTCCTCCTCGACCTCCCCGAGCACCGCGACGACCGGGACGAGCAGCCGGGCGCCCTTGAGCGCCTCCAGCACGGGTCCCACGGCGGTGCGGTCCTCGGCCCAGGCGGCGAGCGCCGCGCTCAGCCCCGGGTCGGCGGAGCCGTCGTCGTCGGAGAAGCCGGGGTCGGGAATGTTCTTGTTCGCCACGGTCACCGACCCTATCGGGGGGAAACTGCTGGGGTTGTGCGGGGCCGGAAACACAGCAGTGACCGCTTTCACAGGTTCCTCAGACATCGCTGACGTACATCTAACCTGCGTCTAACGGGACGCACAGTCGGTGCCTCCAGCATCACGGACATGGAGTCCTCCAGAGCACGCCGCGGCAGCCGCGCTCGTCCGTCCGGGCACCGTCGTCCCCTTCTCTGCTGCGCGCTCGCCTCGGTGGCCGTGCTGGGCGCCTCGGCGGCCGGGACCGTGTACGTGAAGGCGCAGGCGCACTCGGGTCCGGGCGCCGTGTCGTCGGCGGCGCCGACGCCCTCCGCGTCGGCGAGCGGGGAGGTGTCGGTGGCGCCCGTGACCCGGGCGGAGTCGGAGTCCCGGTCGGAGGCGGCGGTGTCCGTGGTGGACCGCGACGCCCTGCTGGCGAAGGCGATGGCGTCGGTGACCGTGCCGGACGCGGCGCGGGTGTCCGTGGCCGTGCTCGACGTGGACTCCGGGCTGAGCGCCGTCTTCGGCACGGGTGCCTTCGACACGGCGAGCATCGTCAAGGTGGACATCCTGGCGGCGCTGCTGCTCCAGGCGCAGGACGCCGGCCGGCACCTCACGGCGCAGGAGAAGGCGTACGCGACCGCGATGATCGAGAACAGCGACAACGACTCCGCGACGGCCCTGTGGAACTCCGTCGGCGGTGCGGCTGGCCTCGACGCGGCGAACGAGCGGTTCGGGCTGACCGGCACCGAGGGCGGCGACGGCTTGCTGTGGGGACTGACCCGGACCACGGCCGCCGACCAGCTGACGCTGCTGCGGCAGGTCTTCGGCACCGACTCGACCGACCCGGAACTGAGCGAGGCCTCGCGCACGTACCTCCAGGGGCTGATGGGGCAGATCGCGTCGGGCCAGCACTGGGGTGTCTCGGCGGTCGCCGACGGGGCCGCGTGGGCACTGAAGAACGGCTGGCTGCCGCGTACGGCGACGGGGCTGTGGGACGTCAACAGCATCGGGCGGGTGACGTCCGGCGGGCACGACTATCTGGTGGCCGTGCTGTCCGACGGCAACGCGACGCAGGCGAAGGGCATCGCGCTGGTGGAGGCGGCGGCAAAGGCGGCGATGTCGGCGTTCACGGACGCCTGACCGGGGCCGGAACGTCCCGGGGCTCAGAAGGCGTCGTACGTCTGCTGCCGGTCCTCGCGGTCGCGGGTGCGGCGGCCCCGCCACAGGACCACGGCGGACACCAGCAGCACTCCCCCGGTGCCGCCCGCGAGCGGGCCGGCCCAGCCCGAGGTGTCGGCGGCGGCCTTCTCCTCGTCCGGGCCGGGGCCGAAGTACTCCTCGCCGTACGCCGCCGAGCGCAGGCCCTCGGGTGCGAGGCCGGCGGCGGCCTTGATCGCGGCGGCCGGGTCGATGAAGCCGAAGCCGCGGGAGTCGTCGCGGCCCCCAGTGGGGGAGTTGCGGGCGGTGTCCTCCAACAGCTTCTTGATCTGCGCCGGGGTCAGGTCCGGGTGGGCGGCCCTGACGAGGGCCACGGCGCCGGAGACGAAGGCCGCGGCGGCGGAGGTGCCCCAGCCCTCGTAGTACTTGTGGTCCGGGTCGGCGATGACGACGTCGACCCCCGGGGCGCTGACCGTGGCGTACCAGCGACGGGTGGAGAAGGAGGCGCGGGTGCCGTAGCGGTCGACGGCGGTGGCGGCGATGACTCCCGGGTAGGCCGCCGGGTAGGAGATGTGGTCGCCCTTCTCGCCGCCGTTGCCGGCCGAGGCGACGACGACCGAGCCCTTCTTCAGCGCGTACTGGACGGCCTCGTCCTCGGCGGGTTCGGGATGGGCCGAGGCGGAGTCGTCGCCGAGGGAGAGGTTGATGACGTCGGCGCCCTGGTCGGCGGCCCAGCGGATGCCTTCGGCGAGGGCGTTGCCGCGGGTGTTGCGGGCCTTGGTGCGGGACGGGTCGCCGTCCTCCAGGATCACCCGGACGGGGAGGATCTTCGCTTCCGGGGCGATGCCCATGACGCCGTCGCCGTTGTCGTAGCCATGGCCGTGACCGGCGATGATGCCGGCCATCGCGGTGCCGTGGCGGGCCCAGGCGCGGTCGCCGGGTCCGGCGCCGAAGCCGACCATGTCCTTGCCGGTCAGGACATTGCCGTCGAGGTCGGGGTGGTCGGACTCGACGCCGGTGTCCAGGACGGCGACGGTGACGCCCTTGCCCCTGGTGGTCTGCCAGGCCTCTTCGGTGTGCAGGGCCTCCAGGGCCCACTGCTTGGCCCGGATGCCGTCCGCGTACGCGGTGGTGGGCGGCACGAGGGCGACCGCGGCGGCCAGCAGACAGCTCAGCACGCCGGCCCGGCAGAGTCCGCGGCCGCTCATGAGGGTGGCTCCGAGGGCGACACGGCGGCCTTGCGCAGGCCGCGCTCGACGCGGTCGGCGAGGCCCTTCGCCTCGTTGCCCAGGCCCGCCTGGGCGGCGGCGGTGCTGGCCCCGGACGCGGTGGCCTCCACGGCGGACTGCGGGGCGGCGACCGTACGGCCGTCGGCCCAGCCGGAGACGGCGTAGACGACGACGGGGGCGTCGGTGAGGACGGAGACCGTCCAGGAGGCGCGCTGCCCGTCGCCGAAGGCGGCGGCTGCCGTGCCCTTCGCGGCGTACGGGCGGGGCATCAGGTCGGTGCGGCGGGCCAGGCCCTCCTTGTCGAACCTGGTGTCGAGGGCGCGCATGCCGACCGCGTCGGCCTTGGTGAACAGCATGCCGACCGTGGTGACGTAGCTGCGGGTGGCGTCGGTGTAGGTCGCGCGCAGGAGGCGGGCGCAGCCGACCGGGGCGAGGGCCTTGGCGAGCAGCGGATCGAAGGCGCCGGTGCAGCCACTGTCCGGGGCGACGGCGATCCGTGTCCAGGTGCGGTCGGCGCCGCCGGGGCCCGCGCCCTGTCCGTCCACGGTGGGCGGGAACAGCTGGTCGACGGGCACGTTGTGCCACAGGCCGCCCGCGGTGGCGTAGACGCCCGGCTCGCCCGCGTCCGCGGGATCGCCGACGAGCCAACTGCCGGTGACGGCACCGCCGATGAGGCCGAGTCCGAGGACCACACAGGCGGCCGCCGCGACGGTGTGCCCGCCCAGCCTCATCCACCCCGCGCGCGGGGTGTCGCCGTACCCCTCGGGCCGCGCGAACGTCACGACGGGCCGTGTGGCACCCGGCGCTCCGCCCGGCGTCATCGGGGCACTCCACGACAGCGCCGGATCGGGCCCGGCCTCGGCGGCCGGGGGCGGGGCGTCGAAGTCCGGATGCCGCAGCGGCGTGGCAGGACTCCAGGCGGGACGCGCGTCCCCCTCCGGGTGCCCCCCGGGCACGGCGGTGGACAGCCCTTCCCGGTGCTGCCCGGCCGCGGGCGCCCAGGTACGCGGGAGCGGCGTCCAGGCGGTGCCGGGGGCGGGGGGACGGGGGTGGTCGGGAGTGGAGATACGAGGGGCGACGGGGGTGTCCGGTGCCCCGCGGGTTTCCTGGCGGGTGGGGGTGGGCGGGGCGCCGTCCGAGTCGCGGGTTCCGGTGGCGGCGCGTGCCGTGTCGGCGGCGCCGGCCCCACCGTCCTGGGCGCTGGGCCGGGGGGCGGCGGAACGGACCGGGCCGGCGGCCTCGGAGGCGGCCGGGCGCCGACCGTACGGCTCGGGCGCGTGGACGGCGTCCGGACCGGCCGGGCGTGTGCCGTGCGGCTCGGGCGCGTGGACGACGTCCGGACCGGCCGGGCGTGAGCCGTGCGTCTCGGGCGACTGCCGGGAGTCGGAAGCGGGCCGATGCGGGCCGGTCTCCCGGACAGGACGCGCGGCGTTCGAGTCGGTGGGGCGTCGACCGTACGGCTCCGTCGGGTGGGCGGTGTTCGGCTCTGTCGAGGGGAGGCCGGTCGGCTGGGTTGGGCGCGGGGGGTCCGAAGGCGCGGCGTCCGGGCGCGTCTGGCGGTTGTTGTCCAGGCGGGCGGGGCGGGGGGCTGCCGGACCTGCCGGGCGGGGAGCTGCCGGACCGGTGGCGCGGGAGGGGTTCGTGCCCGTGGCGCGGGAGGGGTTCGTGCCCGTGGCGCGGGTGGCGTCCAGGCGGGCGGGGCGTGGGATGCCGGCGCGTGCCGGATCAGCACCCTCCGCTCCTGCGGAGGCGGCGCCGTCCACCCCGGCCGGGCGGGCACCGTCCAGGCGCGCCGGGCGCGTGATCCCCGGTCCCTCCGGACGCGCGGCCCGCGTGGGTGCGGAGCGGTCACCGGCCACGGCCGTCGGCCGGGGGCCTTCCTCGGGCCCGTACGCCCCGGGCTGCGACGGGTCCTCGCCGGGCCGGCCGCTCGGGGGCGGGATGTCCGGGAAGCGGGCCGAGGCGGGTGGCGGGGGCATCGGGTCCGTCCGCGGGGCCCGCCGCGGCGGGTGCGGGAAACCCGGCGCGGCGGACGGCGGCTCAGGAACCCCGCGCGAGGGCGCGAACGGGCCCGGGGTCGCGGCGGACAGCGGCTCCGAAGCCGTCCGGAACGTGGGGAACGGGCCCACGGGCGGCTGCTGCTCACGCGCCTCGGTGTCCGTGTCCCCGCCGGTCTCCGTGTCCGGGGACGTCGGTGGGTGGGGCGGGCGGGGCGGGGTCGACGGAGGCGGGGGCGTCGCCGGGCGCGGAGGGATCGAGGCGCGGCGTGCTTCCGTGCTCATGCACCCCCCGTTTCCTCGTGCCCGCGCGGTCGTTGTCCTGCGCGGGCCGGTCTCCTCGCCCTGGCGGCCCCGGTACGGACACGCCGGTCCTTCCTGGGCACGCATACCCGCACGGGCGGACCGGCATCCCGACACGGGTGCCCGGCCGGAGCCGTCCTCCGTGCGTGCGCGTCACTCTACGGCTTGTTCCTGCGCGAACGGGAACCAGTCCGCACCCCCGGGGCATCTGCCCGGAACGTCCCCCTACCCTGCGGTAATCGGGTCTGGCAGGCTGCGTCCATGACTGCGCGCGCCGCCGACCGGGCCCGGTACGACCGGGCCACCGCCCATCTCGACGCTCCTCTCGCCATCGTGGACCTGGAGGCATTCGACGCCAACGCGGACGACCTGGTCCGCCGGGCGGGCGGGAAGCCGGTCAGGGTCGCCAGCAAGTCCGTCCGCTGCCGGGCCCTGCTGGAACGTGTCCTGGCCAAGGACGGGTTCGCGGGCATCATGTCCTTCACCTTGGCCGAATCCCTGTGGCTGGCCCGGTCCGGCTTCGACGACATCCTGCTCGCCTACCCCTCGGCCGACCGCTCCGGCTTCGCGGAACTGGCCGGCGACCCCAAGCTGGCCGCCGCCGTCACCGTGATGGTCGACGACGTCGCCCAGCTCGACCTCATCGACTCCGCGCGCGGCGACGGACACGAAGTGGTGCGGGTCTGCCTGGAGTTGGACACCTCGCTGAAGCTGCTGGGCGGGCGCATGCGGGTCGGCGCGCTGCGCTCCCCGCTGCACTCCCCCGCCCAGGTCGCCGACGTGGCACGGGCGGTGGCCCGGCGGCCCGGGTTCCGGCTGGTGGGGATCATGGCGTACGAGGGGCACATCGCGGGGGTCGGCGACTCGCTGGCCGGCCGGCCCCTCCGGTCCCGTGCGATCCGGCTGATGCAGGCCACCGCCCGCCGTGAACTCGTCGAGCGGCGTGCCGCGGTGGTGCGTGCGGTGCGGGCCGTGGTGCCGGACCTGGAGTTCGTGAACGGCGGCGGCACCGGCAGTGTGCAGCACACCGCCGCGGAGGACGCGGTCACCGAGATCGCGGCGGGCTCGGGACTGTACGTGCCGCGGCTGTTCGACAACTACACGTCCTTCAGCGGCCGTCCGGCCGCCCTGTTCGCCCAGCCCGTCGTACGGCGGCCGGGCGTCGGCGTCGTCACCGTCCTCGGCGGCGGCTACCCCGCCTCCGGTGCCGCCGGACCGGACCGGCTGCCGGTGCCGTATCTGCCGGAGGGGCTGCGCTACGACCCGCAGGAGGGCCCCGGCGAGGTGCAGACTCCGCTGCTCGGCTCCCCCGCCGACGATCTGCTGATCGGCGACAAGGTGTGGTTCCGGCACGCGAAGGCCGGTGAGCTGTGCGAGCGGTTCGACGTGCTGCGGCTGATCGAGGGGGACGCGGTGACGGCGACGGTGCCGACGTACCGGGGCGAGGGGCAGACGTTCCTGTAGATCGCTCGTTCCTCTGGCTCGCTCGGCAGCTGGCGGCGCCGTTCAGCTCACGGCGTCGGTCCGAGGCCGCTGCCGACCCCGCCGCCCGTGTCCGCGTCGCCGACCGGGCGGATGCCCTTGGTGATCCGGTCCATGTCGGCGAGGGGCGGGCCGTCCTCGCCCGCGTCGAAGACGTACCGGACGAGGACGGGGGCCTCGGTGCCGACGGTGGACGGGAAGACCAGGGACTGGACGTAGCCGCCGGGCCCCTCGGCGGTCGTCACCTGCCAGCGGACGTAGTACCCGGCGCGGCCCGCTACCGCGACCTGCCCGGCGGCCACCTTCTTGTGGGACTCGATGCCGCCGAAGGGGCTCCGGCCGACGAGGTCGCGGTCGTAGGCGTCGTCGGCCGCGTCGGCGATGTCCGCCTCGGCCAGTGCCCTGGGCGAGGTCTCGCTGGTGTCGGTGACGGTGCGGGAGATGACCCGGCCGTGCCGGCAGAGGCCTCCGCCCGGACAGTCGTAGGTGCCGTCGGTGGTCATGACGACATCGGGTTCGGCGACGTGCTCGGGGAGGACCCAGCCCTCGGGCAGCGGGAGTGTGATGCCGTTCAGCTCGTCGACGACGACGGAAGGCTCGGTCGACGGGCCGGCGGAGGGTGCGGACGTGGAGGCGTCCGGGGTCGTCGCGGGCGCCGAGGGGGTGCCGGCCGGCGGGGTCGCGCCCGGTTCCGTGCCGGAGCCGTCGTTCCCGCGCAGGAGGACGGCTCCGGTCACGACCGCCGCGACGAGGACGGCGGCGACGACCACCAGGGCTACGGCCCGGGAGCGGCCGCCACCGCCGGACGGGGAACGGCCGGAACCCGCGGGCGGCCCGAAACCGCCGGAAACCGGTGTCACGGGCGCTCCGAAACCCTCGGAAACCGGTGTCACAGCCGATACCGGCGGTCCGAAGCCCTGCTCCGGCGACACCGGCGCCGCCGGGGTCTCCGGGGTGCGCCGGTGGCCGGTCCAGGTCGTGCCGTCCCACCAGCGTTCCTGGTGGGGGGCCGTCGGGTCGGCGTACCAGCCGGGCGGGGGCGTCATGCTCATCCCGGCACTGTAGGGCGCGGCCTACAACGGCGTGACGTACGCCCCCGAGATGCCGCCGTCGACCAGGAAGTCGCTGGCGTTGACGAAGGACGAGTCGTCGCTGGCCAGGAAGGCGACGGCGGCGGCGATCTCGTCGGCCTCGGCGAACCGCCCGACCGGGATGTGGACGAGGCGGCGGGCCGCCCGCTCGGGGTCCTTGGCGAAGAGTTCCTGGAGCAGCGGGGTGTTGACCGGTCCGGGGCAGAGCGCGTTGACGCGGATGCCCTCCCGTGCGAACTGCACGCCCAGTTCACGGGACATGGCGAGGACGCCGCCCTTGGAGGCCGTGTACGAGATCTGGGACGTGGCGGCGCCCATCCTCGCCACGAAGGACGCCGTGTTGATGATGGAGCCCCTGCCCTGGCGCCGCATGTAGGGGATGGCGGCCTTGCAGCACAGGTAGACGGAGGTGAGGTTGACCTCCTGGACGCGCTTCCAGGCCTCCAGGCCGGTGTCGAGGATGGAGTCGTCGTCGGGGGGTGAGATGCCGGCGTTGTTGAAGGCGATGTCGACGCTGCCGTAGGTGTCGTACGCAGCCTTGAACAACGCCTCGACCTGCTCCGGGTCGGTGACGTCGACCTTCACGAAGAGGCCTCCGACCTCCTCGGCGGCGGCCTTGCCGCGGGGCTCGTCGATGTCGGCGCAGACGACGTGCGCGCCCTCGGAGGCGAGGCGGCGCGCGGTGGCGAGGCCGATGCCGCTGCCGGCCCCGGTGATGACGGCGGTGCGGCCGACGAGCCGGCGGCAGATGATCTCTCTGGTCACTGTGCGGGACCCTCCGTGCTGATGAAGACGTTCTTGGTCTCGGTGAAGGCGGTCAGGGCGTCCGGGCCGAGTTCGCGGCCGATGCCCGACTGCTTGAAGCCGCCGAACGGGGTCCAGTAGCGGACGCTGGAGTGGGAGTTGACGGACAGGTTGCCCGCGCGGACGGCCTGCGAGACGCGCAGGGCACGGCCGACGTCGCGGGTCCAGATGGAGCCGGAGAGGCCGTAGTCGGTGGCGTTGGCGAGTTCGATCGCCTGCGCCTCGTCCTCGAAGGGCAGGACGACGGCGACCGGGCCGAAGACCTCCTCGACCGCCACGCGCGCGCCGGGGCCCACGCCGGTCAGGACGGTGGGCGGGAACCAGAAGCCGGGGCCCTCGGGAGCCTTGCCGCGGATACCCGCGAGGTCGTCCGTCACGTACGAACGCACGCGGTCCAGCTGGGCCTTGGAGATCAGCGGCCCCATGTGCGTGTTCTCGTCCGCCGGGTCGCCGACCACGACCGACTCGACCGCGGGGGCGAGGAGGTCCAGGAAGCGGTCGTGGACGGAGCGCTGGACGAGGATGCGGGTGCGGGCGCAGCAGTCCTGGCCGGAGTTGTCGAGGAAGGACATGGGAGCCGCCGCGGCGGCGGCCTCGATGTCGGCGTCGGCGAAGACGATGTTGGGGCTCTTGCCGCCGAGTTCGAGGGTGACGCGCTTGAGCAGGGCGGAACCCTTCGCCAACACCTGTTTGCCCACAGCCGTCGACCCGGTGAAGACGATCTTCGCGACACCCGGGTGCTCGACCAGCGCGTTGCCCGCGACGGGACCGCGGCCGGGCAGCACCTGGAAGAGACCCTCCGGCAGGCCCGCCGCCAGGGCGAGTTCGGCCAGCCGCAGGGCGGTCAGCGGGGTCGTCTCGGCGGGCTTGAGGATCACCGCGTTGCCGGCGGCGAGTGCCGGGGCGGTGCCCCAGGCCGCGATCGGCATCGGGAAGTTCCAGGGCGCGATGACGCCGACGACACCCAGCGGTTCGAGGATCGTGATGTCGAGGCCGCCCGGTACCGGGATCTGGCGCCCGGTGAGCCGCTCGACTCCCCCGGCCGCGTAGTCGAGCAGGTCCCGGACGTTGCCCGCCTCCCAGCGGGCGTTGCCGACCGTGTGTCCGGCCTCGCGGACCTCCAACTGCGCCAGTTCTTCGAGGTGTTCGTCCACCTGGACGGCGAAACGGCGCAGCAGGCGGGCCCGGTCGCCGGGCGCCAGGGCGGCCCACCGGACCTGGGCGCGGGTGGCGCGTGCGACGGCCGCGTCGACGTCGGCCTCGGTGGCGGCGGGGACGGTGGCGACGATCTCCTCGGTGGCCGGATCGAGTACCTGGAGCCGGTCGGACGTGGACGGGTCGGAGGTGAGCTGGTCGGACACGAAGGGCCTCACATGCGTTCGAAGGAGCGACGCAGCTCCCAGTCGGTGACCGCCGCGTCGAAGGCCTCCAGCTCGACGCGTGCCATGGTGCGGTAGTGCGCGACGACCTCGTCGCCGAAGGCGGCCCGCGCGATGGGGCTGTTCTCCCAGAGTTCGGCGGCCTCGCGCAGGGTGGTGGGGACGTGTGCGTAGTCGGCGGTGTAGGCGTTGCCGGCGCAGGGCTCGGGCAGCTCCAGCTTCTGCTCGATGCCGTACAGGCCTGCGGCCACCAGTCCGGCGACCGCGAGGTGCGGGTTGACGTCGCCGCCGGGCAGCCGGTTCTCGAAGCGCAGGGAGCGGCCGTGGCCGACGACGCGCAGGGAGCAGGTGCGGTTGTCGTGGCCCCAGGCGACGGCGGTCGGGGCGAAGGAACCCGGCTGGAACCGCTTGTAGGAGTTGATGTGCGGGGCGTAGAGCAGGGAGAAGTCGCGCAGCGCGGCGAGCTGTCCGGCGAGGAAGTACCGCATGACCTCCGACATGCCGTCCGGCCCGGCCATCGCGTTGGCGCCGTCGGCGTCCGCGAGCGAGAGGTGGATGTGGCAGGAGTTGCCCTCACGCTCGTTGTACTTCGCCATGAAAGTGAGGGAAACACCTTCCTGGGAGGCGATCTCCTTGGCGCCGGTCTTGTAGATGGCGTGCTGGTCGCAGGTGACCAGGGCCTCGTCGTACCGGAAAGCGATTTCGTGCTGGCCGGGGTTGCACTCGCCCTTGGCGGACTCGACGGTGAGGCCGGCGCCGGCCATGTCGTTGCGCAGGCGGCGCAGCAGGGGCTCGATGCGGCCGGTGCCGAGGATCGAGTAGTCGATGTTGTACTGGTTGGCCGGGGTGAGTCCCCGGTAGTGGGCGTCCCAGGCCTGCTCGTAGGTGTCCTTGAAGACGATGAACTCCAGCTCGGTGCCGACCTGGGCGGTGAAGCCCAGCTCGGCGAGGCGCTCCAGCTGGCGTCGCAGGATCTGCCGGGGTGCGGCGACGACGGGCGAGCCGTCCGCCCAGGCGAGGTCGGCGACGAGCATCGCCGTACCGGGGTGCCAGGGCAGCCGGCGCAGGGTGCTCAGGTCGGGGTGCATGGCGAAGTCGCCGTAACCGCGCTCCCAGGAGGACATCTCGTAACCGTCCACCGTGTTCATCTCGGTGTCGACGGCGAGGAGGTAGTTGCAGCCCTCGGTGCCGTGTTCGAGGACCTCGTCGAGAAAGAAACGGGCGGCGAAACGCTTGCCCTGGAGACGCCCTTGCATGTCGGGGAAGGCGAGGACGACAGTGTCGATCTCACCGCCGGCGACGAGGGCGTGCAGTTCCTCGACGCCGAGCGGGGGTGTGCGGTCTGCCACGGGAGGGCCTCCTCAGGCTTCCTCTGCTGCTACTGCTGTGTCGGACGGCCGGGAGCCATAAGGTATTGCCGGGAACCTTTACTTGGGAAGGGGGCGCGACCGGATGCCGGTGGACGCTGAGGAAGAACCGGCGGACCGGCTCACGCCGGTACTGCGGCCGGTACGGGCCGGCAACGGCTTCGAGGAGGCTCTGGAGCAGATCCTCCAGGTGGTTCGGCTGGGCCTGGTGCCCGGCGGGGAACGCCTCCCGGCCGAACGGGACCTGGCGGAACGGCTCGGGATCAGCCGGGTGACGCTGCGCGAGGTGCTGAAGGTGCTCCAGGACCAGGGGCTCGTGGAGTCCCGCCGCGGCCGGTACGGCGGAACGTTCGTGCTGCCGCGTACGGACGTGGTCGGCGAGGACGAGCTGCGGCGGCGGATCGCCGAGGTCGACATAGAGGACGTGCTCCGGTTCCGGGAGGTGCTGGAGGTCGGCGCGGCGGGCCTGTGTGCGGCGCACGGCTTGACCGAGGAGCAGGCGGGGCGGTTGCGCGACGCGCTGGCGCGTACCGAGGACGCCCCGCTCGCCGACTACCGCCGTCTCGACACGATGCTGCACCTCACCCTCGCCGAGCTGTGCGGTTCGCCGTCGCTGACGGCCCGGTACGCGGCGGTCCGGGCGACGGTGAACGACCTGCTGGACTGCATCCCCTTGCTGGTGCGCAACCTGGAGCACTCACAGCGCCAGCACACGGCCCTGGTGGAGGCGGTGCTCGACGGGGACGCGGACGGGGCGCGGGAGATGATGCGCGAGCACTGCGCGGGGACGGCGGCGCTGCTGCGGGGCTTCCTCGCCTGACCTGCGGGCGTGTTCAATGGTTCGGGTCAAGTCCATTCGGGACAAGTCCATTCGGGTCGAAGCCATTCAGGTCGAAGCTATTCAGGGGTCGAGGCCCTTCGGGTTCCCCGGGGTGGGGTGGAGGCGGGGCATGGCGAACGCGACGGGCGGCAGGCCGCTGATCGGCGTCAGTACGTATCTGGAGGCCGGGACGCGCTGGGGAGTGTGGGAGCTGGAGGCGGCGCTGCTGCCGGCCGGGTATCCGCGGCTCGTGCAGCGGGCGGGCGGACTGGCGGCGATGCTGCCGCCGGACGCGCCCGAGCACGCGGCGTCCGTCGTGTCCCGGCTGGACGGGCTGGTGATCGCGGGTGGGCCCGATGTCGAACCCGGGCGGTACGGGGCCGAGCGGGATCCTCGGACGGGGCCACCGGCGCGGGACCGGGACGCCTGGGAACTGGCGCTGATCGAGGCGGCGTTGGGGGCGGGGGTGCCGCTGCTCGGCATCTGCCGGGGGATGCAGCTGCTGAACGTGGCGCTCGGGGGGACGCTCGTGCAGCATCTCTCCGGGCATGCGGAGGTGGTCGGGGTGTTCGGGCGGCATGCGGTGAAGCCCGTGCCGGGGACGTTGTACGCCGGGCTCGTGCCTGAGGAGATGTCGGTGCCGACGTTCCATCATCAGGCGGTGGAGCGGTTGGGGGTGGGGTTGGTGGCGTGTGCGTATGCGGGGGACGGGACGGTGGAGGCTGTCGAACTTCCGTCCGGGGTGGGTGGGGGGTGGGTGCTGGGGGTGCAGTGGCATCCGGAGATGGGGGAGGACCTGCGGGTGATGCGGGGGCTGGTGGGGGCGTCGGGGTAGGTGGGGTTTCCTCGTCCGCGCCGCCGCTTCCCGTCCCGACCCCGGGGGCTGCGCCCCCGGACGGGCTGGATGCAGCCGACCGCATCGGGTGCTGGGCGGGCATGGGCCGCCCTACCCCCGCGTCAGCGACAGCAGGTCGCGGGCCGGGCCCGTTGGGCGATGGCCCGTGGGCCAGACCGCTCGGAGATCTCGGGCCAGGCGGACTCCGTCGACCGGGACGGACACCAGGCGCCGTAGGCCCAGTTCCTCCCCCACCGCCAGCTCGCTCAGGACCGCCGGCCCGGCGCCGCTGACCGCCGCCGCCTTCACCGCCGTCGTCGAGGACAGCTCGATCAGCGGGCGGGCCAGCCCGCCGAGGGCCGCGTCGAGGACCTGGCGCGTGCCGGAGCCCTCCTCCCGGAGGATCAGCGGCGTCGAGGCCAGCTCCTGTGCGGACACGGCCCGCCGGCGCCGTGCCCACGGATGCGCCGGCGCGGCGACGACGATCAGCCGGTCGTGGGCGATGACCGTCGAGTCGAGGCCCGCCGGCACGTTGAGCCCCTCGACGAATCCGAGGTCGGCCTCCCCGGACAGCAACCGTTCGGCGACCGCGGTCGAGTTGCCCGCGAGCAGTGACACCGCGGTGTCCGGCCGTTGCGCGCGCAGGGCGAGGAGCCAGCCGGGCAGCAGGTACTCGGCGATGGTCATGCTCGCCGCGACCCGCAGCCGCGAGTCGCGGCGGTCGCGCAGCGCCTGCGCGCCCGCGTCGAAGGCCGCCGCCGCCTCGACGATCCGCCGCGCCCAGTCGGTGACCAGCGCACCGGCGTCGGTGAGCCGGGAGCCGCGTGGTGAACGGTCCACGAGGGCCACGCCCAGTTGGCGTTCCATGGAACGGACGCGGCTGCTCGCGGCGGGCTGGGTGATGCCCAGTTCCCGGGCGGCCGCCCCGAGGCTGCCGAGCCGGGCGACGGCCAGCAGCAGTTCCAGGGCGCCGAGGTCGGGGACCCGGTGCGCGATCGAGCCGCCGGGCCTGTCCCCCAGGGGTTCGTGGGTCGTCTCGTCGCTGGTCATAAGGTCAGCTTATGCCCCCATAGAGCCATCGTCCCTGGTCGGGGGCGGCTCGGGGCGGCACGGTGGGGTCATGGTCACCGCAGCCCCGCCCTTGTACGTCGCGAGCCCGCGGCCGCCGCGCCCGCGTGCCGCCGCCGTCCGTCATCTCGGACCGAACTGGTACGCCACGGTCATGGGCACCGCTGTGGTGGCGACGGCGGGCGCGGCCCTGCCCGCCCGCGTTCCGGGGCTGCGGCCGGCCTGCGCGGCCGTCTGGGCGCTCTCCCTCGCGCTGCTGCCGGCCCTGCTCGCCGCCCGCGCCCTGCACTGGCGTCACCACCGCGACCAGGCCCGCGCCCATGTCCTGGACCCGGCGACGGTCCCCTTCTACGGCTGCCTGGCGATGGCACTGGTCGCGGTCGGCGGGGGGACGCTCTCCGTGGGCCGGGACTGGATCGGCACCGACGCCGCCGTCGCCCTCGACGCCGTGCTGTTCTGCGCCGGTACGGCGGTGGGGCTCGTGGCGGCCGTCGCCGTCCCGTACCTCATGGCCGTACGCCATCGGGTCGAGCCGGGGCAGGCCACGCCGGTGTGGCTGCTGCCGCTCGTCGCGCCGATGGTGTCGGCGGCGGCGGGGCCGCGCCTGGTGCCGTATCTGCCGGCCGGGCAGGCCCGCGTGACGCTGCTGTTCGCGTGTTTCGCGCTGTTCGGGCTGAGCCTGCTCGCCACGCTGGTGATGCTGCCGGTCGTGTTCGCCCGGCTGGTCACCCGCGGGCCGCTGCCCCTCGCCCTCACGCCGACCCTGTTCCTGGTGCTGGGGCCGCTCGGGCAGTCGACGACGGCCGTGGGCACGTTCGCGGAGGTCGCGCCAGCAGTGGTGCCCGCGCCGGACAGCCGCGGGTTCGCCGTCCTCGCCGTCCTGTACGGGGTGCCGGTCATGGGCTTCGCGCTGCTGTGGCTGTGCCTGGCCGTCGCCCATGTGGTGCGGGCCCGTCGGCACGGGATGGGTTTCGCGATGACGTGGTGGGCGTTCACCTTCCCGGTCGGCACCTGCGTGACCGGCGCCGAGACCCTGGCCCGGCACACGGGACTCGTCGCGTACGAGGCGCTGGCCACCGGCCTGTACGTCGTGCTGGTGGCCGCCTGGGCCGTCGTCGCCGCGCTCACCGTGCGGGGGCTGGTCAGCGGTGAACTGCTCGCAGCGCCCCGGCCAGCACCTGTGGCGCCTCGGCCAGCGATGGGCCGTACCACGTCAGGTGCCGTCCGCTGACGAGCGCGCACGGCAGGCCGGGGAAGGCCTCCGGGCCGTCCGAGGCGGTGAAGCGGTAGGGCTCGTCGGGGAGGACGACCAGGTCCGGGGCCGCCGCCCGCAGCTCCCCCAGGGCGATCTTGGGGTAGCGGTCCTCGTGGGCGGCGTACAGGTGGTCCACGCCGAGGCGGGACAGGACGTCCCCGGCGAAGGTGTCGCGGCCCAGGACCATCCACGGGCGGCGCCAGACGGGTACGACGGCCGTACGGCGCCGGTCGGGCGGCTTCAGGGCGCTCCAGGCCTCCTCGGCCTCGTCCAGCCAGCGGGGGCGCGAGGGGGCTCCGCAGGCCACCAGCACCCGGGCCAGTTCCCGGAAGGCCTGCGGCACGTCGCGCACCTCGGTCACCAGCACCTCGATGCCGGCGTCCCGGAGGGCGGCGAGGTCGGGCTCGCGGTTCTCCTCCTCGTTGGCGATCACCAGGTCGGGGGCGAGGGCGGCGATCCGGTCGGTCGCGGGGTTCTTGGTGCCGCCCACACGAGCGATGTCGAGGTCCGCCGGGTGGGTGCACCAGTCGGTGGCGCCGACCAGGACGCCGGGCAGGGACACGGCCACCGCCTCGGTCAGCGAGGGCACCAGGGAGACGGCCCGCACTACCGCTTGCGGTCCCGGACCGCCTCGATGTGCTCCGCCACGGCGACGACCACGATCCGGGTGTCCGGCACGGTCGCGCGCCAGCGGTGGCGGACACCGCCGGTCAGGTACAGGGTGTCGCCGCGGCCGAGACGGTAGGCCCGGCCCTCGGCCTCGATCTCCACCGCGCCGTCGGCGACGTACATCAACTGGTCGTTGCGGTACTGGAACTCGCGGCCGGCCTCGTGGTCGCCGGTGAACTCCGAGGCGTGCATCTGATGGTGGCCGCGGACCAGCGAGCGGGAGCGCGGGTCGGGGCCCGCCTCGGCGATCTCGGCGCGCACGACGTCGACGCTGCACGCCGGGTCGGCGGCGGCGAGCAGTTCGACGGCCGTGGTGCGCAGGGCGTCGGCGACCTTCTCCAGGGAGCCGGTGCTGGGCCGCGCCCGGTCGTTCTCGATCTGGCTCAGGAACGGGACCGACAGGCCGCTGCGCTGGGCCACGACGGCGAGCGTGAGATCCAGAGACCGGCGCCGCCGCCGGACGGCCGCGCCCACCCGAAGGGGCTGTTCTTTGTGGTCGCCCATCGCTCCGGCTCCCTCCTACGCTCGTCGGTCCGACTACCGAGTGCCCCGTCGCGGGCGCACGTCCTCTGATGAGTTCTCTGCACCCTACGCATGTTCGGCAAACCGTTTCACGAGCCCGTGACATCGAGGACATCGGGCGTCACACGCGAACTCACAGTTCGCGCCAGTCGATCATCCGCGGGCGGGCCCGGTCTCTGGCGTTCTCCCGTTCAATGCCCAGGGGCCTCCGGGTGTTCCCGTGCCGTTTGCGGCGCCCGATCGGGCAGGTCGAGCGGCCGGCGCGGCCGGGCGGCGGGGCGCCGGGCGGGGTAAGGGGGTGGCGCTGTGTGGTTGGCCGGATCCTTGCCGTGCGCAACGGCGCGCGGGGCGGGCCCCGGCGCACGATACGAGACACGTACGCCGGTGCCCGCCCCGCGCAGGGCGGTCGTGGTGCTGTCAGGTCACCCGGCCGCCCGGCTCTTCTCCCCCGCTCCGTCGACCGGTGCCCACGTGTCGAGCAGGCCGGGGTTGTCCTTCAGCCAGGTGCGGACGGCGTCCTGCTCCTTGCCCTTGCCGGCCTTCTGGATCTGCGCCTCCAGACCGGTGAGCTGCCGCTCGGTCATGGAGAAGTCCTTCAGCCACGCGCCGACCTCGGGGTTGTCGGCGGCGAAGCCCTTGCGGGACAGGGTGTGCACGCCGTCGCCCTCGCCCCAGGCGCCCTGGGGGTCCTTCAGCTTCTTCAGGTCGTACTCGCTGTACGCCCAGTGCGGCGACCAGAGCGTGACGACGATCGGGTCCTTCTTGGCGTACGCCCGCTTCAGCTCGGCGAGCATCGCCGGGGTCGAGCCGTCGACGACCTGGTAGCCGTCGAGGCCGTACTCCTTGACGACCTTGTCCTTGAGCAGACCCATCATTCCGGCGCTGGGCTCGATGCCGGTGATCTTCCCGCCGAACTCGGCCGACCTGGCCTTGAGGTCCGCGAGGGTGTTCACGTCCTTCATGTACGAGGGGACGCTCAGCTCCAGGGAGGTGGGGCCGTACCACTTGCCGAGGTCGTCGAGCTGCTTGCCGTACTTCTTCCAGTACTCGGCGTGCGTGGTGGGCAGCCAGGAGTCGGTCTGGAAGTCGATCTGGCCGGTGGCGAGGCCGGTGTAGAGGGGGGCGACGGCGTACTGGGTGGTCTTCACCTCGAAGCCACGTTCCTCCAGCAGTTCCTTCCACAGGTAGGTGGAGGCGATGCCCTCGTCCCAGGGGATGTAGCCGATGGTGATCTCCTTGCCCTTGCCGACGTCCGTGGCGGAGGCCTCGGCGGTGCCGGCGTTCGAGCCGAAGACGCCCATGCCGCCGGCGACGAGCGCGAGGACGACCACGCCGACCACGGCCACGGCCGGGCGGGGGCGGTGGCTCCACACGGTGGGGCGGACCTTGGCGGCGGCGCGGCGTCCCAGCGGGGAGATGCGGGTGCCGAGGGCGCCGGTCATGCGGTCGAGGTAGATGGCGAGGACGACGATGCCGAGGCCCGCCTCGAAGCCGAGGCCGATGTCGAGCCGGCCGATGGCCTCGTTGACGGAGCCGCCGAGACCGCCGGTGCCGACCATACCGGCGATGACGACCATCGACAGGCCGAGCATGATCACCTGGTTGACGCCCGCCATGATCGTCGGCAGGGCGAGGGGCAGCTGGACGCGCAGGAGGGTGTCGCGGGGCGTCGTGCCGAAGGCCTCCGCGGCCTCCACGAGTTCGGGGTCGACCTGGCGGATGCCGAGTTCGGTCATGCGCACGCCGGGGGCCAGCGCGAAGATCAGGGTGGCGATCACACCGGCGGGCACGCCCATGCCGAAGAAGAGGATCGCGGGGATCAGCAGGACCATCGACGGCATGGTCTGCAGCAGGTCGAGGACCGGCCGCAGGGTGGCGCTGACGGCCTTGGAACGGGCCGCCCAGATGCCCAGCGGTACGGAGACCGCCAGGGCGATCACGGTGGCGACGAGCACCAGGGACAGTGTGGACATCGCCTCCTCCCACAGGTCGAGGGAGTCGATGAGTGCGAACCCGGCGAAGCCGAGGACACCCGCGACCAGGCCGCGCAGCCACCAGGCGAGCACGGCGAAGATGCCGGCGAGGAGCAGGGGCTCGGGGGCGGTGAGGACGGCGTCGATGCCGTCGTACATGCCTTCGACGACCGCCTTGACGGCGTCGAACAGCCAGGACATGTGGGTGACGAGCCAGTCGACGCCGGAGTCGACCCAGTCGCCGAGGTGCAGCCTAGGCACGGGCGGTCACCTTCCCCCCGTCGCGCGGGTCGCCGCAGGCGGTGGGCTCCCCGTGTTCGTCGCCGAGGAAGCCGACGAGGCGCCGGCGGGGAACGACTCCGACGAGTTCGCGCTGCGCGTCCAGGACGGCGACCGGGTGGGTCAGGCGGGCGCTGATCGCGCACAGCTCGGTGAACGGGGTGTCCGGGTTCGCGGTGGCGCAGTCGCAGTCGGCCTCGTCGCCGCGGAGGTCGGTGTCCATGACGGCGGACGCGGTCAGCACGCGGGAGCGGTCGACGTCCTTGATGAAGGAGGCGACGTAGTCGTCGGCCGGGCGGACGAGGATGTCCTCGGCGGTGCCGTTCTGCACGATGCGGCCGTCGCGCATGACGGCGATGCGGTCGCCCAGGCGCATGGCCTCGTTGAGGTCGTGGGTGATGAAGACGATCGTCTTCTTCAGGGTCTTCTGGAGCGTGAGGAGCTGGTCCTGCATGTCGCGGCGGATCAGCGGGTCCAACGCGCTGAAGGACTCGTCCATGAGGAGCAGGTCGGCGTCGGTGGCGAGGGCGCGGGCGAGGCCCACGCGCTGCTGCATGCCGCCGGACAGCTCGTCGGGCCAGGACTTCTCCCAGCCGGCCAGGCCGCACAGCCGCAGGGCCTCGGTGGCGCGCTGTTCGCGCTCGGCGCGCGGCACCCCCTGCACGGCGAGGCCGTAGCCGGCGTTGTCGAGGACGCTGCGGTGCGGGAAGAGCGCGAAGTGCTGGAAGACCATGCTGATCTTCCTGGCACGGACCTCGCGCAGTTCGCGGTCGCCGAGCGCGGTCAGGTCCTCGCCGTCGAAGAGGACGCGTCCCGCGGTGGGCTCCAGCAGTCCGTTGAGCATGCGCAGCAGGGTGGACTTCCCGGAGCCGGACAGGCCCATGACGACGAAGATCTGGCCGGGGTCCACGGTGAAGGAGGCGTCGATCACGGCGGCGGTGGTGCCGTCGGCCCTCAGCTCCTCCCGGTCGGCGCCGCGGCGGAGCCGCTCGACTGCCTCGTCCTGTCGTCTGCCGAACACCTTGTACAGATGATCGGCTTCTAGCCTGGAGGACACACATACCTTCTCGGATCGGGGGCAAGGGCGGGAGGGGCGACGGGGCCAGGGGTGGCCGCCGAGCGTCGTTCACAGTTGAAAATGCAACCGGCACCGCTCCGAGGCGGCGCCTGCCCTGGCCCGGCGGGGGCAAACGCACAAGTGGGCCAGTTCACAGGCCCTTCACACCTGCCACCGGAGTGAATACCGGCGGGTCGGTGTCGGACCGGTGCGGCATGATGCGTGGCGTGACCGGACGACTGATGCTCCTCGACACCGCCTCGCTCTACTTCCGCGCCTACTTCGGCGTCCCGGACTCCGTGAAGGCCCCGGACGGCACGCCGGTGAACGCCGTGCGCGGGCTGCTGGACTTCATCGACCGCCTGGTCAAGGACCACCGGCCCGACGAACTGGTCGCCTGCATGGACGCCGACTGGCGGCCGCAGTGGCGGGTCGACCTCATCCCCTCCTACAAGGCGCACCGGGTCGCCGAGGAGCACGAGGTCGGCCCGGACGAGGAAGAGGTGCCGGACACGCTCTCGCCGCAGGTGCCGGTGATCGAGGCGGTCCTGGACGCGCTCGGCATCGCGCGCGTGGGCGTCGCGGGCTACGAGGCGGACGACGTGATCGGCACCTTCACGGCCCGCGCGAAGGGCCCGGTCGACATCGTCACCGGCGACCGCGACCTGTACCAGCTGGTGGACGACGCGCGCGGGGTGCGGGTGCTGTACCCGCTCAAGGGCGTCGGCACGCTCCAGACGACGGACGAGGCGTGGCTGCGCGAGAAGTATGGCGTCGACGGGCGGGGGTACGCGGATCTGGCGCTGCTGCGCGGCGACCCGAGCGACGGCCTGCCCGGCGTGCCCGGCATCGGCGAGAAGACGGCGGCCAAGCTGCTGACCGAGTTCGGCGACCTGGCCGGGATCCTGGCTGCCGTCGACGACCCGAAGGCGAAGCTCACGCCCTCGCAGCGCAAGCGGCTCGACGAGGCCCGGCCGTACCTCGCCGTCGCGCCGACGGTGGTCAAGGTCGCCGACGACGTGCCGCTGCCGGAGGTGTCGACGGGGCTCCCCCGGACACCGCGGGAACCGGCGGCGCTGGAGGAGCTGGCGGAGCGCTGGGGGCTCGGCGGGTCACTGCAACGGCTGCTGACGACACTCGGCGCGTGAGCCTTGGTCCCGGGAGCAAGCTCGCGGCCTGAGGCGCCACAGGGGGACGGGGTGCTAACTTAGGTAAACCTAACCAACGAAGGCTTGGGAGGCCGTCATGGCAGAACGTCCGGCACGGAAGCCGCGGAAGCCCCACTCCGCGCAGGTCGTCCGCACCGAACGGCTCACCCCACACATGCAGCGTGTCGTTCTCGGCGGGGAGGGACTGGCCGAGTTCACCGCCGCCACCTGCACCGACCACTACGTGAAACTGCTGTTCGGGCCCGAGGGCGTGACCTACCCGGAGCCCTTCGACCTGGAGCGGATCCGCGCGGAGTTCCCCCGCGAGCAGTGGCCCGTGACCCGGACGTACACCGTGCGCCACTGGGACACCGAGCACCGCGAGCTGACCCTGGACTTCGTCCTGCACGGCGACGAGGGCCTCGCCGGTCCGTGGGCGGCCCGCGTCCAGCCGGGTGAGACCGTCCGTTTCATGGGCCCCGGCGGCGCCTACGCCCCCGACCCGGCCGCCGACTGGCATCTGCTGGCCGGTGACGAGAGCGCCCTGCCCGCCATCGCGGCGGCGCTGGAGTCGCTTCCCGCCAGTGCGGTGGCCCACGCCTTCATCGAGGTCTCCGGCCCCGAGGAGGAGCAGAAGATCGACTCCGACGTGGAGGTCGTCTGGTTGCACCGCGGCGGGCGTCCGGTCGGCGAGCGGCTGGTGGAGGCCGTCCGGGCGCTGGAGTTCCCGGAGGGCCGACTGCACGCGTTCGTGCACGGCGAGGCGGTCTTCGTGAAGGAGCTGCGCAAGCTGCTGCGGGTCGACCTCCAGGTCCCCCGCGAGGACCTGTCGGTCTCCGGGTACTGGCGGCTCGGCCACGACGAGGACGGCTGGCAGGCCGCCAAGCGGGAGTGGAACGCGCGCGTCGAGGCCGAGCAGGAGGCCACGGCGCCGGCCGTCTGAGGCCCGTGGACAGCGGCCCGCACCCGTGGAGCGGGCCGCGCCGTGACTGCGTACGGCCGTGGTGGCACCCGCGGCGCGTACGCCCGCCGCACCGGCCGCCGGTACGACCTGGACGTCCGGATCGGCAGCCGCACCGGCGCCGCGGCGAGCGCCGGCAGACCGCCGCGGCGGACGAGGACCGCGCCCCGGTCGGGGTCGGCGGACAGCTGCCGAGCGGCCCGCCGCCGTCGCCCGGCCGAGCGGGACGACCCGCACCAGGCAGTCAGGTGAGAACGTGGTGCCGAAGCCACCGAGTCCGACGACCTCCTCGATCAGGCCGCCGAAGAACGGTGATCCGGCGCCCCTCCGCCACCACGCCTTGTACGCCGGGCAGTCCGCCGAGGACTGGGTCGAGCAGAGTGCGGCCGGTGTCGGGCGAGGGGCGTGCACAGCTCCAAGTGGACGGCGTCGCCGCACAGTTCGCCCTTGAGTTCCTCGGGCACGGCCGGGACGCGGACCCGGCCCCGGTCGACGACGGCGACACCCTGGGCGAGCCGGTCGACCGGTCGCGACATATCGCGACTGCGGGCCGCCGGCGAGAACGTGAGGACTTGGGCCCGGCGCGGACATGCTCGCGTGACGCGGTGGAAACAGCCACTCCCTAATTTCTGTCGCCCGACAGGAATTACGCAGGGGCACGCGCCCAAGGCAGCCGAAGGCAGGTTCCGCCGTGACCACCACGACCCGCTCCGACGTACGCCCCGACCCGCCGCACTCCCCCGGACCCGACGACGGGTCCCTCGAAGCCTTCGGCTACCGCCAGGAGCTGCACCGCAGCCTGGGCCGGTACGCGTCGTTCGCCGCCGGCTTCTCCTTCATCTCCGTCCTGACGACCGTCTTCCAGTTCTTCGCCTTCGGGTACGCCTTCGGTGGCCCGGTCTTCTTCTGGGCCTGGCCGGCGGTGCTGGCCGGGCAGCTGCTGGTCGCCGCGTGCTTCGCGGAACTGGCGGCGCGCTACCCGATCTCGGGCGCGATCTACCAGTGGTCGTCCCGGCTGTCGACACCGTCCTTCGGCTGGTTCGCCGGCTGGATCATGGTGATCGGCCAGGTCGTCGTGGTCGCGGCGGCCGCGCTGGCGCTCCAGATGGTGCTGCCGGCGATCTGGTCGGGCTTCCAGCTGATCGGCACCGACCCGGCACCCACCTCACCGGACGGCGCGGCCAACGCGGCGCTGCTCGGCGTGCTCCTGCTGGCGCTCACCACGCTGGTGAACGTCCTCGACAACCGGGTGATGTCCGTCGTCAACCGGGTCGGCGTGACCGCCGAGATCATCGGCGCGGTGCTCATCGTCGTCCTGCTGCTCACCCACTCCGAGCGGTCCCCGAGCATCACCTTCCACACCGAGGGCGCCGCGCAGGAGGGCCTGCTGGGGGCGCTGCTGGTGGGGTCCTTCGCGGCCGCCTACGTGATGATCGGCTTCGACAGCGCCGGCGAGATGAGCGAGGAGACGCACCACCCTCGCCGTACCGCGCCCCGCACGATCCTCACCGCGCTCGGCGCGGCGGGCCTGCTCGGCGGGCTGATCGTGCTGGGCGGCCTGCTCGCCGCGCCCAGCCTCACCGACGGCCGCCTGGGCGTGGACGGGCTCAGTTACGTCCTCACCAGCAGCCTCGGGGACGGCGTCGGCAAGGCGCTGCTGGCGGACGTCGTGGTGGCGATCACCGTGGCCACCCTCGCCATCCAGACGGCGGCCTGCCGGATGCTGTTCTCCATGGCCCGCGACGGACAGCTGCCGTTCTCCGGCCGCCTCGCCCGCGTCAACGCGCGCACGGGCATGCCGAGCGCCCCGGCCCTGGTCGTCGGCGTCCTGGCGGCGGCGCTGCTGCTGCTGAACTTCGCCTCCCCGGAGGCGTTCCTCGCCATCGGCACGACCTGCATCGTGATGCTGTACCTGGCCTACGCCATGGTCACCGGCCCCCTGCTGGTCCGCCGACTGCGCGGACAGTTCTCGTCGGCCGGCACGGACGAGACGGGCGCGCCCCTGTTCTCCCTGGGTCGCTGGGGCATCCCCGTGAACGCCCTCGCCCTCCTCTACGGCCTCTTCATGACCGTCAACCTGGCCTGGCCGCGAGCGGCGGTGTACGACCCGGCGGGCGGGCACTGGTACTTCCAGTGGTTCACGGTGCTGTTCCTCGCCGTCACGGTCGGGGCGGGCCTCGCCTACCGGACGTACCGGGCCGGGACGACGACGGTCCCGGAGACGGCCCCGGAAGCGGTGCCGGAGCCGGCGACCGGCTGAGCCGGCGTCCCCACGCGCGATCGGCGGTGCCCCAGCCGCTCGCCGTCCCGCACGCGCGCCGCCTGGGCCGGGCCCGGTGCCCCTTGCACGCCCCGCGCGCCGCTCCCGGCCCTCGGCCCGTCAGCCGGCACGCGCGCCTACCCCGGGCCCGGACCGAGCGGCGCACGCGCGCCGGGCCGCCCGGTCGGGCGGCCCGCACCTGGGGATCGGGGACGGCCGCACGTACGCCGCGTGTGCGCCTTCCGATCAGTCGCCCCGCACCCGCGCATGCAGGTGCATGTCGTGCCAGCCGTCCTGGTGGAGGACGGAGCTGCGCTTGGTGCCTTCCAGGGTGAAGCCGGTCTTGGCTGCCACGCGGCAGGAGGCCTCGTTGGATGTGGCGTGCAGGAGTTCGAGGCGGTGGAAGCCGATGTCGTCGAGGGCCCAGCGGGACAGGGCGGTCGTGGCGCGGGCGGCGACGCCCTGGCCGCGGGCGGCCGCCGTGGTCCAGTAGGCGACCTCGGCCATGCCGTCGACCAGCTCGATGCCTCGCAGCGCCACGCGTCCGCGCAGCTCGTCGGTGTCCGCGTCGACGACCGCCCACTGGACGGCCTTCTCCTCGGCCCAGGCGGTCACCCACTCCTCGACCCAGCCGGTGACCTCCGCCATCGAGTCGGCGGCCCGGACGTGCCACCGGTGCATCAGCGGGTCCTGGAAGGCCGCGTGGACGGCGGGCGCGTCCGTGTCCCGCCAGGGCCGCAGGACGAGGCCGTCGCCGGTGGGGATCACCGGCTGGGGAGACTCGGCGAGCGTGCCGGCGGGCAGGACGGGATCGGTCAGAAAGGGCATGACCCGCATCCTCCCCACCGGACCGGAGCGTGCCAACCGGATTTCGCGGCCGCCGTAGGGTGGGTCCCGATGAGACGCCGCTCCCCTCCCCCGCCCTCCCCCCTCCCGCAGCGCCAAGGGGTCGATCCGGTCCGCGTCCGGCTGCCGGGCGAGGGCCACTGGGCGACCGTGGGGGAGCACCTGGCCGAGCGGTACGGTGCGGCGCGGGCCGAGGCCGTGGACGCGATGTTCGCGGCGGGGCGGATCGTCGGAGCCGACGGGCGGGCGGTGCCGGCGGACGCGGCGTACGTGCCGGGGATGTTCGTGTGGTTCCACCGGGACCTGCCCGCCGAGGAGCCGGTGCCGTTCCCCCTGGAGATCGTGTACCGCGACGAACACGTCGTCGTCGCCGACAAGCCGCACTTCCTCGCCACCACCCCGCGCGGCAGCCATGTCACCGAGACCGCGCTGGCCCGGCTGCGGCGGGAGCTGGACCTGCCCGCGCTGGGCGCCGCCCACCGCCTCGACCGGCTCACCGCCGGGCTGGTGCTGTTCACCGTGCGCCCCGAGGAGCGCGGCGCCTACCAGACCCTGTTCCGCGACCGCCTGGTCCGCAAGGTGTACGAGGCGGTCGCGCCGTACGATCCGGGGCTCGCCCTGCCGGTGACCGTGCGCAGCCGGATCGTGAAGGAGCGCGGGACACTGACCGCCCGCGAGGTGCCGGGTGAGCCCAACGCGGTCAGCCGGGTGGAGCCGGCCGGACACCGGCCGGACGGGCTCGCCCGCTACCGGCTGACCCCGGAGACCGGGCAGACCCATCAGCTGCGGGTGCACATGGCCGCGCTGGGCGTGCCCATCCTCGGCGACCCGCTCTACCCCGAGGTGACCGCCCCCGGACCGGCCGGTGACTTCCGGCGCCCGCTGCAACTGCTGGCGCGGGAGCTGGAGTTCACCGACCCGGTCACCGGGGCGGAGCACCGGCTGCGGAGCCGGCGGACGCTGGCCGCCTGGTCGTCGTACGACGCCTGGGGCGGCGGGCGCGACGTCGGTCAGTAGCCGCGCCACCAGGCCAGGAAGCGGCGCCAGGCGTTCGGCCGGCGGGCCGGTTCGGGTGCGGGGGCCGGTTCGGGGGCGGGCGCGGGCCGCGGGACCGTCGCCGCGGGCCGGGGTGCGCCGGGCGGCGGCATGCGGGTGGCCAGGGGCGGAGCGGCCGGTGCGGCGGTGGGCGCCGGCTTGATGTCGAGGGTGACCGGGATGACCGGGCGCGGCGGCGGGATCGCGCCGTGGGTCGGCCTGACCATGACGTCCTGCTGGTCCTTCGGCTCGAAGCGGACCGGCAGTTCCACGAGGTGTCGCGAGGCGATCGACGTGGTCCAGCGCAGGTCCTCCTCGGCGCAGGCGAGCTGCACGTCCGGCAGGCGCGTCAGCAGGGCGTCGACGCCGACGTCGGCGATGGCACGGCCGATGTCCTGGCCGGGGCACTCGTGCGGGCCACCGCCGAAGGCGAGGTGGGCGCGGTTGCCCTGCATGTTGGCGGCGAGGTCGGGGCGGACCCGCGGGTCCACGTTGCCCGGCGCGGGTGCGAAGAGGAGGCCGTCGCCCCGGCGGATGCGCTGCCCGCCCAACTCCGTGTCCTGCTTGGCGAAGTAGGCGAAGACGGTGCTGAACGGCGGCTCGTCCCACAGCGACTGCTCGACTGCCTCCGGCACCGTCATCTGCCCGCCGTTGAGCTGGGCGAGGAACCGCGGGTCGGTGAGGACCATGCGCAGGGCGTTGGAGAGCAGGTTGACCGTGGCCTCGTAGGCGGCGAAGAGGACCAGGCGCAGATGCTCCCGGACCTCGTCGTCGGTCAGTCCCGCCGGGTCCCGGATGAGATGGCTGGTGAAGTCGTCCTGGGGGTCGGCGCGGCGGCGGGCGGTGAGCCGGCTCAGCGCCTCCATGACGTAGGTGTGGCTGGCGATCGCGGTCTCGGTGCCCTTGAGCGCGTCCCGGGCGGCCTGGACCATCCGGTCGTCGTACTCCTCGGGCATGCCGATGACGTGGCACATCACGGCCATCGGGAGGTGCTCGGCGAACTGGCTCACCAGCTCGGCGCGGCCGCGCTCGCAGAAGCGGTTGACCAGGCGCTGGGTGGATCGGTAGATGTACCGGCGCACGCTGCGGTCGTCGATGGTCGCCATGGCCGCCGTGACCGCGCCGCGCAGCCTCTTGTGCTCGTCGGCCTCGGCGTGGGAGCAGATGGGCTGCCACGCGATGTGCGGCATGAGTGGGTGGTCGGGCTTGACCGCGCCCTCCAGCAGCGGCGTCCAGATGCGGCTGTCGCGGCTGTACTGGGAGGGCGTGCGCACCAGGTGCATGTTCTCGGCGTGGCCGAGGACCACCCACATCGGCACGTCGTCGTGGAGGAGCACGGGCGCCACCGGGCCGTGCTCTTCGCGCAGTTGCTCGTAGAGGTCGCCCAGGTCCTCCGCGCCGGGCCCGTAGAGCCGGCGCAGTCCGCCGGGGCCACGGCCGTGCGCGGGGCAGCCGGGCGGCGGGTCGAGGGCGAGGTCCTGCGGACCGGTCGTCGTGGGGTGGTCAGGCGTCACTGGGTCGCTCCGAAAGGGTCCGGGTAGATCCGGGAGGGTCGGGAGGGTCGGTGGTCCGGGAAGTCCGGGAAGTCCGGGAAGTCCGAGGAGGGTCGGGGGGGGCGGCGGGTGTCAGGTGAGGTTGCCGGCCAGCGCGAGGTCGTGGAGGAAGCGCGTCAGCGTCATCAGCACGTCGCGGCTGGAGGCCCGGCGGCGCACGTCGCACTCCATGATCGGGATCTCGGGCGGCAGGTCGAGGGCGCCCCGCAGGTCGTCGAGCGGGTACCGGGGCCCGTCGGGGAAGGTGTTGACGGCGACCACGAAGGGCACACCGCGCTCCTCGAGCCGGCCCATGACCTCGAAGCTGACCTCCAGGCGGCGGGTGTCGACCAGGACGACCGCGCCGAGGGCGCCCTCGAACAGGCCGTTCCACAGGAACCAGAACCGCTCCTGGCCCGGTGTGCCGAAGAGGTAGAGCACGACCTGGTCCGTGATGCGGATCCGGCCGAAGTCCATCGCCACGGTGGTGGCGGTCTTGGTGTCGGAGCCGTAGTTGTCGTCGACGCCGATACCCGCCTGCGTCATGGTCTCCTCGGTGGTCAGCGGCTTGATCTCGCTGACCGACCCGACCATGGTCGTCTTGCCGACACCGAAGCCGCCCACGATGACGATCTTGGCCGCCGCCGTGGTCGTGTGCGGCAGATGATCCTCGGCGCGTGGGCCGGGGATGGTGTCAGAGCCGTTGAAGTCCATTCATCACCGCTTCGAGGAGGGAACGGTCGGGAAGGTGCTGCCGGACGATCGGGGCGCGCGCATGGACGAGTTCGGCCGCCAGCATCTCGGTGAGCAGCACCGTCACCACGCTGAACGGCAGGCTGAGGTAGGCCGACACCTCGGCCACCGCCAGCGGGGCCCGGCACATCCGCAGCACGGCCGACTGCTCAGGGGTGGCGGAGGAGGGCGGTTCTGCGCGCGCCACGATTAACGTGACGAGGTCGAGGGGCGCGCGTTCGCCGTCCGGGCCCGTGATGATGTACAGCCGCTCGGGGTTCTTGCCCTCCCCCTCCTTCGGCGGCTGCGGGAACGGTTCCGGGTCGGGTTCGCGCCGCCGGCGTTGCGGAGGCGTCATACGCTCTGCCCGTTGCGGCGGGGCGGACTGGTCAGATGGGCGCCGATCCGGACCACGAGGTCGCGCATCATGGCACTCATCCGGCCGGCCTCGCAGCGCACGTCGGCGAGGACCGCGAGGTAGGCGTTGGCTCCGGCGGACATCATGTAGAAGTAACCGCCGTTCAGCTCGATCATGACCAGGTTCATCTCGCCGTCGCTGGAGTGGATCTCCTGGGCGACGGCGTTGGCCAGACTCTGGAGGCCTGCGCAGGCGGCGGCGACGCGGTCGGCGGCGTCGGGGTCACCGGCGTAGCGGGCGATGCGCAGCCCGTCGGCCGAGAGCACGACGATCATCTCGATGCCCGGAACGCCGTCGTAGAGCTCCTTGAGCAGCCAGTCGAAGTTTTGGCGCTGCTGGATCACGTGAGGTCCCCTTCGTCGTCGGCCTCGGACTTGGCCTTGTCCTTGAGCAGGTGCAGGTAGGCGGTGGGATTGCGGGTGAAGTCGGTCGGGTGGTGCCCCGGAGGGGCCTCCTTCTTCAGGCCCTCCCAGAAGGCCTCGAAGGCCACGCCGGGCTCCTGCCGCTTCATGTCGGGATCGGGTTCCGGCTTCGGCTGCGCGAACGGATCGGGCTCACCGGCGAGTTCGGCGGCCTGGGCGGCGTACGCCTCGCGGTAGCGCTGGCTGATCGGGATCGTCGTCTTGCTGCGGCGCTGCGGCAGGCCCTTGTCGGTCCACTCGGTGACCTCGGGCACCTCGTCGTCGTCCAGGGAGACGCCCGCCGGGATCCTCGGGTTGGTGGGACGGCGCTTCTTCGGGGGCCGCTTCGGGCTCTCGACCTCGATGTTGCCCAGGTCGATCTGCGGTACGGCGGTGGCGCCGATGCCGTGGGCGAAGCCGGGTGCCGGGTCGGAGGTGACCATCTCGCTCGGCGCGATCAGTACGGCGCGGACGCCGCCGTAGGCCGAAGTGCGCAGCGACACCTGCATGTCGAACGCGGTGCAGAGCCGGCCGACGACCGCGAGGCCGAGGCGCGGGGTGCCCCCGACGTCCTGGATGTCGACACCGGCCATGGCCTGTTCCAGCATGCGCTCGGCCTTGGCGCGGGCCTCCTCGCTGAGGCTGACGCCGGCGTCCTCGATCTCGATCGCGATGCCGGTCTGCACCTCGACCGCGTTGACGTGCACCTTGCTGGTGGGCGGCGAGTAGCGGGTGGAGTTGTCGAGGAGTTCGGCGAGCGCGTGGATCAGCGGTTCGACGGACAGGCCGCGGATGTTGACCTTGGCGATGGAGTCGAGCTGGATGCGGCGGTACTCCAGGATGCGGGACATGGCGCCGCGCAGCACGCTGTACAGCGGGACCGGCTGGGGCCAGTTGCGGCCGGGGCGGCCGCCGCCGAGCACGCCGATGGAGTCGGCGAGACGGCCGATCAGGGCGGTGCCGTGGTCGATGCGCAGGAGGTCGTCGAAGACCTCGGGGTTACGGCCGTGGTCCTCCTCCATCTCCCGGAGTTCCGCGGCCTGTTGGTGGACGATGGCCTGGACGCGCCGGGCGACGCTGACGAACGAGCGCTGGGCGGAGTCGCGCAGGGCCTCCTCGTGGTCGACGATCTCGAGGATCCCCTTGACCACCTTCTGCTGGCCCTTGTCGAGGTCGCGGTAGTCGGCGTCCACGTCGGCGAAGTGGAGCATCACCTCGCGGGGCGAGTTCCCGGCGCGCAGCCAGGCCACCGCCTGCGGGACGAAGTAGTCGGCGAGCCGGAGGTTCTGCTCCCCCTGGGCGGCGACCCGGCGCTCCAGGTACGCGATCCGGCGTTCCTTCTCCGCGCGCAGTTCCTTCAGTTGACGGCCGCGGCGGACCGACTCGGCCCCGGCGGCGATCACCAGGAGAGTGGCGACGGCTCCGCAGGCGCCGACGGCGGTCTGGGCCGGCGCCGCCACCAGGGCGACGGCCGCGCCGGTCGCCGCGGCCATCAGTATCGCCGGCAGCAACACCAAGCGCGCGTAGGCCAGTTCTCGCCGACCGGGTGGGGACTGAACACTCACCATGTGGGCACCCTCTGTAGGGGATCTGTCGGTATCTTCGGGGTATTGGGGAACAAGCGCACGAATACGCCTCAACTCGGTGCGCCGCGGGCGAGCTTAGTCCGACCGGATCATCGCCGTGTCATATTCGGCAACCGCCTGAAACCACGGCAGCACCTGGAGTAACCTCGGGCGTTTTACACGTACGGAGTTCGTTCGCACACCGTGCGTAACGATGTGCGGGCGTGCGAAAACCTTCACCAGGACGGGTGAATCAGCGGGTGCGAGGCCGCCGTCAGGCGCCGACGATGCGCAGCGCCGCGTCGGCCGTGGCGCGGGCGAAGTCCGAGACGGGGCGCTCCGGGTCGGAGCGGTGGACGAGGATGACGCCCTCGATGAGCCCGAAGACGAGATCGGTCCGCAGATCCAGCTCGCTCTTGGCGAGGGTGCCGCCCGCCGGGGTCGCGGCGAGCAACTGCCGGTAGCAGTCCTTCAGTTCCGCGCGCACGGCATGGAACCCGGCGAACCGCTCGGTACGCACCTCCGGAAGCAGATACAGCCCGCCGAGGTTGTGCGGGCCGCCGCAGAGCAGCTCCACGTCGGTGCGGCACAGCTCCCACAGCCGGTCCGCGGCCGACCGCGTGTCGTCCGCGAGCAGCTCACGGGCGTACGTCAGGGACGGCGTGACCGTGGACTCCAGCAGGGCAGCGAGGAGTTCCTCCTTGCCGGAGACGTAGTGGTACATGGAGGCCTGGCGCATGCCGGCCCGCTCGGCGACGGCCCGGGTGGTGGTGGCCGCGTAGCCGCGGGTGGTGAACAACTCCGCTGCGGCCGAGAGCAGTTCGGCTCGCGGTTCCAGCCCGCTGTCGGGCCGCTGCGCGGCGCGCGGCCGGCCGACTCGGCGCCCACTGGTCGTCCCCATGCGTTCGATCCTCGCACACGGCACCGGACGGCGACCTGGCGAGAGACCGGACGGCGACCGCAGCGAAGGGCACGGCGCCTTCGGCTCCGAGCAGGGCACAGCGCTCTCGGCCCCGATCAGGGCCCGCCTCCGCGACGGACACGGCGGCCTCCACACCCAGGAGGCCACGCGCCACGACGGGCACGCCCGCCCCGACACCCTGCACGCCCCACCCCACGACACACGCCCACCCCCACACCCAGCACACCCCACCCCACGACGGGCACGCCCACCCCGACACCCTGCACGCCCTACCCCACGACGGGCACGCCCACCCCCACACCCTGCACGCCCCACCCCACGACACACACGGCGGCCTCGACGAATCGCCGGACGCCGACTTCCCGCCGAACGCGGCGATCCCGCCCCGAACGCGGCTGCCTCCACGCGAGGCGCGGCCACCTCACCGAACGCGGCCGCCTCCACACGTGCGACCACCTCACCCGGCGCGGCCACCTCACCGCAGAGCACGCCGACCCGGACAGCCCTCGGCGGCCTTCGCGAAACGCCCGCCAACGCCCCCCGCGCCGCTCCCGACAACAGTCGTGAGCGGCCGGTAACAGCGCGGCAACCCGGCGGCAACGGCGGTGACCCGACCCGCCCCTAATTTCTGTCGGGCGACAGAAATTAGAGACGACCGAACTCACCCCAGCCCCAGCCGGAGGACCTGATGGCGACAGCGACCACGTACGGGGCCCGTGCCCATGCGCGCGCCCAGGAGGGCACGCGTACCGAGACGATGCCCATCGTCCCGGCCGCGGACTGGCCGGCCCCGCCCTGCGAGGCGGGCCACCTGGTGTGGGCCGAGACGGTGGCGGGCGGCAACTACACGCACCGGGTCCTGGCCCGCGGCACCGAGCTGCGCCTGACCGACCTACGCGGCGACGCCTGCGCGCACCTGCTGCTGTACGCCGCCGACCGCCCCTGGGAGCGGCTCAACGCCGCCGACACGGTCAAGGTCCAGTGGAACGCCTACCTCGGCGAGGGCGTACTGCTCCTCTCCGACCAGGGGCGGGTGCTGGCCTCGGTCGTCGCCGACACCTCGGGCCGGCACGACGCCCTGTGCGGCACCTCCACCCTCGTCCGCAACACCGCGCGGTACGGCGACGGCACCCCGCAGTCCCCCTCCCCCGCCGGCCGCGAACTGTTCAAACTGGCCGCCGCGAAGAACGGCCTCGAACCCCGTGACCTGCCACCCTCGCTCTCCTTCTTCCAGGGCGTGGAGGTCCGGGGCGACGGCACCCTCGACTTCACCGGCTCGGCCGGCCCCGGCGGGGACATCACCCTGCGCGCCGAGCAGGACGTGACCGTGCTGATCGCCAACGTGCCGCACCCGGCCGACCCGCGCGCGGAGTACGTCAGCACCCCACTGGAGGTCCTCGCCTGGCGGGCCGCGCCCACCCGGCCCGGCGACCCCCTGTGGGAGGCCACTCCCGAGGGCCGCCGCGCCTTCCTCAACACCGTCGAATTCCTCACCGCGAGGGGGCTCGCATGAGCACGACCGTCGTTCCCGCCCGTGCCGCCTGGTCGTCCGTCGTCCGGGCCGGCGAGACGCTCACCATCACCGACCTGCACGGCAACCAGGCCGTCGACTGCCTCGTGTACGACGCCCACGACACGTCGGTGCGCTACAGCGCCCCCGACACGATCCACGCCCAGGGCGGCATCTTCCTCACCACGGGCAGCGTGCTGCTGTCGAACGAGCACACCGCTCTGATGACGGTCGTCGGGGACGACGTGGGCCGGCACGACACGGTCGGCGGCGCCTGCTCCAAGGAGTCCAACACCCTGCGTTACGGCCACCACACCTGGGCGCAGCACGCGTGCGTGGACAACTTTTTGGCCGAGGGCGCCAGGCACGGCCTCGGCAAGCGGGACCTGGTGTCCAACATCAACTGGTACATGAACGTGCCCGTCGAGAAGGACGGCACCCTCGGCATCGTCGACGGCCTGTCCGCGCCGGGCCTGACGGTCGCCCTGCGCGCCGAACGCGACGTGCTCGTCCTCGTCTCCAACTGCCCCCAGATCAACAACCCCTGCAACGGCTTCCAGCCGACGGCCGTGGAGATGACGATCACCGGCGCGACGACGCCCGAGGGGGCCACGACCGACCAGGCCACGACCGACCGGGCGACTGCCGGCGGAGCGACGACCGACGGAGCGAGCGCATGAGCTTCGACACGCTGCTGGTCGCCAACCGTGGCGAGATAGCCGTCCGCGTCATCCGCACGGCCCGCGAACTGGGCCTGCGCACGGTCGCCGTGTACTCCGACCCCGACCGCTGCGCCCCGCACGTCCGGCTCGCCGACGAGGCGGTGCGGCTGGGCCCGGCGCCGCCGAAGGAGTCGTACCTCGACGGCGACCTGGTCCTGAAGGCGGCCAAGGACACCGGCGCGGGCGCGATCCACCCCGGCTACGGCTTCCTCTCGGAGGACGCGGCCTTCGCGCGCCGCTGCGCGGACGCCGGGATCGTGTTCGTGGGCCCGACGCCCGAGCACCTGGAGCTGTTCGGCGCCAAGCACACCGCCCGCGCGGCGGCCGAGGCGGCGGGCGTACCGCTGGCGCCGGGGACGGGACTGCTGCCCTCCGTGGACGAGGCGCTGTCCGCGGCGGCCGGCATCGGCTACCCGGTCATGCTCAAGGCGACCGGCGGTGGCGGCGGCATCGGAATGTCGGCATGTCGCTCCGCCGACGAACTGACGGACGCCTGGGAGCGCGTGCAGCGCGTGGCGGCCGCCGCCTTCTCCTCCGCCGGTGTCTTCCTGGAGCGCCTCGTCGAGGACGCCCGCCATGTCGAGGTGCAGGTCTTCGGCGACGGCGAGGGCCGGGTCGTCACCTTCGGCGACCGTGACTGCTCCCTCCAGCGCCGCAACCAGAAGGTGGTCGAGGAGGCACCGGCACCGGGACTCCCCGACCGCATCAGACAGCAGCTGGCCACCAGCGCCCGCGAGTTGTGCGCCTCGGTCGGCTACCGCTCCGCCGGCACCGTCGAGTTCGTCTACGACGCGGCCCGCGAGGAGGCCTACTTCCTCGAGGTCAACACCCGCCTCCAGGTGGAACATCCGGTCACCGAGGAGATCTACGGCGTCGATCTGGTCGCCTGGATGCTGCGCCTGGCCCGCGGTGAGCGGGACGTCGTCCACGAGCCCGGCCCGCCGCGCGGTCACGCCGTCGAAGCCCGCCTGTACGCGGAGGACCCGAGCCGCGAACACCGGCCCGGCGCCGGCCTGTTGACGCGGGTCGAGTTTCCGGCCGGGGTGCGCGTGGACGGCTGGGTGGAGACCGGCACCGAGGTGAGCCCGGCGTACGACCCGATGCTCGCCAAGGTGATCGCGTACGGCTCCGACCGGGTTCACGCGCTGGCCCGCCTCGACGAGGCGCTGGCCAGGACCCGGATCGACGGCATCGAGACCAACCTGGGCCTGGTGCGGGCGGCGCTGGCGGACCCCCGGTTCGTGGCGGCGGCCCATTCGACGGCCACGCTCGCCGAGGTGCAAGACCCGACCCCGCGCATCGAGGTCGTCTCCGGCGGCACGCTCACCACCGTGCAGGACTGGCCCGGCCGCACCGGGCACTGGCAGGTCGGCGTGCCACCGTCCGGCCCGATGGACGACCGCTCCTTCCGCCTCGGCAACCGGGCCCTGGGCAACCACGAGGGCGCCCCCGGCCTGGAGTGCACGCTCCAGGGACCGGCCCTGCGCTTCAGCCGTCCGACGACCGTGTGCGTCACGGGCGCGCCCGCGGCGGTCACCGTCGACGGCACGCCGGTCGCCCAGTGGGAGCCGGTGACCGTACCGGCCGGTGCCCTGCTGGAGGTCGGCGCTCCCGTCGAGCACGGCCTGCGGACCTACGTCCTCCTCGCCGGCGGCCTGGACGTGCCCGCCTTCCTGGGCAGCGCGAGCACCTTCACGCTGGGCCGGTTCGGCGGTCACGGCGGCCGGGCCCTGCGGACCGGGGACGTCCTGCACACCGGGACGGCCGCCGGGACGGCCGCCGGGGGCGACACCACCCCCGTCGTGGACCGCCCCGCCTTCACCTCCGTCTGGCACATCAGCGCCGCCGAAGGCCCGCACGCGGCCCCGGAGTTCTTCACCGAGGACGACATCCGCGACTTCTACGCGGCCGACTGGAAGGTCCACTTCAACTCGGCCCGTACCGGCGTCCGGCTGGTCGGCCCCAAGCCGCGCTGGGCGCGGACCGACGGCGGGGAGGCGGGGCTGCACCCGTCCAACATCCACGACACGCCGTACTCCGTCGGTGCCGTCGACTACACGGGCGACATGCCGGTGCTGCTCGGCCCGGACGGCCCGTCCCTGGGCGGGTTCGTGTGCCCGGCGACGATCCTGAGCGGCGAGCGCTGGAAGCTGGGCCAGCTCCGCCCCGGCGACACCGTGCGGTTCGTGCCGGCCGACGTGGACGGCGGTCTCCGGCCCGTGATCGTCGACGGCGGCGTCCTGGCGCGGGACGGGGACGTGACGTACCGGCGCAGCGGCGACGACAACCTGCTCGTCGAGTTCGGTCCGATGCAACTGGACCTGGCGCTGCGGATGCGCGTCCACGCGCTGATGGAGGCGGTGTCCGACGCCTGCCTGGACGGCGTCACCGACCTCACGCCGGGCATCCGTTCCCTCCAGATCCGCACGGACCCGGATCGGCTGCCGCAGAGCGAACTCCTCGCCGTCGTAAGGGAGATGACCGCCTCCCTCCCGCCGACGGACCAGCTGGTGGTGCCCTCCCGTACGGTCCATCTCCCCCTGTCCTGGGACGACCCGGCGACCCGCGAGGCGATCGCCCGTTACATGGCGGGCGTGCGCGACGACGCCCCCTGGTGCCCGTGGAACATCGAGTTCATCCGCCGCGTCAACGGCCTCGACTCGGTGGCGGACGTCTACGACACGGTCTTCGCCGCGGAGTACCTGGTCCTCGGCCTCGGTGACGTCTACCTGGGCGCGCCGGTCGCCACCCCGCTCGATCCACGCCACCGCCTGGTCACGACGAAGTACAACCCGGCCCGCACCTGGACGGCCGAGAACTCGGTCGGTATCGGCGGCGCCTACCTGTGCGTCTACGGCATGGAGGGCCCCGGCGGCTACCAGTTCGTGGGCCGTACGACGCAGGTGTGGTCGCCCTGGCGGCAGCGCGGCGCGTTCGAGCCCGGACGGCCGTGGCTGCTGCGGTTCTTCGACCGCATCCGCTGGTACCCGGTCGACGCGGACGAACTCCTGGAGCTGCGGGCCGACATCATCTCGGGACGCTTCGTGCCGCGCATCGAGGAGGGCACCTTCTCACTCGCCGAGTACGAGGCGTTCCTCGTCGAACACGCCGACTCCGTGGCCGAGTTCAGAAACCGGCAGCAGACGGCGTTCGGCGCGGAACGGGACGCCTGGGAGGCGGCGGGCGAGTTCGCCCGCGCGGATGCCGCGACGGCGCCCCCGGCCGCACCGGCCGAGGTGACCGTGCCGCCCGGCGGCCGCCTGGTCGAGGCGGAGTTCGCCGCGTCCGTCTGGCAGTTGAACGTCAGCGCCGGTGACGAGGTGGCGGCGGGGCAGCCGCTGCTCGCCCTGGAGGCGATGAAGATGGAGTCCAGGGTGCACGCGCCGGTCGACGGTGTGGTGGCACAGGTCCTGGCCAGGCCGGGCGACCAGGTGGAGGCGGGAACGGCCCTGCTCGTCCTGGCCCCCGCGGTCCCCGCCCCCGCCGCCGCACAGTGAAAGAGGAACCAGACATGTCCACCACGCTCGCCCGTGTCCGTGCCGCCCACGCCCGCATCGAGGCCGTCGACCGCCCCGAGATCTGGATCGGCCTGCGTCCCTCGGCGGCCGTCGAGACGGAGGCCCGCGCCCTGGACGCCCGGGTGGCGGCGGGCGAGCACCTGCCGCTCGCCGGCCGGCTGCTCGCCGTCAAGGGCAACATCGACGTGGCGGGCCTGCCCACCACGGCGGGCTGCCCGGCGTACGCCTACGAGCCCGAGGCCGACGCCCCGGTGGTCGCCCGGTTGCGCGCGGCGGGCGCGCTCGTCCTCGGCACGACGAACCTGGACCAGTTCGCGACGGGCCTGGTCGGCACCCGCTCGCCCTACGGCGCCGTACGGGGCGCCCGCGACCCGGAGCGGATCAGCGGCGGGTCCAGCTCCGGCTCGGCGGTCGCGGTGGCCCTCGGCATCGTCGACCTCGCGCTCGGCACGGACACGGCGGGCTCGGGCCGCGTCCCGGCCGCCTTCAACGGCATCGTCGGCCTGAAACCGACCCGCGGCCTGGTGTCCACCCAGGGTGTGGTCCCGGCCTGCGCGTCCCTGGACTGCGTGACGGTGTTCGCCCGGACCCTGCCGGAGGCGGAACAGGCCCTGGCCCACATGACGTCCGCACCCGGCCATCCGCTGCCGGCCCGCGCACCGGGCCCCTGGCGGATCGCGGTGCCGCCCCTCGACCAGCTCGGCGAACTGGACCCGGGCTGGGCCGAGGCGTACGAGGCGGCGGTACGGCAGGTCCGGTCCGCCGGGGCCGAGATCCGCACGATCGACCTCGCCCCGTTCACCGAGGCTGCGGCGATGCTCTACGAGGGCGCGTTCGTCGCCGAGCGCTACACCGCGGTGGGTACCTTTGTCGACAAGTTGCTGGCGGAGGGCGGTGCGGGCCTCGACCCCACCGTCGCCGGCATCATCACCCGCGCCCGGGACATCCCGGCCCACCGGCTCCACGCCGACACCGACCGCCTGGCCGCCCTGCGCGCACGGGCGCTGACCGCGCTCGCCGACGCCGACGCCCTGCTGCTCCCCACCGCCCCCGGCCATCCCACCCTCGCCGAGGTCGCGGCCGACCCGCTGGGCGCCAACGCCCGCCTGGGCCGCTTCACCAACTCCACGAACCTCTTCGACCTGTCCGCGGTGGCCGTCCCGGCGGGCGAGGTGAGGGGCCTGCCGTTCGGCGTGATGCTGATCGGCCGGGCCTTCACGGAGGAACGGCTCACCCGCGTCGCGCACCTGCTCCGGCCCGACACCTACGTCGCCGTCGCGGGCGCACATCTGACCGGCCAGCCGCTGAACTCCCAGCTCCTGTCCCTGGGCGCCGTACTGGACCGTACGACGACGACGGCCCCCGTGTACCGCCTGCACGCCCTGCGGACGACCCCGCCGAAGCCGGGCCTCGTCCACGTGGGCGAGGGCGGCGCCCCGGTCGAGGTGGAGGTCTGGCGCCTCCCGGCAGCGGGCCTGGGCGGCCTGCTGGCCGCCCTCCCCCGCCCGATGGCCCTGGGACGCGTCACCCTCACCGACGGCACACAACTCCCGGGCTTTCTCTGCGAACCCTCCGCACTGACGGACGCGGAGGACATCACGGAGTACGGAGGCTGGCGGGCGTACCTGACCCGCTGAGGCGAACGGACGGCCCTGTTCCCCCGACCGGTCCAGCCCGCCCACCACCTACACCGCCTCGACCCCCGACAAGACCATCGACTCCGACAGACCCGCAGAACACCAAGAAGTACCGGGCTGGCAGGCACACCTGACCCGTCGAGGCGAACGGGCGACCCTGTTCCGCTCCAACGGTCCAGGCCGCCCGCCTACGCCTCCTCAGCCCACCGACGAGTACGCCACGACGCCCCGCAGCAGGGCGTCGACGGCCTTGCGGGCGTTCTTCGCCACCGACGAACTCTCCGGGGGCGCGGCTGCCGCGATCTGCCCGAGGACGTCGATGACCTGCTTGCACCACCGCACGAAGTCCCCGGCCGGCATCTCGACCTCGCGCAGGACCTCGTCGAGGCCCTTGCCCGAGGCCCACATGTGGGCGGCCCAGGCGAAGCCGAGGTCGGGCTCGCGCTGCCCGACGCCCTCGGTCTGGCTGATCCGGAAGTCCTCCTCCAGAGCGTCCAGCCGGCCCCAGATCCGCACCATCTCGCCGAGCGCGGCCTTGGCCTTGCCCGAGGGCAGCTTCGGCGCCATCGCGTCGTCGCTGGTCCTGGCCTCGAACACCAGCGCCGAGACGCAGGCGGCGAGTTCGGCGGGGGTCAGACCCTCCCACACCCCGGCCCGCAGGCACTCGCTCGCCAGCAGGTCCAGCTCGCCGTACAGCCGGGCCAGCCGCTTGCCGTGCTCGGTGACCTCGTTGCCCCGCAGGTAGTCCAGCTCGGTCAGCAGGGCCACGATCCGGTCGAAGGTCCGGGCGATGGTGTTCGTCCGGCCCTCGATCCGGCGCTCCAGCTGCGAGGTGTCGCGCAGCAGCCGGTAGTAGCGCTCGGCCCAGCGTGCGTGGTCCTCCCGGTCGGAGCAGCCGTGGCAGGGATGGGCGCGCAGCGCGGCGCGCAGACGGGCGATCTCCCGGTCGTCGGCGGCCTGGGACCGGCCCCTGCGGGAGCGCTCCGGCTCGATGTGCCCGGCCTTGGTGCGCAGCGCGGACGCGAGGTCCCGGCGGGACTGCGGCGAGCGCGGATTGAACGACTTCGGGATGCGCATCCGCTCCAGCGCCTCGACCGGCACCGGAAAGTCCATCGAGGCCAGCCGCTTGACCTGCCGCTCGGCGGTCAGGACGAGCGGGCGCGGACCGTCCTGGTGCTCGAAGCCGCGATGGCCGTTGGCCCGTCCGGCGGGCAGGCCCGGGTCGAGGACCAGCGCCAGCCCGGCGTACTTGCCGGTGGGCACGTGGATGACGTCGCCCGGCTTCAGCTTCTCCAGCGCCACCGCCGCCTCGGCCCGCCGCTGGGCCGCGCCCTGCTTGGCCAGCTCCGTCTCGCGGTCCTTGAGTTCGCGGCGCAGTCGCGCGTACTCCTCGAAGTCGCCGAGGTGGCAGGTCATGGAGGCCTTGTAGCCCTCCAGCCCCTCCTCGTTGCGCTGCACCTGCCGCGAGATCCCGACGACCGACCGGTCGGCCTGGAACTGTGCGAAGGAGGTCTCCAGCAGCTCGCGCGAGCGATGCCGCCCGAACTGCTGGACCAGGTTGACCGCCATGTTGTACGACGGCTTGAAGCTGGAGCGCAGCGGGTACGTACGGGTGCCCGCCAGACCGGCCAGGTGGTCGGGGTTCATGGCGCGCTGCCACAGCACGACGGCGTGTCCCTCGACATCGATGCCGCGTCGGCCGGCCCGGCCGGTGAGCTGCGTGTACTCGCCGGGGGTGATGTCGGCGTGCTGCTCGCCGTTCCACTTGACGAGCTTCTCCAGCACCACCGAGCGGGCGGGCATGTTGATGCCGAGCGCGAGGGTCTCGGTGGCGAAGACGGCTTTGACCAGCCCGCGCACGAACAGCTCCTCGACCACCTCCTTGAAGGTCGGCAGCATGCCCGCGTGGTGGGCGGCGATGCCCCGCTCCAGGCCCTCCAGCCACTCGTAGTAGCCGAGGACGTGCAGGTCCTCGTCGGGGATGGCGGCGGTGCGCTCCTCCACCAGGGCGCGGACCCGTTCGCGCGCGTCCTCGTCGTTGAGCCGCAGCCCCGCGTACAGGCACTGCTGGACGGCGGCCTCGCAGGCGGCACGGCTGAAGATGAACGTGATCGCGGGCAGCAGGCCTTCGGCGTCGAGCCGCTCGATGACCTCCGGCCGTCCGGGGGTCCACACCCTCGACCGCTGCCTGCGCTCGCGCTCCCGGTCGGCCTCGCGGATGTTCCGGCCGCGCTTGCGGTCCTGGTACGACGGCCGGCTGGCCTCCATACGGGCCAGCCGCGAGAGGTCGGGGTTGACGGCCTTGCGGTGGCCCTCGCCCTCCTCGAACAGGTCGTACATCCGCCGCCCGGCGAGCACGTGCTGGAACAGCGGCACGGGCCGGTGCTCGGAGACGATCACCTCGGTGTCGCCGCGCACGGTGTCGAGCCAGTCGCCGAACTCCTCGGCGTTGGACACGGTCGCCGAGAGGGAGATCAGGGTGACCGACTCGGGGAGGTGGATGATCACTTCCTCCCATACGGCACCCCGGAAGCGGTCGGAGAGGTAGTGCACCTCGTCCATCACCACGTACCCGAGGCCGAGGAGGGTCTGCGAACCGGCGTACAGCATGTTCCGCAGGACCTCGGTGGTCATCACGATCACCGGGGCATCGGAGTTGACGCTGTTGTCGCCGGTGAGCAGGCCGACCTTGTCGGCGCCGTAGCGACGGCACAGGTCGGAGTACTTCTGGTTGGACAGCGCCTTGATGGGTGTCGTGTAGAAGCACTTCTTGCCCTGCTGGAGGGCGAGGTGGACGGCGAACTCGCCGACGATCGTCTTGCCCGAGCCGGTCGGGGCGGCCACCAGGACGCCCTTGCCCGACTCGAGCGCCTGGCAGGCCTCGATCTGGAAGGGGTCGAGACCGAAGTCGTACATCTCGCGGAAGGAGGCGAGCGCGGTGGCCTGCTCGACAGCACGCTTACGGGCTGCCGCGTACCGCTCGGCCGGTGAGAGGTCCTCTGTCATCGTGCTTTCGAGCGTACCGGGCCGCACTGACAACAGGACGATCATTATCCGGATCCGCTGCCGGGAAACCCGCGTCCGCGCAGTTCAGGGCCTCACGATGCGTGCCTGCGTGGGCACAGTGGCGCGCGGCCGGGGCGCCACGTGGGCGCCCCGGCCGCGCGGGAGATCCGTTCCGGTGCTCAGGTCACGTCGTCGTAGCCGTTGACGCGCTCGGCGGTCGCCTGCTCGGGCAGCGCCCGGCTCGGGGCCACCGCCTCGACCTCGCCGATGGCCTCGGGGGTGAGATCCAGCTCGGAGGCCTCGTCGTCGGCGGGGGCCAGGGCGTCCCGGCGACGCCTGCGGCGGTCGTTCAGCAGGGAGAAGCCGGTCGCGAAGAAGTAGAGGATCCAGATCGGCCCGGCGAGCGCCAGCATGGTCAGCGGGTCGGTGCTGGGCGTGGCCACCGCCGCGAAGACCGTGATGCCCATGATCATGCCGCGCCACCAGCTCATCATGCGCCGGCCGGTCAGCGCCCCGGTCAGGTTGAGCATGACCAGCAGGAGGGGCAGCTCGAAGGAGAGGCCGAAGACGAGCACCATGCGGACGATGAGGTCGAGCAGATCGTCCAGCGGCAGCTGGTTGTCCAGATCCGCCGGGGAGAACTCGAGGAGCACCTTCGCCATCGTCGGCAGCGTCTTGTACGCGAAGAAGGCGCCTCCGAGGAACAGGGGTACGCCGGTGCCGACGAAGGCGTAGGCGTACTTGCGCTCGTGCTTGTGCAGTCCCGGCGCGACGAAGCCCCACAACTGGTAGAGCCAGACCGGCGACGCGAAGATCACACCCGCCATCAGGGACACCTTCAGGGCGAGCGTGAACGGGGTGAGCAGACCGTTCAGAACGATGCGGGCGCAGTTGCCGCTGCTCTGCTGCGCCAGCTCCGAGAAGGTCGAATCGCACCCCACCGCGGTCAGGATCGGGTTCGTGAAGAACTCGATGATGTCCTTGTAGAAGAAGGCGGCGACGATCGTCACGACGACGATGGCCAACAGCGCCTTCGCGAGCCGGTTGCGCAGCTCACGAAGGTGTTCCGCGAGGGGCATCCGCCCCTCCGGGTCCTTCTCCTTCTTGCGGGCAGACTTGAGCAACCCACGTTCCCATCTCGTGCGGCGGGCCGGAGATCACCGGCCCTGCGTCAGCGCTTGGTCGAATCCGTGGGCTCGCTGACCGGGCGCGAGCTGGTCACGTCACCGGGGGAGGCCTGGATCGTGCGCTGAGCGGGGGGCTGCTCGCCGTCGTTGGGCGGGCCGGCCGGGGTGGCCGTGCTGCTGCCCTCGTCCTTCATCGCCTTGGCCTCGCTCTTGAGGATGCGCGCGGACTTGCCGAGCGAGCGCGCCATGTCCGGAAGCTTCTTCGCGCCGAACAGCAGGATGATGACGACGAGGATGAGAATGATCTCGGGGGCGCCGAGCCTTCCGAACATAAGTCTTTACCTTCTCACCGAGGCGGCTGGGTGGGACTGCCGTCCGACCGGTCGGACATGTGTCCGAACGATCGTGCTGACAGCGATCGTAACGCTCAGGGGTAAACGTGAGGCAATCCCCGTGCGTACTCCCGTCCGCGTTCCGGGCCTCGTTCTCCGGACCGCGACCAGCAGCGTACCTGTCCGAACCGCCGCGGCGGGAGGGCGAAGTGACCCAAAACGCGTTCCGCGCGGGACTCACAGGACGGTCACAGCGGTACTCACACGGTGTCCACAGCCCGAGCCGCGCTCAGGGACGCCCGCTCCAGCTCCTCGGCGGCCCGGTTGATGCGCTGCGCGGAATCCGAGACCTGCCGGCCGAGGCGCTGCGCCTCCAGGAAGACCCGGACGGCGCACACCGCGAGAACGGCGAGACCCAGAAAACCCACGGCTACGGCGAACATCGGCCAGAACATGACGCCGAGCCTAGACCTTGCTACGGCACCTGCAGCCGCAGGGTCCTGACCCCGCCCCCGGTGAGCAGCTCGACGACCCGCTCACCGGCCGGCTTGCGCACGGCGGCGCCGCAGTCCGGGCAGGTGAAGGAGTAGAACGTGGTGCGGCTGGAGCCGCCGATGGCCAGGCGCAGCGCCCCCGCGGCAAGTTCGAAACGGCCGCGGCAGTCCGGGCAGCCGGCCCGGAAGACCACCGGGGCCACGCTTCTCATCCCCGAGAACGCCGAGGCCACCGAGATGTCCCGCACACCGGACGTCGTCACCGACTCGCTCACAGCTGCTGCTCCCGCCCGTCGATCCGCCCCCGCACCCGCTGCCCGGTATTTCCACCGGCCGTGTCCGCCGTGCCGCCGTACGCCTCGACGCCCGCGGCCTCCATCCCGTCGTACGCCGCCAGTGCCTCGCGCGCGGCGCGGCGGGCGCTGTCGGCGAGGTCCTGCGGCGAGACGATCCGGCCGTCGCGGCCGAGCCGCAGTGCCAGGCGCCGCAGGGAGGCCGGCTCGGGCGTGCGCAGAGTGATTCGCAGTCCGCCGTCGGGCAGCTCATCGGCGCTGTCGTGCGGGTAGTACTCGGCGACCCAGCGCCCGCCGGGCCCCACCTCGACGACGACCTCCGGGTCCTCGGCGGCGGGCTGGACCAGCCCCTCCGACAGGTCCCGCAGCTCGACCTCGGGCGGCGCCGAGGGCTCGTCGAGGATCTTGATCTCGGCCACCCGGTCGAGCCGGAAGGTGCGGCGCGCCTCGGAGCGGCGGCACCAGGCCTCGACGTACGTGTGCCCGACGCTGACCAGGCGGATGGGGTCGATCTCGCGCTCGGTGACCTCGTCGCGGGCCGGCGAGTAGTAGCGGATCCACAGCCGGCGGCGCTCGGAGATCGCCCGGTCGACGTCGGCGAAGACACCGCCCTCGGCCTCGAAGGTCACCGACAGGCGCGAGCTGGCGCCCGCCGCCTCCCCGGCCGCGGTCTCCACCTTGGCGGTGGCCCGCAGCAGCGCCTGGCGGTCGCTCTCGCGCAGCCCCGGCAGGGTCGCCACCGCGCGGGCGGCCACCAGCAGCGCGGTCGCCTCGTCTGCGGCCAGCCGCAGCGGCTCGGCGGCGTCCGCGCCGAGGGCGGCCGGGTTGTGCCACCAGATGCGCTCGCCGTCGGTGTCGATGTCGAGCAAGTCACCGCCGCGGAAGCTGGTGCCGCACATGGGCAGCACGTCGAGGTCGGAGACCAGCTCGTCCTCGGTGATCCCGAAGGCCCGTGCCACGTCCTCGATGCGCGCTCCGGGGCGCTCCCGCAGATACGTCACCAGGGAGAGCATCCGCCGGGTCTGGTCGATCGCGTTCGCCGGCCTGACCGGTTTGCCTGCCACTGTGTTGCTCGCTCCCCCTCAGCCCTTGGCCACGGCGCGCAGCCGGTCCACCACGTCGGCCCGCAGCTCCGCGGGCTCCAGCACCACCACGTCCGGCCCGAACTCCACCAGCCAGGCGTCCAGCCCGTGCCCGTACGGAATCTCCAACTCGTCCCAGCCGTCACCGAGTTCCCGCACCGCCGTGGCCCTCGCCCGCAAGGGGTACCCGGAGCCGCCGCGCAGCCGGATCAGCGCACTGCGGTCGGCGGTCTCCCCCGCCCAGCTCGCGACGGTCTCACGGACGGTGACGACGTCGGGCACGGGCGTGGTGAAGGCCGTACCGCGCGAGCGCACCTTGCCGGTGATCCGGGACAGCCGGAAGACGCGTTCGGCGCCCCGGTCGCGGTCCCAGCCCGCGAGGTACCAGTGGCCGCGCCAGCACTCCAGCGCCCACGGCTCGACGTGCCGGGGCTCGGGGCGGGCGGCGGTGGCCTTGCGGTAGTCGAAGAGGACGGGGCGCCGGTCGCGGCAGGCCAGCATCAGCGGCTCGAACGCGGCCTCGTGGACGGGGATGCGCGGTTCCAGAGCACTGTGCGGCTCGTACGGGTCGACGTCCTCGGGCAGTCCGGCCGCGCGCAGCTTCTGGAGAGCGCCGCTGGCCGCGCCGGCGAGTCTGGCCTGCTGCCACACCTTGGCGGCCAGGCCCAGGGCGGCGGCCTCCTCGGCGTCGAGGGTGATGGGCGGCAGCCGGTTGCTGTCACGGCGGGCGAGGTAGCCGACCTCGCCGTCCAGGCTCTCGACGGTCTCGATGACCAGGCCCAGCTCGCGCAGGTCGTCCTTGTCCCGCTCGAACATCCGGTTGAAGGAATCGTCCGAGCCGGCCGCGCCCCTGCCCGGACCGAACGCCTCGACGTAGGCCTCGATGGAGTCACGCAGCTCGCGCTTGCTGAGCGGCCGCCGCGTCCCGAGCAGACACAGCGCCAGGTTCATCAGCCGCTCTGCCTTGGCAATGGCCATCGACGCCCTTCGCCTTTCTTATGGTGCTTCCGACGGATGACCGTACCGCTCCGCGGTGCCCGGGCAAAGCCGAGGGCCCATGCCCGGACAGGCATGGGCCCCAGGTGGTCGAGACCGGTCGTACGACGATCAGACCCCGAGCAGGTCGACCACGAAGATCAGCGTCTCGCCGGGCTTGATCGCCGGGGTCGGGCTCTGGTTGCCGTAGGCGAGGTGGGCCGGGATGGTCAGCTGGCGACGGCCGCCGACCTTCATGCCCTGCACGCCCTGGTCCCAGCCCTTGATGACCCTGCCGCCGCCCAGCGGGAAGCGGAACGGGGTGCCGCGGTTCCAGCTGGCGTCGAACTCCTCGCCGGTGCTGAAGGCGACACCGACGTAGTGCACGGAGACGGTCTGGCCCGCCTGCGCCACCTCACCGTCGCCCTCCCAGATGTCCTTGATCTCGAGGTCCGCCGGGGGCTCGCCGCCCGGGAAGTCGATCTCGGGCTTCTCGATGCTCACGTCTTACGCTCCTGCTTGTTCGCGGAAAGGCAACAGCACAGTCTTACATCACGGCGGCGTCACATCTTCGCGAGGATGTCCACCGTGAAGACCATCGTGGAGTCCTTCTCGATGCCGCTGCCGGCCGGCGGCTGGTCGCCGTACCCCAGGTCGGGCGGGATGACGATGACGACGCGGCTGCCGACCTTCCTGCCGGTCAGGCCCTGACCCCAGCCCTTGACGACCTGCTGGAGCGAGAAGGAGGTCAGCGCGGAGTTCTTGTACGTCGAGTCGAACTCCTTGCCGGTGTCCCAGACGACGCCCTTGTACTGCACCAGGACGGTGTTGTCGGCCGCGACCACGTCACCGTCGCCCTCGATGACGTATTCCGCCACGAGCTTCTTCGGCGGATCGGTCTTGGGGATCTTGACGGAGGGGGCCTTGCCGTCGGTGTTGGTGCCGACCACCGGGACGGCGGCGGCGTCCTGCGGAACGTTCTTGCCCTTGGCCGAGCTCTTGGCGTTGAAGGTGTCCTGGATGTCGAACACGAACACCAGCGTGTCGGTGCCCTTGATGCCCGCCTCCGCGTTGCCCTCCTTGCCGAAGCCCCAGGTGGGCGGGACGGCGAACTCCACACGGCTGCCGGTCTTCTTACCGGTGAGGGCGTACCGCCAGCCCTCCATGGTGCTGCCCTGCGCGATCTGGGCGAGCAGGGGCGCCTTGCGCTCGTAGGAGTTGTCCAGGACCTTCCCGGTGTCCCAGATCTGGCCGAGGTAGTGGGCCTGGATGTAGTCGCCCTCCGCGACGGTCCGGCCACCGCCCGCGATGACCGTCTTGACGGCGAGCTGGTCGGAGGGCTCGCCACTGCCCTTGGCGACCGTCGGCTTCTCCCCGAACTTCGTGCCCGCGGTGATGGCCGGCAGAGGTCCGTCGACGATCTTGGGGGCGGGCACGGCGGAGGGGGCCGAGGCGGAGGGCGACGCACTGCTGTCGACCGCACTCGACGAATCGGACTTGTCGTCGTCCCCGCATCCGGCGAGTGTGACCAGTCCTGCGGGCACGGCGGCGAGAATGAGTGAGCGTCGGCGCACGGTGGGGGCCTCGTAATCGGTTGATCTTGGCTGATGGCGTGCGCGCAACTCTACGACGTGAGAAGGGCGCCGTACGCGTAACGTACGGCGCCCGTGTGGCGTTCCGGCATTACCGGGGAACGCGTTGCCCGGTCACATTCCGGCGATCAGCTTCTCGACCCGGTCGTCCACCGAACGGAACGGGTCCTTGCACAACACCGTGCGTTGTGCCTGGTCGTTGAGCTTGAGATGGACCCAGTCGACGGTGAAGTCCCGCCGCTGTTCCTGCGCCCGGCGAATGAAGTCACCGCGCAACCGCGCCCGAGTGGTCTGCGGCGGAACCGACTTGCCTTCGAAGATCTTCAAGTCGTTGCAGATCCGGGCGGCTTGGCCCTTGCGTTCCAGCAGGTAGTAGAGGCCACGACGGCGGTGGATGTCGTGGTAGGCGAGGTCTATCTGCGCCACGCGCGGGTTCGACATGGTCATGTTGTGCTTGGCCCGGTACCGCTCGATGAGCTTGTACTTCATGACCCAGTCGATCTCGGTGCCGATGCGGTCGAGGTCCTCGGCCTCGATCGCGTCGAGCGTGCGGCCCCACAGCTCCAGGACCTGGTCGACGGTGCCGGTGCGGATGCCGCGGCGCTCGACGAAGTCGACGGCCTTCTCGTAGTACTCGCGCTGCACCTCGAGGGCGGAAGCCTCGCGGCCACTGGCCAGGCGCACCTTGCGCCGCCCGGTGATGTCGTGGCTGACCTCGCGGATCGCCCGGATCGGGTTCTCCAGGGTGAGGTCACGCATGACGGTGCCCGCCTCGATCATGCGCAGCACCAAGTCGGTCGCGCCGACCTTGAGCAGCATGGTCGTCTCGGACATGTTCGAGTCGCCCACGATGACGTGCAGCCGACGGTAGCGCTCGGCGTCGGCGTGCGGTTCGTCGCGGGTGTTGATGATGGGCCGCGAGCGGGTCGTCGCCGAGGAGACGCCCTCCCAGATGTGCTCGGCCCGCTGACTGACGCAGAAGACGGCCCCGCGGGGCGTCTGGAGCACCTTGCCGGCGCCGCACAGCAGCTGCCGGGTCACCAGGAAGGGAATGAGGATGTCCGCGAGCCGGGAGAACTCCCCGTGCCGGGCCACCAGGTAGTTCTCGTGGCAACCGTAGGAGTTGCCCGCCGAGTCGGTGTTGTTCTTGAAGAGGTAGACGTCGCCCGCGATTCCTTCCTCGTGCAGGCGTCGTTCCGCGTCCACCAGGAGTCCTTCGAGAATGCGCTCGCCGGCCTTGTCGTGGGTGACCAGTTCGGTCACATTGTCACATTCGGGTGTCGCGTATTCCGGATGCGATCCCACGTCGAGATAGAGGCGGGCGCCGTTCCGCAGAAAGACATTGCTGCTTCGGCCCCATGACACGACACGGCGGAAGAGGTATCGCGCCACCTCGTCAGGCGACAGGCGGCGCTGTCCCCTGAACGTGCACGTGACGCCGTACTCGTTCTCCAGCCCGAAAATGCGGCGGTCCATGAGTGAACATTACGCCCGATCCCCTGAACTGAAACGGGGTTCGGCAGCACGGTTTGGATCATTTTCCGATGAAGCCGCAACAACCCCACTTCCGGCGGGAAGTGCGAGTACCCGCCCTGTGGCCAGCAAAACCACCAGTGCCACAGCGCCCGCCGCACCCGGTACGACGAAGCCCCACTGGGCGCCGCCCGCCTCGACGACCGGCCCCGCCACGGCCGTTCCGAGCGAGTGGCCGACCGTGAAAGTCGTCACCAGCCAGGAGAACGCCTCGGTGACCGTGCCGCGCGGCGCGTGCCGGTCGATGATGACGAAGGCGCAGGCGAGGACGGGCGCGAGGAACACACCGGCGAGCACCGTGAGCGCCACCATGGCGACCGCGCCCGGCATCAGCATGAGCGGCAGATAACACAGCGCCAGAAAGGCCACCAGGACCCGCAGTCGCCGCTCCGGCACCCCCGTCCACTGCCGCGCCCCGTACGCCACACCGCCGACGAGCGCGCCGATCCCGACGGCGGCCATCAGCCAGCCGTACACCACGTCACCCCCGTGGTCGTCGGCGTACGGCACGGCGGCCACCGTGATGGAGCCCAGCGCGATGCCGACGAACAGGAAGGCGCCCAGCAGTACCAGCAGGCCGGGCGAGCGCAGCGCGCCGAGCCAGTGCGCCTCGCGCGGGGCGGAGCGCCACGCGCGCGAGGGCGGCGAGAGGACCACGGTCAGGGCGCCGAGCACGCCGAGCGCGTTGATCACCAGCAGCGCGGCCTGCGCCGACCAGAGCGAGGTGCACAGCGTCACCAGCAGCGGTCCGACGGCGAACATCACCTCCTGCGCCACCGCGTCCATGGCGTACGCCGTGTGCACCTGGTCCTCCCGGCGCAACACCGACGGCCACAGCGCCCGCAGGCCGCCCTCCAGGGGAGGGGTGAACAGCCCGGCGGCCGCGACGGAGACGTACGCGAGCGCCAGCGGGTCGGTGCCGGTGAAGGCGAAGACGGCCATGGCCAGGGCCGCGGCGACCGCGGCGGGCAACTGCACGCGCGGCTGGCCACGCAGGTCGACGAGGCGGCCGAGCAGGGGCTGGCCGACGGCGTTGGCGAGGCCGTAGACGGCCGCCAGGGCGCCGGCGAGGGTGTAGCTGCCGTCCTCGGCGCGGACGAAGAGGACGATCGCAATGGCGGCCGTGGCGCTGGGCAGCCGCCCCACGAGGGTGCCGGCGAGCAGCCGGGCCGCGTGTCTCGCCCTGAGGATCTCCAGGTATCGCGCGGCCATGTCCCGCCTCCGTCGGCTGACCCGAGGCGGTCCGTGCCGCTCAGGTTTTACGTATAACGTGTCTCGGTCATACGTACCATGTGCGCTGTTCACCCGTCCATACGAAAGAGCAGGCCCACGGTGGCACGAGCCAGCACGCGCCCCACGAGCCGTGACGTCGCCCAGGCCGCGGGGGTGTCCCAGGCCGCCGTCTCGCTCGTCCTCGGCGACAAGTGGCGCGGCCGGGTCTCCGAGGCCACCGCGGAGCGGGTACGGCAGGCCGCCCGCGACCTCGGCTACCGGCCCAACCTGGCCGCCCGCAACCTGCGCCTGGGCCGCACCCGCACGGTCCTCCTCGTCGTCCCGGAACTGACCACCGAGTTCTTCGCCGGCGTCTACACCGGCGCCGCCCGCCTCGCCGCCGCCCACGGCTTCGGCGTGGTGCTCTACCCCTCCCCCGAGGGCATCGGCCCGGCCCCGGACCCCTTCGCCTCCGCCCCGGCCGCCCTGGACGGCGTCCTGGCCTCCTCCATGGCCGCCGACGCCCTCACCGCCATCCGCGGCGACCAGCTGCCCCTCGTCATGCTCGACAGCGACCCGGCCGGCAGCCTCGGCTCCGCCACCGTCAACCTGGACATCGCCGACGGCGCCCGACAGGTCGCCGACCACCTGCTGGACCTCGGCCACCGGCACTTCCTGCACCTGGCCGCGGACGTGCCGTCCTGGACCTTCGAGGTACGCGCGCGTGAACTGGCCGCCCGCCTGGCCACCGTGCCCGGCACCTCGCTGCGGACCGCCCCCACCCCGATGACCATCGAAGGCGCCCTCACAGCCACGGAGGCCGCCCTGGACGTCCCAGGCCCCCCTCCCACCGCCGTCGTCTGCGACGACGACAAACTCGCCGCCGGCGTCTACAAGGCCGTACGGCGACGCGGACTGCGGGTCCCCGACGACGTCTCCGTCACCGGCGTGGACGACATCGCGCTGGCCGCCGCCCTCGACCCCGAGCTGACGACCGTACGACTGGACGCCGAACTCTTCGGGGAACGGGGCATGCGGGCCCTGCTGGCCGTCCTGGAGGGCCGCACCCCCGAAGAGGGGGAGATCCCGGTCGAGCTGGTCGTCCGGGGCTCCACGGCCCCGCCGAGGGCCTGAGGAGACGCCTGTGCCCCGGCCGTGGAACCGGCCGGGGCACAGCAGGAGCGCGTCGGGCTACTTCTCGTCGGGCTCCTCGGCGCTCTCCGCCTCGGTCGACGCGCCGTCGGTCTCCAGAAGCCGTCCCAGCTGCCGGCCGACGATCCGCTTGAACTTCCGCGACTGCGGCCGCGTACGGTCCAGCACCGCGACCTCCAGGCGCTCCGCGGGGATCTCCCGCTGCGTGCCGTTGGTGTCGCGGGACAGGGCCTGGACGGCGAGGCTCAGGGCCTCCGCGAGGCTCATGCCGTCCTGGTGGCGCTGGTCCAGGTAGCTGCTGATCTGCTCGGCGTTGCCACCGACCGCGACCGAGCCGTGCTCGTCCACGATCGACCCGTCGTGCGGCAGCCGGTAGATCTGGTCTCCGTCCGGCGTCTCACCGACCTCGGCCACCACCAGCTCCACCTCGTAGGGCTTCTCGCCGGCCGAGGAGAAGATGGTGCCCAGCGTCTGGGCGTAGACGTTGGCGAGGCCGCGGGCGGTCACGTCGTCACGGTCGTAGGTGTAGCCGCGGAGATCGGCGTAGCGAACGCCGCCGATCCGCAGGTTCTCGTACTCGTTGTACTTGCCGGCGGCGGCGAAGCCGATCCGGTCGTAGATCTCGCTGAACTTGTGCAGCGCGCGGGACGGGTTCTCGCCGACGAACACGATGCCGTCGGCGTACTGGAGCACGACCAGGCTGCGACCGCGGGCGATGCCCTTGCGCGCGTACTCCGCGCGGTCGGCCATCGCCTGCTGGGGTGAGACATAGAACGGCGTCGACACCGGCTATCCGTCCCTTTCTGTGGAAGTCACTCGATCACCTTGCCAAGGGGGCGGCCGGCTACAGCAGCGCGGCCCGGGGACCGTCCGGCTGCTCGAGACGGCGCGCCAGCACCGAGCGGGCGATCTCGGAGGACTCGTCGTCGGTGAGCCGGCGGAAACCGTCGTCGGTGATCACGGTGACGATGGGGTAGATCCGGCGGGCGACATCGGGACCACCGGTCGCCGAGTCGTCGTCCGCCGCGTCGTAGAGGGCCTGGACCACGAGCGTCGTGGCCTCCTCCTCGCTCAGATCGCGGCGGTAGAGCTTCTTCATGGCGCCGCGCGCGAAGACGGAGCCCGAGCCGGTCGCCGCGAAGTTGTGCTCCTCAGAGCGGCCGCCGGTGACGTCGTAGGAGAAGATCCGGCCCCTGTCGCGGTCCACGTCGAACCCGGCGAACAGCGGGACCACGGCCAGGCCCTGCATGGCCATGCCCAGGTTGGAACGGATCATCGTCGACAGCCGGTTCGCCTTGCCCTCCAGCGACAGCTGGGCACCCTCGACCTTCTCGAAGTGCTCCAGCTCCAGCTGGAAGAGCTTGACCATCTCGACGGCCAGACCGGCGGTGCCGGCGATCCCGACGGCCGAGTACTCGTCCGCCGGGAAGACCTTCTCGATGTCGCGCTGCGCGATGACGTTGCCCATGGTGGCGCGACGGTCACCGGCGAGCACCACACCACCGGGGAAGGTCACGGCCACGATCGTCGTACCGTGCGGCGCCTCGATCACGCCCTGCGTCGGGGGGAGCTGCCGGTTGCCGGGCAACAGGTCCGGCTGGTGGTCGGACAGGAAGTCCATGAAAGAGGCGGATCCGGGCGTCAGGAAGGCTGCTGGCAGACGCCCGATGCCAAGGGAGTTGGCTTCCACGAGGTTCCTTCCGGATAGGCCGAATTCACAGGTGAAACATCGGTATGCCAGGGACCCTACCCGGCCCGCGGCGGTGATCCACATGTCCCGCGGAACACATCTCGCGGATCTCGCGACACCCCCGTCGGAGTGCGAGGACCGGTGAACCCGAGACAGGTGGCGGGCTTACCGGTCACTCACACCCCCGCACGCTTGAACCTTCACTTCGAAGGCAAAGGCGGCTTACTGCCCGCCCTTTTGCACGAAGCTTCGCACGAAGTCCTCGGCATTCTCCTCGAGGACGTCGTCGATCTCGTCCAGCACGGAGTCCACGTCGTCGCTCAGCTTCTCCTGACGCTCCTTGAGGTCCTCCGAAGCCTGCGTCTCGGCCGCCTGCTCCTCGACCTCCTCGGTGGAGCGCGTCGCCTTCTGCTGGCCGCCGCCGGTGTCCTTGGTCGCCATAACCCTCACCCCGCTCAGTTCGCCCGACATGGTCGACAGGTCGGCATCCTGCCGATCGGTGATGATCAGACCCTACAAGCCGGGTCCGACATCGGCCCCGCAGTTCCTACAACGTGCGGGGGCCACCTCGATGATTCCCGGACACGCGGATTTCCACCCCGGGCGCCCAGGTGCGGCCGAGTACCCGCTCAGCCACCCGACAAGACCCTGACCAGGTCTTCCGCCGTGCGGCAGCGGTCCAGCAGCGCCTTGACGTGATTTCGCGTTCCGCGAAGCGGTTCCAGGGTTGGAACGCGCTGGAGGCTGTCGCGGCCCGGCAGATCGAAGATGACCGAGTCCCAGGAGGCCGCCGCGACGTCGTCGGCGTACTGCTCGAGACACCGGCCGCGGAAGTACGCGCGCGTGTCCTCCGGGGGCTTGCCCACGGCCCGCTCGACCTCCGCCTCGTCCAGGAGCCGCTTCACGCGCCCACGGGCCACCAGGCGGTTGTACAGGCCCTTGTCCGGCCGTACGTCGGCGTACTGGAGGTCGACCAGGTGGAGGCGGGCGGCGTCCCAGTCCAGGCTGTCGCGGCGCCGGTAGCCCTCCATCAGCTCGCGCTTGGCCACCCAGTCCAGCTCGCCGGCCAGGCTCATGGGGTCGCTCTCCAGGCGCGTGAGGGTGTCCTCCCAGCGCGCCAGGACGTCCTTGGTCTGGTCGTCCGCGTCGGCGCCGTAACGCTCCTCCACGTACTTGCGCGCCAGCTCGAAGTACTCCATCTGCAACTGGACCGCGGTGAGCGTGCGGCCGCTGCGCAGCGTGACCAGACGCTTCAGGGTGGGGTCGTGCGAGACCTGGTGGAGGGTGCGGACGGGCTGGTCCACCGCCAGGTCGACGGCGATGAAGCCGTCCTCGATCATCGACAGCACCAGGGCCGTGGTGCCGAGCTTGAGGTAGGTGGAGATCTCCGACAGGTTGGCGTCGCCGATGATCACGTGGAGGCGGCGGTACTTCTCGGCATCGGCGTGCGGCTCGTCGCGGGTGTTGATGATCGGGCGCTTGAGCGTGGTCTCCAGGCCGACCTCGACCTCGAAGTAGTCCGCGCGCTGGCTGAGCTGGAAGCCGTGCTCGTGCCCGTCCTGGCCGATGCCGACCCGGCCCGCCCCCGTGAAGACCTGACGGGAGACGAAGAACGGCGTGAGGTGGCGCACGATGTCCGAGAAGGCGGTTTCCCGCTTCATCAGGTAGTTCTCGTGCGTGCCGTAGGAGGCGCCCTTGTTGTCGGTGTTGTTCTTGTAAAGGTGGATCGGCTGTGCGCCCGGGAGCGCCGCGGCGCGCTCGGCCGCCTCGGCCATGATCCGCTCGCCCGCCTTGTCCCACAGGACGGCGTCGCGCGGGTTGGTGACCTCGGGCGAGCTGTACTCGGGGTGCGCGTGGTCGACGTAGAGGCGGGCCCCATTGGTGAGGATCACGTTGGCGAGGCCGATGTCCTCGTCGGTGAGCTGGCTGGAGTCGGCGACCTCGCGGGCGAGGTCGAAGCCTCGCGCGTCGCGCAGCGGGTTCTCCTCCTCGAAGTCCCAGCGGGCCCGGCGGGCCCGGTGCATCGCCGCCGCGTAGGCGTTGACGATCTGGGACGAGGTGAGCATGGCATTGGCGTTCGGGTGACCGGGGACGGAGATCCCGTACTCCGTCTCGATGCCCATTACTCGCCGTACGGTCATGCGGCCCTCCTTGCCCGGCGGCACCCTCGGTCGTGGGCGCCGCTCAAGTACCGCGGGTGCTCCGGTGCGTGTGCGGTGCCCGTCCCCGCACTGCGCCCGGCGGTACGCAAGAGCCTAGAACGCCTCTGCGCTGGTGGGGAGATCATTTGCGTCATTGCCTGCTCCAGCCGTGGCCCGAAAAACAGTCGGCTGCGGGTACCCGGAAAGGGGACCCGCAGCCGCCCTGGTTTTACAGGTACTGTCCGGTGTTCGCCACCGTGTCGATGGAGCGTCCGGTGTCGGAACCCTGCTTTCCGGTGATCAGGGTGCGGATGTACACGATCCGCTCGCCCTTCTTTCCGGAGATCCGGGCCCAGTCGTCCGGGTTGGTGGTGTTCGGCAGGTCCTCGTTCTCCTTGAACTCGTCCACGCAGGCCTGGAGGAGATGGGAGACGCGAAGGCCCTTCTGGTTCTTCTCCAGGAAGTCCTTGATCGCCATTTTCTTGGCCCGGCCCACGATGTTCTCGATCATGGCGCCGGAGTTGAAGTCCTTGAAGTAGAGGACTTCCTTGTCGCCATTGGCGTAGGTGACTTCCAGGAAGCGGTTTTCCTCGGATTCGGCGTACATGTGTTCCACGGCCGTCTGGATCATGCTCTGGACGGTGGTGGTCCGGTCGCCGCCGTGCTCGCCGACGTCGTCGGAGTGGAGCGGCAGACGCTCGGTGAGGTACTTGCCGAAGATGTCCTTGGCCGCTTCGGCGTCCGGACGCTCGATCTTGATCTTCACGTCGAGCCGGCCGGGTCGCAGGATGGCCGGGTCGATCATGTCCTCACGGTTGGAGGCACCGATCACGACCACGTTCTGGAGGCCCTCCACGCCGTCGATCTCGGCGAGCAGCTGCGGCACGATGGTGTTCTCCACGTCCGAGCTGACACCGGATCCACGGGTGCGGAACAGGGACTCCATCTCGTCGAAGAAGACGATGACGGGGGTGCCCTCGCTGGCCTTCTCACGAGCACGCTGGAAGACCAGGCGGATCTGCCGCTCGGTCTCACCGACGTACTTGTTCAGCAGCTCGGGACCCTTGATGTTGAGGAAGAAGCTCTTGCCGGTGGCCTGTCCGGTCACCTCGGCGACCTTCTTGGCCAGCGAGTTGGCGACGGCCTTGGCGATCAGCGTCTTGCCGCATCCCGGGGGCCCGTACAGCAGCACGCCCTTGGGCGGCCGCAGCTCGTGCTCCTTGAACAGGTCGGGGTAGAGGTACGGCAGCTCGACCGCGTCGCGGATGGCCTCGATCTGGCCGCCGAGACCGCCGATCTGCTCGTAACCGATGTCCGGGACCTCTTCGAGGACGAGTTCCTCGACCTCGCTCTTGGGGACCACCTCGTAGACGTAGCCCGAGCGGGGTTCGAGCAGCAGGGCGTCGCCGGGGCGGATGACGACGTCCAGCAGCGGCTCGGCGAGCCGCACCACACGCTCCTCGTCGGTGTGCCCCACCACCAGGGCGCGCTCGCCGTCCTCGAGGATCTCCTTGAGGGTGACGATGTCGCCGACGCTCTCGTACTCCATGGCCTCGACCACGTTGAGTGCTTCGTTGAGCATCAGTTCCTGGCCGCGCCGCAGCTCTTCCAGCTCGACGCTGGGGCTGACGTTCACCCGGAGTTTGCGGCCCCCGGTGAAGATGTCTGCGGTGCCGTCCTCGTTCGCCTGAAGGAAGACACCGAAGCCGGCCGGCGGCTGTGCGAGCCGGTCGACCTCCTCCTTGAGGGCCACGATCTGGTCACGGGCCTCACGGAGCGTGTTGGCCAATCGCTCGTTCTGGGCGGACACGCCGGCCAGATTGGTCTGCAGCTCGACGATCCGCTCTTCGAGAATCCTCGTGTGTCGCGGAGAGTCGGCGAGCTTACGTCGCAGGACGGCGATCTCCTGCTCAAGGTAGGCAATCTGCCCGGCGGGGTCGTCGGACCCTCGTCCCGGGCGGATGCCGCGGTTCATGTCGTCGTCGTGGGCTGCCACGGTCCTCACCTCCTCCAAGGGGAGCTGGACGCTTCCAGACCCTACCTGGGTGGGTGTCGATTGAAACCCCTAGATCACAAAGACTGTCGGGGTGTGTCCGATCTTCACCCTTGCGCTCTCCCTCACGCCAGGGGAATACCCACCGAACATGATTGGAAAGCTGCCGGGGGTAGGGTCGAAGTGTTCAACACCCGTCAGAGCCTGCATCGTTCCCGTACGGCTCGGCAAACATTCGGCAGGAGATATGGGCGTACAGCAGGAAGCCGGTGTCGGCGGCGAGGCACTGGAGGTCTGGATCGACCAGGACCTCTGTACCGGCGACGGCATCTGCGCGCAGTACGCGCCGGAGGTGTTCGAGCTGGACATCGACGGTCTGGCGTACGTCAAGACCCCTGATGACGAGCTTCTCCAGGGCAAGGGCGCCACGACACCGGTCCCGCTGCCGCTGCTGACCGACGTGGTGGACTCGGCGCGGGAGTGCCCGGGCGACTGCATCCATGTGCGAAGGGTTTCGGACAGGGTCGAGGTCTACGGCCCGGACGCCGAGTGAGCCGGTACGTACGCGCTGTGACGGCTGTCTGATTTCTCACAGCGCCGGCGGTCCGGCTCGGGTGGTCCGGCTCAGACGCTGTGGGCGCCGGCGGGTGCGGAGCGGATGAACGCGTCGTCCTTCCACTGCCACTTGGCGCTCTCCTTCACGTCCGGGCAGCAACTGGGCACACCGGCCGAGGAGTAGCCCAGGTAGTCGGCGAGGACGGCGCCGTCGTCGACCGAGAGGGCGGTGACGGTCCGGCGTTCCTTGGGCTCGATCAGGGTGGCCACGACCCGCGGACTCGTCGCGTCGGCGGCCCGGGTGAGGACGTAGACGCCGTCGGGCGGGGTGCCCATGGGGGCGTCGCAGTGGACCACGGCGACTGTTTCCGGCCTGCCGTCGCCGTCCAGGTCTCCCGAGGCCTTCCTCATCACGAGCGCCTTCATCGGGCCGCACTCGATCGGGAAGTCGACACCGGTGGTGGCGGGGGCGGCGACGGTCACGGGTGCGGGTGGCGCGCCCGGCCCGCTCGCCTGGGCGGCGGTCGCCGGACCGGGCTGGAGCACCGAGGACAGGGCCACGACACCGGCCACGGCGGTGGCCGTCGCGACCCAGTGGATCGGCCGGGTGTGAGTGTGTGCCAGTTCCGGGACGGCGGATTGCTGCACGAGGAGCGTCTCCTGTGAGGGCTGTGCCGGTGGGGCTGCGCCGGTGGGGGTGGCCTGCATCGTGCCACACGTCACAGTGTGGGGGAACAGGGGGGTCCGGGATCCCGAACAGCGGCCCGGAGAGGCAGGCCCAACACGACGACGCCGTGGCCGAGTTCCCTGGGTGTCACGGGAACTCGGCCACGGCGTCGGTTCGTTCATGCGGCACGGAGCCGCCGGAGGCAGGGCCTGTGGACGAGAGGCCTAGCGGTTGCCGCCGTCGGCGTTGGGGCCGGTGTAGTCCTCGCCGTAGGCGCCCTTGGCGGGGCGGCGGCGGCGCATGGGCGGCTCGACGCCGTCCGCGAGGCGGCGGGCGGTGAGGAGGAAGCCGGTGTGGCCGATCATCCGGTGGTCCGGGCGGACGGCCAGGCCCTCGACGTGCCAGTTGCGGATCATCGACTCCCAGGAGGTCGGCTCGTTGAAGGAGCCGATCTCGCGGATGGACTCGACGGTCCGCGCGAGCTGGGTGGTGGTCGCCACGTAGCAGCAGAGGATGCCGCCGGGGACGAGCGCCTTGGAGACGGCCTCCAGGCACTCCCAGGGGGCGAGCATGTCGAGGATGACGCGGTCGACGTCGGTGTCGCTCAGGTTGTCCTGGAGGTCGCCGACGGTGAGCTGCCAGGCGGGGTGCGGGCCGCCGAAGTAGCGCTCCACGTTCTGCTGGGCGATCTCCGCGAAGTCCTCGCGGCGCTCGTAACTGTGCAGCATGCCCTGGTCGCCGATGGCGCGGAGCAGGAAGCTGCTGAGCGAGCCGGAGCCGACGCCCGCCTCCACGACGCGCGCGCCGGGGAAGATGTCGGCGAAGGCCAGGATCTGCCCCGCGTCCTTGGGGTAGACCACGGCGGCGCCGCGGGGCATGGACAGGACGTAGTCGGGGAGCAGGGGGCGCAGCGCGAGGTAGGCGACGTTCCCGGTGGTGCGGACAACGCTGCCCTCGGGAGCACCGATCAGTTCGTCGTGCGGGAAGGAACCCTTGTGGGTGTGGAAGTTCTTCCCGGCCTCGAGCGTGAACGTGTAGTGGCGGCCCTTGGGGTCGGTCAGCTGAACCTGGTCCCCGACCTTGAAGGGCCCGCGCCTGCGGGCGGCACCGGTCGGTTCGGACATGTGACCAGCCTACCGGGGTTTGTGAGGGGCGCCGACCACCGGGGCGACGCCTACGAGGGCCTGGCCATGGCCTTCACGAAGGCGCGCTCGACGTCGGCCGCGGAGAGGACGCCGTAGATCTCGCCGGTCTCCTCGACCACCAGGTACTCGGTGGCGGGGGTGGCGCGCAGGGCGTCCAGGAGGTCCTCGCCGGCGAGTTCGGCGGAGACCCGCATGCCCTCGGTGAGGTCCTGGGCGAGGCCGCTGACGGCGACCCAGGGACGGCGGTGTTCGGGTACGCCGACGATGGCGGCCTCGCGGACCAGGGAGACGGGTTCGCCGTGGGCGTCGACGACGACCAGCGCGCGGGCGCCGGCGTCGTTGGCGCGGCGCAGTGCCTCGGAGAGCGGGGTGTTCGTCTCGACCGGGACCGCGCGGCGGGTGAGGTTGCGGGCGCGCAGTTCGGGGAGGTGCTCGCGCAGGCGGGCCATGCGCAGGCTGTTCCCGGCGCCGGTCCAGATGATCGCGGCGAGGATGGCGGCGAGCAGGGCGTCCAGGACGGTGTCCATGCCGACGCTGTCCTCGGCCTCGGAGCCGAGCGCCCCGGACTGGGTGAGCAGTGGCAGGCCGATCAGGACGGAGACCGCGAGGGCGCGGCCGACCCAGGCTGCGGCGATGGTGCCGGTCATGGGCCTGCCGGTGATCTTCCAGACGACGGCGCGGAGCATACGGCCGCCGTCGAGCGGGAGTCCCGGCAGAAGGTTGAAGATCGCCACGATGAGGTTGGAGACCATGAGCCCGGCCAGCAGGACACCGGGCACGGTACCGGGATCGACGGTCTGCATGGCGAGATAGAAGAGGCCGGCCAGCACGAGGGAGAGCAGCGGGCCGACGAAGGCCAGCACGAACTCGCGGCCGGGGGTCTCGGCCTCCTTCTCGATCTCGGAGACGCCGCCGAAGAACTGGAGCTGGATGCGGCGGACCGGGAGCTTGAAACGGAGGGCGGCGATGGTGTGCGCCAGCTCGTGGACGAGCACGGACGCGTAGAAGGCGACCGCGAAGAAGAGGGCGACGAGGTAGCGGGCCGCGCCCAGCTCGGGCAGCACGCGGTCGAGCTGGCCGCCGAACACCCAGGTGATCAGGGCGGCGACGAGGAACCAGCTGGGGGCGACGTAGACGGGGACGCCGAAGGGGCGCCCCATCAGCAGGCCGCCGCGGGACTCCGGGGGGCGCGGGGGGCGGCGGCCCTTGGCGGGGGTGGGGGATTCGCCGAGGGCGGGGGTGCTGTGGGCGAGGGGGCGGTCGGGGTGGAGGTCGGAGGGGTCCGGGGTCCGCTCGGCCGGGTCCGGGGCGCTGTCCGTTTCCGGCTCCTGCCTCTGCTTCTCCTCCCGCTGCGGCCCTTCCGCCGTCTCTCTCGCCGTCTCGTTCACCGTCTCTTCCGAGGGACCGGCCGGCTTCTCCGCGGAGGTGTCGGGGACCCCGGCCGGGGTCTCCTCGGGTGCGGCCGGCGGGGGCGCGGGTGTCGCGTGGCGCTCGGCCGACTCTTCGCTGTCCGGCCGCGGCCGCCCGCTCCCGCCGCTTTCCACCACGGTGTCCCCTCGTTCGTTGCAACTCCCGCTCCTGCCGGGCGGAAGGGTCTGGGACCGATGGTATGCGTCCGTCGGGACGCGTTCCGCCCCGGCACCCCCTGTGTTTTCACGGCCTCGCCCCCTGTCGTGGGCGGAGTGGGCTCACTGTCGGTGGCGGGCCGTAAGGTCTGTGGGCATGGAGAGCAGCAGCGAGGGTGTCGCCCGGTCCGGCGATGAGGACGGCGTGGGGAGCCCGCCGCAGGTGGCGGTCGAGGAGACGGTCGTGGCGGCGGTGGAGGCCGCCGGTGAGAAGGCCGTCACCGCGATAGCGCCCGCCTCGCTCTCGCCCTCGCGCGCCGGCGACTTCATGCAGTGCCCGTTGCTGTACCGGTTCCGGGTGATCGACCGGTTGCCGGAGAAGCCGAGCGCGGCGGCCACCCGGGGCACGCTGGTGCACGCGGTGCTCGAGCGTCTCTTCGACGCGCCGGCCGCCGAGCGGACCGCGCCGCGGGCCAGGTCGCTGGTCCCCGGTCAGTGGGACCGGCTGCGCGAGTCCCGGCCGGAGGTCGTGGAGCTGTTCGCCGACGATCCCGAGGGTGAGCGGCTGTCCGGCTGGCTGGCCGAGGCCGAGCAGCTGGTCGAGCGGTGGTTCACGCTGGAGGACCCGACACGGTTGGAGCCCGCCGAGCGGGAGCTGTTCGTGGAGACCGAGCTGGAGTCGGGACTGCGACTGCGCGGGATCATCGACCGGGTCGACGTGGCCCCCACCGGTGAGGTGCGGATCGTCGACTACAAGACGGGCAAGGCGCCCCGGCCGGAGTACGCCGAGAGCGCGCTGTTCCAGATGAAGTTCTACGCGCTCGTCGTCTGGCGACTGAAGAACGTGATCCCCCGGCGGCTCCAGCTGGTCTACCTGGGCAGCGGTGACGTGCTGACGTACGACCCGGTGCTCGCCGATCTGGAGCGGGTCGAGCGCAAGCTGCTCGCGTTGTGGGACGCGATCCGGCTGGCGACGGAGACGGGTGAGTGGCGGCCCCGTCCGACGAAGCTGTGCGGCTGGTGCGACCACCAGGCGCACTGTCCGGAGTTCGGCGGCACTCCCCCGCCGTATCCGCTGCCGGTGCGACCGGCCGAGGGGACGGTCCGCGGGTAGGGCGGCCGAGTCCGGCGCGGTCGCGCAGGGCAGAATGGGGCCGGACTACCGAAGGAGACTTACGTGGCCATCCGCGTCCTACTGGTCGATGACCAGCCGCTGCTGCGTACCGGCTTCCGGATGATTCTGGAGGCGGAGCAGGACCTCGCGGTGGTCGGTGAGGCCGGCGACGGCCTCCAGGCCCTCGACCAGGTGCGGGCCCTCCAGCCCGATGTTGTTCTGATGGACATCCGTATGCCCCGCATGGACGGGGTGGAGGCGACGCGGCAGATCACCGGGCCGGGCCGGGACGGTCCGGCGAAGGTGCTGGTGCTGACGACCTTCGACCTCGACGAGTACGTGGTGGAGGCGCTGCGCGCCGGGGCGAGCGGGTTCCTGCTCAAGGACGCGCCCGCCAACGAGCTGGTGCAGGCGATCCGGGTGGTGGCCGCCGGTGAGGCGATGCTCGCGCCGAGCATCACCCGGCGGCTGCTCGACAAGTACGCCACGCATCTGCCTTCGGGCGACGAACCCGTGCCGGACACCCTGCACACGCTCACCGACCGTGAGGTCGAGGTGCTGAAGCTGGTGGCGCGTGGCCTGTCGAACGCGGAGATCGCCGCCGACCTGTTCGTCAGCGAGACGACCGTGAAGACGCATGTCGGGCATGTGCTGACCAAGCTGGGACTGCGGGACCGGGTGCAGGCCGCGGTGTACGCCTACGAGAGCGGGCTGGTCCGTCCCGGAGCGCAGTAGCGGCGGAACGCACCGCGTGAACGGCACGGAGGGCGCCTCTTCCTGACAAGGGGCGCCCTCCGCGTTCGTGCGGGCCTCTCAGCCCTTGTCCAGCTCCCAGAAGCGGAAGACGGTGGAGGCGTCGAGGCAGCTCTCCAGGCCGTAGACGTCCTCGTGGACGACGGCGTACTGCTTGGCCTGCCAGATCGGGAGAACGGGCACCTGCTCGGCCACGATGTCCTGGAGGCGGCCGTAGTCGTCGCCGGTGGCGGCGCGGTCGCTCTGGGCGGCGGTGCGCGGGATGAGCGTGCCGGTGATCGTGCTGTCGGCGTAGTTGTTGCCCAGGACGTTGCCCTCACCGAAGAAGGGCGCGGTGAAGTTGTCGGGGTCCGGGTAGTCGGGCACCCAGCCCTTGACGTAGACGCCGTACTTGCCGTCGGCGATGTCCTTCTCGTACTGCTGGTACGCCACCGACTTCACGTCGGCGTCGAATAGGCCGCTGGCGTTGAGCTGGGCGGCGATCGCCTTCAGTTCCTGGTCGGTGGCGGGGCCGTAGCGCGAGGGGGTGGACCAGAGGGTGAGTTCGACCTTGCCGGTGACGCCGTCTTCCTCGAGGGCGGCGGCGGCCTCGGTCCGGGAGGGGCTGGCGCCGTAGCGGTCGAAGAAGGCCGTGTTGTGGCCGGCTATACCGGCCGGGATGATCGAGTACAGCGGGTCGGCGGTGCCCTGGTAGACGTCCGCGACGAGGGCCTCGCGGTCGATCAGGTGGGCGATGGCGCGGCGGACGCCGAGCTTCCCGGCGACGGGGTCGTCCATGTTGAAGACGAGGTGCTGGACCTCGGCGCTGCTGCCCTCGACGACCTCGACGCCCGAACTGTCGTCACCGGCCTCGATGTCGGCGATGTCGGCGGCGGTGAGGCCTCGGTAGGCGATGTCGACCTGGCCGTCGAGGAGGGCCTTCCTGAGGCCGCTCTGGTCGCCGTGGAAGAACTTGAGGGTCACGCCGGTGTTCTTGACCTCGGCGGTGCCCTTGTAGTGCTCGTTGGCGGAGAAGACGGCCTCGTCCTCGCCGAAGGAGTCCAGCTTGTAGGGGCCGGAGCCGACGGCCTCGCCGTCCTCGCGCAGGCCGTCGGCGTCGTACTGCCGGTGGTCGACGATGGAGCCGGCGCCCGAGGCGATCTTGCTGGGGAAGGTGGCGTCGGGGACCTTCAGTCTGAAGACGACGGTCTTCTCGTCCGGCGTCTCGACCTTGTCGAGCATGGGGAACATGATCGCGGGGCCGGCGTCGTCGTCGATGTCCAGCATGCGGTCGAAGGAGAACTTGACGTCCTCGGAGGTGAGGGCGTCACCGTTGCTGAACTTCAGGCCGTCCTTCAGCGTGCACTCGTAGACCTTGGTCTGTGTGTCGCTGAAGCCGCAGTCCTTCGCGGCGTCCGGCTCGGGTTCGGTGCCGCCCTTGGGGAAGCTCAGCAGCGACTGGAAGACGTTGTTGAACAACAGCCAGGAACCGGGGTCGTAGCCGGACGCCGGGTCGGTGGCCAGGACGTCGTCGGACATCCCCATGACCACGGCGGAGCCGTCGCCGCCGGAGCCTGCCGTCTGCGAGCCGCAGCCGGTCAACAGGCCGGAGGCCAGCCCCGCCACGATGGGCAGGACCGGCCACTGGTTGCGCATGTTCACGTGCGTGTGCCTTGTCGTCGTTCTCGTGCTCCCGGGGCCGCCGTCCACGGCCCCGGGTCGGACGGTCCGTCAGCCGCTGACGCCGCGGGACAGCTCCCACAGCTGGAGGGTGGCGGAGGAGTTCAGCACGTAGGCGGTGCCCGTGACGTCGTCGCGGGAGGCGACGTACTGCTTGCCCTGCCAGAGGGGCAGGACCGGAACGTCCTCGGCGACGATGTCCTGAATCTCCGTCAGCGTCTTGCCGGCGGACAGGCGGTCGGCCTCGCGGCGGGACTCCGGGATGAGCTTGTCGATGATCTCGGGGTTCTGGTACGGCGACTTCAGGAAGTTGTCCTTGTCGAGGAACGGCGCGATGTAGCTGTCGCCGTCGGCGAAGTCGGGGAACCAGCCCATGCCCCAGACGTCGTACTCGCCCTTGCGCTCGGCCGGGACGAAGGCGTCCCAGGGGGTGCCCTCGATGGAGACGTCGAACAGGCCGCTGGCGTTGAGCTGCTTCTGGATCAGCTCGAACTCCTTCTTCGTGGCCGGACCGTAGTGGTCGGTCGTGTAGTGCAGCGTCAGCTTCACCGGGGTGGTGATGTCGGCCTTGGTCAGCAGGTTCTTGGCCTTGCCGACGTTGGCGTCGCCGTACTTGTTGAAGAACGAGTTGGAGTGGCCGGTGACCGAGGCCGGGACCAGCGAGTACAGCGGCTCGGCCTGGGAGCCGTACACGTCGGTGACCAGCTCGCCGCGGTTGATGACCTGGGCCATCGCCTGGCGGACCGCCTTGTCCTTCACGGTCGGGGCCTCGGTGTTGAAGGCGAGGTAGCGGATCTCGAGGCCGGCCAGCTCGACGATGTCGACGCTGTCGTCGGTGGAGGAATCGGAGAGCTTCTCGATCTGCTCGGGCGACATCGTGCGGGTCATCACGTCGATGTCCCCCTTGTCGATGGCGGTGCCCATCTCGTCGGCGTCCGCGAAGGAGACCATCTCGACCTTGTCGTTCTTCACATCGAGGGCCCCCTTGTAGTTGGGGTTCTTGGTGAAGACGGCGCTGGTCATCTCGTCACCGTCGGTCTTGGCCTCGAGGGTGTACGGGCCGGAGCCGTCGACCGCGAAGCCGTCGCGCAGCTTGCCCTTCTCGTAGTCGTCGGGGTTGACGATGCCGGCGACCGGGGTCGACAGCTTGAACGGGAAGGTGGCGTCGGCGGTGTTGAGATGGAAGATGACTTCGTTGTCACCCTTGGCCTCGACGGTGTCGACCGTCGACAGCAGGGCGAAGACGCCGGAGTCGGCCTTGAGGGCGCGGGCCCGGTCGATGGAGAACTTGACGTCCTCGGCGGTGATGGCGTCGCCGTTGGCGAACTTCAGGTCCTTGCGGAGCTTGCAGGCGTAGCGCTCGTTGCCGGTGTCGGTGAAGCCACAGCTCTCGGCCGCCTCGGGGACGGGGTCGCCCTCACCCTTGGGCTGGATCATCAGGGTCTGCACGGTCTGGCGCAGGATGTTCCAGCTGCCGACGTCGTAGGCGTACGCCGGGTCGAGGGGCGCCGGGGCGTCCTTGGTGGCGGTGAACCGGTCGGTGGTGCCCACGACGATGGCGTCGCCGCTGCCGCTGCCGCTGTCGGACCCGCCACAGGCGGCGAGCACGGGCGCGAGCAGACCTGCCACGGCCGGCAGCACCAAAGTCTTGCGGTTCATGCTCGAGTTTCTCCAGAGCTGTCAGGTCCGTGTACCCGGCATGCAGGGGTGTCGCGGCCGATCACGGGGGTAAGGGCGATGTTCTCGCGACGAGATTAGTCCGCACCGGCACGAGGGTTCGCAGCCACCGGAGTTGAAAGCCCATCACGCAGTGAAACCGGGTGTGGACGCACCGAAAACCCGACAGTGGAATGATTCGTGCAGCGTCCCATGAATCAGGACACAAGGGCACGCCAGCACCCCCCGAACGGGGGTGAACGGCACATCGCGCGGCCCCTGTCGAGGCCCTCCGGCGTGGCGAAGGTCACAGATGCGCCACGGGTCGCGCGGAGCGGAATTCGGCCGTCAGCGCCGGGGCGAATTCACTGCGCGCACACGCGCCGAATTCCCTTGCTAACGGCGGTGCACGCTGGGTGAACAGCGCTCGCATTTCTGTCATCCGAAGATCACGGAGATCACGGTTGATCTACGCCGCGATCATCCGAGCGCCATCAGACCACGCAGGAATGTCAGGTCGACCTGTTCCAGCGAGGGCACGACGGTCCGCCGGGGCGCCGGTGCGATGGGCGCCACGGACGGTACGGCGACGACCTGGCAGCCCGCCGCCTCGGCCGCGGCGACCCCGGTCGCGGTGTCCTCGACGACGGCACATCTGGCCGGATCCACACCCAGGCCGGCGGCGGCGAACAGATAGGGGTCGGGGTGCGGCTTGGTGCGCGACACCTCGTCGCCGGCCACCGTCAGCGCGAAGTGCTGGGGGCCCAGCGAGGTGAGGACGCGGTCGATGATGCGCCGGTGCGAGGCGGAGACGAGGGCCGTCGGGATCCGGTGCGCCGCCAGCTCGGCGAGCAGCCGGGCGGCTCCCGGCATCAGGGGCAGGCCGTGTCCGATGCGCTCCTCGAAACCCTGGTTGAGCAGGACGCTGAGTTCGGAGAGGGTGATGTCGGCGCCGGTCGCCTCGATCAGGAACCCGGCGCTGCGGCTCATGGGGCCGCCGACCACGACATGGCGCCAGGAGTCGTCGAGGGTGTGGCCGAGCCCGGCGAAGACCTCGGCCTCGACGTCCCACCAGAAGCCCTCGGTGTCCACCAGGGTGCCGTCCATGTCGAGGAGCACCGCCTGCAGGGCCGAGCCTTCGGCCGTCCGGGTTCCTAGCGCGGGGACCGTGCTGGTCATCCACGTACCTCCTTGAGGGACGAGCAGGCCGGTTCCCGTGGGGGAACCGGCCTTCAGTGGACCGACCAGTGTACGACCTGTCCGATCAGTGTGCCGGATGTGTCGCACCGCGCCGTGTGCGGGGCTTCACCGTGCGTTGAAGTACTTCGCCTCCGGGTGGTGGATGACGATGGCGTCCGTGGACTGCTCGGGGTGCAGCTGGAACTCCTCGGAGAGGTGGACGCCGATCCGCTCGGGCCGCAGCAGGTCGGCGATCTTGGCGCGGTCCTCCAGGTTGGGGCAGGCGCCGTAGCCGAGGGAGAAGCGGGCGCCGCGGTACTTGAGGGCGAACATCTCCTCGATGTCCGCGGGGTCCTCGCCGGCGTATCCCAGCTCCGAACGCACGCGCCCGTGCCAGTACTCGGCGAGGGCCTCCGCCAGCTGGACGGACAGTCCGTGCAGTTCGAGGTAGTCGCGGTAGGCGTTGGCCTCGAAGAGCTTGGCGGTCTCCTCGCCGATGCGGGAGCCGACGGTGACGACCTGGAGGCCGACCACGTCGGTCTCCCCCGACTCCTCCGGGCGGAAGAAGTCGGCCAGGCACAGGCGGCGGCCGCGGCGCTGGCGGGGGAAGGTGAAGCGGGTCCGCTCGTTGCCCTGCTCGTCCAGGATGATCAGGTCGTCGTCCTTGGACACACAGGGGAAGTAGCCGTAGACGACGGCGGCCTCGAGCAGGTTGTCGGTCTGGAGCTTGTCCAGGAGCCCGCGCAGCCTCGGCCGGCCCTCCGTCTCGACCAGTTCCTCGTACGTCGGTCCGTCGCCGGTGCGGGCCTGCTTGAGGCCCCACTGGCCCTTGAAGAGGGCGCCCTCGTCCAGCCAGGAGGCGTACTCCTTGAGCTGGATGCCCTTGATGACGCGGGTGTCCCAGAACGGCGGCTCGGGGACGGGGTTGTCGGTGGCGACGTCGGAGCGGACGTGGCCCTCCTCCGGACGTTCCTCGACCTCGACGGCGGTGGCGCTCGCGCGGACCCGGCGCTGCTTCAGCTCGGGCAGCGCCGCGCCGGGCACGCCCCGCTTGACGCCGATGAGGGCGTCCATCAGGCGCAGACCCTCGAAGGCGTCGCGGGCGTAGCGGACCTCGCCCTCGTAGACCTCGTGCAGGTCCTGCTCGACGTAGGCGCGGGTCAGGGCGGCGCCGCCGAGGATGACCGGGTAGTCCGCCGCCAGGCCGCGCTGATTCAGCTCCTGGAGGTTCTCCTTCATGATCACCGTGGACTTGACCAGGAGACCGGACATGCCGATGACGTCGGCGCGGTGCTCCTCGGCCGCCTCGAGGATCGCGGAGACCGGCTGCTTGATGCCGAGGTTGACGACGTTGTAGCCGTTGTTGGTCAGGATGATGTCGACGAGGTTCTTGCCGATGTCGTGGACGTCGCCGCGGACGGTGGCCAGCACGATGGTGCCCTTGCCCTCCTCGCCCTCGACCTTCTCCATGTGGGGCTCGAGGTAGGCGACCGCGGTCTTCATGACCTCGGCGGACTGGAGGACGAACGGCAGCTGCATCTGGCCGGAGCCGAACAGCTCGCCGACGACCTTCATGCCGTCCAGGAGGGTCTCGTTGACGATCTCCAGGGCGGGGCGGGCCTGGAGCGCCGCGTCCAGGTCGGCCTCCAGGCCGTTCTTCTCGCCGTCGATGATGCGGCGCTTGAGGCGCTCGTCCAGGGGCAGGGCGGCCAGTTCCTCGGCGCGGCCCGCCTTGAGGGACTTGGTGGTGGCGCCCTCGAACAGGGCCATGAGCTTCTGGAGGGGGTCGTAGCCCTCGCCGCGGCGGTCGTAGATGAGGTCGAGGGCCGTGCCGACCTCTTCCTCGGTGAAACGGGCGATCGGGAGGATCTTCGACGCGTGCACGATCGCCGAGTCCAGGCCCGCCTTGACGCACTCGTCGAGGAAGACGGAGTTGAGCAGGACGCGGGCGGCCGGGTTGAGGCCGAAGGAGATGTTCGACAGGCCCAGCGTGGTCTGGACGTCGGGGTGGCGGCGCTTCAGCTCGCGGATCGCCTCGATGGTGGCGATGCCGTCCTTGCGGGACTCCTCCTGGCCGGTACAGATGGTGAAGGTCAGGGTGTCGATGAGGATGTCCTCCTCGCGGATGCCCCAGTTCCCCGTGAGGTCGGTGATCAGCCGCTCGGCGATCGCGACCTTGTGCTCCGGGGTGCGGGCCTGGCCCTCCTCGTCGATGGTGAGGGCGATCAGCGCGGCGCCGTGTTCCTGGGCCAGCCGGGTGACCTTGGCGAAGCGGGACTCGGGGCCGTCGCCGTCCTCGTAGTTGACGGAGTTGATGACCGCGCGGCCGCCCAGCTTCTCCAGGCCGGCCCGCAGGACGTCGACCTCGGTGGAGTCCAGGACGATCGGCAGGGTGGAGGCGGTGGCGAAGCGGCCGGCGAGTTCCTCCATGTCGGCGACGCCGTCGCGGCCGACGTAGTCCACGCACAGGTCGAGCATGTGGGCGCCTTCGCGGATCTGCTCGCGGGCGATCTCCACACAGTCGTCCCAGCGGCCCTGGAGCATGGCCTCGCGGAACTTCTTGGAGCCGTTGGCGTTCGTCCGCTCACCGATCGCCATGTACGCGGTGTCCTGGCGGAACGGGACGTTCTGGTAGAGCGAGGCGGCGCCCGCCTCGGGGCGCGGGTCGCGCGCGGCGGGGGCGAGGCCGCGGACGCGCTCGACGACCTGGCGCAGGTGCTCGGGGGTGGTGCCGCAGCAGCCGCCGATCAGGGAGAGGCCGTAGTCGCGGACGAAGTTCTCCTGGGCGTCCGCCAGCTCGGGGGCCGTCAGCGGGTAGCTGGCGCCGTCCTTGCCGAGCACCGGCAGGCCCGCGTTCGGCATGCAGGCCAGCGGGATGCGGGCGTTGCGGGCCAGGTAGCGCAGGTGCTCGCTCATCTCGGCGGGGCCGGTGGCGCAGTTCATGCCGATCATGTCGATGCCGAGCGGCTCCAGGGCCGTCAGGGCGGCACCGATCTCGGAGCCGAGCAGCATGGTGCCGGTGGTCTCGACCGTCACGGAGACGATCAGCGGCACGTCCAGGCCCGCGTTGCGGCGGGCGCGCTGGGCGCCGAGCACGGCGGCCTTGGTCTGGAGCAGGTCCTGGGTGGTCTCGACGATCAGCGCGTCGGCGCCGCCGGCGATGAGGCCCTCGGCGTTGTCCTGGTAGGCGTCGCGCAGGGTGGTGTAGGCGACGTGACCGAGGGTGGGCAGCTTGGTGCCGGGGCCGATCGAGCCGAGCACCCAGCGGGTGCGGCCGTCGCGTGCCGCGAAGGAGTCCGCCGTCTCGCGGGCGATGCGGGCGCCCGCCTCGGACAGTTCGTGGACCCGCTCCGGAATGTCGTACTCGGCCATGGCGGCGAAGTTCGCGCCGAAGGTGTTCGTCTCGACGCAGTCCACTCCGGCGGCGAAGTACTCCTCGTGCACCGAGCGCACGATGTCGGGCCGGGTGACGTTCAGGATCTCGTTGCAGCCCTCGAGGTTCTGGAAGTCCTCGAGCGTGGGGTCCTGGGCCTGGAGCATCGTGCCCATCGCTCCGTCGGCCACCACCACTCGGGTGGCGAGGGCCTCACGGAGCTCGGACACACGGGTCCGGCTGTCGGCGGAAGGGGTCGGCGGCACAGAGGCCATGAAAGGGCTCCCTCGGGTGCGACGGCTGTCGGCTTCAGGGCGCCCTCCGGTCGCTCCCGGACCGTCCCGTGGGATCGGTCATGGAGCTTCCCCATGGAGGGCGCTCGCCGCCAGGGTAGCCGGGACCGGGGGCTTATGGTCAGGGCGTCCACGGGACGGACCGGGAAAGTCTGCGCGTCACCTGCGGGGGCGAATGGCATGACGCGTATTGACCGACCATTAGCGGGAGGTCGGCATGGACCGGTAGTGTTCGACAATGCCGAACAACGGCAGCACTGGCTGCGCGTGGACGGCCGAGGGGACGGAGGCAGAACGGCGATGGCACGGAACATCCAGTCGCTCGAACGGGCGGCCGCGATGCTGCGACTGCTCGCGGGCGGCGAGCGGCGGCTGGGCCTCTCGGACATCGCCTCGGCCCTGGGCCTGGCCAAGGGCACGGCCCACGGCATTCTGCGCACCCTCCAGCAGGAGGGCTTCGTCGAACAGGACGACGCCTCCGGCCGCTACCAGCTCGGCGCGGAGCTGCTGCGCCTGGGCACCACCTATCTGGACGTGCACGAGCTGCGCGCGCGTGCCCTGGTGTGGACGGACGACCTGGCCCGCTCCAGCGGCGAGAGCGTCCATCTGGGCGTGCTGCACCAGCAGGGCGTGCTGATCGTGCACCACGTGTTCCGGCCAGACGACAGCCGGCAGGTCCTGGAGATCGGGGCCATGCAGCCGCTGCACTCGACGGCCCTGGGCAAGGTGCTGTCGGCGTACGACCCGGTCGCGCACAGCGAGGCCATGGAGGCCGACCGCAAGCCCTTCACCGAACGCACGGTGTGCGAGCTGGAGGACTTCGAGCATCTCCTCGATCTCACGCGCGCGCGGGGGTACGCGGCTGACGTCGAGGAGACCTGGGAGGGCGTCTCCTCCGTCGCCGCGCCCATCCACGACCGGCGGCGCATGCCGGTGGGGGCCGTCGGCATCACCGGCGCCGTGGAACGCCTGTGCCGGGACGGCGAGGTGCGCCCCGAACTGATCGCCGCCGTCCGCGACTGCGCCCGCGCGGTGTCGCGCGATCTGGGCGCCGGGCGGTTCTGAGAGCGCCGGGCGGTTCCAAGACCCACGCGGAAACACACCGGGACGTCGGGACGGCGTTCCGGCTCTCGGCATGCCCCTTCCGGGCTCTCGTCGCGCACGCCTCGGCTTTCGCCGCCGTGTCCGTCACGGCTCCCGGCGCGCCCTGACATGGACGTTCGAGACGGCGACGCTCGCTGACGCCCGCGGGGATCCGCCCGCCCGGACCGATCGGCAAGAGCGATCAATAACGATCGTGCTTTCGATAACAGGACTCTTGACGCACCCGTGACGCCGGAGCAAGACTCCCGTCCATCGGTCGGCATTGTCGAACACCTACCGGCAATACGCGCTAGAGTGTGACAACGCCAAGGGCCGGCATCGCTCTCATTCCGAGAGCAGCTCGAACTCCCGGAGGGACCCGGGGTTCGGTCCCCTGGACGAAGGACAAAGGAGTCGCGGGTGTCCAGCTCCGACATCTTCATCGGCGAGACCATAGGTACCGCCATACTCATCCTGCTCGGCGGCGGAGTGTGCGCCGCCGTCACGCTGAAGGCCTCCAAGGCCCGTAACGCCGGCTGGCTCGCCATCACCTTCGGGTGGGGCTTCGCCGTACTCACGGCGGTCTACACCTCGGCGCCCCTGTCGGGCGCCCATCTGAACCCGGCCGTGACCCTCGCGCTCGCGATCAAGGACGGCGACTGGAAGAACGTCCCGGTCTACTGGGCCGGGCAGATGGTCGGTGCCGCCATCGGCGCGGCCCTGGTGTGGGTCGCCTACTACGGCCAGTTCCAGGCGCACCTGACCGACAGGGAGATCGTCGGCGGTCCGGGTGCGCAGGCCACGACCGCCAAGGCCGTGGAGGCCCAGGAGAAGGGCGCCGGCCCGGTGCTCGGCATCTTCTCCACCGGCCCGGAGATCCGCAACGCGGTGCAGAACCTCGCCACGGAGATCATCGGCACCGTCGTGCTGGTGCTCGCCATCCTCACGCAGGGCCTCAACGACAAGGGCAACGGCCTCGGCACCCTGGGCGCGCTGATCACCGCGCTGGTGGTCGTCTCGATCGGCCTCTCCCTCGGCGGCCCGACCGGCTACGCGATCAACCCGGCCCGTGACCTCGGTCCGCGCATCGTGCACGCCCTTCTGCCCCTGCCCAACAAGGGTGGCTCCGACTGGGGCTACGCCTGGATCCCGGTGGTCGGTCCGCTGATCGGTGGAGCGATCGCGGCAGGCATCTACAACGTCGCGTTCGCCTAGGAACATGAGTTCAGGAACATGAGCCTCACGTCGCACACCGCGCACGCGCCGTACGTAAAGCCCTTCAACCACGGAACCTCCGGGAGCACACTGTGACCGACGCCCACACCGCCGGCCCGTTCATCGCCGCGATCGACCAGGGCACCACCTCCTCGCGCTGCATCGTCTTCGACCGCGACGGCCGGATCGTCTCCGTCGACCAGAAGGAGCACGAGCAGATCTTCCCGAAGCCGGGCTGGGTCGAGCACGACGCGACCGAGATCTGGACGAACGTCGAGGAGGTCGTCGCCTCCGCCATCGCGAAGGCCGGCATCACCCGCGACGACATCAAGGCCATCGGCATCACCAACCAGCGCGAGACCACTCTCCTCTGGGACAAGAACACCGGTGAGCCCGTCCACAACGCCATCGTCTGGCAGGACACCCGCACCGACGCCCTCTGCCGGGAACTCGGCCGCAACGTCGGCCAGGACCGCTTCCGCCGCGAGACGGGCCTGCCGCTGGCCTCCTACTTCGCCGGCCCGAAGGCCCGCTGGCTGCTCGACAACGTCGAGGGCCTGCGCGAGCGCGCCGAGGCCGGGGACATCCTGTTCGGGACCATGGACAGCTGGGTCATCTGGAACCTGACCGGCGGCGTCGACGGCGGACGGCACGTCACCGACGTCACCAACGCCTCGCGCACCATGTTGATGAACCTGCACACCCTGGAGTGGGACCCGAAGATCGCCGAGTCCATCGGCGTTCCGCTGGCGATGCTCCCGGAGATCCGCTCCTCCGCCGAGGTCTACGGCGAGATCACCGGCGGCAAGCTGGGCGATCTGCTCGGCGGCATCCCGGTCGCCTCCGCGCTCGGCGACCAGCAGGCGGCCCTGTTCGGCCAGACCTGTTTCGCGGAGGGCGAGGCCAAGTCGACGTACGGCACCGGCACGTTCATGCTGATGAACACCGGCGACAAGATCATCAACTCGTACTCCGGGCTGCTGACCACCGTCGGCTACCGCATCGGTGAGAACAAGCCGGTCTACGCCCTCGAGGGCTCCATCGCCGTCACCGGTTCGCTGGTGCAGTGGATGCGCGACCAGATGGGCCTGATCTCCACGGCCGCCGAGATCGAGACGCTCGCGCTGTCGGTCGAGGACAACGGCGGCGCGTACTTCGTGCCGGCCTTCTCCGGACTGTTCGCCCCCTACTGGCGTCCGGACGCCCGCGGTGTCATCGCCGGCCTCACCCGGTACGTCACCAAGGCGCACCTCGCGCGCGCCGTCCTGGAGGCGACCGCCTGGCAGACCCGCGAGATCAGCGACGCCATGACCAAGGACTCCGGCGTCGAGCTGGCGGCCCTCAAGGTCGACGGCGGCATGACCTCCAACAACCTGCTGATGCAGACCCTCTCGGACTTCCTGGACGCGCCGGTCGTGCGTCCGATGGTCGCCGAGACGACCTGCCTCGGTGCCGCCTACGCCGCCGGCCTCGCCGTCGGCTTCTGGACCAGCACCGACGACCTGCGCGCCAACTGGCGGCGGGCCGCCGAGTGGACCCCCCGCATGGACGCGGAGACCCGCGACCGTGAGTACAAGAGCTGGCTCAAGGCCGTCGAGCGGACCATGGGCTGGATCGCCGACGAAGACTGACGAGGAGTAAGAACCGCAATGACCACTGAGTCCACCCTGAAGTCCGTGCCTGCCCTCGGTACGCACCCGGCCTTCGGCTCGAACCCGAGCCGTGCCGAGACCCGGGAACAGCTCGCCAAGGCGTCGTACGACCTCCTCGTGATCGGCGGCGGCATCCTGGGCATCTCCACCGCCTGGCATGCCGCGCAGTCCGGCCTCAGGGTGGCAGTGGTCGACGCCGGCGACTTCGCCGGCGCCACGTCCTCCGCCTCCTCCAAGCTGCTCCACGGCGGTCTGCGCTACCTGCAGACCGGCGCGGTGAAGCTGGTGGCGGAGAACCACTTCGAGCGCCGTGCGGTGTCCCGCCAGGTGGCCCCCCACCTGGCGAACCCGCTCACCTTCTACCTCCCCGTGTACAAGGGCGGGCCGCACGGCGCGGCGAAGCTCGGAGCGGGCGTCTTCGCCTACTCCGCGCTGTCGGCCTTCGGCGACGGCGTGGGCCACCTGCTGTCGCCGGGCAAGGCCCAGCAGGACGTGCCCGAGCTGCGCACCGAGAACCTCAAGGCCGTCGCCGTGTACGGCGACGACCAGATGAACGACGCCCGGATGGCGCTGATGACGGTCCGCGCGGCGGTCGAGGCGGGCGCCGTGGTGCTCAACCACGCCGAGGTGACCGGACTGCGCTTCACCAAGGGCCGGGTGACGGGCGCCGAGCTGCGCGACCGTCTCTCCGGTGACGAGTTCGGCGTCAGCGCCCGGCTCGTGCTCAACGCGACCGGGCCGTGGGTGGACCACCTGCGCCGGATGGAGGACCCCAATGCCGCGCCGTCGATCCGGCTGTCGAAGGGCGCGCACCTGGTCCTGAAGCGGACGTCTCCGTGGAAGGCCGCGCTGGCGACCCCGATCGACAAGTACCGGATCACCTTCGCCCTTCCCTGGGAGGACATGCTGCTCCTCGGCACGACCGACGAGGCCTACGAGGGCGACCCGGCGGACGTCTCGGTCACCGAGAAGGACACCGCCCAGATACTCGACGAGGCCGCGTTCTCCATCCGTGACCAGCAGCTCGACCGTGATCTGATCACGTACGCGTTCGCCGGTCTGCGGGTGCTGCCGGGCGGTCCCGGCGACACGGCCAAGGCGAAGCGGGAGACCGTGGTGACCGAGGGCAAGGGCGGGATGCTGTCGGTCGCGGGCGGCAAGTGGACGACCTTCCGGCACATCGGGCGGACGGTCATGCAGAAGCTGGAGGCGCTGCCGGGCCACCCGCTCGGTGACGACTTCGAGCCGATCTCCTCGCTGCCGAAGAAGATGCCGCTGCCGGGTTTCGCCAACCCGCGCGCGGTCGCCCACCGGCTGCTCGTCGACCACCCGGCGCCGGGTCCGCGCATGGCGGCCGACACCGCCAGGCACCTGGCCACGCACTACGGTTCGCTGGCCTTCGACATCGCCCGCCTGGCGAACGAGAACCCGGAGCTGAGCGAGCGGGTCCACCCCGACGCTCCGGAGATCTGGGCGCAGGTCGTCTACGCCCGCGACACCGAGTGGGCCGAGACGCAGGACGACGTCCTGCGCCGCCGTACGACGCTGACGATCCGCGGCCTGGCCACGGACGAGGTCCGCGCGAAGGTGCAGGACCTGCTCGACAAGAAGTAGGCGGGACGACGGGACGACGCCAAAGGGACGGCTCCTCGGGGAGGGGCCGTCCCTTCGCGCACCCGGCTCGCCTCGCGGATCCGTTGTCGGTGCCGGGTGCTTCCATGGGCGTATGGACACCGATCAGGCGGATCCCGCCGAGTCGGCGGCCCTGCGGGAGGCCTTCGCCGTGGACGACGGCGGTGATCCTGCCCGGTTCCGCGGACCGCCGGTCCACGGGCTAGTGGGACTGGCCGAAGCGGCGAAGAACCAGCAGCCGGCCCAGCCCTTCCCGCTCACCCGGGCATAGCTGTGGGAGGAGGACGAGGGGCCGTACGACGACCCGGAGGCCGTCATCGAGCAGGTCGCCCGCCACGGTTCACCGGTGCTGGGCACGGACGGCTGTGGCATGGACTGGCATCTGGTCGTGACGGGTCCGTGCCGGGGGTCACCTCTGGCTCGTCACCGGCGAGGGTGCCCTTCCGCACGGCGCCGAGTTCGGCTCCACGACCGCCCGTTCCGGCTTCGCCGGCTGGGTGCGGCACTGGTCTGAGGGCGACGAGTGGTTCGACACCGAGTGAGCGGGCGTCCCTCCGGTCAGACGGCCGGCTCCACGACCGCCCGTACCGCCTCGACCTCCGTCAGCTCCGCCCGCCGCAGGATCAGTTCGCGGCCCAGGAGCAACGCTCGACGGGAGGCCGGGACCGGGTCCGGGAGGCTGGTCAGGTCGGTGAGGTGGGCGAAGCCGATGACGCGGCGGACGATCTCCGTGCCGGCGTAGCCGACCGCGTCCGTCCAGACGCGGTGCAGGAAGCGGTCGAGGTAGGCGTCGTCGAAGAAGGTGTCGACGCGGGTCGGCCACAGGCGGCGGAATTCGGTCTCGAACGCGTCCCAGGACAGGCGGAGTTGGTCCGCGTGGTCGGCGAGGGTGCCGAGCGCACGGGCTCGTTCCTCGGAGACCAGCGCGTTGGCCCAGTACAGGCCGAGGTCGTAGCCGATCGGGCCGACGAAGGAGAACTCGGGGTCGAAGACCCGCACCACGGGGGTGCCTTCGCGGGTGCCGACCATGACGCTGCCGGTGTGCAGGTCCCCGTGGAGCAGGGCCTGGGCGCTCGTCATGAAGGTGTGCCGGAGGTCGGCGACCTCGGTGCGCAGCGCCGGGTCCGCGCGGAACGCCGCCGCCAGGTCGTCGAGCGCCGGGTGCCAGTGGTTGTGCTCGTGTGCGACGTACGGCTCGGAGAGGACCACGTCCTCGGTGATCTTGCACAGCTCGGGGCTGACGGAGGCGGCGATCAGGGCCTTGCGGTCGGCGGAGGGCATACCGAAGTCGCTGGTGGTGAAGGACAGCTGGGCGACCAGTTCGCCGATCCGGGCCGAGGTGTGCGGACCGTAGGGCGCGCCCTCGTTGAGGAGGGTGCGCAGGACCTCCAGGTCGGACATGTCCTCCATGACGAGGGCGTGGTTCTCGGGGTCGTAGCCGAGGATCGCCGGGATCTTGTCGGGGGCGACCTTGGCGACCTGCTGGTAGGCGCGGGCCTCGGCGTCCGCGCGGTCGGGGCTCATCGGCCAGGACGGGCCGGCGACGCGGACCCAGGGCAGGGCCTGCTTGACGGCGAGGCTGCGGGTGCCGTCGGTGGAGCGGGCGAGGAAGACGCGGTTCATGTTGCCGTCCGAGACCTCGCGCACGTGGATGTCGTCCACGTCCTCCCAGTGGCCCCGCTCGCGCAGGTAGCCGGGGATGTCGTCGGTTTCCAGGATGCGGTAGCCCATCGTCGGTCTCCTCAAGACGTACGGCGCTTGGACAGGGTGAAGCTGAAGACCAGTGCGAGGATCAGCACCGCGCCCTCGACGACGTCCTGTGTGTAGTAGGGCAGGCCCTTGATGGTCAGGCCGGTGGTGATGATGCCGATGAGCACCGCGCCCAGGGCCGTGCCCCAGACGTTCGGGCGGCCCCTGCCGAGGACCGAGGTGCCGACCAGTGCCACCGCCACCGCCTCCAGCAGCTGCGAGGTCCCGGCCGACACGTCGCCCTGCCCGATACGGGACGCCAGGATGAGGCCGCCGACGGAGGCGAGGACGCCGGAGATGACGTACGCCAGCGCCCGGTACGCGCCGACGCGGATACCGGACAGGCGGGAGGCCTCCGGGTTGGCGCCGATGGCGTACAGGACCCGGCCCCAGCGGGTGCGGGCCAGGAAGACCCAGGCGACGACGGTCAGCCCGCCGAAGATCAGCACGGAGACGGGGACGCCGAGGACCGTGCCGCGGTCGATGCGCAGGAAGCCGTCGGTGAACCGGCCGGGCGCGGTCGACCCGTCGGACATCGTCATGCCGGGGGTGATGGACTGGCCGTCGACCAGGATGAGCTTGCCGCCCTGGATGACGAACATGGTGCCGAGGGTGGCCAGCATGTCGGGGATCTTGAGTACGACGATCAGCAGCGCGTTGAGCAGACCCGCCAGGGCGCCCGCCGCGAGGACCGCGAGGATCGCCACCGCGCCGACCTGGTTGTGGACCACCATCGCCTGGGCGGCGACCGAGACGCCGAGGCCGGCCACCGCGCCCACCGACATGTCCATCCCGCCGACGGCCATGGTGAAGGTGACGCCGAGGCCGAGGATCGCGGCGACGGAGACATAGCGGAGGGTGTCGAGGAGGGTCGCCGACTCTCGGAAGGAGCCCTCGCTCAGCGCGAAGTACAGGAACAGGACGACCGTGACGAAGATGAAGCCGTACTTGATGACGGCGTTCTGGACGCGCACGGCGGTGGAGGCCGCGGGCGTGATCGCCGCCTTGGCGGGGACCTCGGTGCTGTGTGTGGTGGTCATGTGCTGCTGCTTCCTTCGGCGGCCGGTGTCGGAGGGGCTCAGACGGAGACGGCGATGGTACGGATGACGCGGTCGCGCTCCGCGTCCTCGCCGTACGCGTCGAGGTGGATCTCACCGGCCGCGAGCACGACGACCCGGTCGGCGATCTCCAGGACCTCGTCGACGTCGGCGGACAGGACGAGCACGGCCGAGCCGTCGGCGGCCAGGGCGCGGGCGCGGCGCCCGATGTCGCGGCGGGCACCGATGTCCACGCCTCGGAACGGCTCGTCCAGGATGAGGACACGGGGGGTCTCTGCGAGCCAGCGGCCGACGACGACCTTCTGCTGGTTGCCGCCGGAGAGCTGCTCCACGGTGCTGTGCTCGTCGCGGGTGACGACGCCGAGGGCGTCGATGGTGTCGCGGCCCAGGGCGTCCTCGCGCGAGCGGTTCACCAGGCCGCCCCTGGACAGGGACTTGAGGAACGGCAGCGAGATGTTCTGCGCGACCGACCAGCCGGGCACGAGGGCGTCGGCGTGCCGGTCCTCCGGGACCAGGTGGACGCCGGCCCGGATGGCGTCGGAGGGGCGGCGCGGCGCGTAGGGCCTGCCGTCCAGCTCGACGGCCCCGGTGGTGAAGGGCTCCGCGCCGAACAGGCCTCGGGCCAGCTCGGTCTTGCCCGCGCCCAACAGGCCGACGACGCCGGTGACTTCACCGGTGCGCAGGTCGAGGTCGAGAGGTTTCCGGCCGGCGAACAGGCGGACCCCGCGCAGGGAGAGGACGACCTCGCCCTCGGCGCCTTCCCTCACGGGCCGGGCGGTCGTCGTCTCCTGGGTCTGGGCGAGCATCGCCCGCAGGGCCGCGTCCCAGTCGAAGGGCCTTTCCTGGTCCTCGGTGAGGTGTCCGTCCCGCAGGACGACCAGCCGGTCGGCGAGCGCGTCGATCTCGCCGAGCCGGTGGGAGACGTACAGCACGGCGATGCCGTCCTCACGCATCCTGCCCACCAGCGCGAACAGGCGTTCCGCCTCGGCGGCGGACAGGGCGGAGGTCGGCTCGTCGAGGATGAGCAGCCGGGGACGGGTCGCGAGGGCGCGCGCCAGTATGAGCAACTGGCGGTCGGAGATGCCCAGTTCGGTGACGTCCTGCTTCAGGACGACGTCGTTCCAGCCCAGGCCGAGGGAGGCCTGGATCTCACGGGCGCGGGCGAGTGTGGCGCGGCCGTTGAGAAATGGGTTGCCGCGTTTCTGCGCCAGCTCCTCGAAGACGAGGTTCTCGGCGACCGTGAGTCCGGGGACGATGCCCTCGCCGATGCGCTGGTGCACCGTCTGGATGCCCAACCGGCGGGCGGCCGAGGGTGAGTTGAGGGATACGGTGCGGCCCGCCACCCGCACCTCTCCCCCGTGGTCCCGGTGGACGCCCGAGAGGATCTTGATCAGCGTGGACTTGCCGGCACCGTTCGCCCCGAGCAGCGCGACCACGCTGCCGGGGGCGATGTCGAGGGAGACGGAGGCCAGCACGGTCTTGCCGCCGAAGGCCATGCTGACGTCCCGCAGGCTGACGGCCGCCTCCGCGCCGACGTCAGTGGGCGACATTCGAGATCCAGTCCGCGGTGGAGACCTCGGACAGGTTCAGCGCCGGCAGCGCCGCCCGCAGCTGGTCCATGTTCTCGATCTTCTTCTCGCGCAGGAAGTCCTGGGTGATGGCGACGGCCGGGAACTCGACTGAGGTCTTGTTCAGTTCACCGGCCAGCTCCAGCGCCGTGGTGCGCACGACGGCGGCGCCGACCGCGGACGGGTCGGTGCCCGCCGTGGCCACCCACGGGCTGCCGGCGGCGGTCATCTGCTGGATGTCGGCGTTGGAGACGTCCGCGCCGAAGACCTTCACCTTGTCCTGGAGCTTCTTGTTCTGCACGGCGAGCACGGTGCCCTTGGCGAGTTCGTCGTAGGGCGCGAAGACGCCGGCCACGTCGGAGTGCTGCGTGAGGGCGGCGGAGACGAGGGGAACGTTGTCGGTGGCCGTGGAGTCGGTGACCTTGCCGACCTTGAACTCCTGCTTCCAGGCGCTGGAGTCGACCGCCGTCTTCCACACCGAGTCCCGCTTGTCGAGGGCGGCGTACCCGGCGACGTTGACGTAGCCGACCTTGGCGCCCTTGCCGAGGTCCTCGGCCATCACGTCGAGCACGGCCTTGGCCATGCTCGCGTCGTCCTGCTTGGTGGAGACGACGCCGTCGGTGGCGGTCTCGACGTCGTAGACGACGACCTTGATCCCCTTCTTCACGGCCTTGTCGATCTCCGGCTGGATGGTCGCCGGGAAGCCGTGGTCGATGATGATCGCCTTCGCGCCGGAGTTGATGGCCGAGGAAAGGTCGGTGGCCTGCTTGGCGTTGTCGGCCTGGGCGTCGTACACGGTCAGGTCGATACCGAGGGCCTTGGCCTGGGCCTTCGCCCCGTTGCCCCACTGCTCGAAGTAGTCACCGGCGCCGCTCTGCCGGACCAGCGCGACCTTGACCGGACCCGCACTGAACGGGGCGGGCTTCTTCCCGGTGGCCGCGGCCGCCGGGGCGGCGCTCGTGCCGGTGTCCTTCGAGGCGTCCGTGGACTGCGAGCAGCCGGACAGCACGAGGGCGGAGACGGAGGCCAGCGAGAGCGCGGCAAGAGGCAGGCGGGCACGGGGCATGAGGGGCTCCAGGTACGGGGGGACGCAAAGGGGAGGGAGAACAGAGGGGTTGCGCGGGCCCGGAGCCGGCGAACGGGAAACGGCCACCACGTGGGCGGCGGGAACACCCCGCGAGCAGGGGGCGCGTCAAAGCTCCGGGAGGGTCAGCGACAGCTGGCCGTGGTCGACCGGAGCAGGTCCACGTACAGCCGCCGCACGAGCAGCAGCGTCTTCATACGCAGATCATGAGAACGTTTTCAGCCACCGTCAAAGAAATGGACACTGAATCTCGCCATGCGAGACAACAACAATGTCACAGTCGGTGTACACGGCATCGGGAGCTACCATCACGGAACCGGCACCGTGCCCTGGCGTGTCGCGGTCGAGTGACGCTCCTCCTCCGCCGCCCTCCCCCACTCCGCTTCCAGACTCCTGGAGTTGACCCATGACGCTGCTGACGACCTGGTCCGAGTCCGGCCCGGAGACCCTGGTCCGCCGCACCTCCGCCCCCGCCGAGATCGCCGCGGCGCTCAAGCCGCTGGGCGTGCGCTACGAGCAGTGGCCGGTCCGCGAGGACGTGCCCTCCGACGCCGACAGCGAGACGGTGTTCGCCGCGTACGGCCCGGAGATCGACAAGCTCAACGCCGAGGAGGGCTTCACCACCGTCGACGTGCTGGGTCTGCACCCCAGCGACGACCCGGAGTTCCCGGCGAAGGCGAAGGCCGCCCGCGAGAAGTTCCTCCAGGAGCACACCCACGACGACGATGACGAGGTCCGCTTCTTCGTCTCCGGGTCGGGCATCTTCTACCTGCACGTGAACGGCGAGGTGCACGCGGTGCTCTGCGAGAAGGGCGACCTGCTGGGCGTACCGCGCGGCACCACGCACTGGTTCGACATGGGCACCAGTCCGTCGTTCACGGCGATCCGCTTCTTCCACGAGGAGGACGGCTGGATCGGCAGCTTCACCGGCTCCTCCATCGCCTCCCGCTTCCCCGACTACGACACGATCGCGGCCGGCTACGCGGCGGACAGGGCAGCCGCGTGACCGTGCGGTACCCGCTGCGCTTCGACGTGGACGCCGTGGTGCTCGACATCGAGGGCACCACGAGCGCCACGGGCTTCGTCGTGGACGTGCTCTACCCGTACTCGCGGGCCCGGTTCGGCGAACTGCTCGCCGAGCGGGCCGACGAGCCGGCGGTGGCGCGGGCCGTCGCCCAGGTGCGGGAGCTGTCCGGCGAGCCGGACGCCGACGCGGCGGCGATCGAGAAGACGCTGAACACGTGGCTCGACGAGGACCGCAAGGCGACCCCGCTGAAGACACTCCAGGGCGTCGTCTGGTCCGAGGGCTTCGCGCGCGGCGACCTCGTCTCGCACTTCTACGACGACGTCGTACCGGCGCTGCGGGCCTGGCACGCGGCGGGCAGCGCGCTGTACGTCTACTCGTCCGGGTCGGTGTCGGCGCAGCGGGCCTGGTTCACGCACAGCCCGCAGGGCGACCTGATGCCGCTCGTGTCGGGTCTGTACGACACCGAGAACGCGGGCCCCAAGCAGGAACCGGCGTCGTACCGCCGGATCGCGGAGGCGGCCGGACTGGCCCCGGACCGGCTTCTCTTCCTGTCCGACCGGCCGGGCGAGCTGGACGCGGCCCGTGCCGCGGGCTGGCACGCGGTCGGCATCCGGCGGCCCGGGGAGCCGTACTTCGAGCAGGGCGTCGGCGACCACGCGCAGGCGGGGACGTTCGACGAGATCACCGTCAGCACCACCGGGAGCGCCGTATGACCGCCGAGATCACCGCACTGGACCTGGAGGAGGCCGGGGCGGTCCTCGCCGCAGAGTCGGCCCGCTTCGCCTCCTTCGGCTGGATGCGCGGCACGTCCGGCAACCTGTCGGTGGTCCTCACCCGTGACCCGCTGCGCCTCGCGGTCACCGCGAGCGGCCATGACAAGGGTGAACTGACTCCGGCGGACGTGGTGCTGGTGGACGGTCGGGGCGCGGCCGTCCACGGCGGGAAGCCCTCGGCGGAGGCCGAGCTGCACGCGCGCGTGGCCGCGCTGACCGGCGCGGGCGCCGTGGTGCACGTGCACACGGTGGCGTCCGTGGCGATGGGCCACCGGCATCCGGGCGGCATCGTCTTCAAGGACGTGGAGATGCTCAAGGGCGTCGGGCAGCCCGCCCACGACGTCGAGGTGACGCTGCCGGTCATCGCCAACAGCCAGGACATGAAGGTTCTCGGCGACCGGCTGGAGGCGGCCCGCGACCCGCGGATGCCGGCGGTGGTGGTGGCCGGCCACGGCCTGTACGTGTGGGGCGACTCGCCGCGCCGGGCCCGCCACCACACCGAGGTCGTGGAGTGGCTCCTGGAGCTGGAACTGACGCGCCGCTGAGCCGGCAGAACGCCGAAGGGGCCCGGCCGCCTGGCGGCCCGGCCCCATCGGCGATG
>NZ_JBHXHX010000028.1:0-103672 GCF_042723915.1 Streptomyces sp. NPDC058335 | reverse complement strand
CCCACGTGGACGTCGGCCACCATGAGGTGGAGCGCCTGTTCCTTCTGGCGGCCGGGATCGCCGTGACGAGCGGCTGGCCTCACCGGAAAACTGGCCGGTCACGGTGAGCGCAACGCCCAGGAGCTCCTTGACGCGTTGGCCAGGTTGCCGCGCCGTACGGCGATGCCCCCGGCCGGCCCGATGACGTGAGGATCCGCCAATCCCGCTACGTGGCTGAGGCCCGCGTTTCACGAGGCCGGCCGCGCCGTGGTCACCGCGGCCTACGGTGCCCACATCAAGGTCATCGGTGTCATTGACCTGCCCGCCGCACAGGGCGGAGCCCCGCACAGGGCGGAGCCCCGCCCCGTGCGGGGCTCCGCCCCGTTCCCGTTCACGGCGATCCGGCGCGCCAAGACCGGGTAGGGGCAGGCCTGCCGCGGAGCGCCCGCGCCGCGGCGGAGACCTGGGTGAAGCGGCGTGGCAGATCACGTCCTCGGCAGTAGCAAGGCCGTACGGCTGCTCCTGGCCGTCCTCTTCGATCGGATGGGCTGCCTCTCCGGCTGCTGCCTGCGGAGCAAGAGCAGATCACGGTGTGCGGGGCGGGAAGAGAGGTCAGGCCGTGGGGACGAGGCGCCACTGCTGGCAGTTGTTGTTCAGCCACGTCCACAGCCGTACGTCCGCCCCGTTCGCGGTGCCGCAGTTCGCGACGTCGGCGACCTTGCCGCTGTTCTCGTTCACGATCCGCACGTAGTCACCGGTGGCCGTGTAGACCAGACGGAACTTCTGGCAGTTGTTGTTCAGCCAGGACCACTGGGCGATGTCGGTGCCGTCGGCCGTCGCGCAGCCCGCGGTGTCCACGACCTTGCCGGTTGCGACGTTCACCAGCCGGTTGGTGTCGTTGCCGAGGTCCTCGATCCGCCACTTCTGGTTGGCGCCGCCGTTGCAACTCCACTGGAAGACGTTGGTGCCGTCCGCAGTGCTGCCGCCCTCGACGTCCAGGCACTTGCCGCTGTTGCGGTTCACCAGGGTGTACGCGGTCGGGGTCGTCGCCGTCTCCCCCGAGGGGCCGGGCAGCGTGGTGCCGAGCGCGACCGGGGTGCCGAAGTTCGGTGTACCGTCCGCGTTCCAGGTGAACTTCTGCGCCCGCGTCGTACGGCCGTTGCCGCAGCCGCCGTTCGCGGCGTTGTTGGCGTGGTAGACGATCCAGTTCTCGGTGCCGTCCGGCGAGCTGAAGAAGCCGTTGTGGCCGGGGGCGTAGACGCCTGCCGCGTCATCGCGCTGGAAGACCGGCGTCTGCTTCTTCGTCCAGGAGGAGGCGAGCAGGGGGTCGCTGCCGGTGAGCTCCAGCTGGCCCAGCTTGTAGTCGGCGGTCTGGCAGTTGGAGGCGGAGAAGGTGAGGAAGGTCCGGCCGTCGTGGTAGAGCGGCTCGGGTCCCTCGTTGACCGGGCCGCCCTGGGTCTCCCAGCTCAGGGTGGGGCTGGAGATGATGGTGAAGGGGCCGCTGAGCGTGTACGGGTTGCTCATCGGGGCGATGACCAGGCTCTGCGTGCTGCCGTTGATCTTGCCACTGCCCAGGAGGTACAGCTTGTCGTCGTGCTTGAGCACACTGGCATCGATGAGCCAGCCCTGAGCGCCGGCCGGGCCGGGTGTGAGGCTGGCGTCGGTGAGGATGTTCTTGTACGTGTACGGGCCCATGGGGTCGGTGCCCGCGCTCTCCAGGACGTGGGTGCGCTGGGAGTCGCAGCAGGCGACACCGCTCTGCGCCGCGGAGTAGTACAGGTACCAGTGGCCATCGAAGAAGTGCAGCTCAGGTGCCCAGATGTTGGTGTTGCGGGTGGGGGTGGTGTCGCTGAAGACCTGGAGGCTGGCGGCGGTGGAGAGTCCGGCCAGGGTCGGCGACTTCCGCATGGTCAGCACACCGGTGAAGGACGTGGTGACCAGGTAGTAGTTGCCGTTGTAGTACTCGAGCCAGGGGTCGGCGCCCTTCTGCGACTTGATCGGGTTGGTGTACGGGCGGCCCTCGGCGGCGGCGGCCGGGGTAGTCGCTGACACCATGGCGATCAGTACGGCGAGCAAGCACAGGATCAGGGATCTCTGGCGTCCGGCGGGGGGCTGCTCTGACATCTTCGGCATGCGGGACCGTCCCTGTGCGTAATTTCGAACATGGTTCGTAAATTCGACCAAAACATAAGTGGGACGCAACTCAGCGTCAACGGTTTCGCCGTATGCGATTTCGACGGTGTCGTCGTGGGCCATGGCGAACACGATGGTGAATTCCCATCGCACAGGCCCCGGACGGACACCGGGCCTGCCGGCAGATGGCGCGGCACTTGGGCGGGTGGCGGCGAATCGGCCACAAGTCCCCTCGCATGCTGTGGGATGACGGGCGTCGGCCCAAGGGCTTGACCACCGTCGGCCCCCGTCACGAAGGACGCCGACGGATACCGGTTCTGCTCCATGAGCAGGTGCTGTCCTCGATGAGGGACAGCGGCGCGCGGGCTGCATCTTGGCCCATGTCGTGCAGCGGCTGACGCACGGTGGTCAGACCGGGGAAGCTCTGCGCCCCTTGCGCGAGGTCGACGAAGCCGACGACCGAGAAGTTGGCGGGTACGGTGAGCCCGCATGCGCTGACGGCGTCGATGGAGCGCCATCGAATCGGCCCGGCGACGATCGCCGTCGGGCGGTGTTCGGTGATCAGCAGAGAGGCGGAGCGGAAGCCGCCGGCCTAGGAGAAATCTCAGGAGGCGACCAGCCGCTCGTCCACTGCGTTCAGCAGTCCTGAGGCGGGCCGAGTATGCGGTGCAGGCCCGGCTCGATGTCCGGGGCGCTGATCGAGCCGTAACCGAAGACGAGGCCTGGGCGCGCGGAGCGGTTCGCGGCGACCTCCGCCAGGGTGTAGACCGCCACGCCGGATGCCCGAGCCCGGACAGCCCGGTTCGCGAGGGCGTCGGGCTCGGCGAGATGGGCTTGGGTGAATGTGGTCACGTGCAGGCCCGCGGCAGACGGCACCAGCTCGGTCAGGTCCGCGAAGTGGTCAGTGAGCGCGCGGGTGATGGCTTGGTGTCGGGTCGCGTACATGTGCTGCATCCGGCGGATGTGGCGGGCGAGCAACCCGTCGTCGACGAAGCGGGCGAGCGCTGCCTGCGTGGGGACCGCTGTGTGCCAGTCGGGTGTACTTGGCGGTGCGCAGGGCTGTGCGCAGCGGGGCGGGCGCCACCAGGAAGCCGACGCGCAGGGAGGGCAGCATCACCTTGGAGAACGACCCCACGTAGATGACGTGTCCGTCCCGGTCCAGACTCTGCAGCGTCTCGACCGGCCGCCCGCCGAACCGGAACTCGCTGTCGTAGTCGTCCTCGATCACGGCCGCGCCGTGCCGCCGCGCCCATCGCAGCAGCGCCGTTCTGCGCCGCAGGGACATCGGCATGCCGAGCGGGAACTGGTGGGCGGGGGTTACGTACACGGCGCGAGTGTCCGGCGGGATGGCGTCCACCAGCAGGCCCTCGGCGTCCACCGGTATGCCCGTGACCTCGGCGCCCTGCGCCAGGAACGCCAGCCGGGCCGGTGGGTAGCCGGGCTCCTCGACGGCCACCCGGTCGCCCGGTTCCAGCATCACCCGCCCGATGAGGTCCAGGGCCTGCTGCGTGCCGGTGGTCACCAGCACGTCGTCCGGGCCGGTCCGCACGCCGCGGGAGAGTCCGATGTGCCGGGCGAGTGCGGCCGGCAGTCCGGCGTGGCCGGCCGGATCGCCGTATCCGACCGCCCCGGCTGCCGAAGGGCGTAGTTCCCGGGCGATCAGGGGACGCCAGGCGTCGTACGGGAAGAGCCGGGCGTCCGGCAGGCCGACCCGGAAGTCGCGGGCCGCCGTGGTCGGCCCGGTGGTCTCCGGGGCTGCCCATGGGGACAAGCCCGCCCACAGGGCGCGCGGGCGCAGTCCCGAGCCGGTGGTGCCGGTGGCGGCCGCGGCCCGAGGCGCTTCCTGCGGCTGCTGCCACCATCGCGGGATCCTGGCCCCTCGTGGGAGCGAGTGCAACCGGAGCGGCCGGGCCCCCGGCGCGCAGGGTGCGTCAGGCGCCCTGCCAGGAGTCCAGCAGGGCGAGGGCGTTGTCTATCCCCTGATCGAGGAGCTCGGTGGCGAGTCGGCTGTCGGTCAAGGCGCGGGAAAGCTGTAGCGTCCCGGCCATCATGCCGAGGAGGCTGAGTGCCTTCACACGTGCGGAGGCCGGGGCCTCGGGCGCCAGGCGGGCGGCAATGCCCTCGACGAGGATCAGCACACCATCGGTGTACGCCTGCCTGGTCGTCTCGGTGCAGCGCCCGATCTCGTCGAGCAGAGCGGCGTTGGGGCAGCCGTCACCAAGCGTTTCGCGGTGCTGGGGCGAAAGGTATCCCCGCACTATCTGCTCGAGTCCGGCACGGCCGGGCTCGGCCAGCGCGACGACGTTCTCGGCCTGCACCTTCAACTGGTCGGCGATCGCCGTGGTGACGAGGTCATCCTTGGATGCGAAGTGAGCGTAGAAGGCACCGTTGGTCAGACCCGCGTCCTTCATGAGCGTCGAGACACCGGAGCCGTCGATACCGTCCTGCTTGAACCGGCGGCCCGCTGTCTCGATGATCCGCCGCCTGGTCTCCGACTTGTGCTCTTTGCCGTACCGCACCACGCCACACGCTCCTTCGCCGGCCGGATGGACCGGCTGTCCTTCCCCCGACTCGCCCAGTCTATGGTATTGCAAACGTAATCCAAAGGTTCGGCAGAGGCGACGGGATCGGCGGCGTGCGTGGTCGTCCCCCACTCGACGGCGGATCTTCGCATCAGTCGTGCTGTTCTTTGTCTAGCAGCGCGAGGGCGTTGCGGATGCCCTGTTCGAGGAGTCGGTCGGCGAGTTGCCGGTCGGTCAGGGCACGGGGGAGTTGCCGTGTTCCGGCCGGCATGCCGAGGAGGTTGAGTGACTTCAGGCGTGCCGAGGGCGGATCGTGGGGTGCCAGGCGGGCGGCGAAGCCGTCGATGAGGGCCAGCGCGCCGTCGGCGCAGGCCTGCCTGGTGGTGTCCGTGGAGGGCGATCTCGTCGAGGAGGGCGGCGTTGGGGCAGCCGTCCTCGATGCCGTCATGCTGCTGGGTGGAGAAGTACCAGCGAATGATCTGTTCGAGACGCCCCGGCAAGGAGAGCGGGGAAGTTGATGTCGGCGGTGAACCTGAGCACGTTGGCGCCGATCGGCAGGGCCTCGGTGGGCACCGACGCGAGAGCAGGATCGGTCAGCCACTCGGTCGCCGATCCGCCCGAGACCGTAACGGACCAGAGGACGCCCTTGAGGCTGTCCGCGATGTGGAGGTCGTCGCCGCCCGCCATCGCATCCGCGATCACGTCGTCGAAGAGGCGCCGTCAGTCTCGGACGGGTCCGGTCACGCGAAAGGTGAGTGTCAGTTCGGCATCCGGTTGAACCTGCGGACGATGCGGTCGAAGATCCGGGCCGGAAGGACGCGGTGGAACACGCTGATGCCGGCGGCCGTCGAGCCGGCGGTGCGCCGCGGTTTCGGGTTCCGGTCGGTGGCCGCCGCGACGATCACCTTGGCCACGGTGGCTGGATCGTCGCCGCCGCTGAGATTCTTCGCCAGCACCTCGTCGAAGTTGCGCCGTCCCGACGCGTAGAGCGGCAACGGGGTGTCGCCCTGCACGCTGTGGTCCCCGAACGGGGTGTTGATCGGGCCGGGCTCGACGAGCAGGATCCGGACGCCGTGCTCGCGGACCTCGTGGTCCAGCGACCCGGAGTAGCCCTCGACCGCGTGCTTGGACGAGGTGTAGATGGCCATGAACGGGCTGGGGACGAATCCGCTGAGGGAGGAGACGTTGATGACGCGTCCGCGCCGTTGACCGCGCATGTGCGGCAGAACCGCCTTGGTCATCCGCATGATGCCGTAGACGTTGACGTCGAAGACCTCGTGCGTGCGGGCGACGGAGAACTCCTCGGCGGCGCCGTTGGCGCCGACGCCGGCGTTGTTGACCAGGACGTCGATGCGCCCGAACCGGTCGATCACCTGCTTGACCGCGGAGTCGACCGATTCGTCGCTGGTCACGTCGAGGTCTAGGTAGGTCACCCCGGCGGGCGCGGTGACTCGCGCGGTGTTGCGGGCGGTTCCGATCACCTCGAAGCCCGCCGCGGCGAAGGCGCGGGCCGTCTCCCTGCCGACTCCCGATGAGGCACCTGTCACGAGTGCCACCGGCCGAGTTGATGCCATCACGAAGCTCCTTTGGATTTGCATTACGTCCGTATGTATTACGATCGTGCGACCATGTGGAGGTCGTCGGTCGATGGCAGTGGTCACGGCTGGCGATGCCAGAAAGGTCCGCGAAGCGTGGGGTGCGGTACAGGAAAGCCCGTGAGCGGGCGACGGGCAGGAACCGCCGACTGACCCTTCGGCGCACAGTCCCTTTTTGCACCCCGACGATTTTCTCCATACGCGCCTGCCTGGCTACCGCGTCGGCGAACCGCGAGTTCCGGTCCTGCGTGCATCACAAGAGGGCCCTCACCGCCAGGACGGCGGAGCCCAGGCAGGGCCGGGCGGCACCGTTGAACTCGCCCGCCTGACCGGAGTGCCAGTCGGGCGCGACGACGGTGGTGCAACGGCCGCGGTGGTCGGGGTGGACGCAGGCCACAATCCCCAGGGCGTCACCCACCGCCGAGCCGGCGAAGCACCAGCGGCCCGCTGAATCCGCTGCATGCGCGAAGGCCTGTGCCGCGCCGACGCCAGCGCTGCCTATTTTCTTTTTCGGCTCCCCGGCTCCCCGGCTCCCCGGCTCCCCGGCTCCCCGGCTCCCCGGCTCCCCGGACCATCGGCGGCTAGCGCGCCTCGTCTGCAGAGGGTGCGCCGTCTGAGACACCTTGGGTCTGAGACACCCGTACAGGTCGTATAACGCCGTCCAGTGCGGTCGCCTCCGGCAGCTGCGCGGCCCCGGTCTCAATCTCTTGGAAACGCCGGAAGCATCCCGGTGCCGTGCCTCGAGCGCAGCACCGCCCGGCCCGCGTCCACGGAAAGCAGGGCCGGCAACCCGTCCCACTTCGGCTCGCCCGCCCGCCCGGTTGCAGAACCGGATCAGGCACGGGGCCGGCCGGCATCGGCTCCGGCAGCGTCCACGTCACCCACCTTGCCTTCCACCCAGGTCATCGGTCGCCCGGTGACCGATGACCGCACCGGTCCTGGTCGGGCCCGGGGTCCCTGGTGGCGTCCACGGCTACTCGGCTCCACCCACCTCGGGGCAGTCCGGAGCCTCCACCGATATCGGAGCGGTTCACTGTCTGCAGATCTCAGCCGGGGAGCTTGTTGCTCTTGCGGACCTGTCCGTCGAAGACCCCGGCGGGAAGGATGCGGTGCGCCGCGCTGAGGAGCCGGGCGCTCCGGCCGGCGGTGTACCGCACCTGCGGCTTGGAGTCGGTGGCGGCCGCGACGATCGCCTTCGCGACGATGGCGGGGTCGTCGCCGTCCTCGTTGACCGCCAACGCCACCTGGTCGGCGATGCGCCGCTGCTCCGCGTAGATCTGCATCGGCATGTCGGGTGCGACGGTGTTCGCCTCGAACGAGGATTTGGTACCGCCCGGCTGGACGATGAGGGCCCGGACCCCGTGTTCGCGGATCTCGTGGTCCAGGGACTCGGTGTACCCCTCGAGGGCGTGCTTGGACGCCGAGTAGTTGGCCATGTAGGGCGCGGGGAGGAACCCGAGGACGGACGAGATGTTGATGATGCGCCCGCTTCCCCGGCCACGCATGTGCGGGAGAACGGCCTTGGTCATGCGCATCACACCGAAGACGTTGATGTTGAAGAGGCGCTGGGCCTGCGCGAGAGAGTTCTCCTCGTCGGCGCCCGAGGAGCCGATGCCCGCATTGTTGACCAGGACGTCGATCCGCCCGAACCGCTCAATCACCTGCTCGACCGCGGCAGCGACCGAATCGTCGTTGCCCACGTCGAGGGCGAGGAACGTCACGCCGTCGCGACGGTCGGCTGCCGACGTCTTCCGGCTCGTTCCCACCGTCTCGAAACCCGCTGCGGCGAGCGCGAGGGCGGCCGCCTTTCCGATTCCGGTGGAAGCGCCTGTCACGAGTGCCACCGGCCGAGTTGTCGCCATCATGAGCTCCCTTGGTTTTGAAGTACGTCCGTATGCCTTACGTTCGTACGACCATATGGTGGTCGTCGGTCGATGGCAAGTGGTCGCGTCCGGTGATTCGAAACGGATCAGAGAAGAGTGGGGTGCAAGCAGCACCCGGCCGCCGCCAAAGGGAAACGAGGTGACGTCCTACTGGACCTTGTCGCCGCCGTCGACGTTGAGGATGGTTCCGGTGATGCAGGACGCCTGAGGGGAGGTGAGCCAGGTGATGGCATCGGAGACCTCGGTGGGACGGCCCATGCGGTTGGCCGGCTGGGGGGCGGCGATGGTGGCCTCGTCCCAGGTGTCGGCCTCGATGGCGGTGCTGAGGATGTCGGTCTTGATCGCGGCGGGGGCGATGCCGTTGCTGCGGATGTGGTCGGTGGCGTACTCCAGCGCGGCGGACTTGGTCGGGCCGACCACGGCGTGCTTGGTGGCGGAGTAGTTGGCCGCGTAGCGCATGCCGCCCAGGCCGGCGATCGAAGCCAGGTTGATGATGGCGCCGCCGGGGTTGTCCTGGGCCAGCATCTGCTGGATCCGATACTTCATGCGCCGGTCAGCGCGGTCAGTCTCGACGAGCTGAGCCGGCGCGTCGGCCTGGCAAAGCCCGACGTGCTGCGCTACTTCGAATCGCGCGAAGCCATCCTGCTGTTGCGGTCACTCTCCTGGCTCTGTCACGGAAGGCGGGTGGCCAGCAGGCCGACGCCTTCCGCACCCACCGGGCGACGATGGTGCGGTGCATCCCGTTGTCTCCGGGGTCGCCCGGCCGCTGGTCACAGCGCAGTACCGCCGGCACGATGCCCGCGATCTTCCCGCGGGCCGGCCCGCCACCTGTAGCCGATCTTCTTCAGATGGCCGCGGTTCAGGTCGGCGAGCCATCAGCGTGGCGCTCGACGGGGGCAGGCGGGCGGTGAGTCAAGCCCGTCAGGGCCTTCGACGGTGCTGTTGGCTTCCTTCAACAGCCGTCCACCAGGCGATCACTCGGACGGCCATCGCGTCCGGTCGCGCGCCAAGGGGATCGAGACCGAAGTGCTCCTCCACCTCGCGGCGCAGGAACTCACCGATCTCCGTCTCGTCGGCACCGCCGCGGAGGCGCTGGAGCATGGGAAGGAGCATGCAGTCGTACTCGTCCTGCACCTCGTCGGCGACGCCGAGCGGGTCCCACTCGTTGAGCAGATGCCGCAGAGCGTTCTTCACAGATGGGCTCCGGGGCTGCATCGGCCCAGATTGCCATCCCCGGCATTTCCTGCCGCACTCGCCCCCACCTTGATCGAAAGGAGAAGCCCTAGGCCTCCGGGGGGCGCGCGGTGTGCCCCTGCCGCGCTGCTGTGCGCAGGGCTGCGATGAGGGCCGTGGTCGTCGGGTTCGCGGATTCGGTGTGGCGCGTCGCGGCGAACAGCAGGCGCAGGATCGGGCGATCCTCGATGGGTGCCGTGCTGATTCCGGGTGTTGCCGGGTCGATGGCCGTTCGGGGGACGAGTGCGGTGGCGAGGCCGGCCCGTGCGAGGGTGAGCTGGGCGCCGGTGTCGGCGGTGATGTAGCGGGCCGTGGGGGTGAAGCCGGCCTGGCGGAAGGCGTGCAGGATGGCCTGACCGCAGTCCGTGGTCGGCGGCGGCACGGCGAGGCTGTGCGTGGCCAGATCCCGGAGGGCGACCGGCCGCTCGTCGCCCTGGTCGGCCGCGGTGACGACGAGTAGCGGATCGTCGAGCAGCGGGGAGACCTCGACGCCCCGAGGTGTGGCATCCGGCAGGTGGTGATACCGCTGTCCCAGCACCACGTCGACGGTGCCGAGGGTGAGTTCCCGCAGTTGCGCCTGGTCGGTGACGAGGCAGGTCACCGTGAGCTGCGGGTGGTGTGAGCGCAGTGCGGTCAGTGCGGGGCCCACGATCCCGGAGACGGTCGACGGCAGCGCGGCCAGGGTGGCGGTGGTGCCGACGGTGCCTTTGACCGCCGCGAGGGCGCTTTCGGCTTCCTGCACGGCGGCGAGGATCCGGTCGGTGTGCTCGAGGAGCACCCGGCCCGCTTCCGTCAGCGCCACGGTTCGCCCGTCGGGGCGCAGCAACTCGACTCCCACGTCGCGGTGCAGCGCGGACAACTGTTGGGACACGGCACCGGCGGACAGCGCCAGTGACTGGGCGGCCGCCGCGATGGAGCCGCGGGCGGCGACGGTTTTGAGCATGTGCAGACGGCGGACATCCAGCATGACCCGAGACCTTACTCGATACTTTCTCTAAAGGGTTTCATCAGAATTCACCCTCTTGACCTATTGGGTCCTGGTGGGCGACCTTCGGCGCATGGAGATCTTCGACTGCATCGCCGCGGTTGCCCGGCCCATCCACGATTTCGGCGACGAGTTCATGTCCGACAAGGCGACCGCCGCCGTCGGTCTGCGTGCCGGGTTTCCCCCGGGGCGCGGCTTCTACTGCCGCGGCCGGTTCGGGGTGCTCGGCGAGGCATCGGTCTCGGTTGTCCAGGCGGTGCAGGGCTTCCTCGGCCCTCATCTGGTTGCTGCGGGCTGGCTGGAGGGACGGCCCGTGATGCCGGCGGAGGAAGCCGCCGCCCTGTACGCACAGGCCATCCGGACCTGGGGGCGTGCCAACATCCCCACCGACGTCGACGTGGAGCACTTCAACCGCTTGGCACAGCAGCTGATCGACGTCGCCGACGCCGACGCACTGCCTCTGTACGCCGGCTGGCGAGCGCAAGCCTGCCCCTCCGGCGACCCGGTCGGTGGGGCCATGCAGCGCATCCACGTACTGCGGGAACACCGTGGCGCCTGTCATCTCGCGGCGGTGCGCATGTGCGGGCTGAGCGCCCGAGCGGCAATGGTCATCAACCTCGGCGACGAGCAGGCAGCCCACTACGGATGGCAAGAGCCACATCTCGTTGCCGCGGCCCTGACACCCCGACGGCAGCGTGCCGAGCAGCTCACCGATGAGCTGCAGGCGCCGCTCTACGCCACACTGACCGAGCGGCAACGCACCGAATTTGCCCAGCTCGTCAACGCGTTGACCGCTTCTCCGACCCCATGACCGGACGTCGAGAACAAATGGCGGCGGTGGGGCGGCTGGCTGTCCGCGCGTTCCGCCTCTGCAGCCAAGCACAGCCCGCCACCCCAGGCCGATGATCCGCGCGTTCGTGGGACCTCGCTGGACGAGCTGGTCGCGGCCCTCTGCCTGCGTGGGCTACGCAGGCCATGAGCGGCTTCGCGGGCCAGGACCTGTTCACCAAGGAGAGCGACGTGGCCGAGACCGTGTGGCGAGCCGTGCCGCGACACGACCGGCCGGCTGCGATCACCGGGCGGTCCGGCGTGCTTCATAGGCGCTGCTGGTGAAGGGCAGGGTCCGCTCAGTTGGTGTGGCTCCGCGATCGGCGGTGGACACGCGTTGGAAACGCAGTGCTGTGACTCGACATGCGAAAACGTTCGCGCCCCCGACGTAGAGCCGCCCCACTTCGGTGACGGGAGTTCCCATGGTCCGGCCTCGGCCCGTGGGCCTGTAGGCGTGGGTGCATCCGTTCCCGGCCAGTGCCTCGGCGTCGGCCGTAGCGGCTGGTGTTGCAGGACCGTGGTGTGCTCGGAAGCGTTGCAGGCCAGCATCGACCGGGCATCAGCCTGCAACGCCGCCACTACCGTGACGCTCAGGCCGCCACCGGCTCCGCCGCAAGGAAGGCTTCCACGGCCTTCCCCGCGCGGCGGTCGAACTCGGTGTACTGCGCCTCGCGCTCGGCTCCCGCGACCGCGTCGCCGACCAGCAGATTGCCCTCGGCGTCGAGGCGCTGAGGGCGCTCCTCGGCGTCGGGGAGCAGGGCGACGGAGGAGTGGGAGAACCCGCAGTAGTAGGCGATGCCCTCACTCAAGTTGGTCTCCAGCAAGGCCTGCATTCCCTCCGTGATGGGGTCGTCCGAGGTGGCACCGGCCAGGCCCAGCCACAGCATGCGCTTGCCCGCCAGGCTGGGCTTGCTGCGCCCGTAGGCGAATCCGTAGTTCCACACGCGATCGATCCAGCCCTTGAGGAGGGCGGGCACGCTCTGCCAGTACACGGGGAACACGGCGACGACGACATCGGCGTCGAGAATGCGCTGCATATGGGCCCGGACTTCGTCCGAGTACGGCTTCTCCCTGTTGCCCCAGTCAGGCTGGTCCGCCACGTTCATCCGCGGGTCGAATCCCTCGGCGTGCAGGTCGAGCAGGTCGACGACGTATCCGGCGGTCTCGAGTTGGGCAGCGGTACGGCGGGCGGTGTGCGCGGTGAGGGAATCGGTGCGGTGGTGCGCGATGACCACAAGGGCGGTTCTGGCTGCGCTGTCGAGGTGCGACATGGTTCCTCCTGGCTGGTCTCGGTCGGTTCTGCCAGTCCAGTACACCCGTGATCGATTGGATGATCCATGGGAGAAACGCTCAGCTGCATAGGAGTTCGTCTACGATGGCGCCCGTGGATCCTTTGAGTTCTCTCCTCAGTGGCATCCGGGCCGAGGGCTCGGTCGTCAGTCACGCCGTGCTGGAAGCGCCCTGGACCATCCGCTTCGCCGACGGCGCCCCGCTCACCATGGTGAGCGTGCTGCGTGGCGGCGGCACCCTGCTGCTGCCCGACGGCACCGAACAAGCGGTCGGCGTCGGCGACACGGCCATCGTGCGCGGCCCCGACCCGTTTCACCTCGCGGATCGGCCGTCCTCCTGCAACCGCCCACACGTCGAGTACGAAATCGCCTGCTTCGCAGAGGATGCCGCATGCACCGCCCAGGATCTCGGCGGTATCCGCTGGGGCAACGATCCGGACGGAGCGACCGCACTGATCGTGGGCGCCTACCGCGCTTCGGGCCATCGCCATCAACGACTGCTGCGCGCCCTGCCACCCGTGCTGGTGATCAATGAGGGCACCGAGGTTTGCGCCTGGCTGGAGACAGCCGCCGCCGATGCCGCCCTGCGCTCGGCCGGCTCGCAGGCGCTGATGGACCGACTCCTGGACTGGGCCCTGGTGTGCACGCTGCGCACCTGGTTGGAGCAGGCGGGCCCGGACGCCCCCGACTGGTATCGCGGCCTGGCCGAACCGATCCTCGCCCCCGCCCTCCAAGCCTTCCACGCCCGGCCCTCCAAGACGTGGACGGTAGCGGCGCTCGCCGCCGAATCCGGCGTCTCCCGGGCGCTGTTCGCCAAACGCTTCACCGAGGTTATGGGCCGCCCGCCTCTGACCTACCTCACGGAATGCCGCATGGACGAGGCCGAGGCACTCCTGTCCGACACCGACTTCGCCATCGCTCAGATCGCCAAGTCTGTCGGCTACGCCGATGCCTTCGGCTTCAGCGCCGCCTTCAAACGCCAGCGGGGCCTGAGCCCCAGCGTCTTCCGCGCCGCGGCGTCCTGACGTCCCGCCACCCCGGGTAGCGGATGTCGCCGAAACCACGGGCGGCCACTCCAGCACACCGAGGCCAGCGTGATACGAGATGACGCTGTCGGCTACGCCGGCGGTCCGCGGCATCGTCCATGAACACGGTCATCATGACCGCGCTGTCCATGCCGCCGGACAACTGGCCGGTGAGGTCGCTGGCCGAGCTGTCGCTGGTGGGTGCATACCACCGGGGCCATGGCGGGCTCTACGCCGCCGTGGCCCGTGGACGCATCGGTGCCGGCTGGCTGCAGCGGGCACTGGCCGAAGTGCCCCTGCCGCGGACCGCCGACGGCCGACTGGTCCTGGCCGTCGACGTCACCTGTCGGCTGCGGCCCGACCACTCTGTACCAAGTCCCCAGGCCAGGGCGGGTTGTGTGGTCCTGCGGAAGGTCGGCGTCGTCAAGTCGCCCGCCCGCCTGCGGATTGGCGATCACCCTCCGGGGGCATCAGGACTGGGCAGGACCGGCCGCCCAAGACATGGCGCGGCCCCGGCGAGCGGCCACGCCGCGAGCATGCCGGGTGCCCTAGGAGGGGAAGTGATCCGCCATGCGTACGCATCGGCGTACCCATCGGCGTTCCGTACGAGTGGAGTATCTGCTGCCCGACCATGCCACATCGGCCGGACGGGCGCGGAGGCTGACCTCAGCGTTTCTCGCCCGGCCCCGCCACCGGATGGCGCCGGTGCATGCCGAGCAGATCGACGACGCGACGCTCATCGTGTCCGAACTGGTCGCCAACGCCACCCGGCACGGCCGCAGTGGCTGCCGGCTGCGCCTGTGGGTGACCGATGAGCAGGTGACCGTCGAGGTCTGCGACGACAGCCCGGCCCGGCCCCGCCTGAGGCCACCCGCGCCCGATGCCGAGAGCGGGCGGGGCCTGGCCATGGTGCGGTGCCTGGCCGATCGCTTCGACGTCACTCCGGTCACCGGGGGCGGCAAGCGAGTACGCGCGATCCTGGCCATCTGACGCTGCACGCACGTCCTGCCGGGATCCGGGGCGCCACCACCTCAAGCCGGCGAACCTCCGCCCAGGGCAGCACCGCACCCGGGGCCGGCGGTTCACCCGGAGATGTCCCAACCGGGCCTGTCAGGGATGCCTGGTGGTCCAGGTCCGCCAGACGTGGAGTGTGTTCGGCAGTTCGGGGTGATCGAGGAGCCAGAGCACATAGCCGGCCTGGCGTCGGCCCCAGGGGTTGTCCGACTGGGCGGCCACGCTGAGCCTTCCGCGCAGGTCCTGGCCGTCGACGGCCCTGGCAACACGTACGTACTCGCGGTCTTTGCAGCGGTAGGGCCGTTGTACGGCGATCTCGACGAGGTCGGTGAGCTTGGTCCTGACCGGATCGTCGTGGCCGGCGACCGCCACATCCCGTATGAGCAGCTGCTTCGTGCCCCACTTCTTGGCGTGCCGGGTCCACTCCTGGGGATACCTCGCCTCCCACTCCAGGAAGAGCAGCGAGTACGGCAGACCCGGCCATACTCTGACGTCCCCTTGCGGGCGGTTCCACAACGCGTTCGGCAGTGAATGCCTCCCGGCGGCGATGTACGCCTCGTGGGCCTGCAGGAAGGCCGGGTCCTGGTACGCCTGTCGGCCCAGCGTCAGTGTCGCCCTCGACAACTCGTTGAACCGGCTCAGTGCCTGGTTGACGCTCCTCTGGGCATGGCCCAGACGTACCAGGGCCGCGGCCCGGTCGGTGGGATCCTCCGCGATGAGCCCGTAAGCCCAGTCCAGCCGTGTGTTCCACGTGTGGGCGTCATCGACACCCGCGCCAGCTCCCGAACCTCCTCTCTTCATCACGCAGGAGATCATCCCCGTCTGCTTCGGTGAGGTACAGGGCTCGGCATCGCCGTCCCCTGACAGCGGGCAACATGGCGGCCATGACGGGTCTGTACTCGCTCGCCGTCCTGTCCGACTGGCGTCGTCCACTCCTCGCCGGGGATAGCCAGCTGGACTCCGTTCGCAGTGGACCGTTCGCAGTGGACTTCTTCGCGTACCCGCTCAGATCGGTCAACGGCGTACCCGATAGCGCAGGTGAAGCACCCGGTTGCCCTGAATCACCACGTCAGGATCCTCCAACAGGTGCTACGCGTCGACCGACCCGAAGTAGCGCTTGCCGGACCCGAACACGACGGGTACGACGTCCATGCGCACCTCGTCGACCAGGCCCGCGGCAAGTATCTGGCCACCGACGTCGCCGGCGGCGACCTCGACCATGCGGTCACCCGCGAGCTCCTGCGCCTTGGCCACGGCTGCCTCGACGCCGTCGACGAAGTGAAACGGCGCCTCGGGGTCCCAGCCCTCAGGCATCGGCCGGTGCGACACGACGACCACGTGGTCGATCCCGCCCGGAGGCTTTCCGTCCCATCCGTCCGTCAGGTCGAAGACGTGGCGACCGACGATCGTGACTCCGATCTGGTCCCAGTACGGCCTGGTGTAGTCGTAGGACGTCTGCGACACCTGCACATCGCCGCTCTCGTCCAACGGGACGTCACCACTGGACAACCAGTCGAACAGCGGTCCGGGCTGGTCATTCTCGTCCGCGACGAAGCCGTCCACCGACACCGAGCTGTACATGACCACCTTGCCCACGGGGCTCTCCTCTGCCTTGGGGTGCCCCAAATTAGCGTGTCGTGAGCTGTCGCTCTGGTAGGCAATCAATCGGCCGACAGGGGCCGGCTGTCCAGCACGTGGCCGGGATGTTCGCGCAGGAACCACCGCCGGACTTCGACGTACCGGGTCGGCATGGGCCCGGTGAACGCCCGGAACTCGTGGCCGAAGACCGTTGGGTGGTCGAGCGGACCTTCGCCCGGCTGCACGGCTTCCGCCGATTGCGCGTGCGCTGGGAACGACGAGCGGACATCCACGAGGCGTTCCTCGAACTCGCCTGCTGCCTCATCACCCGCCGACAACTCGACTCATCTTCGGCCGTTGTCAGCAGTGGTATCCGTCCGGGCATTCGGGGAACAGCACTCCGAACAACAAGAAGAAGAGAATCGGCACACTGGATACCGCGGCCATGATCAGGAATCGCCCGCGTGCCTCTCGCCGGTCTCCAACCTGAGCCACCACGAATCCCGCTGCCGGCGCAAGCACGGCAGTGAACAGGGCCACCAGGCCGAACGCCCAGCCGATCTCTCGTCTCACGTCCGGCAACCCCATCGCATACGCGATCGCCGGGGTGAACAGGAGGAGGGGCGCAGACGCCCACCACCACGACAGTGCTCTGATGATCCCGTCCGCTCGTGTCGGCGCCAGGCCGGTCGGCCTCGTTCCCTCGCGACGGCTTTCCGGAGCGATCCCAGACGATGACATGCGTGCATCGTAGGCGGCTGAGGGGACATGTGGCCGTCTCAGGCATTCAGGTCCCGGCTGGAGTCCGGGCATCGGAGTTCCACCGCTCGTCCTGGGCGGTCGTATGCCCGAGCACCTGGACGACCACTGGACGAACCGGGACGCGGAGGGGTACGAGCTCACCCCGTCCCTGCGGCTGATCCGCACTCCGGGCCACAGCCTCGAGGACATCACGCTGCTGGCGGGCACGGACTCGGGCGTGGTGGCCTTCGCCGGCGACCTGTAGTGGCACGCGAACGGCCCGGCGGACGACCCGGTAGCCCCGGACCGCGAGGTGCTGCGCGCCTCCCGGCTGCGGGTGCTGGCCGCTGCGGACCTGATCGTGCCCGGCCACGGCGGCCCGTTCAAGGCCGACAACACCACTCCGCGCTGACCGTCCCGTCCGCAGCGTGAACTGCGCAATTCAGGTCGATCGGTCTTCGCTGCTCACTGGTGCCACGCCGTTGTGGTCGTTGGCGCTGGTGGCGGGCGGTGTGTCCCCGAGTACAGGGTGGCTTGGTGCGCCTCGTCAGTTCGGGGGTTCTGCGTGAGGACCAGGCTGTGCGGCGCTGCGCCAGAACTCGTTGAGGGCGGCGACGAGCGCCTCGGGTGCCTCTTCGGCGATGTGGTGTCCGGAGGCGATCGGGCCACCGTCCAGCTTGTCGCCCGCCCAGTCTCGCCAGACGCTCAGTACGTCGCCGTAGAGGTCGGCCAGGTCGTCGCGGGTGGCCCACAGCACTTGCAGGGGACAGTCGATGCGCCGGCCGGCTCTGCGGTCGGCTTCGTCGTGGTCCCGGTCGACTCCGAGGCCGGCCCGGTAGTCCTCGCACATGGCGTGCACGGTGGCCGGATCGTGGATCGCGCGTCGGTAGTCCTCGTAGGCGTCGTTGCCCATCTGTTCGGGGGTTGCCCTGTACCAGGCGTCGGGGTCGGCGTTGATGATGCGTTCGGCAGGCTTGTCGGTCTGTCCGAGGAAGAACCAGTGCCACCAGCTTGCGGCGAAGGTCGCATCGCAGCGTCGCAGTGCCTCCGCGATGGGGACGGCATCGAGCACGCTCACGGTCGACACCGCCTCGGGGTGGTCCAGGGCCAGGCGGGTGGCCACGTATGCGCCTCGGTCGTGGCCGACGACGGCGAACCGCTGGTGGCCGAGGCGGCGCATGACTGCCAGGCAGTCGTCGGCCATGGCGCGCTTGGAGTACGGACGGTGCCGCGCGTCGGTCGGTGGCTTGTCGGACTGGCCGTAGCCGCGCAGGTCGGGGCAGACGACCGTGCGACCGGCCGCTGCGAGCAGCGGGGCGACGCGATGCCAGGTCGCGTGCGGGCGGGGATGACCGTGCAGGAGCAGCACCGCGGGACCGCTGCCTCCGTGACGCACCCGCAGGCGAGCACCGTTTCCCTCACATCGTGTCAGCTCAAAGCCGTCGAACACGCAGCCTCCTCACCTCGCACGTCCATGTCCCCTGCCCTGGAGCACACAGCCCATGCCACGGTGGCCCGACCGACACTCGGGGCGCCCCGGTACTTCGCGTGGCCAACTGGCCGGCTGCCGATCCCGGGAGGCCTGCTCAGACCTGGTGCCGACTGTGTGCCCAGACCTTGAGCAGCAAGGGTCTGTTGCCCATGGGTCCGGCCCTGCTGCTGCCATACGCCCACGGCCCGCGGGTGGCCGAGCGCACCCAGCCGGTAGCTGAACGGCCGCGACGATGCCGACCCCCGAACCGCTGTGGGGGGTACTGGCTGCTGTCCGGCTACGGACTGCCTCCTCCAGCGCCATGATCTGGGTGCTCACCGCGCTATGGCCAAGCGGATGCGGTGCTGCAGCCGCCCCCTCGGGTCATTGGGCAATCGCCGACGGGCTTGCGGCAGCACAGGACAAGCAGGCGTACTCGTGAGCCCGCAACGCGAGCCGGGGCCACGTCCTTCGCTCTGCTTCAGGGAGGAAAAGGGACAGGAATGACGCTGCAGGGCCCTTGCCGGCTCTGAAGGGAAACGCTGTTCCCGGGCACTCACCGAAGGCCCTGCCGACACCGGGACGGCGAAGAACTTGGTGTGCGGAGCTGACGGGACCGGGTAACGTCTTCGTCATGTTCTTCCAGACGCCGATTTACGAGTGAGAGCGTGATGGGCCCCTGCTGATGTCCTTCGACGAAGCCGCGCCCGTCCCCCACCCATGAATCCGTAGATCACTCCACATCATTCCGGGAGAACCCGTGAGCAAGAACATCAACAACCCCGTGGGCATGGGCGGCGGCCAGCGCAAGAAGCTGTCCCGCGCCGAACGGCAGAACAACGGTCCGCACCGCAACCTCGACCGTCAGAGTGCCGCCGACCAGAAGACGGAGCTGCTGCGCAAGATGCGCGAGAAGGCAGGCACAGCTGAGGGCGCCGGGCAGACGGGCGACGACACCGCACACAGCTGACGCACCGCCACCGCAGGGCGGGCACCGCACGGGGCAGGGCCCAGACCGCGACACGTGGTCCGGGCCCTGCTGCCGTACCAGGCGCGGGCCTGCCCCGCTCCGCTCCCGGCCGACCAACCGCCATCCCCGCGGGCGCATGGTGCAGGACCTGCGGTAATGCGTCTTCGGTGCGGTAGCGCCGCCATCCCCGGAGGCGCGGGGAGCGGGCTGCGCCACCTGCGACCATCCCCGCGGGTGCGGGGAGCGGAAGACGATGCTGCTGGCACAGCGCTTGAGGCGCTGGACGATATGCCGTGGGAGCGGCTGGAGTCGGCGCTCGGGCATGACCCCGCCGTGGAGCTGCGGCGCGCCCTGCGGGGTTTGGCAGGCAAAGGTACGGCGGCGACCGAGGAAGACTGCGACCCGCTGTTCGCATCCGTCGTGCTGGGCACTGGACGCGTGACCTCCGTCGCGACCGCCGCGCCGCCGTTCGTCATTGCTCTCGCCGGCGATCCGGACATGGGCGCCCAGGGCCACGCCCGTTCAACCGCTGACGGGCATGTCCGAGGCGGCAGCCTCGGGCAGGGAGTCCGCGAGCAGCGCCAGGAGCCTGGGACACCTGGCTGCGGCCACGGGCGGCGGTCGCGCTCTGGCCGATCACGGGCGAACCGGAGCCGAGCGTGTCCGTCCTGGAGGAGTACCTCCCTCCCATCGCCCACGCCGACGACAGCTACGGCAGCTTCCTCGACGCCCTTCAGGCCGTGCCCTGGTCGGGGAGGTGCGGCGCTTGGTTCTCTTGGTACCGGTGGCCGACGAGCGCCTGGGGCCGGTGAGTTCGGGCGGGATGCGGGTGGGCCTGCGGGTTCACCGACGAGACGTCAGCGGCCCGGTTCGCCTTGCGGCACGGGCCAGGGAGCGGCCAGTGGAATACGCAATGCTGCTGGGTGCCCGCTTCGTTGATGAGATCGTGTCCCCGGACGGTCAGTGGGACCAGGCGCCGGACGACACCTTCGGCCCGTCGCCGGAGGAGAGCGCTCGACAGGCGCAGCAGGGGCGGCAGCAGGGCGATTGTGGGGGGAACTGACGGTGGGTATCGGCGACTTCATCAGTGACATCACGCCGGACTCGGTCGAGGACGTGGTCGAGGACGGCACCGAGTGGGTGGGCAACCGGGTCGAGGACGCGGGCAACTGGACCGCCGACCGGCTGGACGACGTCGGCTGGGAGTCCGGCGCGGACTGGGTGCGCGAGCAGTCCCGTTCGGTCGCCAACCGGATGGGCGCCGAGGTCGACGAGATGGACCTCGGCCAGACGGAGGACAAGACCAAGCTGGTCTACGGCAGCCCCGACAAGATTCGTTCCACCGCCGAGAAGCTGTACGCCTTCCAGAAGGCCTTCGACGACGCCGGCGAGGGCCTGAGAGGTCTGGACTCCTCCCGGCTCAAGGGCGAGACGGCCGAAGCGCTGCGCACCGCGGTCAGTACCCAGCCGCCCAAGTGGTTCACGAGTGTCGATGCGGTCGAGAAGGCGGCCGCCGCGCTGGAGACGTTCGCCAACACCGTGGTGTGGGCTCAAGCTCAGGCGCAGACGGCGATCAGCATGTGGAAGGAGGGCGTCAAGGCGTCCGAGAACGCCGCCGACGCCCACCGCAAGAAGGTCGACGACTACAACAGCGCCGTCGACCGCTACAACGCCCAGCCGGCGGACAAGCGCGATCCGGCCTCGCTGCCGTCCAAGCCCGGGGAGACGTTCGACGACCCGGGCAAGAAGCTGATGAAGGAGGCCCAGGACATCCTCGCCGAGGCCCGCAAGCAGCGGAACTCGGCGGCGGAGACGGCCCGTACGGCGGTCCGCGCCGCCCGCGACATGGCTCCGGAGAAGCCGTCGTACGCCGATCAGCTGGGCGACGGGTTCAAGGAACTGCAGATCATCGGCGACCATGTCGGCGGCGGCATCATCAAGGGCACGGCGGGACTGCTCAACTTCGTCCGCAGCGTCAACCCGTTGGACCCGTACAACATCACGCACCCGGCCGAGTACGCCACGTCACTCAACAGCCTGGCCGCCGGACTGGTGGTCGCCGCCAACGACCCGGTCGGCACCGGCAAGCAGATGATCAGCGACTTCATGAAGGACCCGGCCGAGGGCTTCGGCCGCCTGATCCCCGACCTCGCGCTGACCGCGGCCACCGGTGGCGGTGGCGCGGCGGTGAAGGGCGTCCGCCTCGCCGAGGAGGCCGCCGACGCGGCCCGGCTGCGCCGGCTGATGGACGACGCCCCGGACGGGACGCACAACCGTCCCGACGGGAGTCGCATCGTTGCCGGTACCGACCCCGTCGACCTCGCCTCTGGCCGCATGTTCCTGCCTCAGACCGACCTGGAGATCCCCGGCGTTCTGCCGTTGGTCTTCACCCGCCGTACCGAGTCCGGGTGCACGGCCGGCCGCTTCCTGGGGCCCGCCTGGACGTCCACCGTCGACGAGCGGTTGCAGATCGACGCCATCGGTGTCGTCCACGTCACCGCCGACGGTCTCCTGATCCCTTACCCGCACCCGGCGCCCGGGGCCCCCACCGCACCGGAGTCGGGCATCTTCCGCACCCTCCTTGCCCGGGACGGACACGGCGACTACACGCTGACCGATCCCGACAGCGGCCTGGTCCGGCACTTCACCGCCCATCCCGGCACCGAACCGGGAGACGACGGCGTCGCCTGGCTGGAGCGGACCGAAGATATCCACGGGAACTGGTGGGCCGTCGACCGCGGCGAGGACGGGCTGCCGCTGGCCCTGGTCCACTCGGCGGGCCACCGGGCGAAGCTGGCCACCGCCGACGGCCTGGTGACCGCCCTGTCCCTGGCCGGAGCGGGTCAGGACGACGCGGACCTGACCCTGATGAGTTACAGCTACCAGGACGGCGACCTCACCACCGTCACCCGACCCTCCGGCGCCGCGACCACCTTCGTCTACGACGACCGCCGCCGCGTCATCGCCTGGATCGACTCCAACGGCAGCCGCTACGACTATCTCTACGACGAGCACGACCGCGTCGTCGCCGAAGGCGGCGAAGCCGGCCACGTCCAGATCACCCTCGCCTACACCGATCCCGACCCCGCCACCGGCCACCGGACCACCACCCTCACCACCGCCGAAGGCCACGCCACCCGCCACCTCATCGGTGCGAACTGCCGCATCCTGGCCACCACCGACCCTCTCGGCCACACCACCGGCTTCACCTACGACACCCACGGCGACCTCCGGACCCGCACCGACCCTCTCGGCCTCACCACCGCCTTCACCTACGACGACGCCGGTCGTCTGCTTGCCGTCACCCGACCCGACGGAAGCGAACTGCGCGCTGTGCGGGGCTCACGCGGGCTGCCCACGGAGTTCCACGGGCCGGACGGATGCCGCTGGCTCCAGGAGTTCGACGAACGCGGCATCCGCACTGCCGTCACCGACCCGGCAGGCTCCACCACCCGATACACCTACGACGACCGGGGCAGGCTCACCACCGTCACCGACGCCCTCGGCGCCACCACCACCGTGCACTGTGACGCCGCCGGCCTGCCGGTGGAAGTCACCGACCCGGCCGGCGGCACCACCCGACTGGAACGCGACGCTCTGGGCCGGACGGTCCGCATCACCGACCCCGTGGGCGGCGTCACGTGTCTCCAATGGGACGCGGACGGCAATCTCGCTCGTCGTGTGGCCCCGGACGGTTCCACCGAGTCGTGGACCTACGACGGCGAGGGCAACTGCCTCACCCACACCGACCCGGCCGGCGGCGTCTCCCACTTCGAGTACACCCACTTCGACCTCCTGACCGCCCGCACCCACCCCGATGGCACCGGCTACACATTCGAGCACGACACCGACCTACGACTCACCCAGGTCACCGCCCCGCAAGGGTTCACCTGGTCGTACAAGTACGACCAGGCCGGCCGGCTCATCTCCGAGACCGACTTCGACGGCCGCACCCTCACCTACCGCTACGACGCCGCCGGACAGCTCACCACCCGAACCGACGCACTCGGCAATGTCATCTCCTACACCTACGACCAGCTCGGCCAAGCAGTCCGCAAGGACGTCGCAGGCAAGGTGACCACCTATGCGTACGACCGGGCCGGACGCCTGCTGCGGGCAGCCGGACCGGACAACGAGGTCGCCTACGTCTACGACCGACGAGGCAGAACAAAAACCGAACTCGTCGATGGCCGCGCCATGAACTACGCCTACGACGTTCTGGGCCGCCGAGTCCGCCGTACCACCCCCACCGGCGCGGTCACCGATTACGGCTACGACGCAGTCGGCCGCCCCACTCGCATCAGCGTCGACGGCCGCGAAGTCGCCTTCACCCACGACGCGGCCGGCCGGGAACTCGAGCGCACCTTCGGCGGCGCACTCACCCTGACCTCCGCCTGGGACGAGGCCGGAAGGCTCTCCGCCCAACACCTGACGATCAACGACCGCTCCCTCAACCGCCGCCGCTACTCCTACCGCAGCGACGGCCATCTCACCTCCCTGTCCGACGAACTGTCGGGCCCCCGCACCTTCGACCTGGACACGGCCGGCCGAGTCACCGCCGTCCACGCCCAGGACTGGACCGAGCACTACGCCTACGACACCGCCGGCAACCAGATCTCCGCCTCGTGGCCCGCCTCCCACCCCGGCCACGAGACCACCGGACCGCGCACCTACACCGGCACCACCATCACCCAGGCCGGCACCGTCCGCTTCGAACACGACGCCCTCGGCCGGGTCGTCCTGCGCCAGAAGACCCGCCTCTCGCGCAAACCAGACACCTGGCGCTACGAATGGGACCCCGAGAACCGCCTCACCTCCGTCACCACCCCCGACGGCACCCGCTGGCGCTACCGTTACGACCCCCTGGGCCGCCGCACCGCCAAACAGCGCCTCGCCGGCGACGGCGAGAGCGTCGCCGAGGAGATCCGTTTCACCTGGGACGGCAAGACCCTGTGCGAACAGACGGTCCACACCCCGGACGTGCCTCACGTGGTCGCCTTCACCTGGGACCACCGCGGCCTGGCTCCGCTGTCTCAGACAGAACGCCTCCTCACCCCGGACGACCGCCAGGAGGAGATCGACCGGCGATTCTTCGCCATCGCCACCGACCTCGTCGGCACACCCACCGAACTCATCGACGAATCAGGCACCATCGCCTGGCGTGCCAGGAGCACCCTGTGGGGGACCACCGCCTGGACCCGCTCCAGCACCGCCTACACCCCCCTTCGCTTCCCCGGCCAGTACTTCGACCCGGAGACCGGCCTCCACTACAACCTCTTCCGCCACTACGATCCCGAGACCGGCCGCTACACCTCCCCGGATCCGCTCGGTCTCGGACCCGCGCCGAACCCGGTCGCCTATGTGCACAACCCGTTCACCGTCTGTGACCCGCTCGGCCTGTCGCCCTACTCGCGATTCAAGGGACTGGGCTGGCTGACCGAGAAGCAGCTCGCACGACCGTCGTTCCGGTACCAGCGACTCGTCACCGACCAGAGTTACGAGCAGCAATGGATCCTGCCGGACGGCCGAGAGGTCCACATCGACGGCGGCCCACGAGACGGCTGGGTCACCGAAGCCAAGTGGACCGGTGGCGACAAGTATGGCGAGTGGGAAAAGTCCCCGTACAACCCCGCTTCCGACTTCTACGACGAGAACCGGCTCACCACGCAGACCGAGAAGCTGCTCGCCCTCAACGAGGACCTCAAGGGCAAGGGAGTCCGCTATATGGTGTCCAATGAATGGGGCGCCGCACACGTGAACGAGGTGCTGTCCAAGGCCTTCCCCGAGGCCTACGCCGGCGGACAGCTGAAGGCGTATCACGTGCCCGGCAACGGCATGAGTGGAATGAGTTCATGGCTGCAGTGACCGCAATGCTGGAAGACCTCCGGGACTTGGTCCCGCTGACCGTCGAGGGCGCGGCAGCGAAGTTCGCGGCTCAGGAGTGGACGCCTCGCGGCAAGCTCCGCGACGGTGTGGAAACCTCCTGGCGCAAAGACGGCATCCGGGGGTGGACCCAGAAGTTCCGCAGCGGGGCCGTGCGCGTCTCCTTCGCTGTCTGGATGCGCGATGTCGACGAGTCCGGTTACTTCGACGACCTGGACGCCGTCTACGAGCAGGGCGAGCAGGAACTGGCCAGGTTCCTCCCCGAGATCGACAACTCCCCACTGGCCGGCCACCTTGCCGAGGTCGAACTGACGACTGAGGACAAGGACGAGTTCATCGCGGCCCGCAAGTGGACTCTCGGCGCAGGGACTTTGACCGCAGGTGTCGTACAGCAGGACACCGATCTCCCCGTGATGGTCGTGGTCGTGCTGGAGGAACCCGCCCCCGCCTCAGGGTGATGCTGTTTCGGCAGCACAACACCGACTCCGCGTCACAGCAGTACACGTGGGTGATGTCCGGTCCCGTGCACGTCGTCGACGGGGCCGACGCGGTGTCGAGCATGGCGTCTGCCTTCCGGGGACGTCACAACGGTGAGGCAACGGATGTCGGTCGTGATGCCCCGGTGGAAGGTGCGCTCGGCGCCCAGATCTCCGCAGTCACCGGCGCGCTGGGCGCTCAGCTTGATCGCGGGTCGCGCTCAACAGGGCTCGCCAGCGCGGTAGCTCGGTGAACGGCACGACCAGGCACAGGCCGGTCACCGTTGCGGCGATCCAGGTCCCCCACAGCGCCCACGCAGACGCTGCCGCCGCCACCAGATGAAGCACGACCAGCAAGATGGTGACGATGCCCGGCACTGCCACGGGCGCGTCTGTGCCGGGTCGGTCGCCCGGGGTACTGAAGACGGCAGGCAGCCCTATCAGCAACAGGACGGCGCCGATCGCCAGCGGGATGGAGTGCGACCACAGGGCCCAGGGGGTGCACACCCAAGCGGTCATCTCGCCGGCGACGCGCATGCCGCCTCGGACGTAGTCGTGCCCCGGCTGTTTCGTCTTGGTCCTCACGGTGCTTACGGCGGCCTCCTGGCCTCGATCGGCAAAGGGCGCCTCGGGTACCGGCTCGGCCAGTGTCTTCCCGTTCACAGGTGGCTGTGGGGTGGACAGGGAGGGATCGGTGGCGGCCATGTCATCCTTCGGAGGCGCGGTCAGGAGGGTCGGCCTGGAAGCCGGCGATCAGGGTGTCGATGAGGAAGTGAAAACTCCGCGTGGCGTCGCGGGGCATCTTGAAGCCGCTGGCGCCCTCGAGGGTGACGAACCCGTGAAGTGCTGATCGCAGTGCCCGTGCGGAGTCGATCACGCGCGCGTCGGGCAGGCCGAAACCGGCGAGGACGTCGAGCAGAACCTGCAACGCCTCTTCGCTGACGCGGCGGTCCTCCTCGTCACCGGCCGCCGGAGCGGGGACGGTGGCGGCGTAGCGGCCGGGATGTTCCAGGGCCCAGTGGCGGTAGCTGTCGGCGAACGCCCGGACCGCGTCCGGGCCGGAACGGCCGACGGACTCCCGGGCCAGTTGGTGGGCGAATTCGCGCTTGGCCTGGACGGAGATGCCGTGCCGCAGTTCGTGCAGGGAGCCGACGTGCTTGTACAGGGACGGCGGCCGTACGCCGAGCCTGTCGGCCAGCAGATTCATGGTCAGGCCCGCCAGACCGACCTCGTCGGCGAGCGCCGCTCCCGCCGCGACGACGGCGCTCGTATCGAGGCCCGCCCTAGGCACGGGTGTGTGCTTCCAGGAAGGCCAGCATCAGGGACACCGTCTCCTCGGGGTACTGGTCGTGCGGGTAGTGACCGGCTCCCTCGATCACCGCGAGCTGTCCGACACCGGCCGGCATCGCAGCCACGATCGCCTCGCCCTCGGCGCGCGGATCGACCCAGTCGGGGTCGAGCGAGCCCTGCACGATCAGGGCAGGGGACCGTACGTTGCCCAACTGGGCGCCGGCGTCGGTCGGCGCCGACTGCCCCATCTTCTGCAGCGCCCGCATCCGGCCGGGCTCGCCCAGCATCGCCTCGACGCGGGCCAGGCGGTCGGTCCAGTCGGCCGGCTTGCGGCCCGGGTAGGCGTGGTCGAGATAGCGGGACCACAGTCCCACGCTGCCGAACAGGCTGGCGCCGAGCAGCCGGAAGGCACCCTGTCGGTAGCTCTTCGAGCGGAAGTCGCCGAGCTTGATCGACTGCGCGCGCGTGAAGGGGCACAGCTCGATGATGCCCCTGACCAGGCCGGGATCCTGGGCGGCCGCGATGGTGGCGGCGCCGCCGGAGATCGAGTGGCCGACCAGGACGGCCGGGCCGCTGTCGATGTGGCGGATCACCGCGAGCAGATCGCCCGCGATGTCGGTGCGCGAGTAGGAAGGCCATTGCGCGCTCGACTCGCCGCAGCCCCGCAGGTCGACCGCGGCCACTCGATACCCCGCCGCCACCAGACGCGGCAGGACGAACCTGTACGCCGCGCGGCTGTCCCCCATGCCGTGGGCCAGGACGACCAGCGGGCCTTCTCCAGCGGCCTCGTAGGCGATGGTGCCGCCCGGGACGGAGACGAACTCAGCCATGACATCTCCCTGCTCGTTATGCGCAATAGCTACAAGCTAATGCGACTAGCCAAAAGCTAATCCCCATAGCTAAGAGTGTCAACCCTGGCCCGGTGCCAGGCGAGGGCGAGGGGGAAGGTCCAGCTCAGTCCGGAGTGGAGCGATAGGGGCATGAGCTGACGCACAGCTCGGCCGGGCCCGCGTCGTCGTCAAGCTTGTAAAGCCAGTTCGGAACGTACCTCCCCAACCCCAGAGGGCCTCTGCGTGCGCCTCCCTCGACATCCAGCTCACCGACGACCGGGTGCGACCTGGAAGCCCCGTACACGTTGCGGTACGACCGGCAGGGCGTCGGGGGAGGCCGAGTTGAGGCCATCCGCTGGCGCGTCCCCTGCATGACCCTCTGAACCGAGACCACCCTGATCTCCGGGGCCGCCAGGAAGGGGCAGCCTTGCCAGCCGGAGCAGTTCCTCGCGGACCGCGCAGAACCATCAGCCCGACGGCGGCCGTCACTGGTGACGTATCAGCTGGTGGGGAAGGGTGCTTGCGCTGTGCATCTGTGCGCAAGGATGCGGAGCGCAGTTGCGGGTAGGCGGGCGAGAGAGCCCATGGACGGCATGGTGGAAGCGGTTGGGACCAGGCGGGAGCGCGTTCATGCTCACTGTGCGGATGCAGCACCAGGGCACAGTGGTGGCTCAGTTGCCGGAGCAGGTCGATTACGACAACGCCATCCTCGTCGGCGCGCAGTGCGAGGACCTGGTCAGGCAGGGCTGCGTCATCCTGGTGCTGGACGCTTGTCGCCTGGGTACCTCGACTCCTCGGGCATCAGCATGATCATCAAAGTGTGGCGCATCCTCGTCGATCATGCCGGCACGCTGCGCGTGGCCAATCTCAACGCCCACTACCGGCAGGTGTGGTGTTTGCTCGGGCTCGACACGTTGTTCCCGGTTTCTCCCACCGTGCAGGCCGCGCTCGGGCCCGGGTGGAACGGCAGCGCGGCGGGGATGACGGCCTTACCGCCGCGGAGCGGGTGGTAGGCCTTCGTCAGGTCCGGCGGCCGGCAGATCAATGCCGTGACTCCGCGTACCGCACGTAGGCAAGCCCAGTCTCGGCGGCGCCGTACATCTGACCCCGCGGACGAAGGAGGTCTTCCGCCTGAGCAGCCCCTCCATCCACCGGCCTCTCCGCGGCCCTGTATGCAGGGGGAGGCAGGATGGTGCGGGAGATGTGGATGCGCGGGGCGGGGTGCAGGCGGTAGGCCTGCCGCCTGACCCAGAGCGGGCGGAGGACGACGCGGTTGCGTCGGATCCATGGTGATTGCGTGGGGCCACGCCGAGCGAGCGGGGATGGAGCCGGGCCGGGCGGCTGAGCGTCGCGCCCGGCGGCCGGCGCAGGGTGCCGTGGCGAGGCCCGCCGTCACCGGCCCCCAGTGCGGCTGACACCGCCGTCACTGCTCGTCGCTGTCTCCGTACGGCGAGCGAGCGCTGTCCGCTCTGGTGGCCGCGCATGCCGAACGGGCCGGCCTCGGCCGAACCAGCATTTTTCTGGCGGATCTGCAGCAGGATGTGCTGCGTGAGGTGACCGGCCGCGGCATCGACGCCGGTGAGGGCGGCGGGGAGCTGCGTATCGCTGCCACGCTGGTCGGGCAGGCCTTCCAGAGGGGGTTGGGCGGTGCCCTGACCGACGGCCGGGGGCGGGACTGGGTACCGATGGTGGACGGCATCGAGCGTCTGGGCGTGCTGCGGTTCGACACGGTCGACACCACCGCGGACGGTGAGGCGCGTGGCCAGGAGCGGGAGGATCTTGCGTCCCCGGTGGGACTGCTGCCGGTGTCCAAGCGCAGTTACAGCGACTCCTACGCCAGTCCGACCCCGATGAATACGGCCGATGAGCCCGTCCCGCGGAGATGCAGTGGACCCTGATGCCACCGCAGACGTTCTCCGACGGCAGCGTGACCGTCGCGGGAGCGATGGAACGATGGAACGATGGAACGAGCCTACGAGACGGCAGGTGACGCCTTCGACTACGCCCTGGCTGCGGACACCGCCTCCTGGCGATCTTCGACGCGATGGGCCACGACACGGGAGCCGGGCACACCGCCAATCCGGCCGTCGCGACCTGTCGCAGCCACCGCCGCCGCGGCGCGAGCCTCACCGAAGCAGGACAGTCCATCGAAGCAGCTCTCCAGAGCAGTTCCACAAGATCCGCTACGCCACCGGAATCCTCGCCGCCTCGACCTCGCCACCGGGATCCTGCGCTGGGTCAACTACGGCCCCTTCCCCTGTCCTGATACGGGGCGGACGCTGGGTGACCACCCTGGCATATGCGCCCACCCACCCCCTCGGCACTGACCTCGGACTGACCGCCACCGTCTGCCAGGAGCACCTGGAGCCGGGCGACCGACTGCTGTTCTACACCGACGGCATCACCGAAGCCCCCGACGCCAGGGGGCAGGAGTTCGGACGGGACCGCTTCGTCGACTTCATCGTCCGCCAGCACGCCGACGGCGTCCCGCTCCCCGAAACCCTGCGCCGCCGCATCCACTCGGTCCTGCGTTACCACCACGGCCGCTTGGCCGACTATGCCACCGTCCTATGCTGCGAATGGTCCGTCGCCCGGGACTCCTGAAGGCATGTCGGTGCACGGAGCTGCCGCTCCCTGACCGCCGTCGTCCCTTGCTCGCGTACCGTCGGGGCGGCCAGAACCTTTCGGTCCGGCCGCCCCGGCGGTACGTCCCTGTCGGCCTACGCCGCCTGCACGGTGTCGTCGGCGGCGACACTGGTGCCGGCTTGCCCAGGCACATGGCCGGGCCGACCACCGCGTCCACGATCCACGACCTGATGATCGGCTGCCCGGTGCGGGCGGAAGCCCCCTTTCTGGGACGGCGGTGCACCGTCAGCCCGTGGAACGGGGCTGAGCGGGGTTCTCGGGCGTGCCGTGAGAGGGCGGATTCATTGCGGGGCCTGCCGTCACCGGTGAAACCGCGGACGTGGCGTCAGCCGGCGGCGCGTGCTCCGGCGCAGCTGCGAGAGGCGAGCCCTCTGATGGCTCCGCCCCTTCCTGCAGCCCTTGCAGCCGGTGCCGGAGCGTCTCCAGTACGGGGAGCCGGTGCCCGTGCGCTTCCTCGTAGGCGAGCACCGCGCGCAGGCCCACCTCGTCCAGGGTGCGGATGCGATGTTGCAGACTGCCCAGCGGAAGATGGTCGTAGTCCGGCAGCGGCAGTGCGTCATGCTCAGGTACGCCTGCCTCGGTCTTTTCCTTGGACATGGAATGTGCCTTTCTGCGCGTTGCCGAATTGAGGATTACAGACAGCTCCGGCTGGTCAGGGCCGCAGAGCGGCCACGATCTCGTGGGCATTCCGGTAGGTGCCCCCTTCCGGGAGGCCCTGCGCGGCCTGTACCAGTGCGTCGGGTGCCTGGCGTTCCCGCAGCGCACGCAGCACGCTGCCGCGGTCGGCCGGGAAGACAGTGCGGTCCAGGTGGCGGGCCATGTCGAGATGCAGCTCCCGCTGCACGGCCTCCTGCTGGGCGCGATCCCTTTCCGGCCCTGGCGGGGGTACGGGCCCGCTCACTGTGACGCGGATGTCGTCATCCGCCTCCGGTTCTGGATCGACGGCTTCTTCCACGTGTGTGTGCTGCCCGGACCTCAGGTAGCCCTGCAACTCGTGCTTCATCTCGTCGTCCTTGCGGCGACTCACCGGATTGCTGCCACGTTCCATGGGCGTGCTCGCCTTCTTGCCGTTGCCGTGTCGTCCCTGCGGCTGACTGGAACACGGGACGAGTTACCCGAAGAGCGCGCCCGACACAGCGCGTGCGCCATCGGCGGTCGTCCTGAACCGAGCTGCTGCGGGGTGGAAGCGACGGGGTCGGCCGACCGGTCGGGAGACCCCGACAGCGCGATGGCCCACCCGATCCACCAAGCACGACGACAGCGTCGAAGCCGATGGTCGAGCTGGGTGCGGGTTCGGGGGAGAGTGCCCCGGCCGCTTCTCTTGACCGCGGACGATCGTGCGGCCCAATCCCTACGCAGGCCCTTGCTGCACGGTGCACGGAGACTGCCCTCCGTACCCGCCCCTACACCGCCCTGACCGGCCTTCCTCGAGCTGACCGCGGCCCCTACTCACATGTGCCTGGCGTCTGTCCGGTTCTTACATGTGCCTGGCGTATGTCTGGCCGACGCCAGGCTCCTCACGCATGACCGGTGCAGGTTGCGCCCTCGTGTCCGTCATTCCCGCCGCACGCCCGGCGACCGCGGACGGAGCTGAAAGGCCGCCCGCTCGTAGGCACGGTGCGCAGGGGTACTCGGCGGAACCCCGGCATACGGGGTCGCGGCGGTACAGCTGCGTGAGCGAGGTGCTGTGACATCCCGGTGCGTCGATGCCTCACTCGCGTCTGCGCGCCTCGGCCAGAGACGGAGACGCAAAGTGCCAGGTACCTGGTTGATCAATGAGCATGCGGTCGGGGCCGGCCGAGGAGGCGAAACGCAGGCGCGGCAGTGGCGAGCGGTACTGCTCGGTCTCACCGAGCCGGTCGAACCAGGCCCCTCCGGGACGGACTTCCTGGACGAGCTGGAGCGCTTGGCCGCGACCGACGGAATAGCTGTGGTGGACCGGCTGGTGCAGGTCCGCAACCATCCCGATCCGGCGACGTATCTGGGTTCGGGGAAGGTGGCCGAGCTGGCGGAGCTGGTCGATGCCAGGCACGCCGATCTGGTGATCGCCGACGGCGAGCTCACTCCCGCGCAGGTCCACGCCCTGGAGGCGAGCGTCGGGGTGCGCGTCGTGGACCGCACGGGGCTGATTCTGGACATCTTCGGCGAGCACGCGCGCAGCTCCGAGGGCAAAGCACAGGTAGAGCTCGCCCAGCTCGCCTATGAACTGCCGCGGCTGCGCGGCCGTGGCCGAGACATGTCGCGGATCGGTGGCGGCCGGGTCGCCGGCGGGGCGGGTATCGGCGTGCGGGGACGCGGCGAGATGCGGCTGGAGATACAGCGACGCCATCTGCGGCGTCGGATGCGCGCACTGCGCGAGCAGGTGCGCCGCACCGCCCGGCGACGAGAGGTGACGCGACAGCAGCGTGCGCGCAACCGCGTCCCCTCGGTGGCGATCACCGGCTACACCAACGCCGGCAAGTCGGCGCTGCTCAACCGGCTGTCCGGCGCGGACGCCGACGTCGCCGACGTCCTGTTCGCCACCCTCGACCCGCTCGTGCGGCAGGTCCGCACCCCTGACGGACTGACCTACACGCTCACCGACACGGTCGGTTTCGTCCGTCATCTTCCGCACCAGTTGGTCGACGCCTTCCGCTCGACTCTGGAGGAGGTGGTCCAGGCGGATCTGGCCCTGCATGTCATCGACGCCTCTTCGCCGGAGGCGACCGAGCACATCGCCACCGTCCGCAAAGTGCTGGGTGACATCGGGGCCGACGGCGTCCCGGAGCTGCTGGTGCTGAACAAGGCGGATCTCGCCGAACCCGAGGACATGACCATGCTGCGGCGCGAGCATCCCGATGCCGTTGCCGTGTCCGCCCGTACTGGCGAGGGACTCGACGCATTGCGGAACGTCCTGCGGCAACGCCTGCGCGCGCTGTCCCGGCACCCCTCCACCGACCCGCGTCCGACCACGGAGCACACAGCAACTGGGGAAACGGCATGAGGCGAACCCGGGCACGCGGTCCACCACTACCTGCATGGGGCCGTCGACGCTCTCCTTGAGGACTTGGCGGCCTGGGTGCGCATCCCGTCCGTGTCCGCCGACCCGGCTCACGAGCGGAGTGCCAGCCCGTGGTGACCTGGCGTACGGGCTGCCGGGACACGAGCAAGGGCTGGGGCCGATCCACGGGCGCTGGACATCGTCGGCGCGGAAACGTGCTCGCCCTCACCTAGCTCGACGACCGTCGCGAGTCGCACGGGGTACTCACCCAGGCTGAGCAGCTGATGGCCGACGCAAGGCGCCGCCGAGCAGGTGTTCTTCCATGTGTGCGGTGTGCGCGGCCCTATCGGGTACTCGTGGCCCTACCGGGGCGGCCCTGGCCACGAGGCGGGTGGCGACCTCGCCGGTCCACGGAAGGGAGCGATCCATGACGACTATCGCGGAGCAGACGGTCGAGGAACTGGGTGGCCGGGAAAGTATCCTGGCCCGGCAGCGTCGTGATCACGTCGAGATGGACCGGCTGATGAGCGAGCATCAGACGATGGCCGATGGTGAGGGTCGTGAGCGGGTTCTCAAGGAGATCGTCCAGCTGGTCTTCAGTCATGCCTTCGCGGAGGAGACCGTGCTGTGGCCGGCCGTACGGCGCTGCGTCGTGGACGGTCAGGAGCTGACGGCCCGGGTCGAGGACGAGCATCAGCAGATCAACGATCTGGTGGCCGACATCGAGCGCCTCAAGCCGGTGGATCCGGAGCGCGAGGAGAAGGTGCGGCGGGCCTTCGCTCTGATACGGCAGGACATCAGGGACGAGGAGGACCTGCTGCTGCCCCAGCTGCAGGACACGCTGGACGCCGCTCAACTGCGTCGCCTCGGCGCGGCGTGGGAGGCCGTCCGCAAGACCGCACCCACCCATCCCCATCCCGTCGTCCCCCGTCGGCCACCGGGCAACGCGGTGCTGGGTGTACCGCTGAGTCTCTTCGACCGGGCACGGGACACGCTCGGCTCCCGCGGCCTCACGACCAAGGCCAGGAAAGTGCTCACAGCACTGGCCGGACTGCTCGTCTCCGCCATGGCGGCAGTGGCGCTCCTGCGCAGGCGGCGCTGACCGGCCCGCACACGAGGCATGCCGTGTACGTGCCTACCGGCGGTCACCGCCTTCGGGAAGGTAGTAGGTCTGCCTGAGATAGGCGGCCATGTCCTCGAGGGCCTGGACATAACCGGCCGTATAGCGTGCATCGGTGTCCGTGCGTGTGCTCTCTGCCTTCGCCCACCGGTCCAGGTGGAGTGCGATGTGCAGATGATTGCGATACAGCGGCCCGTTCTCACCGTCGAGAGCCGCTCGCACGAGCTGCTCGTCCCAGCCCTCGAGTGCACTGGTGTCGAAATCCAGTAGTTCCTGATCCGCGGGCTGCATGGGCATCCTCCTTCGCTTTCCTCCATGGTCTCCGAACACCTCTGTGAGGGGCTGTTCGGCAGGAGGCCTTCTGATGCGGCTCGTTCCTCCCTGCCGCGCGCCCGCCTGCCCGTTGCTGGGCTGGCTGCCTCCGTGCTGAATGGCGGAGAACCGGGGAGGGCACTGCCGGATACCCGCCGAGCGGCATGCGGTCCGGGGGAACTCCGAGGAACTCGTACTCGTCCATCCAGCAGGCCGTAGAGGCGCTTCGCGATCGAGGCGCCTGAGCACGGCTCTGAACACGGTGATCCAGACTCGACGGCGGTGCGCCCGCCGTTCCACGCCTACCACGCCGGAGCCGCCCAGCGACGGGACGCAGCTCGGTTCAATCGGGTGGGTGAAGGCGCCGGCACCGGGTACTCGCCGGGACATGATCAGGCGCGCTCTGTGGCAGGGACTGATCACAGGCGCCGCCGGAGGCGTCGTGATGACCCTCGGCGAGAAGATCGAGCAGGTCGTCACCGGGCGGCCGGACTCCCACGTTCCCGCCCGGTCCTCCAGCGCCTGACCGGACTGGGCGAACGTCCCGGCACTCAGCCGCTGGTCAACTGGGCGATGCACTACGCCAGGCCGCCATCCTGGGCGTGCTGCGCTCGATCATGGCCCAGGCTGGGCTGCGTGGTCCGCTCGCCCCGGCCAAGTTCACCGTCGTGCGCCTCACCAAGGACCAGATTCTGGAGAACGCAACCGGCGTCGGCGCCCCGTCCTCGACCTGGCCCCGCACCGAACTCGCCGCGGACATCCTGCACAAGGCTCTCTACGCGCTCTCTACGCCTTCCTCACCGGCGCCATCGCCGACAGGCTCGCGGCCATCGACGGCCCTGGGCCGGGGCAACGTCATGCAGCCAGCCGTCCCGGCCGCTACGCTGACGTCGGTCCCCTTCCCCGCGACGCCCACGGCCGATAAGCCGGCCGCACTGCCGTAATCGCCGAATCGTCAGCTTCTTGCCAGCCGTTCTGCGGCGGCCACCGCAGTAGTGGGGTGCCCTGGCGGCCCTCGGGGGAGAGGTGCTCGCGAGACTCCAGAGGGAGAAAGGCCGCCGCTTGGTCATCTTCTTCGGTAGGTGACGTGTCTGTCGGTGTGTGGTGTCACTGGTGTGGTGTGCCTCCTGAGGAGATGGCCTCGGTCCGGGTGGATCTGGTGACGTTCGCGGCGGAGGTGTTCGCCGGTGGTCTGGAGAGAGTCAACGGCTCAATCCCTGCACACACGGTTACGCCATAAGGACTATCGCGGAAGCGCCGAACAGGTCGACGACGAAGCACCACTCCGACCACGCCCGAAGGAACCACCGCCTTGGCCCGGTGGTGGGCGAAGTCCCAGGCGGCATGACCGAACCAGCCGACCGCCAGGACGTACCAGCCGAGGCCGTGATCCACCGCCCACGCCACCATGGCCAGGGCACCCGAAGCCGAACGACCCTGCCGTCCGGAGCATGAGTCCGAGCGGTCCACGGAGTTCCCCTCGCAACGCCCCGAAGATCAGGTAACAGACCGGCATGACGACGAGGAGCCACGCCAGGAATTCCAGGACTGGGAAGCCCGTCTGTAAACGTGGTGACCCCCAACGCGAGCGCCAACTATGTCGGCTAGACGATTGAGTCTAAGGGCTCGTAGCCGTAGGCCGCCGGCGAGTGGTGTCGCATGTCGCTCGCATCGCCCGCCCAGCACGTACAAGGCGTGCCCGTTTCATTTTGGAGGTCAGCGGAGAGCACGCGACGCATGCTTCAGCGACTCGGTGGACGTCCGGGTCGGGGCCCGGCTGAGGAATGGCCTTGAGTCTCCAGCGACTGGAGACAGCAGAGTGGGGGACATGGACGTTACGACCCTCTACTCGATCGGGCAGCTTTCCCGGCGGACCGGCTTGTCTGTGAGGACCATCCGGTTCTACTCCGATTCGGGGGTGGTAGCGCCGACCACCCGTAGTCCCGCCGGTTATCGGCTCTACGACCTCGACGCAATGCTTCGTCTGGAACTCCTCTGCACACTGCGCGAGTTGGGCATGGACCTGGCCACGATTCAACGGGTACTGGACCGTGAGCTCTCGGTGGCGGAAGTCGCCGCGGCGCACGCCGACGCCTTGGACGTCCAGATCCGGATGCTGCGACTGCGTCGAAGCGTTCTGCGAGTCGTGGCCAGCCGCGGGTCAAGTCCCGAGGAGACCAAGCTCATGCACAGGCTCACGCAGTTGTCCGGCGAGGAACGCCGACGTTTGATCGACGATTTCGTGGATGGCACCTTCGGCACAGTGGATGCCGACCCGGCCGCGGTGGCCATGGTTCGCGCTGCCACCCCCGACCTCCCCGATGATCCGACCGGCGAGCAGGTCGCCGCGTGGGTGGAGCTCGCCGAGCTGGTCGGCGACGAGGATTTCCGTGCCCGGATGCGCCAAACGGCCGTACGCCAGGCGGCCGGGCGCCCACTCGACATCGAATGCGATGCCGGCGAGGAACTGATGGAGTTCACCCGTCAGAAGGTGGCCGACGCCATGGAGTCGAGCATCGACCCGCTCGGCGACCGGGGCGCACCCATCATCGACGACCTCGTGCACCGCTTCGCCGAGGTGTTCGCGCGCACCCCTGACACGGAATTCCGGGACTGGATGGCCCAGCAGTTCGAAGAGGCGCACGATCCCCGGGTAGACCGATACTGGCGGCTGGTGTGGACCGTCAACGGCTGGCAGGTAGTACCGAACCTGATCCCGGTGTACCCCTGGCTCACCCAGGCCCTGCGACATAACCGTGACGCATAGTCACCGCAGTGGGCACGCCCCGGATCCCTGAATGGCGTCGGCGGGCATTGCTTTGCTTCGCGGGTCGGTCGGCTCGCGGTGTGTCTCGAAGCTCAGGCGGACCACCGTGACGATTTCCTGCCGATGCTGTCCGTCCCGCGCCACGGACAACTGCATTCCATCCCCGGAAGAAGGCCAAGCTTCGCCGCGCATAATGCCCGCTGCGGGAGGAGCCGTCCGCGTTTTCGGAGATGGCGCATAGGCTGCCGCTCATGAGCATGAACGGGGAGTACCTGCGCGTGACACCTGCGGAACTGGAGCGGGCTCTCACCGATCCCGAATGGGCGTGGGATCTCGCTGCTGAGAGTCAGGACACGCAGGAGGAGAGCGAGCCCGCAACGGCCGCAGCGCGGCACTTCACCACACACCAGACGTGGCATCTGCTCGGGTTCCTCCTGCAACGCTCGGCCTTCCCCGTCGACATCGTTCATGGCGAGGAAGCCCTCGCCACCGACCATTGGGGTTACGGACCGCCGCGATACCTGACTCCGGACCGGGTGCGCCTGGCCGCTGACACCCTGCACCGGACCACGTACGACCAGCTCGTCCAGGGCGTCGATCCCTCCGAACTCACCAAGGCCGAGATCTACCCGGATATCTGGGACTCTCCGGAATCACTTGAGTGGGCCCGCGACCTGTTCACGTCCCTGGCCGGGTTCTTCTCAAGCGCCGCGTCCACGGGTCACGCGATGCTGCTCTGGATCGACTGATCAAAATGAGGACGATCCGGACGCTCGTGGACCAGATGAGCGGCCTCGCCGGCCTTGACGAGCCCGCGACTGGGCCGCGCTGAGTTCGGCCGTCGACGTACAGGAGCGCCTCGCCGACCGTCCCCTGGCCGTCATGAGCCACTCCGCCTCAGCCTCGGCACCGTGTTCCGCTTCGCCTCCGTCCCCGATCGGGCCCGGCGACTGCTTCTCCCTGTTCGCCGACGAACTCGCCCACGTACGCGGGACCGCGCACGCGGAGGTGCCGCTGGCCCCGCCAGTCACGGCGGCCAGCAGATCGGGTGCCGCGTCGGCCTGCAGGGCGTCACCGGCGCCGAACGGGAGCACTCGAGTTGCGGTGCACGGAGTCCGCGAGCGCGTCACAGGAACCGGCGGATGGGCTGGACAGCCACTTCACGGGCCCGCTGGACGATGGAGCGCCTTTTCCATCTGCCCGGCTGGATCAGTTCACTGGCCGTCACATCCTCGTCGAAGTGTTCATCCAGTGTCGCGGTGAACCTCGGGTCCAGTACGGCGAGCATGACCTCCTCGTCGTGATCGAGGGAGCGGCGGTTGAAGTTGGTCGAGCCGATCAGAGCGGCGACGCGGTCGACGGTGATGACCTTGGTGTGCATCATCGTCGGCTGGTACTGGTAGATCTTCACTCCGCATGCGGTGAGATCCTCGTAGTGGTGCTGGCCGCCCAGTTGGCAGACCCGCTTGTCGGTGTGCGGCCCAGGCAGCACGATCTCCACCTCGACCCCGCGCCGCGCCGTGGCGCACAACAGCTCGACGAAGTATGCGTCCGGCGAGAAGTAGGCGGTGGTCAGACGGACGCGCTCCTCGGCCGACTCCAGCATCACGCGGATCAGGGTCTGCATGTCCTGCCAGCCGAAACTCGCCGAACCGCGCACTACCTGCACGATGGCATCGCCTTGGGGGCGATGCTCGATGAACCTGTCCCGGTGGTCGAAGAGTTCATCGTGGCACTCGGCCCAGTTCTGGGCGAACGCGGCGGCGATGCCGTCCACCGCGGGGCCTTTGACTTCGACGTGGGTGTCACGCCACTCCTGCGGGTTACGGGCGTTGCCACACCACTCCTCGGCGATCCCCACCCCGCCGGTGAAGGCGGTCTCCTCGTCCACGACGAGGACCTTGCGGTGGCAGCGGTGGTTCTGCTTGAGGGGGGAGAGATACAGCGGTTTGCGGAACCACGCCACCTGCACTCCGGCCCGCTCCATCGTCTGCAGTTGCTCGGTCTCGATCAGCCGGCTGCCGAAGCCGTCCAGGAGCAGCCGCACACGCAGCCCGGCGCTGGCGCGCTCGGCGAGGGCCTGGGCGAACCGGCGGGCGATGTCGCCCTTCCAGTAGACGAACGTCATCATGTCCACGGTGTGCTCGGCTGATCGGATCGCGGCCAGCATCGCAGCGAAGATCTCGTCCCCGTTGCGCAGGACGGTCAGCGCATTGCCCTCCGTCGCGGCGATGCCGATCAGTCGCTCCAGACGCCGTCGTATTCGCTCGACGCGGTCCTCGACGGCGGGTTCACCTGTTCGTTGGGTGTCGTGCCTAGGCAGCTCGGTCGGCTCCTGCGTACGGGTCATGGCATTTCCCTGGCCGGCACACGATGAGGAAACGTCAGGCCGCGGTGCCCGGTCCGGCGCGGGCGGAGCGGCGAGCAGACTGTACCCCTGGGCGCTTGGGCTGCCGGTGGCCGGTGCATGAGCAGTGGATGTCGGGGCAGGCGGCAGACACACCTCACCTCCGGGAGCCCTTCATGATGATCGTCGCCATCGTTGCTGTCTGTATCGTTCTGGCCGTCCTTGCCTTCCTCGTCCCCCGGCTGTCCCGGCATCCCGAACGCGGTACCCAGCGCACCCTGGGTGCCGGTTCACGCGCCGGGGGCAAAGCCCCCGGAATCCTGGGCCGAATCTTCAGTAAGCCCTTCCGCAGCAGCTCCAAGGCGGTGGGCAACAGCGGCTCCGCCGGCCGACGCGCCCGAGGCCGCATGCCGTTCTGACCCCAGGATGCGGCCGGGTGAAACCTGCTGATCTGCCCAACCCTGGCGCGTCCCAGTGCGCTCCTCAGTCGGAGTCTCGTCGGCGCCGGATGCGTCGTCGCTTCTCCCGCTCGTGATCGATCTCGACGTCCTGTCCGTCTCGTTCTTCGAGGCTGCCCCCTTTTCCCTGGCCTTCTCCGTCTCGGTGCAGCCTTCTCCCGGGCGCCGAGGACGTCCTCGCCCAGGTGCATCCCGCCGCGTCGTGATGAGCGCGCGCGGTCGTGGAGTCGCTGCTGACCAGGGACATATCCCTCTCAGGTGACCGGGTCTGTCGTCAGTGGATGTCATGGTCGGGGTGTGTCTGCTCGTATGCCTGCCGTGCTTCCGCGATGACGGCACGGTGGGCGAGTGACCAGTCGGCGAGTGCCTTGACCAGGTGGGTCAGGTTGGGGCCGGTCTCGGTCAGGCGGTAGTCGACCTGGGCCGGGACTGTCGGGTACACGGTGCGCAGCACGAGGCCGTCGCGTTCGAGTCTGCGGACGGTGACGGTGAGCATGCGCTGGGAAATGCCGTCGATGGCGCGCTGCAGTTCACGGAACCGGCGCGGTCCACCCGCAAGCTCAACGATCACGAGCACCGACCATTTGTCGCCGATGCGGTCCAGGACGTCACGGATGCCGCAGTCGGGGTGGTCTTCGCGGCCGCAGGGGTCGAGTTCGACGGGGGCGGTTACCCCGATGTGCGTGAGTGACATTGAACTGCCTTCTTGTCGCCGGTGGTCACGCGGTCAATGATCAAGCGTGGTTACCGATGAAAACCGACCGAAGGCTGCGATTGACACCACGTGAGCCTCGACCTCACCGGAGTGTCGACCCTGGTGCTGATTTCCGCTGGTTACGCCGAGGACGACCAGGTCGTCGGGCGGCACGCGGCGGTTCTGGACGCCGCCGTGCGCGACGGCGTTGACCACCTCGTCCACACGAGCCTGACCACGCCCGCCGACCATCTCGCTTTCGCGCTGGCGCACCGTGCCATCGAGCGGCAGGACCTGAGGAACCGTTGGCGAGGGCGCCTTCGAAGTCCGCCCGCGGGCGGCTCCGGGCATACGACAGCGGGGCGGGGGCCGCCACCGACCCCCACCCCGTTCCGGTCTCACCCCCTGAATGCTCCCGCTACCCGGCCGGAACCGTGTCCTGGAACGTCGTGCCCGCACTGCGGTACGCCCCGACCATCGTGTTCACCTCCGACGGGGTGAGCACCTGGTCCTTGACGTGCAGGACGTAGTCCACCTGCTGGTCGTAGGCGCGGGGCGTGTTGCTCGGCTGCCCCGCCAGATCGATCAGCCACTGGTTGAAGTTGATCGACATCGGCCGCTCGGGCAGATAGGCCGCCCCGTGCGTCCCGAACTGCTGCCCGTCGACGTAGTACGTGATCCGGTTGTCGTCGATGATCACCACCAGGTCGTGCCAGCCCGCGTACGACTGCCGGGACTCGCTGTGCGCGTTCACCGCCTCCCAGGGGTGGGGCCGGTAGGTCTCCCAGGAGGTGGTGTAGAGGATGTTGGCCGGCTCGCCCCAGCCGCCGTTCGGCAGATACTCGAAGTCGTACTCCGCGTAGTCGTCCGCCATCGGCGCCTTGAGGTCGTTGATCGTGAAGAACGTCTGCACGATCCGGTCGCCGTCCGGCCCCGAGCGTGGGGCGTCGCTGAACTTCACCCGGGCCGCGTACGTCCCGTTCTTGAACTTCATCGACTGCGTCAGGAACTCGGTGTGCTTGGTCGAGGCCCCCGTCCCGGCGGTGGAGGTCTCCAGGTTCATCACCGAGTTCCCGCTCTGGGAGGCGAAGGTGACGTTCTCCGGCGCCCAGGTCGCGCCCGACACCCCCGGACCACCGGAGTTGGACCGTACGCGCCAGCCGTTCGCGTTGATCTTCGGGTCGGTGTGCGAGCTGTAGTTGAAGTCGTCGAACAGCCGCGGTCCGTCGCCCGGCGGGTTGGTGGGCGGGTCCGTGGGGTCCGGCGGGTCGGTCGGGCCGTTGCCCACGGGAGCCTCGCCCCACACCGTCGTGCCGTTCACCTGGGCCGTCACTTTGGACCAGTCGCCGTACGTGGTGCGGTCGGGGCCGAAGGAGTAGTCGTCGGACTGGACGAGCGAGGCCCAGGACGCCTGGTGGAACCGGAGTTGCATATCGCCGGTGTCCGCCCCCGGCGCCAGCGAGCCCGCGCCCGGGGTGAAACCGATCTCCAGATACCGGTCTGCGGTGGGCGTCGGGGAGGCGAGCGTCCCGAACGTACCGGTGATGTTCGCGCATCCCTTCACCGCCCAGGAACAGGCGAACCGGTAGGCGGCGGAGGCCGAGTCGGCCTTGAAGTAGTAGCGCACCTTGACGCTGCTCAGCGGTACGGAGGTGGAGCCGGCGTTGCGCACCTTCAGCCACGGCTCGCTCTGGTCGGCGCTCGCGCCGGTCGCGCCGGTGCGGTACTGGACGACGATCCCGTCCGCCGCGGCGGTTGCCGAGGACGGCAGTGCGGCGAGCCCGGTGGCGGCCAGGGCTACGGCGGCGGCTGAGGCGGCGGCGGTGCGCAGCCTGTTCCTGTGGGGGTTCTTGCGAGGTGTGTTGGCTGGTGTGTTCACGGGCGTGTGCCTCTCCGGAACGGTGGTGGGGGAGTGGTTACGAGTGGGGTCGCGCTGTTCCTGAGGACGGGGACGCGTATGTCGCCGCGAGCGCCTCCGCGTCCAGCGGGCGGTAGGGGACGCCGAGGGCGTCCAGCCGGGCGGTGTGGTGGCGCAGCCGCTCGACGAACCCGGGCCAGTCGCCGCGCCCGCCGGACCAGGAACGGTCCGCCAGCGCGCAGAGCCGCGGGTAGCTGAGGTACTCGATCTCCTCCGGCGTGCGGACGTACTCGGTCCACAGCTGGGCCTGTGTCCCGAGCACCCGGGCTCGCTCGGTCTCCGCCCATTCCGCGGGAGCGCATTCGTAGCTGTGGACCGTGCGCAGGGTGACGGGGACGCCGGGCTGGGCGACCGGTTCGGACGGGTCGCCGGACTGGGCGTAGTCCAGGTACGTGGACCGGTGGTGCGCGGCGACCACCTGGTGGCCGCGGCGGGCGGCGGCCTGCGCGTGCGAGGGGTCGCGCCAGGTCATCACGGTGAAGTCGAGGGGGAGTTCGGTGCCGGTCTCGGCCCAGCCGAGCGGAATCCGCCCCCGCTCCACGAGGAAGGCCCCGATCCGGCCCAAGAACCAGCCGTGCAGCGCCGCCGGGTCCGCGAGCCCTTCGGCCGCGGCGCGTTCCCTGGCCGCAGGACTGGTCTCCCACTCGGTGGTCGGGCACTCCTCACCCCCGATGTGGATGTACGGCGACGGGAAGACGTCCATGACCTCATCCAGCACCGCCCGGCAGAAGTCGAAGACCTCGTCGTGGACGCCGAGGACGGTGTCGCAGACGCCCCACCGGGTCCACACGTCCAGCTCTCGGGCCGGGTTGTTGCCCAAGGCCGGATAGGCGGCGAGCGCAGCCCGTACATGGCCGGGCATCTCGATCTCCGGCACGACGGTGACCCCCCGCTCCGCCGCGTACCGCACGAGCCCCCGCAACTCCGCCTTGGTGTACGCCCCTTCGTGCGGTACGGCGTCGAACCGCACCCCCTCCGGGCCGCTCGGACCTTTCTGCGACCGGGCTCGCCGAGCTCCGACCGAGGTCAGCCGGGGGTAGGCGTCGACCGGCATCCGCCAGCCCTGGTCATCGGTGAGGTGGAGGTGCAGGACGTTCAGCTTGTGCAGCGCCAGCAGGTCCACGTACCGGTGCAGATACCCGATCGGCCGGAAGTGCCGTGCCACGTCCAGCATCGTCCCGCGCCAGGGCCGGTCCGGTACGTCGGTGATCTCGACGCACGGCAACTCCCAGGAGCCGGACCCCCGCGCCCCGCCCGACAGTGCTTCGGCGGGCAGGAGTTGGCGGACGGTCTGGACGCCCCGGAGCAGCCCGGTCGGGTGGGCGGCGCGCAGAAGGAGCTCCTGCGGGCCGACCGTGACCCCGTATCCCTCCTCGCCGAGGCCACCGAGCTGTCCGTCCAGCGCGAGAACGACCCGGCCCTCCGGCGACGGGGCCAGTGGCAGTCCGGCGGCGGGGCCGACCAGGGATCGCAGCAGGCCGGCCGCGGGTTCGGCGCCCGGGAGGGCCCGGACGGTGGTGGACCGGTCGAGGGTGAACCGGCCGGCCGGCGAGGAGACCTTGCTGGGCCGGGGGAGGAGGGCGAGGCCGGGGCGCGATGCGGGCACGGGGTCTCCGGGTTCGGTTCGCGGGCGTGGGCGTGGGCGGCGGCGGAGTGCCGCGGCCCCTCAGCCCTTGACGGCACCGGCGGCGAAGCCGGCGGTGACATGGCGCTGCAGCAGCAGGAAGATCGCCAAGGCGGGCAGCGCGAAGAGCGTGGAGGCGGCCATCGTGGCGCCCCAGTCGGTGCCGAAGGTGTTCTGGAAGGACGACAACCAGACCGGCAGCGTCCGGTTGTCCTGCTGTTTGATGATCAGGAAGTTGGCATAGGCGAACTCGTTCCATGCGGTGATGAAGCCGAACAGCGAGGTCGCCATGAGACCCGGTGCCAGCAGTGGCATCGCCACCCGCCAGAACGCCCCGGTCCGGGTACAGCCGTCGACCTGGGCGGCCTCCTCCAGCTCAGGCGGGATCGTCCCGATGAAGCCGCGCAGCACCACGATGGTGAACGGCAGCGTGATCATGAAGTAGATCAGTGTGAGCGTCGGCAGCCGGTCGAGCATGTCGGTGTCCCGGGAGATGATGTAGACCGGGATGACCAGGGACTCCCAGGGCGCCATCTGCGCGATGAAGACCATCAGCATGAACTGCCGCCGGCCCTTCCACCGCATCCGCGCGGCGGCGAAGGCCGCGCCCAGCGCCACCAACAGAGCCAGCAGGACGGCTCCCAGCGTGACCAGGATGCTGTTGCGCCAGAACAGTGCGAACCCGTCGGCGTCCACGGCCCGTTCGAAGTGGTCGAGGGTCCAGGTGTGCGGGAAGAGCTGCGGGTCGGACGACTGGATGTCTTTGGACGGCTTGAACGCCGTGGAGATCATCCAGTACACGGGGAAGAGACAGACCACGACGGTCACGGTGGCGGCGATGTTCAGCGGCAGGCGCCGGAGTCGAGGGCGTGCTGTGCGCGGGTTCATCAGGTCTCGTCCTCCTGGCGGAACATCTGGCGGAAGTAGAGGACGAGCACCCCGGACATCAGGACCACGGTGATCATCGATGTGGCCGAGCCGAGGTCGTAGCGCTGGCTGGAGAGGGCCGTCTGCACGGCGTAGACCGGCAGGATCGTGGTGGCGTCGCCCGGCCCGCCCCGGGTCATCACCCAGATCTGGACGAACGCCTTGAACGTCCAGATCACCTCCAGCGAGAGGACCAGCACGAAGATCGGCCGGAGCATCGGGAAGGTCACCGAGCGGAAGATCCGCCCCGCGCCCGCCCCGTCCAGCCGCGCCGACTCGTACAGCTCCAGCGGCACGGTGGTGAGCGCCGAGTACAGGGTGATCGCGGCGAACGGTACCGACTGCCACACGATCAGCATCACCAGGATGGCGAAGGCGGCGGTCCCGTTGGCGAACCACGGATAGCGCTCGAAGGAGCCGAGACCGAGCGAGGTCAGTGCCCAGTTGACGATGCCGAACTCCGAGTGGAACAGCCACTGGAACACCGTGGTCGCCGCCACCACCGGCATCGCCCAGGCCAGCACCAGCGAGCAGAGCACCACCGTCCGCCCGGCCCGGCGCAGGCGCTCCACCATCAGGGCGACCAGCGTGGCGATCACCATGATCAGGACGACGTTGATCGCCATGAACAGGAAGGTGCGGCGGACCACCTCCCAGAACCGCGGGTCCGCCAGCAGCGTGCGGTAGTTGCGCAGCCCGACGAACTCCGCGTCACCGGAGATCAGTTGGCGCAGCCGGAAGTCCTGGAAGGAGATCAGGACGGCCCGCACCAGCGGATAGACCAGCAGACAGAGCATGCCGCCCACGGCGGGGGCGATCAGGGCGTACGGCCAGAGGCCGTCGTGCGCCCGGGCCGATACTCGCCGCCGTGGCGGGGCCTTGCGTACCGCAAGGCGCGGGGCCGGTCGCTGCCGGGGTGTGCGCGGCGCTGGGGTCCGTCGGTCGACGACCGGCACGGCACGCCTCCTTTCCTTGTCCGGTGATCGGATGGAGCGGGGTCAGGAACCGGCGTTCATGGCGCGGGTGATGTCCTGCGAGGCCTTCGCCGCCTCCTTGGCCGGATCGCCCCCGGTGAGCACGGCCGTCATGTAGTCCTTGATCGGGTTTTCCGCCTCGACCGCCGCCCATCCCGGGGTGTTGGGTGTGGCGTGGCCGTTGGCCGCGCCGACCGCCATGGCTGCCGCACCCGGGTCACCGGCCACGGCGGAGGCGAGCGAGGTGCGGTTGGGTACGTAGCTCATGGCGACGGCGAGCTTCTTCTGCCAGACGTCCCCGGTCAGCTCCTTGATGAAAGTGACGGCCTCGTCGGGATGGGCCGCGGCGGCCGGTACGACGAGGTCGGAGCCGCCGGTGAAGACTGAGCCGGGAGTGTCCGCGGTCTTTCCAGGGATGGGGAAGAAGGCCAGCTTGCCCTTGAGGTCGGGATTCTTCTCCGTGATCACGTTGGCCCCGCCGGGGGTGGAGATGAGCTGGGCCACCTGCCCCTGCGCCATCACCTCGGCCTGCGGCGGATCGTCCTCGTCGGAGTCCTTGGGCCCTTTGCCGAGCGCCTGGAGCTCCTTGTAGAACGCCATGGCACGCAGCGCCTCGGGGGTGTCCATGGCGCCGGACCACCTGCCCCCGGACTCGGTGGCGAGTTCGCCGCCCTCGTCCCAGACGAAGCCGGCGAGCGCGTACCACATCTGGCCAGGCAGGTAGATGCCCTGCATGGCGCCCTTGTTGAGTTTGCCGGTGGCATCGATCCACTGGTCGCGGGTCTTGATGGCGCTCGCGTCGATGCCCGCCCTCTCGAAGAGGTCGGTGCGGTAGATCACGACCCGGTTCGCCGCGTAGTACGGGATGCCGTACTGCTTCCCCTCGTACGAACCCGGCTCCGCCAGCCCGCTCAGCCAGTCCTCGCCGTTCAGCTCCTCCTTGCGGTCGCTGAGGTCGAGCAGCCCGCCGCTCTCGGCGAACTGCGCCACCTGGGTGTTGCCCGCCTCGATGACGTCCGGGGCGTCGTTGCTGGCCAGGGCTGCGGTGATCTTTTGACCGATGCCGTCCCATTCCTGGATCTGGATCTTCACGTCGATCTTCGGGTGGCGCTTCTCGAAGTCCGCGGTGAACCCCTTCTGGAAGGTGTCCGAGACGCTGTCGCGCATCAGCCAGACGTCCACCGTCGTCCGTCCGTCCCCGCTCGCGGAGTCGGACGGCGAACTACAGGCACTGAGCGCGGCGGCCAGGACGAGCACAGACCCACCGGCAAGCAAGCGGTACTTCACGGTTCACCTCGGAAAGCAGAACTGAGTCCGACCTGAGTCCGACCTGACCACCTGACCAGTGGCGTCCACTGGACAGCTCACCTCTCGATGGAGGTTGAAGGTGGCATAGACCAATAGGGTCGTCAACCCCTGCGTACGAAGGGGCATTTGGCGATGGGCGCGTCACGTGGCCATCCTGGTGGTCGACGGTAAGCGCTACACTTCGCCTGACCAGCGAACCAGTTGGGTCGGCAGCTGGGTCAACTGGTAAGGAAAACGAACCCGTCGGGAGGGATCGCATGGACGCGGATGTGCCGGGGACGGTGCTCAAACGGGAGCGGACGCGTGATGCCGTGCTGGAGCTGATCGAGTCGCGCAGCCCCGGCGACGCGATCCCCTCGGAGCGGGCCCTGTGCTCCCTGCTCGGCGTATCGCGGCCCACCGTGCGCGCGGCGGTCGACGAGCTGGTCGCTGCCGGGCTTCTGGTGCGCGAACACGGCCGGGGCATGTTCGTCGCGCCCGCCAAGATCACCCAGGAGCTGGTGGCGGGGGACCGGCCGCTGACCGTGCCGCAGGCGGCGGGCGCCTGGTCGAGCCGGCTGCTGGAGTTCACCACCCTCCAGGCGGGGGCCCGGGTCGGCCGCAAACTGCGGATGTCACCCGCCGCCGAGATCGTCTACGTGGCCCGGCTGAGGCTGGTCGACGGGGCGCCGATGGCCATCGAGCACCTGCACATCCGGGCCCAACTGGTGCCCGGCCTCAGCGCGCAGGAGCTGGAGAGCGGCGACCTGTACGAGCATCTGCGCACCACCCACGGCGTGCACGTCCACGAGGCCGTCCAGGCGATCGAGCCCACTGTCGTCACCCGGGCCGAGGCGAAACTGCTCGACGTGCCCGAACTCTCCCCGGCCCTGCTTTTCGAACGGTTGACCTCCGACACGACCGGCCGCCCGGTGGAGTACGTTCACTCGCTCTACCGGGGCGACCGCTACCGGATCGTCTCCCGCCTCGCCCTCGGCCCGGCCGCCGAGGTCGCCCCGGACCGGGAGGGGCACCACCCGGGGATCCCGCCGGGCGCCTTCGCGCACGGCGACACGATCACCTCCTCGACCCGGGGGGACATCCAGGCGGGGGCCTGAGCCTCGACTCCGACCGGCGTCGCACAGAGTGCAACCAAGGTCGTGGCTTGTAGCGTTCGGTCGGGGCTCGACGGGTCAGGGTGGCGGGCACATCCGGAGCAGCCGCACCCGCATGAGGCCCTACCTTCTTGACGGGGGTCGAGCGAGCCATTCGTAGGGTCGGCTCGCCCAGGGTGACGGGTGTGGGGTGGGTGGTATTGCCGTTGGTGGCCGAGGCACTTGGCCGCCCGCCACCGCGCGACGACTCGGCCGCTGAGTGGGGATGGCGAACAGATCGCCGCGTAGGGCAACGCCGGCGAGGTCGTCTGCGGGAAGCGCCGTCACGACGACGCACGGGAGCGCGGTGAGCCGGATATGAGCTGGGTTCGACGCCGGGAAGACCCACCACCACTGCGCCGTCCTCGATGCAGAGGGGACGAAACTGCTGTCCCGGCGGGTGGCTGCTCGCCTGGTTGCCGAGCCCCTGGTGCGCGGGGTGGCGGCTGGGCACGCTAGTTTGCTCGGGTGAGTCTCCTTGATGAAGTGGCTGAGCGCGATGGCTGGCGTTGCTGGGTGTGCGACGAACCGGTCGACCCCGACAAGTCGGTGAACGACCCGCAGGGGCCCAGCGTCGACAGCCGGACCGCGGATCGGAAGGCCAAGGTCGCCGAGCGACTCGCGCACCGCGGGTGCAACACCCGCAAGGGCGCGGTCAAGGCGGTCATCGCCTGGCCGGACCACCTGTACGTGGTCGAACCCGCGCCGCTGATCACCGTCGCCGCGAGGCTGGAGCGCAAGGGGGGCCGCGAGATGGTGGGCCGCTGTCCGACCAGGCAGGACGCCCAAGAAGCGGCGGATTGGCTGGTGGACAGGTTTTCCCGACTGGTACCGGGGCTGCCGGTGACCGCCGGCATCGAGGCGGGCGGCGGCCAGTTCCTCGTCATCCTGGCCACCGGCCGCCGCTGACCGGGACCACCGGCGCATACTCGCGTCGAGGTGAACCGTCGGCCCACATCGACCTGTCCGACCGTACCTTGACGAAGACGCTCACCCCGGTGCGAGCGGCCCGGCCCCGCCCCTGCTGACTCGGCCCGGCCGCTCCGCGGTCACCCAGCCGCAGCCCACGACGCGCCCGTGGGTCGGCTCCTTCCCTCACAACGGGTTCTTGCCGACCTCGAGAAAGCCGGGCGGCCCCGCCCCGACCACCGCCCAGCAGAGCCCGACCACGGTGACGATGGGCATACGAAGCTCATGGTCGGGGTCATGGTCGGCCCGACCACAGGCCGATTACAGATCGGCCGTCGGTTCGGAAGAGTTCACGCTGGCGGCCGTGAGCCTCGGCCGACGACGGCAGCGACGCCCCATGCCGCACGGCGGACAGCGCGCCGCGCGGACTGCGCAGACGGACACGGCCTGGGCCCAGAAGACCACTGCCCATCGCGACAGCCGGCTCTGCGCAGGCGGCATCGGGCAGCACGGGCCGGGCTGCGCATCCCTCCGCGTATTCCGACGGCGCACGATCCCGGTCGCTTGCGCAGACGATTGCGTATCGCTCTGACGGTGCCTGCGCAATCGGCCTGCGCAACGACTACGCACAGCTGCTGGGCCTCGTGGTCGGTCCGACCATGACCCCCACCACGGCGGCCAGAAGTCTGCGTTCCCGACCGTGACCGTTGCTCGGGGCTCGTGGCCGCCGCCGTCTGCCGGCCTGGTCGGTACGGATGGGTGAGCTGGCGGAGTGGAACGCACGCACGCCTCCGCAGCTGCGCCCACCGGCTACCCCATCCTGGTAGGCGGAACGCGCTGTCGTGGCCGCTGTGCGCTGCGCTGCCTGCGCCAAGGGCAGCGCGACGAGCGGCTCCGAGCCGGGGTACGACACAGGGCGGCGGGGACAAGGATCCCGTATTCGGCCGGCCACTCCGACGCTGCCGAAAGACGGGTGACCTCGACGCGCGCCCCGGAGTCCTCCCGCGTGACTCCGGCAGTCGTATGGTTTGGGGATTAATGGTGAATTGCAGAGTCTGCCTTTACTGGAGGTGCAATGATGCGCGCCGCGGCAGCGATCGTCTCTCTGGCTGTCAGTGTCGCGACATCGGCTTGTGACCAGGGCGGGTCGGAGTCGTCGGGCGCTCAGTACGGCGACTGCCCGGTCTCTGGGCATTACGGTGAGTTTCACCTGTCACCCGAGACGGCGGGCACCCTCACGGTCAAAACGACCTTGCCCGCGCCCGGCTGGTGGAACGGCGACACGCCGGACTCCCTCAGGGGCGGCTACGAGTACTGCATGGCCGCCAACATCGCCTACCGGTCCGGACTCGACCGGTTGAAAGTGGAGAACGCCCCCTTTCCCGAGGTCGTGTCCGGCCGGACCAAGGACTTCGACCTGGCCCTGGCACAGATCACGATCACCCCGGAACGGAGCGAGGTCGCCGAGTTCTCCCCGCCCTACCTCTCCTCGACTCTGGGAGTGCTGATCAGGGACGGTGCGGAGATCGGCGAAGACGACATCCGTGACGTCCGCATCGGAGTGGCCGAGGGCACCGTGGGCGAGGAGTTCGTCGAGAGGCGCCTCAAGCCGACCAAGCCCGTCACCGCCTTCGCCAACGACCCGGAGATGGTCACGGCGCTGGAGGAGGGAGGAATCGACGCGGTCGTCCACGACACGACGATTCTGCTGGCATATCCCCAGAAACGGGAGAACAGGGTGCGCCTGGTGGGCCAGTACAGGACCGACCAGGGTTACGGCGCCCTGTACCCGAACGGGTCACTCAACAAGGGTGAGCTGGACCGGATCGTCAGGCAGCTGATCGACGACGGAACGCTCACGAAACTGTCGGCCGTCTATCTCGGGGCCGCTTTCGGCCAGGACCCGGCCAAGATCCCGTACTTCACGGTCGATGACGGCTCCTGAACGCTCCGGGCATGCGCACATCCCGGGGCGGCGGTCCGATTTCCGTCCCGCTTCACAGGTCCGCCATCAGGAGACCGCTCAGGTCCCCGGCGGCTCCGGCGTCGAGCGCCTGCTCAGCCCAGATGATCTTGCCTCGGTCGGTGTACCGGGTCCCCCAGCGGCAGGACAGTTGCGCGACGAGAAACAGACCACGGCCGCCCTCGTCGGTGAAGGCCGCTCGGCGCAGGTGCGGGGAGGTGCTGGTGCCGTCGGCGACCTCGCAGATCAGGCTGTCGCGGTCGCGCAGCAGCCGCAGGCTGATGGGGCTCGCTCCGTACCGGATGGCGTTCGTCACGAGTTCGCTGAGGATCAGCTCGGTCGTGAAGGCGGTCCCGCCGAGCCCCCAGGATTCCAGCCTTCGGGTGGCTTCGGCGCGGATCCGGGAGACGGCCGCGGGATCGTCGGGCACCTCCCACTCCTCGACCTGCTCCGGGTCGAGCAGCCGGGTGCGTGCGACGAGCAGGGCGACATCGTCACTCGACCTGGTGCGCAGCATCGCGTCGAGCACCATCCGGCAGGTGTCGTCCGGGGTGGCACCGTCCGTATGGGCGAGCGCCTCCCTCAGCATGCCCAGCCCGGTGTCGATGTCACGGCCGCGGGCCTCGACCAGGCCGTCGGTGTAGAGGACCAGCCGGCTGTCGGCGGCCAGCCGGAGTGCGGCCGTCTCGACCGGTAGGCCTCCTCCCACGCCGAGTGGCGGGGCGACGGGGATGTCGGGGAAGGTCACGGAGCCGTCGGGCGAGACCAGCGCGGGACCGGGATGACCGGCCCGGGCGAGGACGCACTGCCCGGAGACCGGATCGTAGACCGCGTACAGGCAGGTGGCACCGGTGACGGCCTCGGTGTCGCCCTCGGCCGCCGCGTCCTGGTCGATCCGGGTGATCAGGTCGTCCAAGTGCGCGAGAAGCTCGTCCGGGGGCAGGTCCAGGGCGGCGAAGTTGTGCACCGCGGTCCTCAGTCGACCCATCGTCGCGGCGGCGTGCAGACCGTGTCCGACGACGTCGCCGACCACCAGGGCCACCCGGGCTCCCGGCAGCGGGATGACGTCGTACCAGTCGCCGCCCACCCCCGCCTGGGCCGGCAGGTAGCGGTGCCCGACCTCCAGGGCGGACAGCTCGGGGAGTGCGCCGGGCAGCAGGCTGCGCTGGAGAGTGACGGCCGTGGTGTGCTCGCGGGTGTATCGACGCGCGTTGTCGATGCACACGGCCGCCCGGGCGGCGAGTTCCTCGGCGGGGGACAGGTCGTCCGGCTCGAAGGGGTCCTGCTCGGAACGCCAGAATTCCACCACCCCCAGCAGTTGGCCTCGGGCCCGGAGCGGCACCGAGATCATGGAGTGGATACCGGATTCGATGACCTTCTGGGCCCGCTCCGGGTCCTGGGCCCGCCATCCGTCGGCCGTGGCGAGGTGCGTCACCAGGACCGGCCGGCCGGACGTCATACCGATCGCCACGGGGTTGCCGGGCACGTACCGGATCAGCGTCCCGGCAGGGTGAAGGGGTGCGTCCCCCCGGATACCCGCGGTAGCGACACGACGCATTTCCATGCTCACGCCCGTCGGTTCACCACCTTGGAGAACGGGCTCCACCAGCTCGACGGTGGCGAAGTCGGCGAAACGCGGGACCGCCACCTCGGTCAGCTCCTCGGCGGTGCGCTTCATGTCGAGGGTCGTGCCGATCCGTGTGCTGGCCTCGTAGAGCAGTTGCAGGCGCCCGCCCGCCACGTCCGCCCGGCCCGCGAGGGCACGCAGTTCCGTGGTGTCCCGCAGGGTGGCCACGCTGCCCGCCTGCAGGCCCACCGGCCGGACGTTGACCGCGAGCAGGATGTCCCCGGCCAGGAAGACCTTGTCCGTGGCCGCCCGGCCCGATCTCAACAGTCCGGCCAGTGCGGGGCTCAGCCCGAGTTCGGTGACCGGCCTGCCCTCGGCATCCGGCGGCAGTGCGAGCAGTCGGCGCGCCTCGTCGTTGACCAGGAGCAACTTGCCGCCACCGTCGAGGATGATCACGCCTTCACGGACGGCGTGCAGCACCGCGTCGTGGTGCTCGTACATGCGGGTCATCTCCACCGGCCCCAAACCATGGGTCTGGCGCCGCAAACGCCCGCTGACCAGCGCCGATCCACCCGCGGCCAGCAGCAGCGCGATACCGCCGGCGGCGAACATCACCGGCAGGTGGTCCTGCACCACACTGGTCACCTTGTCCACCGTGACGCCCACGGTGACGAGGCCGACGGCGGTCCCGTCCTCGTCGAAGACGGCCACCGTCGAGTCGACCGCCTTCCCCAGACTGCTGTCGAACGTGTTCTGGTGGGGCTCGCCTTCGAGTGCCTGGCCGTAGGTGATGGAGACGTGCTTGCCGATCTGGTCCGGGTCCGGGTGCGTCCACCGGAAGCCGTAAGGGCTCAACGCCACGACGTAGTCGACGCCGGTGTTCTTGCGCACCGTCTCGGCATCTGGTTGGAGTGCCGCCGTCGGGTCGTCGCTCTCCATCGCCTCCGCGGTGCCCGGGGCATTCGCGAACGACTCGGCCGCCACCAGTGACCGGTCGCCGGCTTCCTGGATCGCGCGGTTACGGTCCTGGATCACGAGCGCCACCACGGCCGTGGCGATGAGCAGGAGGACGACCACCAGCTGCAGCAGGAAGACCTGGCCGGCGACGCTGCGCGGTTTCCGCAACGACAGCAGACGTCGGCCGGCCGACTGGTGTGGAGCCTTCGGGCCGGCTTCCGGCGGTCCGGCCGTCGGTAGCAGGCGGTCGGCCCGTCGGCCCGCTGGGACATAGTGCCCAATCTTGCCCATTGCCCCAGTATCTGTGACCGGCCCGGCGGGCGCGGCTCAGGGCTGGCCTGGGCCGGTCCGGCTCGGGCCGGTGCCGCAGGAGGCGGAAGTTGTCCGCATGGACTCGGCGGCGGACACGGCGCGACGCCCCGGCCACGGTCCGGCGGCACCCTCGGACCGTCCTCGGCCGCCGACCTCCTCGAACGGGCGAGGCGGTCGGTAGCCGCCGCCTGCACCGGATCCGGGCGCGGGCGGGTGGCGGGTGGCGGGTGTTGGCCCTGCTCGGGCAACGGTGTGGGCGTCGACGATGTGTATCTGTTCGCGTTGCCGGCCCCGTCCCGCAATGCTGGGTGGCTTTGTTCATGAGAACAGGCTCTGGCTCAATTTCCGTGACGGGCGAATCTGGCAGCCGGTCTCGCAACGGTGTCGCTGTTCTTCCGCCGCACGCCGCACGCCATCACGCCATCACGCCGAAAGGCCACCCGCACCGGCACAGCCCACGGCTGAGACTTGGCAAAGCCCCGCTGGACCGCCGATCACCCGGCTGCCCGCATAGTGTGGACCGGGCCGTCGCGGTCGGACAGGCGCACTCCGCGGCCACCGTGCCGGGTGGCGATGATCTCGGCGGCGATGGATACGGCGGTCTCCGCGACGGAGCGCCCGCCGAGGTCGAGCCCTACCGGGGAGGACAGCCGCGCCAGAGCGAGCGAGGTGACGCCGACCTCGCGCAGGGCCGCGGTGCGGCGTTGATGCGTGCGACGCGAACCCAGCGCGCCCACATACTCGACATCTAGTCCGAGGGCGGTCTCCAGGAGGGGGATGTCGAACTTCGGGTCATGGCTGAAGGACACGATCACCGACCGCGCGTCCACCCTCCCGGCCGCCGCCTCTTCGGCCAGATACTCGTCGGGCCGGGCCACCACGACTTCGGCGGCGTCCGGGAAGCGATCGGCTGTGGTGAAAACTTCTCGGGCATCGCACACGGTGACCCGGTAGCCGAGCGTCCGTCCGATCGAGGTGAGGGCTGTGGCGAAGTCTCCGGCGCCGAACAGCAGCATCCGCGGAGGCGGCGTCAGCGAGCGTACGAAGACGCGGATGCCCTCGGTGACGTAGCTCAACAGCGCGCTGTCACCGGTGCGCAGCAGTGCCCGTGCGTCCTCCATCAGGTCCGGTGGGATGTGCGGCGGATGCAGGCTGCCGTAGTGGTCGTCGGCGCGCAGGACCGCATGTGTACCGACGGCCTCCGGAAGAGGATGGTCGAGCACGGTGGCGACGGCTATGGGGTTGCCGGTCCGCACGGACACCATCACCTTGGCCAGCTCGGGGAAGGTGCGGAGGTCGACGGGCTCGACGAAGATCTCCAGAGTGCCGCCACAGGTGAGGCCGACGGTGAAAGCGTCGTCGTCACTGATTCCGTAGGACACCTGCTGGGAGGTTCCGTCCAGGATGGCCTCACGGGCCCGTTCGAGTACGTCGCTCTCGACGCAGCCGCCGGACACGGAGCCCACCACGCGCCCCTGCGGGGTGAGGACCATGGCCGACCCCGCCGGGCGCGGAGCGGAGCCGAAGGTGCGCACCACCGTCGCCAGACCGGAGCGCTCGCCGGACGACCACGTCTCATACAGTGCGTCCCAGACGCCGTCGTGGCCGGTCACAGCAGCTTGTCCTGGGTGAGGGGCAGGTCGCGCACGCGCTTGCCGGTGGCGTGGAAGACGGCGTTGGCGATGGCGGCGGTGACCCCTGTCATGGGGGTCTCGCCGAAGCCGCGGGCACCCAGGGCGTCGCTGGCCGGGTCGGGTTCGTCGATGAACTGCACCTGGATGTCGGGTACGTCGGCGTTGACCGGCATCAGGTAGCCGGAGAGGTTCGGGTTGACGATCCTCGCCGTCGCGGGGTCGACGAGGGTGTGCTCGAAGAGCGTGAAACCGATGCCCCAGATCACACCGCCGAGGACCTGACTGCGAGCGGTCTTGCGGTTGAGGACGGTGCCCGGGTCGTAGCAGCCGACCACGCGGGTCACCCGGACCCGGCCGAGCAGCAGGTCGACGCGGACTTCGACGAAGACGGCGCCGGTCGAGTAGCCGAGTGGGGTGTTGATGGGTGCGACCTGGAAGGTCAGGGGCTTGCCGCCGTGCCCGACCACCGAGCGATAGCTCACCCGGACGCGGGGGTCGGCGGTGTCGAAGAGGTGGCCGTCGGCGGTGTCCACGCGCTCGGCGGGGACGCCGCGCAGCGGGGAGCCGGACTGGGCCACGGCCATGTCGACGACGGCCTTGCGGGCGGCGGTGCACACCCGGTTGACAGCGCTGCCGACGCCGGGTGCGGTGGTGGAGGCGCCGGAGGCGAAGCTGAAGGGGAAGGCGCTGTCGCCGAGTTCGAAGGTCACGTCGGAGACCGGCACGCCGAGCACTTCGCCGGCGATCTGCGTCATGATCGTGTACGTACCTGTGCCGTTGTCCTGGGTGCCGACCTGGATGAGTACCTTGCCGTCGGTGCCGAGAGTCATCTGGGCACCCGCACCGGGCCTGCCGCCCGCGGTGTGCGCGGAGGTGGCCATGCCCCAGCCGACGAGTTCGGCGCCGTCGCGCATCGAGCGGGGGCGCGCCTCGCGCCGGGACCAGCCGAACACCGAGGCCGCGCGGTCGTAGCACTCACGGAGGTGATTGCTGCCCCACTCCTGGCCGTTCTCCATGTTCCGCGCGCTCCAGTTGCGCTTGCGCAGTTCGACCGGGTCCATGTCCAGGGCGTAGGCGAGTTCGTCGAGGGCCGCCTCCTGGGCGTGGCTGGTGCACGTTTCCGGAGAGCGCATGAAGCTCTGGGTGGGCAGATCCAGGCGTACGGCGCGCTGCTCGTTGGACAGGTTGGGGATGTCGTACAGCATGCGGATCGGTTCGCTGCTGTTGAACAGTGCGATGTCGTTGCGGCTGATCTGCTGGGTGATGACGTGGTTCAGCGCGGTGACACGGCCGTCGTTGCGGGCGCCGAGCTCGATCGTCTGGTGTGTCTGGGCGCGGTGGCCGTTGGAGGTGAACATGTGCGCGCGGGACAGGACGAGCTTGACCGGTCGGCCGAGCGTACGGGCGGCGGCGCAGGTCAGGACGGTGTGCGGCCAGACGGGGCCCTTGGTGCCGAAGCCGCCGCCGAGGTAACGGGAGATGACCCGGACGTCGGCGAGCGGAACCTCCAGGGCCTGGCTGACGGACTGCCGGGTGCCGTCCAGTCCCTGTGTGGTCTCGTACACCGTCACCTTCGGGCCTTCCCATGCGGCCGTGGTGGCATGGGGCTCGATCGGGTTGTGGTGGTGCATGGGGATCGTGTACTCGGCCTTGACCCGGACGTCCGCCTGGGCCATGCCGGCCGCCGCGTCGCCGCGCTGGAAGGTGTTGGGGCCGTCCGGCCCGGTGGGCGGCACGAACGCCTCGCCCTGGGCCAACCCGCCCTGGGGAGCGCCCGATTCCTCGTAGTCGGCCTCGATCAGTTCCGCCGCCCGCTGCGCCTGTTCCAGGGTCTGCGCGACCACGAAGGCGATGGGCTGGCCCGCGTGGTGGATCTGCGCAGTCTGGATGGGGATGAACGACTTGAAGAACGTACGGTAGGTGGGCTGCGTCAGACGCGGCATGGTCTCGTGGGTGTAGACGGCGATCACGCCGCGCACCGCTTCGGCGGCCCGGGTGTCGATCCGGGTGATCCGGCCGCGGGCGATGGTGCTCATCGCCATGAACGCGTGGGCCAGACGGGGCAGCGTCACGTCGGCGGTGTACTCGGCTGCGCCTGTCACTTTGAGCCGGGACTCGACACGGGGCAGCGGGCGGCCTACGACGTCGGTGCTCATCGGGAACCTCCGGTGTAACGGCCGAGCACGTCCTGGAGCGCGCGCTGCACCAGCTCGACCTTGAACGCGTTGTCCTCTCGCGGCTGGGCGCCCCGGACCAGAACACCTCCGGCCGCCGCGATGCTCTGCTCGGTCAGCGCCCGGCCCCGCAGGGCGGCCTCGGCCTCGGCGGAGCGCCAGGGGCGGGTGGCGACACCGCCGAAGGCGAGGCGGGCCTCCTCGACGGTTCGGCCGTTCATCCGCAGCACGGCGGCGACGGACACGACCGCGAACTCGAAGCTGGCACGGTCGCGCACCTTCAGGTAGCGCTGGCGGCTTCCCGGGGCCGGCAACGGCACCTCGACCGCGGTGATCAGCTCACCGTGCCGCAGGGTGTTCTCGATGTGCGGAGTGTCCTCGGGCGCCCGGTGGAAGTCGGCCATGGCGATGGTGCGCGCGCCGTCCGGGCCGAGCGTGTGAATCGTGGCGTCCAGGACACGCAGGGCGACCGCGAGATCGGACGGGTGAACGGCGATGCAGTGGTCGCTGCCGCCCAGGATCGCGTGCCAACGGTTGCGGCCGTCCAGCGCGGCGCAGCCGGATCCCGGCTCGCGCTTGTTGCAGGCGAAGTCCTGCCCGCGGAAGTACCAGCAGCGGGTGCGCTGGAGCAGGTTTCCGCCGATCGAGGCCCGGTTGCGGACCTGCGGGGAGGCTCCGGCGAGCAGCGCCTGGGACAGCACGGGCAGTCGCTTGCGGACCACCGGGTGCAGGGCCACGTCCGCCATTCTCGCCAGTGCGCCGATGCGCAGCCTGCCCCCTGACTCCTCGATGCCGTGGAGCGGCAGACGGTTGATGTCGACCACCAGGTCGTGGTCCTCGGCGCCGTCCTTCATCAGGTTCAGCAGGTCCGTGCCGCCGGCGACGAACGTGGCGTCGGCGCTGCGGGCGACGAGCCGTACGGCCTCGGCGGCCCGGTCCGCGCGCGCGTAGGCGAAGTCCCTCATCGCCGCACCGCCTTCGCCGCGTCGGCCACGGCGTCGACGATGTTCGGGTAACAGCTGCACCGGCACAGGTTGCCGCTCATCCACTCCCGGATCTCGTCCTCGGAGTCGGCGTGGCCTTCCTCGATGCACGCCACCGCGGACATGATCTGTCCGGGTGTGCAGATGCCGCACTGGAAGGCGTCCCGGCGGACGAACGCGTCCTGCACCGGGTGCAGTTGCGCCCCCTGGGCAAGTCCTTCGATGGTGGTGATGGAGCGGCCTTCCTCCATCATGGCCAGCGTCAGGCACGACTTCACGCGCCGGCCGTCGACGAGCACCGTGCAGGCCCCGCACTCCCCTCGGTCGCAGCCCTTCTTGGTGCCGGTGAGGCCGGCGTGCTCACGCAGCGCGTCGAGCAGGGTGACGCGGGCCTCGACTGCCGGGAGCCGGTGCCGGGAGCCGTTGATGTCCAGCGTGAGGTCGCCGGCCGTTCGAGGCTGTGCCGCCGGTGCGGCCGCGGGCTGAGCCGCCGCCGGGTCGGACCCTGGGAGGGGAACCATGACCGCGGCCGCCGCGACGCCCCCGGATTTCAGTACGCTGCGTCTGCTGTGTTGGGACATGGATGAGTGACTCCTCGTGTACCCGGAGTGGGCGGGACAGAAGCGAGCCTGACGCGGTGGGAAGCCGGTCGTCCAACGCAAAGAGTGCATGCTCGCGATGTGTTGAACGCATGATGAGGTCCGGAAGCAGGGCTCTTTATGCGTAGCCTGCATGGCGTTGGCATACGCTCTGTGCCATGTCGCACCTGCGGAACGCGGATTTGAATCTTCTCCAAGCGCTCGCGGTGCTCCTCGAGGAGAGGCACGTCACGCGGGCCGCCGACCGTTTCCACCTGAGCCAGTCGGCGATGAGCCGCGTCCTGCTTCGGCTCAGGGAGACGTTCGGCGACGAACTCCTGGTGCGCACGCGGGGCGGGTACGAACCGACCCCTCGTGGACTGCAGATCCAGTCGGAGCTCGCCGAACTCCTTCCTCGCCTGGAAGCGCTGCTGCGGGGGGATGTCTTCGACCCCTCGACGGCGAACCGCCACTTCCGCGTGCACTGCACCGACTTCGCCACCTCGCTGTTCGGTCCGGTCCTCTTCCCGCGCTTGTACCGCGAGGCTCCGGGTATCTCGCTGACCGTCGTACCGGTGAGTGACCACTCCTTCGCCGATGTCGAGCAGGGCCGTGCGGACCTGGTCTTCTCCGGTGTCGTGGCACCGCCTGCGCTGCGCTGGGAGACGTTGTTCGAGGAGGAGTTCGTGTGCCTGATGTCCTGCGACCATCCTGTGACCGGGGACCGGCTGACCCTGGACGACTTCCTCGCGTACCCGCACGTCGTCGTCAAGTTCCTGACCGAGGGCCAGGCCATGGTCGAGCGCCGACTCGACGAATACGGACTGCGCCGTCCCGTGGGTCTGCGCGTGCCCTACTTCTCCGCGGCGGCGACCGCGGTGCCGGGCACGGAACTCATCGCCACCCTCCCGCGCCACGCCGTTCTTCCATACGCCGACAACTCGGCCTACCGCGTCGCCGCTCCCCCGGAAGAACTCCCGCCCTTCCCCTACGGCATCGCCTGGCATCCCCGTGTCGACGGCGACCCCGCTCACCAGTGGCTGCGGCGAGTTATGCGGGAGACTGCCACGCAGGTGATCGGGCGTGGGCCGGCGGACGATGGCTCGGCGGCACCCGCCTGACCGAGGTCACACGGACGCCCCCTCCGCTGAAACGGCTTGCCCTTGCAGTTCTCCTGGAAGGGTTCCCAACGCACGCCAGGAAGCCCTGTTCATGTGCCAGGGTCTTCGCGAAGACGTGCGAGCCGCGGCGTCGGGTGCTTTCACGGGCGCGCTCTGGGGATGTCGTCGTTGAAGGTGAACGTATCCTTGCAGTCTTTCCAGGTGCCGCCGGGCGTCAGCTTGCACACCCGGAACCGCACGTACTCGCCGTATGCGAGGCGTGAGCTGTTGTGGATAAGCCCGTTGGACTTGCTCGAACCGCATCCAGGTTCACTGTCACGCGAGTGCGCCACGAGGCGCCATGCAATGGGGGGAAGGTGAAAGGCCTTCTCCGCCGGGCCGTTGCAGCGGCCTGATGAGGCTGGCGGCAGCCTGATCCGGGGAGGCCTCCCCCTCGGTGGTGGACACGCTGATACTGGACCTGCTTCATCCGGAGGAAGCGAGAAGACCGCCGATGGCAATGAAGGACTACTCGGACGAGTTAAAGGCCGATGCCGTGGCCCTGTACTAGGGCGTGTTGCGAAAGTGGATCAAGGGGCTCGTTCGGTGTCTGGTACGGGTCGTGTGATGCTGGCGCAATGACTGATCAACGCGAGGTTGTCATCGTCCGCTGGCCAGGCCAGGGCCCTTCCGTGGATCGCTTGGCCGAGTTGCTGGCGGCCTACCATCTGCGGACGGAGGCAGAGAAGGGCGAGGCCGTCGTCGATGTGGACGGGTTGTCGGACTGCTACCGGGCAGAAATCTTGGACCCGCGGGCCGCGTTCGCCGACGATGTCGTGCTGATGGCCCTGAGCGGCGACACAGCCGTGGGCTGCCTGGTGGTGACCGCCCCCGTCGGCGGCCGGTCAGAGGTCAAGAGGCTCTGGACAGACCCGGCATTCCGGAGCCGGGGCATCGCGTCAGGCCTGGTCGGAGCCGCGCTTGCGCATTCCGCGGAGAGCGGCGTCAGCACGGTACGGCTGTCGGTATGGAAGTGGCGGGCAGGTGCCATCGCTCTGTACGAGCGGCTCGGTTTCACCGTCGCCCAATCGTGGGAGGAACGGGATCAGCTGGTGTGCATGGAGCGTGCCGTGTGAGGGGTCGCAGCCACTCGTTGATGGCTGCGACCAGCACGGTTGCCTCGTATCGGACGGCGAGCTTGTCGTATCTCGTAGCCACAGCCCGGTGGTGCTCGAGACGATGGATCCCGCACTCCACCGCGTGGCGCTCTTTGGAGTCGGCCTTGTCGAACTTCGGCGGCCGACCGCCGCGCGAGCCACGCGGCCTGCAGCTGAACGAAGACCTGCTTCCGGGTGCCGTCACGCTGCCGGCGCCGGAACAGGTCGTAGGCCCGGTCCCACGACCCGTACCGCTGCGGCACATCTCGCCACGGCGCACCGGCCCTGGTCCGCCACCGTATGCCGTCGATCACCTGCCGCCGCGTCCACGTCTGCGGACGGCCCGGCTTGGCTGTCAGCGCTGCCCGACAGACAACAGGGCGACCCGAGATCAGGCGCGGCGGGCTGCCCAGACGGTGCGCTCGGTGCGGACCCCGAGGTCGCTTCGGCGCAGGATGCTGTGTGGGCTGTCGACATCCAGGAGTTCGTCGAGTGCGACGAGGTCTTCGGGGCTGAGGGCAGGTGCGGCGGCGCCGCGGATACGCTGCAGGCTTCCGTGGGCGTAGCGGCCGATGGCCTGACTGCGGTTGCCTTCGATGTTCACGGTGATGGTGCGCTCGTCCTCGACGGTGAACCCTGCGGCGGTCAGCATCGGCCCCCAGTCGGCACCGCGGTGGGGTACGTGCTCGGCGTGATAGCTGCTGGTTGCGGCATGGGCGCGCTCTTCGAGCCCAGGCTGGCCCTCGGGCGCGTGGGCGGGCAGGAAGCGGGGGAAACCGTCCAGCTCCACGACGGCGAACAGGCCGCCTGCCGCGAGCAGTTCGTGGACGTCGGCCAGTGCGCGGTCGGGGCGTGCCATGTGATGCATGGAAGCGGAGGCCCACACCAGGCCTGGTGTGCCGAGGTCGGGCCAGTGGTCGGTGTCGAGGTCGGCCTGCACGGTGCGCACACGGTCCTGCATACCGCGGGCGTATGCCTTCTCGCGCAGGAGCTGCAGGTGGCCGGCGGAGGCGTCGACGGCGGTGACATGTGCGTCGGGGAAGCGTTCAAGGAGGGCAAAAGTGCCCGCACCGGTGCCGCAGCCCAGGTCCACGATCTGGCGCGGCTCGGACGTCAGCGGGAGCCAGGCGGTGATGGACGCAATGTGCTCGGCGAGCAGCTCGGCATCCAGGTCAAGGATCTCCGCCTGGCCGCTGTCGTCGTGCTCTGAGTGGTGGCCGTGCGAGCCGCCATGTTGGGGCGTGTGGCCGTGAGCTGGGGTCATGGCACGACCGTACGCACCTCATGCGTGAATTGCGTGACTGCTTGCGCACTACGCAAAGAGGTCACTCTGTTTGCTGCCTGCCACGCAAAACCCCTCTCTTCTGGCGGCACACCGCCGTTCTCGCACGGGCGCTACTCAGGGGGGCCCTGTGCGCTTGCGCTGTCGCCGGACTCGTCGGTGTCGCGTTGGTGGCCGCGGCGAGCGTCGCGGTCGAAGATGCCCATGATCTCGCACGGCCCGCCCTCGGCGCCGATCGCGTGCGGCATCATGGTGGGGAACTCGGCGGCCTGATTGGTATCGATGCGGAACCGGCGGTGGCCGAGCATCAGGATTGCCGTACCGGACAGGACCACCAGCCATTCGCGGCCGGGGTGGGCGCGCATGCGGGCGGGATTGTCGGGCGGCGGTTCGGTCATCCGCTGACGGATGACGCTCATGCCGGGGACGCCCTTTATGGGCCAGCGCATCAGGCCGTGGGTGCCGTCGATCATCGGGCTGATGACGACGTCGTCGGCGGCGTTCTCCACGAGCTGGTCCAGGGTGGTGTCCAGGGCGCGGGCGAGGGTGACGAGCTGGTCGAGGGCGAGGCGGCGCTGACCGTTCTCGATACGGCTGAGCGAGGACTGACTGAGGTTGGCGCGGGTGGCCAGTTCCTCCAGGGACCAGCCCTGTGCGACCCGCAGGGCGCGGATCCGTTTGCGTACGAGGCTGTCCAGCTGCCCATCTTCTTGCGTCATAGGCAACATGTTATGCCTCCACTGCAATGCGGGCTTAACGTCGAATACAGATGGTCCAGCACGGGGGGCCACGTACGACGAAAGGGCGCGACATGTTCGCACGTACTTCCCGCTACGAGAGCGACACCCTGCCCGCCGAGACCGTGGACGTAGTGGTGATCGGCGGCGGTGTCGCAGGCCTGAACGGTGCGCTCATGCTCGCCCGCTCGCGCCGCTCGGTCGTCGTGATCGACAACGGCACCCCGCGCAACGCGCCCGCCGCAGCGATGCGCGGCTTCATCGTCCTGGACGGCACCTCGCCGCCCGAGATCCTCAAGCGCGGACGCCAGCAGGTACGCCAGTACGGCGGCCGGATCGTCTTCGGTGAAGTGGCCGCCACCGAGCCCGCCGCCTCCACGGCCGACGGTGATCTGGGGTTCACCGTCACCCTGGCCGACGGCCGCACGCTCACCGCGCGCCGCGTCCTGGTGGCAACCGGCCTGCGCGACGTCCTGCCCGAGGTTCCGGGCCTGGCCGAGCACTGGGGCCGCGGCGTTGTGCACTGCCCCTACTGCCACGGCTGGGAGGTCCGTGACAAGTCCATCGGCATCCTCGCGACCAGCCCCGCCTCCCTCCACCACGCACTGCTGTTCCGTCAGCTCACCGACGACCTGGTCTACCTCACCGGCGGAACCGTCCTGGACGAGGACGCGCGCGCCCGGTTCGCCGCCCGCAACATCCGCATCATCGAGACCGAGGTGCAGGAAGTCGTCAACGACGGCGGCGGCGCTCTGGCCGGCCTGCGCCTGGTCGACGGCACATTCGTGGAACGGCGGGTCATCGCGGTCGCCACGCAGATGCATGCTCGCACCGAGGGCCTGGACGGACTGAAGTTGCCGATGGAAGACCTGCCCGACAACACGGGCCGCCGCTTCGCCTCCGCCATGGCCGGCACCACCGACGTTCCAGGCGTGTGGGTGGCCGGAAACGCCACCGACCTCACCGCGCAGGTCGGCGCGTCCGCCGCGGCCGGCGCCCTGGCCGGATCCCACATCAACGCCCTCCTGGCCACCGCCGACACCGACGCGGCCCTCGCCGCAGCAAAGGCCGAGAACGCCCCCGCCTGACACCCCAGCCGCCGTGGCTGAACCGCGCGACCGCACACCTGCAGTCCGCGCGGTGAACAGACCTCCTGCTTCACCACCCTTGGCGACCGGCCCTGCTCCGGCGCTGATTCCGCATGCCCCTCTTGAGAGGAAACAATGAGCAGCAACCTGCCTCCCCAGGCGGCGGCCGCACCAGTAAGCGGCGGGAGTACGCCGGATGCGCGTCAGCTCCGCGCGATCCTGATCACCGTCTCGATCGCGCTGATGGCCGTCATCGCCTCGGTGTCCGGCCTGAACGTCGCCCAGACCCATATGGCCGTCGAGTTCAGTGCCTCGCAGACCACCGTCCTGTGGATCATCAATATCTACACCCTGGCCCTGGCCGCTCTGCTGCTGCCGCTCGGCGCGCTCGGTGACCGGCTGGGCCGAAAGCCCATGCTGATCACCGGACTGATCATCTTCGGCGCGGCCAGCGTCGTCGCAGGCCTAGCCCCGTCGGCCGCGGTGATGATCGGCGCCCGCGTTGCCACGGGCATCAGCGCCGCGATGATCATGCCGATCACGCTGGCCGTCATCACCTCCACGTTCCCCGAGGAGGAACGAGGCAGAGCGATCGGCGTATGGACCGGCGTCGCCGGAGGCGGCGGCATCCTGGGCATGTTCCTCTCCGCCCTGCTGGTCGACGTCGCGGACTGGCGCCTGCTGTTCGTGCTGCCCGTGGTCCTGGTCGTCGTCGCGCTGGCGATGACGCTGAAGTCGGTGCCCAACTCCCGCGAACGCTCCAGCCACTCCTTCGACACCATCGGTGCACTGGTGTCCACCATCGCCGTGATCGGCCTCATCTTCGTCCTGCAGGAAGGCCCCGAGCGCGGCTGGACGGACCCCGTCACCCTGATCAGCCTGGCCGTCGGCGTCGCCGCCGCCATCGCCTTCGTGGCCTGGGAACTGCACCGCCGCGACGCATCCCTGCTGGACGTACGCCTCTTCCGTGAGCGCGGCCTGGCCAGCGGCTCGATCACCCTGCTCGTCGTCTTCGGCGTCCAGGCCGGCATCGCCGTCGTGCTCTTCCCATTCTTCCAGGCCGTGCTGGGCTGGTCGGGTCTGCTGTCCACCGTGGCGATGATGCCGATGGCCGTCATGATGATGATGGCCTCCGGCCTGGCCCCCAAGATGGCCGCCAAGATCGGCGCCCGCTCCACCATGACCGTGGGCGTCGCCCTGTCCACCCTCGGCCTGGCACTGATGGCCCTGTTCGTCTCCGTCGACGGCGGCTACCTGTCCATCCTCGCCGGCATGTTCGCCATGGGCATCGGAATGGGCCTGTCCATGACGCCCTCCACCGAGGCCATCACCAGCTCCCTGCCACGCGCCAAGCAGGGCGTGGCCTCCGCCCTCAACGACGTCACCCGGGAATTCGGCACCGCTCTGGGCGTTGCGATGCTCGGCGCGCTCCTGGCCAACGGATACCGCAGCGCCATCGACGACAAGCTCGACAGCATCCCCCCGGGGGCTGCGGACACCGCACGCGAAGGCATCGCCAACGCCATCGAGGTAGCCCCGGGCACTGGCAGCCACGCGCAGGACCTGATCCACACCGCGCAGCAGTCCTTCGTCGACGGCTGGCAGCAGGCCATGTGGGCAGGCGTCGCCGTCATGGCCGGCCTGTTCCTCTACCTCCTCGCCCGCGGTCCGAAGAACACCACCCCGAGACCGAATCACGACGCAGGAGCCCCAGAAGCTGTGTCCGCTCGGTAACTGTGCTTTTCAGCACCCTTTACCGCAAAACACGCCCCTGCTGACCGGCACCCAGGCCCTGAAGGACCCCGCCCTGCACACCAAGAAGGACGGCTGGGCCACCGGTACCGCCCTCGCCGCACATCGCGCCCGGCGCCCGGCGCACGCGCAGTCCGTGCGCGGCTACCCGGAGTGGAGGGACAAGGTCGCCACGCCCGCCTTCCCGGAGTACTACAGCGGCGCGATCGGGCTCGGCGAACTGCGCGAACGCCTGGAGGAGGACGGGAACCTGGTGCTGACCCGGTACCAGCGCTGAGCCCTCCGCGCTCAGGGAACGGCGGGGCCGGTGACGTACCGTCCCTCGTCGTCGTACGGCCAGACGTTGGGCACGCAGCCGTGCATGCCCTTGATCTGCTGCATCATCGCGGGAGCAGGTTTGCCGGGCCCGGGGCAGGTGACATGACCGTGCCCGAGGAAATGGCCGACCTCGTGGTTGATGATCAGCGCCCGGTAGGACGTCACGTCCTTGGCGTAGACGGGCGTTGCCAGTTCCCACCGCTTGAGGTTGACCAGCACGTTCTTGTCCACGCTGCAGTTGACCTCGCCGCCGGTGTCCAGCCCGTACCGACCGCAGATCTTGTCCACGGTCCCCGGTGTCGCGACGCGTACGACGAAGTCGGTACTGCCGCCCGACACCCGCTGGAACGCGGAGCGGCCGTCCGCCGTCCAGCCGCGCCGGTCGGCCAGGATGCCCTCCACCTGCTCGGCGACCGCCGCGGCGGACAGCTTCAGGCCGTCCTCGACCTCGACCCGGTAGCGCAGGACCGTCCCCTGCCCCACCTTGGCGCTTCCGCCGCCGGCGGTCGTGAAGGTGCCCGGTCCCGTGGTTGGGATGACCGGGTCGGAAGGGCCGAGGGAGGGACTCGACGGGCTGACGGACGGGCTCACGGAAGGAGTGCGCGGGGCGGGACTGGACGCCGCGCGCCCGGTGGGCTCGTCCCGCGCGGCGGAGTCGACCCCGGCTCCGGCCCTCGCCCCTCCCCGGTCCGCGGACGTCCATCCCACGGCCGCGAAACCGGTGACCCCGAGGAGGGTCAGCGCGGCCAGTCCTCCCCACAGCGGTCCCTTCGGCCCGCGCGCGGAGGCGTGCGCGCGGCTGCTCCTGCGGCGGCGGGTGCGGGACGGAGTTGCTCGGTGCGCGGTCATGGTCGTTCAGGCTGTGACCGCGATGTGATGGGATCTGGCCCGGATGGTAACGAAACAATAACGGGCCCCTGTTGGGCTCATGTGATCATCCGGTAACAGTGGGCCTGGCTTGTAGAGGTTCTGCGGATACTGAGCGCATGCCACGCGTTCTGCTGATCGAAGACGACCCCGCCGTACGGGAAGGCGTCGCGCTCGCCCTGCGCCGCCAGGCCCACGAGGTCGCCGCCGCCGAGACGGGCGAGGAGGGACTGGAGCGGCTGCGGTCCTTCCGGCCGGACGTCGTGGTGCTGGACCTGATGCTGCCCGGCATGCCCGGACTGGACGTGTGCCGGGGGATGCGGGCCCTGGACCAGACGCTGCCGATCATCATGGCGACCGCGCGCGGCGACGACGAGGACATCGTCGTAGGCCTGGAAGCCGGTGCCGACGACTACGTGGTCAAGCCCGTGCAGGCACGGGTGCTGGCGGCGCGTATCCGTGCCGTCCTGCGCCGGGCGGCCGGGGCGCCCGCCGACGGTGGGATACCGAAGATCGACACGTACGGGGACCTGGCCGTCGACCGGGCCGGCCTCTCGGTCACCTGGCAGGGCGCGCCGGTTTCGCTCGCCCCGTCCGAACTACGGCTGCTGCTCACCCTGTCCGCCTCGCCCGGCCAGGTGTTCAGCCGGCAGCAACTCCTGGAGGCGGTCTGGGAACACAGCTACCACGGCGACGCACGCCTGGTGGACGCCTGCGTCAAACGGCTGCGCGCCAAGATGGGCGAACCCTCGCGCGACCCCCGCTACATCCAGACCGTGCGCGGCTTCGGCTACCGGTTCGCGTCGTCCCGGTGAGGCGGCTGCCGAGAACCCGTGTCAGGGCTCCTCAACTGCGCAGTCTGCGCATGCGGTTGGTGGTGGCGTTCGCGCTGGTCGCCGCCCTCACCGCCGCGACCACCGGCGCCCTGACCTTCCGGGAGGCCCGCACGGGAGTGCTCCAGCAGAGCCAGGACACCGTGATCAAGCTGCTGCGGACCCAGATCGGCCGACTCGCCCCCGAACTCCCCGTCCCACCGGGCGAGTTCGAACTGCAGCGGTTCGCGGCCGACGTGGCCGGCGCCGAACCCGCCGGGACCTGGCGGGTGTTGGTCGCCTACGGCGGGCTGAGCGCCACCTCCGCTCCCGACGATCCGTTCGAGGAGCTGACGCCGACCCTGCGCGCGGCCGTGGACTCCAGCACGGCCACCGTCTTCCAGCGGGTGAACAGCGGCGACCACACCTCCCTCGTCGTCGGCATGTCGGTCACCTTCACCGCCGGCACCGCCGCGACCGGTCCCGCGTCCGGCATCCAGGTGTTTCTCACCGTGCCGCAGACCACGGAACAGGCGTACGTCGACGCCCTGGTCACCGCCGTCGAACGGGCCACCGTGCCCGCCCTCGGCCTCGCCGTGCTGCTCGCGCTGCTCGCCGCCCGCGGGGTGCTGCGGCCGGTGCGCGCACTGCGCCGCGCCACCCGCAGCATCGCCGAGGGACGGCTGGACACCCGGCTCGACGTCAACGGCTCCGACGAACTCGCCGACCTGTCGCACACGTTCAACGAAACGGCCGCCGCCCTGGAGGAGTCGGTGGCCGAACTGCGCGACATGGAGGCCCGGGCCCGCCGGTTCGCCGCGGACGTCTCGCACGAACTGCGCACCCCGCTGGCCGCCATGTCCGCGGTCACCGACGTCCTTGACGAGGACGCCGCCCGCCTCGACCCCGACACCGCCACCGCGGTCCGGCTGATCAGCGAGGAGACCGTGAAACTGGCCCGGCTGGTGGACGACCTGATGGAGATCTCCCGCTTCGACGCGGGCGCGGCGGTGCTGCACCTGGACGAGATCGACCTCGCCGAGTCACTGCGGCGCACGCTCGCCGCCCGTGCCTGGACGGACCTGGTGGACGTCCGCCTGCCCCCGCCCGACGCGCTGCGCGGCCGGGTCGACCCGCGCCGCCTCGACGTCGTCGTCGCGAACCTGGTCGGCAACGCCCTGCGGCACGGCGCCCGTCCCGTCCACCTGCGCCTGTACGAGGGCGGGGAGCGAAGCGCCGTCATCGAGGTGCTGGACAGCGGCCCCGGCATCCCCGACAGCGTGCTGCCCCACGTCTACGAGCGCTTCTACAAGTCGGACGCCGCCCGCACCCGGACCGAGGGCAGCGGCCTGGGCCTCGCCATCACGGCGGAGAACGTCCGGATGCACGGCGGAACCGTCCGGGCGGCGAACCGTCCGGAGGGCGGCGCGGTCTTCACTGTCGAACTCCCGCTGCGGCGGGACGAGCCGACCCGGGGGAGCGGACAGTGAGAGCCGTACCCCGAGCCGTGCTGCTGGCCGTTCCCGCGCTGTGCGCGCTCGCCTCCTGCGGCATCCCCACGACCGGCGTGGTGGAGGCGGGCGGGCCCGCCAGTGGGGTGGTGCCCACGATCCGGGTGCACTTCGTGGCGGGGGACGGCACCCTGGTCGCGGTTCCCCGCAGGACCGTCGCGCCGGTCGACGTCGAGTCGGCGGTGGCGGTACTGCTCGAGGGCCCGACCGAGGCGGAGCGCGTCAAGCGCCTGACCACGCTGCTGCCGCTGCCGGGGCTCCTGGCGACGCCCGTCCCGGCCGCCACGGCCACGGACGGCCCCGTGGCGGCGCCGCAGGAGGAGGTGCGTACGGCCGACCTCGTGAAGGTGGTGGCGGAGGACGACCGGGTGTCCATTGAATTCACCGCCGTCTCAGGTGGGTTGACGGGCCTTGCGGTGGACCAGCTGGTCTGTACGGCCCTCGGGGCGCAGCGCGTCGCCGAACCCGGGGCGGAACCCTTGCCGGTGACCGTCACGGGTCCGGGCGGTCGGCCCGTCGAAGGGACCGGCGCGAGTTGTTCCGACGGCTGACCGAGGTGCCGACTCCGCGTGGACCTGCTGGATCCTCGGCGGGCAGCCTCTTGCGCCTGCGCGGCCCTCTGGCCGGCTGCCTGCCCCGCAATCCCTAGGGAGCACCCCATGACAGTGATGACAAACGCGCTCGTATCGGCATGGGAAGGCGCCCGCGAGGCGCATGAGGCGGTCGTCGACCGGTTCAGGGCGGATGTGACCATCACGCGCCGGCCTCTACCGGCAGATGCTCGAGGGGCGGACCGACCGTGACGGCAACACCCAGGTCCAGACGATCGACCGCGCCTACCTCACGGTCCGGTAGGGCGAGGGCAGCAGAGCGAGGGTCGAAGGGACGGTTCACCGACAGGGCCCGGGTGGAAGACCCGGGACCTGTCGGTGTGGTCGCGCTCCGGTGGACGGCCTTGGGATCACCTGAGCGGTCACCCGGTGAGGGAGGCCACGCGTAGCCTCCCTCACCGGCGAAGGCCGGCTCAGTTGGACATGGGTCCACTCGATCTGGTGATCAGGATGATAGGAGCCCGGTGACGGAAGACTGTCACGCCACCTGGACGGTCGGCCGGTGGGCCGGCATCACCGGGTGGTGTGGTCGGCCTGTTTGTTCAACCGTGCCACGGCCTGTGGCTGGGAAACGGTCACGGCATGTGAGGCCTTGACTTCCCGGGTGTGGGAGCCCGCGCGGTCGGCCATGAGGCGCTGTGCGGCGATGGGGATGGTGAGATCCTGCGTCGTGGTCAGAGCCCGTGAGGGGATCGTCTTCCACGCGGCTTCGGTGGCGGTGTCGTTGAGCGCGGCGTCGGTGATGGGGCGTTGGGTGGTGGCCATCAGGTCGGTGGTCCTGCGGGGAACGTCCGCCGCGAACTGGCTGTGGAAGGCCTTCCGCTTGATGTAGAGGTCGGTGCCCGTGCTGCCGTCGGCCTGGCGGAAGGGAACAGGGTTGAGGGTCGGGCCCAGGGTGCTGCCGGGGAACTTGCCGGCCAGCTCCGCCGAGCTGTCGCCCTTGTCGGGCTGGAACGCGGCGATGTACACCAAGGCCTTGACCTGGGGGTGGTCGGCGGCGGCCTCGCTGATGACGCTGCCACCGGAGGAGCGGCCGGCCAGGACGATGGGGCCGTCGATGCTGTCGAGGACACTGCGCACGGAGGCTGCGTCCTGGTGCAGCCCGCGCAGCGGGTTGGCGGCGGCGACCGGGTAGCCGGCCTGCTTCAGTGGGGCGACGACGTCGTTCCAACTGGAGGAATCGGCGAAGGCGCCGTGCACCAGGACGATCGTGGGCCTGCCGCCACTCGAGTGCTGCGCGGTGGTCGTCCTGGAGTCGAGGCGCGGTGCTCCGTCGGCCGCACCGGCCGCACCGGCCGCTCGCCGGAGGCGAAAGTCAGAGCTGTTCCGCTCGCGGCGGCCGCCGGCAGGGCACCGCCAGTGAGGATCAAACGCCGAGTGCTCTTGTTCATCATGCCCTTCTCGCTCTCGTTCTGAGCCGAAGCCCGGTAGTTGTCACCGCAGAGCCGGTTGAGCTGGTGAATGAGACCGGTCGAAGCAGTCTGGTTGGCACCGGTGAGGCACACGGCTTGTCACAAGCGCTCATTCGGCTTCCTTTCTGTCACCAGCCGCCCCGGCGGCGACAACAAGCTGCCCCCGCGTCGGTCTGGTCTGGTCGGCGTACAGAGGACGCGCGCCGGCCAGTGGCAGCGGTATCGCCGCTCCCTGGCGCTTTGCTCGTCGTCAGCGGCGGGCCTGGATCTTCAGGTCGCCGCGGGTCTGGATGCGGATGTGATCGCTCGCGAGCAGGGCGTGGGGGAATCCGAGGTCGATCGCGCTGACCTCGTCCAGGCGCGCCATCTGGGACGGGGTGAGGTCGACTTCCAGAGCTCCGAGGTTTTCCCGCAGTTGCTCGGCGGTTCGAGCCCCGATGACCGGCGCAGTCACCCCCGGGTTGTGCAGGGTCCAGGCGAGCCCCACCTGGGCCGGTGTGCGGCCCAGCTCGTCAGCGATCTCCTTGACCACGTCCACGATGGCGAGGTTGCGCTCGGTCACCCCGCCGAGGGCCAGGTTGAAACTCTTGCGCGTGCTCTCGCTCTGGCCGGACGGCGACGTGGTCAGGTCCTGGCGGCTGTACTTGCCGGTGAGCACCCCTCCCGCCAGCGGTGACCACAGAACTGTTGCCAGCCCCAGCTCCTGCGCCATCGGGATGAGGTCACGTTCCCCGGTACGCTCCACCAGGTTGTACTCCAGCTGCAGTGCCACCAGCGGTGACCAGCCGCGCAGGTCGGCCATCGTCTGCATGCGTGAGATCTGCCAGGCCGGGGTGTTGGAGATGGCCACGTAGAGGACTTTGCCCTGCCGGACCAGGTCGTCCAGACCGCGAAGGATCTCCTCCACGGGTGTGGTGGGATCCCACACGTGCAGGTAGAGCAGGTCGATGTAATCGGTGTTCAACTGTCGCAGGCTGGTTTCGACCGCCCCGAAGAGGCTCTTCCGGCTCGCGCCACCGGAGTTGGGGTCGTCAGGCCGCCGCAGGGTCGTGTACTTCGTGGCCAGGACCAAGCTGTCTCGCCTGTCCCGGGCGAACTCACCGAGCATGCGCTCCGATGTGCCGTTGGTGTAGGTGACCGCCGTGTCGATGAAGTTCCCGCCGCGCTCGACGTAGAGGTCGAACAGCCTCCGCGCCTCGTCCTGCTCCGCGCCCCAGCCCCATCCGTTGCCGAAGGTGGCGGCCCCGAGCGCGAGCGGCGAGACCCGCAGGCCGGAGCGTCCCAGTTGCCGGTAGGCGTCGAGAGTGAGTGGCATCGTGTTCTCCTGTAGTGGTGGGTTTCTGAGGTTCGAGGGATGCGGGCCGGGGGTCGGCGTGCCTGAGTTTCAGGCGCCGAGCCCGTAGCCGCCGGCCACGGCGACGTCCTGTCCGGTGACGTAGCCGGCGGCGTCCGAGGCGAGGAAGGCGACGACTTCCGCGACCTCCTGGCTGGTCCCGAAGCGCTCGAACGGGATCTTCGTGCGCATGGCGTCCCGGCCGCTCTGGGGTATCCCCAGCTTGTCGAGCAGCGGGGTCTCGGTCGCGCCGGGACTCACGGTGTTGACGCGGATCCTGCGCGGAGCCAGTTCGAGCGCGAGCGAGGGCAGCATCGCCATCAGGGCACCGCGCGTGGCCGCCCCCACCGTGGCGCCAGGGCTGCCCCTATGGGTTGCGATGCCCACGGTGAGGACGATCGATCCGCCGTCGTTCATCAGTGGTAGGGCCTGCTGGAGGGTGAAGTACTGACCCTTGAAGTTGACGTCGACGTGCTTGTCGAACGATTCCTCTGTCACGTCGGCAACCGGTGCGGGGCGGAAGACCCCGGCGTTGAGGAACAGCAGGTCGAGAGACCCGAAACGTTCGGACACCCTTGTCATGAGGGCGTCGGTGTCGGACAGAACGCGTGCGTCGGATCGGATGACGAGTACGTCGTCGGGAAGCTCGAGTCGTGCTCTCGCGAGGGACTCGGAGTTCTGTCCGGTGACGGCGACCTGGTAGCCGCGGGTGTGCAGTAGTGCGGCGGTCGCTCTGCCGATTCCGGTCGTGCCGCCGGTGATGAGTGCTGTGGGCATGGCAGGCCTTTCGTCGGGGCGGGCAGGGTCGGGCACTCCCATAAGCGGAGAACTCCCCGGTTACGTCCACTGTACACTTAACCGGAGACCTCCCCGAATCGCCCGGCACCTCGCCCCGACACTCCTGATCGCGAAGGCCATGACACCTCCACGCAACACCCTGCGCGCCGATGCCCAGCGCAACCGCGAGCACCTGATCGCCACAGCCGCTGACGCTTTCGCCTCCGGAAAGGCAATCTCGCTGGACTCGATCGCCAAGCGCGCGGGCGTGGGAAGCGGCACCCTTTACCGGCACTTCCCGACCCGGGAGGACCTGGTCGAAGAGGTCTACCGCGACCAGATCCGCCCTCTGCGCGACGACGCACGGGACCTTCTGGCCACCGAGAAGCCCGCACAGGCTCTCCACGCCTGGATGCGCCGCTTCGCCGAGTGGGCCGCTGAACGGCGCGGCGTCTGCGAAGCCCTGGTCGCCATGAGCGCTTCCGGACGCTTCGGCACCGGACCCGTCTGCGATGAGATCCAGCAAATCCTGGGGATGGTGCTCCAGGCCGGCGCTGAAGCAGGAGAACTGCGCAGCGACATCGACCCGGCCGACGTCGGCGGGATCCTCGCCGGCGTGCTCTCCGTGGCCGGCGGGCCCGAGCAGCGCGCCCAACTCGACCGCATGCTCACCGTCGTCGTCGACGGGCTGAAGCCGCGCCAGGAAGATCGAGGGTGTGCCTAGTACTCCAGCTGCAGTTCGCTATCGCTGCTGGTCAGGGGCGTGTTCGAGAGTGTACTTGGCTGATGCGCCGTCCAGCGTACGGAACTTCCACACCAGTACGCCGTGTTCGAACCCCGGGCTGTGCATGGAGGTGATGGTGGGGTCGGAATACGTGATGTAGCCGACTCTGGTGACCGAGAAGTCCTCGGTGACGCGCTGCCCTACGGCCGCTGGCTTCGGCCTACTTCCGAAGGGCCGCGTTCCCTCGGCGGCACGGTCCGGCCGCCCAGGGACTGTGCGACCCCGAGGTGGACTGCGAGCCGTGAAGGACCTACTCGCCTACGGCTGCTCGGCACAAAGGCCGTGGTCCGCGCATGTACCCGGCCACACGGGGCTCCAAAGCCGCTCCCACCTTCGCCGAATGCGCGGCGCACCTGGTCAGGCCGCGCCCGCAGGCGGTCAGGAGGTCAGCTCGGCGGTGTGCGGCCGGTCTGGAGAGGGGCGCAGGATGCCGGCCGCAACGGCGCCGGTCGCGCAGAACAGGGTGAGCAGCAGGAAGGTGTGATTGAGGGCCATGAGTTGGGTCATCCAGGCGATCACGGCGGGGCCCGCGAGCATGCCGATGTAGCCGAGTCCGGCGACTCGGGAGACGTTGGTGCCCGCGGCTGTGGGGTCGGCGTGTCCGGCGGCGCTGAACAGTTGCGGGATGCAGCCGGACAGGCCCAGCCCGAACAGCGCCCAGCCGGTCAGCGCCGCCCAGATCCAGGGCGAGAGGGCCACGACCGTGATGCCGACGGCGGCCAGGGCCGCGCCGTACCTCAGGACGGCGACCGGCCCGAACCGCGCGGATATCCGGTCCGCCAGGAGCCTGCCGACGGTCATGGTGGCCGCGTAGGTCCCATAGGCGAAAGCGGCGGTGCTCTCCGGCGCGTCCAAGGCGGTCTTGAGGTGCAGGACGCTCCAGTCGTTGGCGGCTCCCTCACACAGCATGACCAGCAGAGCCAGGACGGCCAGGAGCCAGATCCGGGTGGGAACAGCGCGTTTCTGCATCTCAGGCTCGCCCTCCGCATCGGGTACGGGGGCGGGCGACCCGGTGGGCAGAAGACCACGAGCTGACACCAGAGCGATGATGACGCCGATGCCTGCGGCGGTGCCCAACGTCGTGGCCGGGTCCCAGCCGATGCCGATGGCCGCGGCACCGGCGAGCGCTGCCAGGACACCGCCGACGGAGAACGTGGCGTGGAAGGCCGACATGACAGGCCGCTCGTACGCCCTCTCCACCTGCACGGCATGCGCGTTCATGCTGACATCGAGGGTGCCGTTCCCGAATCCGAAGAGCAGTAGGGCTGCCCCGAGGGCCCACGGTTCCTGGGCGAGACCGGGCAGTACCAGGGTCGCGCTGCACAGCACTCCGGCCACGGGAACGACGGTGCGTGTACCGAGCCGGTCGGACAGCCGCCCGCCGACCTGCATGCCGACGAAGGCCCCGGCCCCCAACAGCACAAGGAACCCGCCCAGGGCCGCATGGCTGATGCCCACGCGTTCCTCGATGGCCGGAATCTGCACGACCCACATACCCAGCAACATGCCATTGAGTACGAAATAGACAAATGTCACGACGCGAGATGCGCGCAGAGTTCTTTCCATGCGGACACCATAACGAACAACTGACCTGTTCGAAACAAGGCGTCTCAACCATCTTTGCTGTTCGAAGCGGGTTCGTGTTGAATCACGGTATGAGCACCGTGGAACGTCACCGACTGATCATCCAGGCCGTCCAGGAGGCAGGAACGGCCACAGTCGCCGAACTCGCGTGCCTGGCGGGTGCCTCGGAGATGACCATCCGTCGTGATCTGGACCACTTGGCCGCGCAAGGCGTCCTCGAACGGTTTCGGGGCGGCGCGCGAACCCTCCTCCTGCGAGGAGACGAACCTCCCTTCGCGCTGCGCGCCCACGAAGCCATCGATGCCAAGCGCCGGATCGCGGCGGAGGTGGTCTCACTCATCACCGACGGCGAAACCGTCCTGCTCGACAGCGGCACGACCTGTCTGGAAGTCGCACGCCTGCTGCACGGACGGCACGTCACCGTGATGCCCCTGTCACTACAGGCGATTCACATCCTCAGTGACGCCCCCGAACCGACCTCACTGTTGGTCCCCGGGGGCCGGCCCCGCGCCGGCGAGGGAGCCCTCACCGGACCCCTCGCCCTCGCCTCCCTGTCGGCGCTGCGCTTCGACACCGCCGTCCTGGGCTGCTGCGGCTTGACCGTCGGCGACGGCATGACTGCCTACGACCTTGACGAGGCAGCGGTGAAAAAGGCGGTCATCTCCTCAGCGCGCCGCATCATCGCCGCCGCCGACGGCAGCAAACTCGGCCGCACGACCCACGCCTGCGTCGGGCCCTCCACCCTGGTGCACACCCTTGTCACCGACACCACTGCACCCGCCGACGAGACCACCGCGCTCGAGAACAACGGCACCACTCTCAGGATCGTCTGACCCGTTCGGTACACCTTCGCCGCACCGAACGCCGTGACTTCACGCATCGTCCAGGCATCTCTGGGCAGTCGGCTCGATGGCCCCGCGTCGTACGCGTTCCGGACAGGAATACTCCCCGGCGTGACGTCGGGCCTTCCGTCGGACGCCTTCCCCCGAGGCTTCCGGCTTGTTTGCGCATACGGCCGATCCTGCTGGCCAATTGCGTTGCTGGTCGGTTGTGATGCTCGTCGGCTCCATGTAGCGGTCGCGTCTTCCGTTTTCTCCGGTCGTGCATCCGGCGGTGGGCCGGGTTCCCGGGTAGGCGTGTGGTCGGCCCAGACGGTGCCGGGGGGCGGGCGACTATCCGGTGGGGGAGTGGGCGGTGCGGGGTGGGGAGGGGCGGCGAGGGTCGAGTGCGTGAGGCGGGGCTGGGAGCCAGAAGACCTAAACGAGGTCTGGATGCCGTGCGAAGACGACATGAAGAGGATGCGGAACAAGTCGAGGGCGACCCGGCTCCGGCAGGCGCCGCCGCCGTCCGCGCTGCTGCTGAAGTCCTTCGAGGTGGAGTCCCAGTTGCTGGTAAAGCGCGCGAAGGCACAGGTTTTCACCACCGACGGTTCCCAGGGCGGCAGCGCCCTGGGAACCGTCGGTGATCACCTCCTGCCGGACCTGATCGGGCTCAGGCGGTCAGCTTGGTGTCGATGATGAAGCTGGTCTCGATGACCTGGCCGGGGAAGGTTAGTTCAGTGACGCCGAGGACTGTGCTGACCGGGCGGTGGTCGCCGAAGTACGTCAGGTTGCCTTCTGACGTCGCCCGGGCGTTCTGCTGCAGGTTCACCACATACAGGGTCTGCGAGATGATTTGGTTGCGGGTGGCGCCGTAGTGGTTCAGGACCTTGTCGAAGTTGGCGTAGGTCTGCTTGAGCTGGGCGGCGAAGTCGTCCGCATGGAGGAAGTTGCCCGCCTCGTCGAGCGAGAGCTGTCCGGAGACGTGGACCAGGTCGTCGGACTTGATCGCCTGCGAGTATCCGAAGTCGCTCTCGGCCGGCACGTTGTGGTTGAAGACGTCGATGGTGGTCATGCTGCCTGCCTTCTTGCCATGAGAGCCCGCGGGTTCGCTTCCGCGGAACCAAGACGCACGTGCTCTCTTGTGGTTACTCGGAAACTGTAGGAGAGTGGCCGTTGACCTGGAAGAACGCACTTTTCAGTGACTGGGGAACCTGATGGTGACCAAGCAGTACACGGGCTCGCCCGAAGACGCGGACCTGAGGCGCGCGGACTCTCTGGCGCGAGAGATCTTCTCGGACGTCGCCAACAAGTGGGCGTTCCTGATCATCGAGGCTCTCGGAGAGCGCACCCTGCGCTTCAGCGAGTTGCGCAACGAGGTCGAGGGCGTCAGCCACAAGATGCTCACCCAGAACCTGCGCATGCTGGAGCGCTACGGCCTGGTCGAGCGGAAGGTGCACCCCACCGTGCCGCCGCGGGTCGAGTACACCCTCACCGAGCCGGGCCGAGCCCTGCGAGCCACGGTCGATGAAATGTGCGGCTGGACCCACCAGTACCTCGGTCACATCGAGGCCGCCCGCCGTCGCTTCGACGTCTGACGGATGCATAGCATTCGCATGAGGCATCCAGCCGTTCAGACCTGCCGGTTACGCAGGCGTGTCGACCGCGCAGGCGTACACACGGGCCGGATCAAGACGCAGTACGTGCGGCCCCATGCAGTCCGCGGCAAGAGTGGCGACGAGCGTCCCGCATACGCATGCCATGTTGCCGCCATCAGTTCCGAGTGACCCAGCCCGGGGCGCCGGTAGGAACCGTGTCACCCATCCTGCCAGCCAATTGCGTTGCCGGTCGGTTGTGATGCTCGTTGGCTCTGTGTAGCGGTCGCGTCTTCCGCCATCGGCCGCAGGGTGGGGTGTGGGGTGTCGATGCAGGCGCGGCCGTGGCCGCAGGTGCCGGAAGCGACCGGGCGGGCAGCCAGGGCCGCGGCGGCGAGAAACCCGTATCCGTTGGCGATGAGGGTCCGTGACGAGCTCGGTGAGCTGTTCTCGGACGCCGAGTTCGCCCAGGCATTCGGGGTGCGGGGGCGGCGGGGGTGGTCCCCGGGGCAGTTGGCGCTGGTGACGGTGCTGCAGTTCGCCGCGAACCTCACCGACCGGGCCGCGGCGCATCGCGTGCGGTCCGGGATGGACGTCAAGTACACGCTGGGCATGGAGCTGGACGATCCCGGGTTCGACGCCTCGGTGCTGTCCGAGTTCCGAGCCCGCCTGGTCGAACACGGCCTGGAGGAACGGGCGCTGGACCTGCTGCTGACCGCGTTGAAGGACAAGGGCATGGTGAAGGCGGGCGGGCGGCAGCGGACCGACTCCACTCGTGTGCTGGCGGCGGTGCGGGACCTGAACCGGCTGGAACTGGCCGGGAAGACCCTGCGCGCCGCGCTGGAGTCCCTGGCATGCGCGGTGCCCGACTGGCTGGCCGAAGCGGTGCCGATTCGACAATGGACAGAGCGGTACCGGCCGCGGATCAACTCCTGGCAACTGCCGTCGTCCCAGGCCCAGCGCACCGAGCTGGCGCTGGCCTACGGCCGGGACGGCTTCGCGCTCTTGGAAGCGGCGCATGCCGCGGACGCACCGGTGTGGCTGCGGGAACTCCCGACGGTGCAGGTCCTCGGGGCGGTGTGGCTGCAGAACTACATGCGCACGGTCACCGAGACGGGGCGGGAGGTGAAACGGCGGGAGAGCGAGGATCTCCCGCCGAGCAGACTGCGACTGACCTCGCCTTATGACCTGGACGCGCGCTACGGCCTCAAACAGGGCTCATGGTGGACCGCAGGACCAGGCAGCGGCAGCGCCTCCGAGGCCTTCGGCGACTTGCGGCAGCAGGGCGGCAGGACGTTGGACGAGAACCGCTTGCGCTCGCCGGCGGACTCATCGACGCGGCGGTCCTTCACCCTGACCACGGTGACCTCGACCGGCCCGGCCGCCATGGCCACAGTCTGCGGTCGGTGGTGGTCGTTGCGGACCACCAGACCCGGCATGCCCGCTCGTCGGTCTCGGCCGCCGACTCGGCTACATACTGGTTGACTTCGGCCTCCAAGGCTGCGGCCGGCATCCGGCGGGCGCCCTCGCGGAAGACAAGTCAAGAGCGCACGTTCGCTCGGACCGCCTCTGCGATGGGTGTCGACCCCGTGTTGAGTTCCAGGATCTGCCGACCGATCCCGGGCTCGTGAAGCAGTTCAGCGAGGGTGGCGGCCACGTCGTCGCGAGCGATCTGGCCGTGGAGCTCTGCCGGCCCGAGGGACACGGTGCCGGTTCCCGGACCGTCGAGGAGGAGTGAGGGACGCAGGATCAGCCAGTTCAGATCGCTGCGGCTGAGCGCGACGTCTGCCTGCTTCTTCACGGCGAAGTAGTACTCGACCTCCTCGCCGAGGTCGCGTTCCCGCCAAGATTCCGGAAGCACCGACACCAGCACGAAGCGCTCCACACCGGCGAGGCGTGCCGCCTTGATCGCTCTGGCGACCCCATCGCCGTCGATGGCCGCCGTGACCTCCGTGCTGCCGCCGTTCGATCCGGCGCTGAAGACGATCACGTCGACGTCACCGAATGCTGCCGCGAGCTGTTCCGCCGTCATGCTGGAGAGATCGCCGACGTGTGCGTTCACTCCTCGCGTTGCCAGTTCAGCCTGCTGGTCTTTTCGGCGTACGAGCCCGTGGACGGCGTCTCCCCGCGAGCGCAGTTTCTGCGCGAGCAGACCTCCGATACCGCCGGTGACGCCGATGATGAAGACGTCCACCTTGGATGCTCCGTTCTCTCGATGTGACTCTTCGGCTCCGTCGTCAGAGCGATGCCTGAGCGATCAACGGCCTCGCTCGCACGGGTATTCCAAGCGTGCAGACGGTACGGGTGGTCGGGCGCGAGACGGTATTCGACCGAGACAACGACGCAGTTGGTTGCCCGGGCAAGCTCGGCCGCTTTCGCGTCGTTGCCGTCGACGCTGCCGGTGACCATCCCGCCACCGTGGACGTAACAAATGCACGGTGCGGACACGGCGCTTCCTGCCGGACGACAGACCCGCACCTGAACGGCTGAATGCGGGGACGTATCGGACCGGATCGAGAAGTCACGGACATCGACGTCGTGGTGGGCGGCAGCCCTCGGGCGGAGGGCGGCGAGTCAGCCTGTTTACGGCGTCGGGCCGTGATGCTGTCGATGCCACTCAGCCCCTGAGGGCCGACAAGGCTGAGGTACTGGTCGAGGCGGGCCCGGACCTGCGGGTCTTTACGGTCTTTCGCGTCCACGTCCACAGTCCTTTCACTCAGCCGATGCCGGTACCAGGAACGGGACCGTGGCTCCGGTCTCGCGCGTCCTTAGGACGACTCTGCCAATTGGTCGACGAAGGGATCCACCGGCGTCACACCTGGCACGACGATCCCGTTCTCGTAAGCGAAAGTGATGAGTTGACCGCGGTGACGGACGCCGAGCTTCGTCAGCATCTTGGCTATGTGCGTCTTCACAGTGAGAGGACTGAGACTCAAGACATCTGCGACGGCGGAGCCTTCATGGCCGCTCGCCAGCAGGGTGAGGATCTCACGCTCTCGCCTGGACAACAGCGGAACCGCTCTGGAGCTGACGATTCGTCGCGCGTTCATCGTGACGGCGGGAGCGGTTTCGAGGACCACGACGAGACCGCCGCGCAGCACCGTCTCCATCGCTCCGGTGAGTTGTGCGGCTGTGATGTCGGGGGCGAGAACCCCCGTGGCACCCGCCCTCAAACAGACGTCCGCTTCCTGAGCATCGAGGGCGCCGAAGACGAGGGTGCGGGCGACCGCAGAGGCGGCGGAGACGAGTTCCGAGGATTCGGAGATGCCCTGAGGTCGGATGGCGCGGTCGAGGAGAATGACATCTGGTCCCGCATCAGCCTTGAGCAAATCTCGGAGCTGGGCGCCCTCGGCAGCCTGCCCGACCACCGTCAAGACACCGCTTCGCTCGACGACTTGCGTCACGGCTGCGCGTACGAGCGTCGGGCCGCTGGCGAGAATCACCGTTTGCATGTGTGGCCTCTCTTCATCGGACGACAGCGGTCGTCGGGTGGACCGGCCCATGTCATGGGGTTCCGTCTCCATCGCGGCGGCACAACTGAGGTCAACGGTGGCTTGAGGCTCTGATTGTTCTCGGCGCGCTTGACGGGTGCCCCCCGCTGAACGTGATGGGTTCTTGACGGTCCTCCTGGATCACCGGCTGCGGCGCTGACCAGTACGCCGCCGGAGCCCGCGCAAGGACACCGACGGCGGACGAACAGCGGGCTTCAGCCGTTCCGAGGGGTCGCCGGCTGTCAGGTCGCAGGTACGGGCAGCATGGCCAGCGGCACATGCTGTTGCCCGGAGTGGATGTCACGGTCACGGAGCGAAGCCTGGCCGACGGGACGCGGGAAAGAGATCTTGACGACGTTCAGCGACGAGATACGGAACATCTGAACCTCGCTCTCGTCGACTCCGTAGAGCCCGGCGACCGTACGCTCGTTGAGGAACGACTCGTCGGCCGCGATGCCGTATCCGGCCGCGTCACGCATGAACAACTCCATGGTGACCCAGAACGGCCCGGCGTTCTTGGAGCGGACCTCGAATGCCAGGTCTCCGAGGGTGGTAGGGCCCGTCTCAGCCATGGTGCACGGTCTCCTCGATCTCGATGCGGAACATGTCGGTGGGAGTGACGCTGTCGACGACGTGATGGAGTACGAACTCGTACGCGGGCCCGCGCTCGACCTCGGCCGGGGACGTGGCGAAGGCGAGGCTGGGCAGGTAGTCCATGTCGGCTGTCGGCAGATGCAGCATCAACGGGTTGGCGACCTTCGCCACGGCTGTGGCCGTCTCCTGGTCCGGCGCATTGACCAGCAGCATGACTCCCACCTCACGGGGTGGGCCCTGGGCCGGGTCGCGGTCCTTCAGGACCGCGTTGTAGCCGTAAAGGCGTACGTCGAAGGCGTACTTGTCCTCGCCCAGGCCGAGTGTCTGCTCCACCCGCCGGCTGACCATCACACGCAGAAGGTCGGCCCAGTCCTCGATGTTCGCGAGGATGTGAGGGTCCCGGATGGCGGTGAACGACATCGTCTCGTAACCGGTGATCCTCGCGCCCTCCAGCTTGACGGTGTGCTGGTCGGCGACGTGGAACCGCGAGCCCTCGACGCGCACCGTACGGTCGTCGAGGGCCGTGTAGGCGGCTTCCCGGACGTCCAGGGTGCCGTCCGGCTCACGCATCCGGAAGGGGTTCGCGGTCTCGTAGAGCATGTGGGCGGCGACCAGGATCGGTGTGCAGGACGCGGCCGGGTCGAGCGGCTCGATGGTGAAGCCGCCGGCGTCGATGGTGGCCAGCACCCCACCGGAACGTGGGTTGCTGGTGCACTGTCCGCCGCATTCGACGATCTTGGAGGCGTGCCACGTCGGTCCGGTCGGCATCCCCTTCATGAGGGGGTAGGCGGCCGCGACGGCCGTGTCGGTGGCGCGGCCTGCCAGTACGACCTGGGCCCCGGCCTCGAGCGCGGCGACGATCGGCTCGTGTCCCATCATGCCCACGATGTGCGTGCAGCTGTCGAGCGTCTCGGGCTGCAACTCCCCCAGGGGAGGCAGTGCATGAATGTGGCCGGAGTCCAGACGCTCCTTGAGTGCGTCGGCGTCCTGCTCGCTGTAGATCCGGGCGACCCGCAGATCCAGTCCCTCGTCCGCCAGGATCTCGGTGACGATGCCCGCAACCCAGTCGACACCGTCGTCGGTGCCGCTGGTGCCGCACGAACCCACGATCAGCGGGATGTCGGCACGTGCCGCGGCCCTCAGCAGCACACGCAGGTCGCGGGCGACCGCTGCGCGCGCGGTCTTGGGCTGTGACGAGCCGAGGTAGTAGGGGCCGGAGTCGGTACTCCCACCGTCGACGGAGATCACGTCGGCACCGAGTTCCAGGCCTCGGTCGATCGTGGCCTCGGGAAATCCGGCTCCCAGCATGCCGGTTGGTGCCATGACCTTGACGGAGTCGTCCGGTTCGTTGTGCATGGTTTCCTCTTCCTGATCGGTGTGGGGCAGCCGACGGGCAACGTCATCCGGTTCCCTCGCCGGTGTGGGTCTGGGGCAGCAGGTGGGCGTTCACGAGGAACCGGGGGCGCCCGGCGAGGGCGGCCACCAACTCCTCCGCGCCCTTGCGGCCGGTGTCCGCCCGGGCTTCGGCGGTCTGCCCTGCGAGATGGGAGTGGACGACGATCCCGTCCACGTTCCGCAAGGGGCTGTCGGCGGGGAGCGGCTCGTCGCTCACCACGTCGAGGGCTGCCGCGGCGATCTGTCCGTCGCGGACGGCATCGGCGAGGGCCCGCTCGTCGACGATCGCTCCCCGCGCGGTGTTGACCAGGACCGCTGTCGGTTTCATCCGGCGGAAGGCGGAGCCACCCAGGAGACCTCGCGTCCGCTCCGTGAGCGCGGTGTGCACCGAGAGGTAGTCGGCCGTGGCCAGGAGCTCGGGGAGGTCGACGAACCGCACTGACGGATCGGTTCGCAGGCTCTCCGGCACACCGGTCGTGCAGAGCACCCGCATTCCGAATGCCTGCGCCAGCGGCACGACGGCGCGCGCGGCTGCCCCGTATCCCAGCAGGCCGAGCGTGGCCCCACGCAGTTCACGACCGTCATGCCTCGGCCAGGCACCGGCCTGGACTCCCATCGCGCTGTGCACCAGTCCTCGTGCCGCGGACAGCAGCAGGCCGATGGTGTACTCGGCCACGGCGTTGGCGTTGACCCCCGGCAGATTGCTGACCGTGATGCCGAGCTTGCCCGCGGCGGCGATGTCGATGGAGTCGTGGCCCACGCCGGTGCGCACGATGACGCGCAGGCGGCGTGCCCGGGACAGGACCTCGGCGGTCAGGGGCTCGTTCGCGACGAGCGCCGCGTCGATCCCGTCGAGGGCGGCTGCAAGGTGCTCCGGGTCGCGGCGGCCGGCCGGCGGCGAGTGGACCGTCGTGTGGCCCTGCGCGCGAAGGTAGTGATCGACCTCGTCGCCGGGATGTAGGTAGTCGGTGGTGATCAGGATGCGGGACACCTGTTTCTCCTCTGGCTGCGCCCTTCGCTCGGCTCGTGTCGGCCTGCGGGACGGGTTCGCTACGCGGCGGTGACTGGGGCGGTTCGGCGCTGCAGGGCGCTGATCCTGGTGACGACGACGATTGACAGCGAGGCGACGACGGCGATGTCGAGGAGCATCAGGGGCCAGCCGGTGACGTCGACCATCGCACCCACCAGTGCGGGGCCCAGGAAGCCACCACCGGCCCAGCCGACGGTGTACATGCCGGCGTAGGTCCCGAAGACCCGGGCCGAGGGGGCGAGGTTCCACAGGACGACCACCGCGTTGACGAGGAAGCAGGCCGCACCGGCTGCCGCCAGGCACAGGGCCACCGTGGCCCCGGTCGAGGTCTGCAGAAGCGTCCCCAGCACCATGGCGGCGGCGAAGACCGACATGCCCACTGTCATGACCCGAAGCCGTCCATAGCGCTCGGCGAGTACCGCTGCCGGGTAGGCCGCCAGGATGAAGGCGATTCCACTGGGCAAGGTGAGACCGCCGGCGGCTCCCCGGGGCATGTCGAGAGCTTCCATCCCGTACGGCGTGATCAGTGACCGGGACGCGGCCCATGCGCTGCCGAAGAGGAAGATCGCCACGAGGAGCAGGAGCCGGCTGCGGTCGGTGTCCTTGACGATCTCGACGAAGGTGTCCCGGACCCGTGGCTCCTTGCTCTCGCCACGCCGCGGCTCAAGGCCTTCCGCCACCACGGCCCGATAGGCCGGGGAGCGATTGTCGCGCACGGTGGCCGCGAGCACCCCAATCGAGAGGACCATGATGATCGCGGGGATCGCGAACGCGAGACCCAGATGGTTGTCGACCAGGAAGATACTGATGACCGCGGCGACGATGGCCGTCAGACTCGAGGCGATCTTGACCGCGGCGTTGGCCCGGCTGCGTCCCTCGGGCCCGATGAAGTCGGGAACGAGTGCCTCGGCGATCGGTTTGAAGGTGTTGGCCACGAGCGCGTACGCGAACATGATCGCGACCAGGAGGGGAAGCGACGACGCGGCGTGCGGGATGACGACGAACAGGGCGGCGGCGATCGGCATTCCGACCACCAGATACGGCATGCGCCGTCCCCAGGACGTCCTGGTGCGGTCCGACCGGTTCCCGATCCACGGCTGGATGAAGATGCCCAGCAGGTTGTCCATGCCCATCAACAGACCGACCAGAGCGGCGCTGCCGAGGTGCTCCCGCAGCAGCGGGGGAACCTGGGATTCGTAGAAGTTCCAGGTCGACTCCTGTGCGAAGACCGCGAGAGCGACCAGGAACGTGATGCGCCGGGTCCGTGAGCGCTGCCCTGCCGACATCGTCGTCATGAGGGTCGTCCCTTCACGCCGCCACCATGCCGGCGGCTGCTGGATCAGAATCGTGGTGCGGGCAGGTGGGGGTCGAGGGCCGTCGCGCCCGAACGCGGCACGGCTGGAGGCCACCTGTTCAGCGAGCTGCTCAGGTGGGTGAAGCCCATGGCCGCCGGGTCAGTCAGGGCCAGGGGCTGGGGGAGCCCGCGCACGCCCCGCGGCGCGTCGTCGCCTCCACGGCCACGAGCGGGTCGACCGGGCGGCTGCGCGCGGCTCTCGGGCGGATCACTGGCCGACCTCGACGACGAGGGTCAGGTCGTCGGTGACCCTGATCCGGCATTCCGACCCGGAAGCGCAGGACGCCTCGCGTTCCTCGAAGACGGCCGGGCCGGCCAGTTCGGTCCCGGGCGTGAGCTCGTAGCGGTTCCGGACCGTGGCTTCGAGCAGCCCGTGTCCGGGGAAGTGGACCGGGCGGACACCGCGGCTCACGTCCTCTCCTCGCGCGTACGGGCCCTCCGTGGCCAGGTCGTGGTCGGGGAGCCTCATCGAGAGCCGCCAGTTCACGACCTCCACGGCCCCGTCGAGGGACCTGCCGAGCACGGTGCCCTACGTGGCCCCGAAGGCGGTCCGGACCCGCCCGACGGCGTTCGGGCCCAGGTCTTCCCCGGGAAGATCGACCTCGATGTCGAAGCCCTGGCCGAGGTAACGCATCTCCGCCGAGCGGCGGATCCGCACCCGTGCCGGGTCTTCCGGCTGGAGAGTGCCGGTCGCACGGGTGGACTCCCGGATGATCGTCGAGAAGGCCGTGCGGAGCATGGTGGAGGCCGCCTCGTCCGTGGCGGCGGCGAGCCGGTCCCAGCGCACTTCGAGGCCGATCGGGTCGGAGACGGGCCTGATCATGGGGCTGCGGTCTCCTCTTCGGCCGGGTGACCCGCCGTGCGACCGGCCGGGCCGCCGGCGTCCGTTCCCCCAGCGTTGTCCACCGGCACGTCCGCCGCGATCTGGTCGGCGATGGCCTTCCCGAGGTCCACCGTGGTGCCCGTACCTCCGAGGTCGGGAGTGAGCACGCCGGGCCGGGCGTCGAGAACACTCTCGATCGAGGCCACCACGCGGGCGGCCGCCTCGTGTTCGCCGAGGTGCGTGAGCATCATCGCGCCGCTCCATATCTGCCCGACGGGGTTGGCGATGCCGAGGCCGGCGATGTCGGGGGCCGATCCGTGAACCGGCTCGAACAGGCTGGGAAAGCTGCGGTCGGGGTTGATGTTGGCGCTCGGGGCGATGCCGATCGTGCCGGCGCAGGCGGGTCCGAGGTCCGAGAGGATGTCGCCGAAGAGGTTGCTGGCCACGACGACGTCGTAACGGTCGGGTCGCAGGACGAACTTGGCGGTGAGGATGTCGATGTGGTCCTTGTCCGCGGTCACCTCGGGGTACCGCGCCGCCATCTCGGCGGCCCGCTCGTCCCAGTACGGCATGGAGATCGAGATCCCGTTGCTCTTCGTCGCCCAGGTCAGGTGCCTGCGGGGGCGGCTGGAGGCGAGGTCGAAGGCGTAGCGCAGCACCCGGTCGACGCCGGTCCGTGTCATCACGGTCTCCTGCATCACCGTCTCGCGGTCGGTGCCCTCGAAGATCCGGCCACCGATGCTGGAGTACTCGCCCTCGGTGTTCTCGCGGACGACGTAGAAGTCGATGTCGCCGGGCTCGTAGTCGCGCAGGGGGCTGCGCACGCCGCGCAGCAGCCGCACCGGACGCAGGTTGACGTACTGGTCGAAGCCGCGCCGCAGTTGCAGGAGACTGCCCCACAGCGACACGTGGTCCGGGACCACCTCGGGCCAGCCGACCGCACCGAAGAAGATCGCGTCGAAGGCGCCGAGTACGTCCCGCCAGTTCTCAGGCAGCATCGTGCCGTGCGCCAGCCAGTAGTCGGCACTGGCGAAGTCGAACTCCGTCACGTCGAGTTCGAACCCGTGGACCTCGGCGGCGGCCCGCAGGGACCTCAGTCCCTCGGGCACGACCTCCCGGCCGATCCCATCGCCCGGGATCGCCGCGATGCGATATGTCTTCGGCATGAATCCACTCCTCAGCCCGCGTGATGGACGTACCGGCTCGGCGGAACGCCCTGTCCAGGGCAGCTCATCTGCCGCGGTGTGAGCCCACCTTGGCGACCGGTGGCACCCGCTTCAAGCCCGCTACGGGCAAGGTGAATTTTCCGCGAGGGAAAGCCGCTCGCGAGAGACAGCGGGCCCCTCGACGTGCCCGAACGGAAACCGGGACCTCTCAAGGCGGCTTTGTTCAGCTGGAACGTCCCAGGCGGCCTGGCAAGCGGATCGCAAGATGCTCGATGAGTTCGGTCACTCGGCGCGGGACATGACCGTCATCCTCGATCAGGGCGTAGATGTCGGCCGCAGGTGTCGGCACGTGAGGGAGCACGCGAACAAGCTCACCACGTTCGATGTGAGGTCCCACATGCCATGCGGAACGCATGATCACGCCGCGCCCCTCCAGAGCCCAGTTGGTCACCACGTCACCGTCGTTGCTCGACAACGGACCGCGCACCCGCACATGGCGCGGATCACCGACATCACCGAACCGCCAGAGCGCGAAGTCGCTCTCGTTCTCGCGCAGCACGATGCAGTCGTGCTGCGCGAGATCCTCCACCCGCGTCGGAGCGCCACGCCGGTCCAGGTAGGACGGTGCGGCACAGGGCACACGACGGTTCTCCGCCAGGCGACGCATCCGCAGCGAGGAGTCGGGCGGACTGCCGACGTGCACAGCCACGTCGAACCCGCGCTGATGTGGTCGCAGAGGCAGCGCCGAGGTGTTCAGCTGCACCTGCAGCTCGGGATGCGTCCCCGCGAACTCGGCCAGCAGCGGGGCCACATGTGCTCGGCCGAGGCCAAGGGTCGCCTGGACGACCAGAGAACCGCGCAGAGCCCCGGAGCGGTCGGTGACGAGCTCTTCGAGTTCGCGGAGCTGGTCGAGGATCGCGTCGAGCCTGCTCGCGTACAGGGCGCCCTCCGAGGTCAGGACCAGCCGGCGTGTGCCCCGCTGGGCGAGACGGACGTCGAGGCGTTCCTCCAGTGCCTTCAGCCGCTTGCTGACGACGGGCAGTGAACATCCGAGCTGGTGTGCCGCTGCCGTGAGCGTGTCGCTGGCGGCGACGACCTGGAAGAACTGCAGGTCGTCGATGGACATCTTCATGCGGTACCCCGTTCCGCCGTGGCTTTCCGCGGGAGAAAGGACACGTTGCCTGCGCCGTACAGTGAGACGCAGTCTTCGCCTGGGTGCCCTCTACAGGTAGGGAGACCACAGGGGTCTCGTACAGGTCAATGACCGTTGACCCAAACACGCTACAGCAAATAGCATCCGCAGTATGGGACAGTTGCCGCAGCTCATGACACCCGTGACCTTGGGGGACCAGGCCTACGCGGCGATTCGCGAAGCGATCATCTCAGGCTCGCTCCAGCGCGGCGAGAAGGTGACTGAACGTGGTCTGGCCGAATCGCTGGACATCAGCGCGACACCTGTCCGTGAAGCACTGCGGCGCCTTGAACAGGACCGGCTGGTTGAGAGGGTCGGCCCCCGCTCCGTGCGGATCGCCAAGTTCGAGGAGAGCGAACTCCGTGAGTTCACGATGATCGAGGACTCACTGCGGGCACTGTCCGCGCGACTCGCGGCGGAGAAGTCGACGGCGCCACAGCGGCGGGCGATGTGCGCGCTGCTCGACAGGGCTGACGAACTGGTCGGCCAGTTCGACGCGGCGAGTACGGACGGTCCGAGCGAGCGCGAGTTGGTCGTGGAACTGCTGGACTGCATGCGTCAGTTCCATGCGGCGGTCGACCAGGCCAGTGGTAATTCCACGCTGATCCAGATGCTGCACATGGTCGACGCCTTCGGCACGGACGAACGGCGCGGCAGCCTTCTTGACGAGGTCAACAGTGAACGGCGCAGCGCCGTACGGGAGCGTTACCGCCAGCACCGCGCCATCTACGACGCCATCGCAGCAGGAGACGGAGACCGCGCGGAAGAGCTGATGCGCGCGCACAGCCGGGACTCCAACACCTCGCGCCTCGCGGCACGTTTCTCCGGCTGATAGCGCGGAGCCACACCGGCCGACGCGGGAGGGCATCCCCTGGCAGTCGCTCAGCGGGACGCCAGTCCAGCGGACGCATGACGGGGTGTCAGCTCCTGGGCCGCCTGTGGGGAAGGCAGATGGTGACCTTGGTGCCGACTCCCACTTCCGACTGCACGCGCACCTGGCCCTGGTGGGCGTGCACGATGGCTTCCACGATGGCCAGGCCGAGACCCGAGCCGCCGTAGGCACGGCTGCGGCTCGCCTCCGCACGCCAGAAGCGCTCGAAGACGCGCGACAGGTCCTGCGCGGAGATGCCGGGGCCGTTGTCGACGACGGTCAGCTGGACCTCGTCACGCTGGTGGGTGATCTCCACGTATACGGCGGTCTGCGCGGGGGTGTGCTGGACGGCGTTGCCGACGAGGTTGCGCAGGACCTGTTGCAGGCGGTTGGCGTCGCCGGCGACGGGAGCAGGCGGTGCGGGTGCCAGGGTGATGCTGCGCTGCGGATAGATGATCTGGGCGTCCTCGATGACGCCGGCGGCCAGGACGGTGAGGTCGACGTCGTCCCGCTCGACGGGCCGGCCGGCGTCCAGGCGGGCGAGCAGAGCGAGGTCTTCGACGAGCAGACGCATGCGTCCGACCTCGTTCTCGATGTGCTCCAGGGCTGTTTCGAGGCCCGGCCCTGAGACACCGCCCTGGCGGTGCAGGTCGAGCCAGCCGGAGATCGTGGAGAGCGGAGTGCGCAGTTCGTGGGACGTGTCCGCTGCCAGGGAGCGCACGGTCGCCTCCGCTCGGGCCTGGGCGTCGAAGGCCCGGTTGACGGCTTCGGCGAGCCGGTCGACTTCACTGCCGTTGCGTCTGGCCGGCAGGCGTTCGGTGAGGTGGCCCTCGGCGATGGCGTCCGCGGTGCGGGCCATGCGGGCCAGGGGCCTCATGCCAAGGCGCAGGACGATGACGGCGAGTGCCAGCAGTACCAGCAGGGCGGCTCCGACGAGGGCCAGTTGACGCCTGATGACTGAGTCGACGGTGCTGTCGTCGACGGAGGTGTCGATGGTCAGGATGAGGGCGGCCGGCCGGACGAGGTCCTCGGTGCGGCCGCGGTCGATGGTCAGTCCGGGGCTGGGGATGCGAACCGCCGCGAGGCCGTGCTCGCCCTCGTCCCCGTCGTAGGTGACGAGGGCGCCGGCCGGTGCGTTGGCGCAGAGTGCGACGAGTTCGTCGGCTGCCGTGGTGGCGGAGCCGGTGCTCTCCAGCACCTTGTCGTCCGTGTCGACGACGACGATCCCGAGCGGTGTCCCCAGAAGAGCGGCGAGTTGGTCTGCGTCGGCAGTCTGAGGTCCGCGGTCGATCACCTCGGCGAGCCGGTCGGCACTGGCTTCGAGGGTCCTCTCGTAACGCTTGTCGAGGAAGTCCTCCAGGAGGGAGGCGCTGATGACCGCGCTGGCCGTCAGGCCGGACACGAGCAGGACGGCAAGGCCGGCCAGCAGGCGCAGGCGGACGCTGGAGCGGGACCAGGTGACGCGGCTGCGGAGGTTCACTTCTGGGCCTGTTCTCGGAGGGTGTAGCCGACGCCTCGGACGGTGTGCAGCAGCGGGGTGCGCCCCTGGTCGATCTTGCGGCGGAGGTTGGAGACGAAGCGTTCGACGACGACGGTGTCTCCACCGAAGTCGTACTGCCAGACAGCCTCGAGGATCTGGGCCCGTGAAAGGACCTGCCCCTGATGGCTCAGAAGGTAGTGCAGGAGTCGGTATTCGGTGGGTGAAAGTTCGACGGCCTGGCCTGCGCGACGGACTTCGTGACGGCGATCGTCCATGACCAGGTCAGCGCAGCACAGCGGTGCTTCCTCGGGGGGCGGATGATCCGCTGCGCGCGCGGCGCAGCAGAGCCTGCAGGCGGGCGCCGACCTCTACGACGCTGAAAGGCTTGGTGACATAGTCGTCCCCGCCCAGGCGCAGGCCCCGTACGCGGTCCTCGACGGCGTCACGGGCCGTGAGGAAGAGGACCGGCACGTCCACCGCACGGGACCTGAGCAGTTGGAGGATCTCGAATCCGTCGGCACTGGGCAGCATGACGTCGAGAACGATGACGTCGGGAGGCTGACGGTCGATCTGCTCCAGGGCTTCCGTCAGTTCACCTGCCACGTCGACCTCGAAGCCGGCGAAGCCGAGAGCCGAGATCAACAGGCGCCGTATACCGGGGTCGTCATCGATCACCAGCACCCGGTCCGTGGTGCCTGGTGTGTCGACGGTGTTCATACGTGCTCCTTGAACGGGCGGGGTGGGTTGCCCGGCATCTACCACTGCTTGCGTCAGCGCGGCGGGAGCGCTGTATGTCCCGGTATCGGCTTGGCTGTTCATCGCGTCACGTGCCTACGGGCGTGGAGGGTCGGACGGGAACCTGAGGTGTGGCGTCGGGGGTGTCGGAGGCGTGGAAGTCTCCGCCCTCGACGTCGAGATGAGGCAGGAAGCGGTCCAGTCGGCGGGGCAGCCACCAGGCCCGGTCGCCGAGGAGAGCCATGACCGCGGGGACCAGGGTCATGCGGACCAGGAAGGCGTCCACCAGGACTCCGAAGGCCAGGGCGAAGGCGATCGGCATGATGTCGGCGTCGTACGAGAACAGGAAGCTGACGAACACCGAGATCATGATGAGGGCGGCCGCGGTGACGACGCGGGCGGCGTTGCGGGCGCCGGCGACGATGGCGACGCGGGCGTTGCGGTGGTGGACGTAGTCCTCCCGCATGGCGGATACGAGGAACACCTCGTAGTCCATGGCGAGTCCGAAGAGTACGGCCATGACGATGATGGGCATGAAGCTGGCCACCGGGCCCTCGCTGCTCACGCCCAGCGGGCCGGCCAGCCAGCCCCATTGGAAGACGGCGACCGTGGCTCCGAACGCGGCGCCCACCGAGAGCAGGAATCCGATGGTGGCCTTGAGGGGGATGGCGACGGACCGAAAAGCGATCATCAGGAGGAGCAGGGAGAAACCGACGACGACGATCGCGAAGGGGACCAGTGCGCCGCTGAGCTTGTCGGCGACGTCGATGCTGACGGCGGTCATCCCGGTGACGGCGATGTAGCTGCCGGTGGACTGTGCGAGGGGTCGCATCTCGGAGCGCAGGTGGGCGACCAGGTCGCTGGTCTCCGTCGTCCGGGGCCCTGTGGTGGGGATGAGCTGGATGCGGGCGGCGGTCTTGTCGTCGGCCACGTCGACGCTACTGACGTCCGCGATGCCCTTGACGTCATCCAGCGTGTTCTCGACGGCGGTGGCCGTGGCGGTGATGACAGTCGGGTCGTCGTCCTCGACGAGGATGACGAGAGGACCGTTCGCTCCGGGGCCGAAGGCGTCACTGATGGCGTCGTAGGTCTGACGGCTCGACGAGGTGGTGGGGCTGTTGCCTTCGTCGGTGACCGCGACCTCGAGCTGCATCGCCGGCAGGGCGAGGGCGATGATGCTGACGGATCCGAGGATCAGGGTGCGTACCGGGCGGCGCAGCACCCCCTCGGTCCAGCGCACGCCCAGCGGGGTCCGGCCACCGCGTGCCTTCCTGCGGCGCGCGCGGGCACCGGGCCGGGGGATAAGCCTCCGGCCGAGCATTCCCAGCAGCGCCGGCAGCAGGCCCAGGGCCAGGATGACGGCGGCGGCGACGGCTCCCGCGGAGGCCAGGCCCATGGAGGTCAGCATGGGAACGCCGGCGACGGAGAGACCGGCGAGGGCGATGATCACGGTGGCGCCGGCGAAGACGACAGCGCTGCCCGCGGTGGCGTTGGCCCTGGCGATGGACTCCGCGACGGGCATGCCGGAGGCGAGCTGGGCACGGTGGCGCGAGACGATGAACAGGGCGTAGTCGATGCCGACGGCGAGCCCCAGCATGATGGCCAGGGTGGGCGCGTTGTCACTCACGCCGAACACTGTTGCCAGGCCCATCGTGGCCGCCATGGCGCCGACCACGCCGAGGATGGCGGTGAGCAGCGGCAGTCCCGCGGCGGCGAGCGATCCGAAGGTGATGACGAGGATGACCAGCGCGACGCCGATTCCGATCAGCTCGGTGGGCCCGACGGGAGGGTGCGACTCCTCGTAGGCGTCGCCTCCGTAGATGGTCTTCAGACCCGCCTGCTCGGCCTGGCTGCCTGCGGCCTTGACCGCGTCGAGCGTGCCGGCGGGTACGTCCTCGTCCGCCTTGGTGGTGAAACCGACCTCCGCCACCGCGGTACGTCCGTCATCGGAGACAGTGCCGTCCCCGGCCGGGTCGCTGACCTCGCGCACGCCGCTCACATCGCTCGTGGCGGCGAGGGTGGACGCCAGCGACCTCTGCAGGTCGGCATCGGTCACCTTCCGGCCGGAAGGGGCCTGGAAGACGATCTGCGCGGACTGCACGTCCGGAGAGGGAAAGTGACGGTCCATCTTGGTCAGGGCTGTCTGTGCCGGTGACCCGGGGATGGAGCCGCTGTCCTGGAAGGATCCCGCGAACGAGAACCCGAGGCCGATCACCGCTCCCAGAGCCAAGAGCCATGCGACCAACATCGTTCGCCACCGTCGGGCGCCGAACGCGCCCAGCCGGTACAAGAGCGTAGCCATGCCTGCATCCCTCATCGGTAGTGGATTGAGGCTCCGATCCTTCTCGGCGAACTTGACGGGCACCCTCCGATGCACCTGAGGGTTTCTTGACGGTCGACCGCAGCGTCGTCAACTTCGCCGTGGCTCACCCAGGGGCTGCCGCTCAGAAGATCCGACCTCGTCGCAGGTCGTCCGACCGAAAAATTTACTGCATGCTGTAGAACAGGCCCACCGAGCAGGGGAGCTAGCGGCCTTTGGGGAAGCCTCACCGCACGAGGAGCATCGGCACGCCTGTGCAGAGCAGGCCGCAAGGGGCCTGCTCTCCCCAGCAGGAAGGCGTCCCGACACCGTCGACGATCCCACATCTGCCGGGCCCCAACTGGTCGACAGTGGTGGGCGAGCTCCGCCGCGACGATGCCCTTCCGTGCAGCGTTGGGGGCAGAGCATCCCTGGTGTGCGTGGTGCCCCTCGCCTACGCCTCCTCCCGGCTGCGACAGGTGCGGGCCATGCGCTACGGCGTCGGCCTGTTCGTCATCGGCCTGCTGGTGCTTCGCCGTCCCCACGGTTCCCGGCACGGCCATCTCGATGGTTGTCACCTCCGTCGGCTACGCGGCTTTCGCCGTCAACGCCCTTGTCGGATTGTGGTGTCTCGCTCCCAGCGGGCACGTTCTGGGCACTTACACCGGCCTACCGATGGGGTCGACATGGAACCGGCGCACCACGCCATCCACATCGAGGCTCGGAAGCCCGACGGCAAGGGCTACACCCTGCTGCGCCTCGGTCCCTACACCCATCTCGTCATGCGAGTTCAGGTTCGATGACATGAGGGGGGTGCGCCATGTCGGCAGTCGGTCCGGGCGGCACACGTGTATCACCGTCGACCTCGCGCCCGCGGGATCCTCTGCACCCAGCTCATACCCCGGCCCCAACCCCGGCCTCAGTGACACGGATCACTGAATCAGGCCTGTATCCGCCTCGCCCGACCCGCAACCCCGAGGGTCTTGGGACGTCTGTTGGGGTGGATGCGCCTCCAGCACTGAGCCGCCGCAAGGGAAGCCACCCCTGACGGTCGGTCACCCAACCGCCAAGACCGATGACTAAGAGGACCGAACATGTCAGTACGTCACGCCGCTGCCCGCAGCCCCCGTCCGAGCCGGCTTCGCGCCGCGCTGGGCGCCTCGGTTGTGGGCACCGCGCTCGCCCTGGGGGGAGCCTTCACCGCCCACGCCGCACCCGCCTCGTCGGATGCACCCACCGAGGCACAGAAGGCGCAGGCTGCTTCTCCGGTGACGTCCACTTCCACCGGGAAGCACGCCAAGCCCTACGTTTCCGGGTCGGAGACGCCCGCTCCGAGCTCAGAGACGGACGTCCCGGCTGACGCGAAGCCCGCACAGCCCTACGTACCGGGATCGGAAACGGACGTCCCGGACGACGCCAAGCCCGCACAGCCTGTGCAACTCGCGGCTGCGGCCAGGTGAAGCTCTTCAGCGTTCGGCCCGCTGATCGACGCTAGGTCGTTCGGCGACACCACGTGAAAGAACGCTGCAGGGCTCAGGCCCAGCAGCGGTCCGCCCGCCCGGGGTCCCGGGCGGACGGACCGGCACTGTGACGTCCAGGAGACATGTGAGAACAGCGGCGATCCCCACCGCAGCACCGTCGCTCGCCTGGTGGCGGACCATGTGCAGACCAGTGCGCCCCTTGTTCTGCGGCGGAGTGGACCTGATACGCCGAACGCAGAACACACTCGCGCTGCGTTCGCGGGCCGGCCGGAAGGGCAGCGGGAGAAGGCTGTTCGAAGCCGTGCCCCCCAGCACGGTGACAGCCGGGGACGAGCACGGCTTCAGTGAGCTTTACCACCATCGACGGTTGGTGCTTGTGCGGCTGGCACTGCTTCTGGTGGACGATCTTCCGACGGCAGAGGACGTGGTACAGGACGCCTTCGTCGCTCTCCTGCGCCGCCACGGCCGTCGGCTGGCGGAGCTGGACGACCCCGAGGCCTACTTGCGAACCAGTGTGGTCAACAGAGCTCGCTCGGTTCTGCGCCGGCGCCGTACGGCACGCGCCTACATTCCTGAGCGGGAACGCCATGTCCCGTCCGCCGACAGGAGCGTGCTCCTCGCCGAGGCCCATCAAGAAGTCATCAACGCGTTGCAGCGCCTCACCCGCCGGCAGCGCGAGGTCCTGGTCCTGCGCTACTGGTCAGACCTCACCGAGGCCCAGATCGCCGACACCCTCGGAGTCTCCCGTGGGACGGTCAAATCAACCGCCAGCCGGGCCCTGGACGCTCTCGGCAGACACCTGGAGGTACCTCGATGACCGAGCACCCCTCTCAGCCGCGCTCCAGCTCTTCCCGCTGCCGGCGCCTTGCGGAGATCCAGCGATGAGGCGCAGCCGGCTCCACCACGCGGAGATCGAACAACGACTGCGCGAGGCCCTGGAAGCCCGGGCCAACAGCGCTGACTTGGCACACCTGCGGCCCGCCGCCCTTCCCACCAGGTCCAGACGGTCTTTCCTCCCCCCTCGCCGGATCGTCATCGTGTTGTTCGGCCTGGCTGTGGTTGCTGCCTGCGCACTGCTGGCCGTCACGGACAGCAATTCAGACAGCCCGGTCCGTCCCGCCGACTCCCCCTCGCATTCAGTAAGCCCCTCCACGTCTCAGGCTCCGGCTTCCCCCGCCATCCAGGTGCCGCCCTCCAGGGAGGCCGCTACTGCGGGAACACCCGACTCAGCTTCCTCCGTCCCGCCACCGTGACGAGACAATGACCAGCCTGACGGTGCGGGCTTGCAGTGTCGGCCTTTGTGCGGGTCGTGTCTCGTTCGGTGACCCTCGACCACGGGCTTTCATCCGAAGTCGATCAGGACCGCGTGGTCGAGTTGGTGCAGCACGGCCTCGTGCAGACAGGCCCACACGCCGGCCCGGGACCAGATCAGGAATCGGCGGTGGGCGGTCGACTTGGAGATGCCAAAGCACGGCAGCAACGTGAGCCAGGCGCAGCCGCTGGACCAGTACATAGCTGATGGCCGCGAACAGGGTCTCATCAGGCGTGTCCTGCGTTGCTGCCCTGCGGCCGGATCTACGGCTTCGGGATCTCCCGCAACCCGTCCGGAACAATCCAACTCCAGGTACCCCGCCCCACGGCCGACTCAACGAGCCACCGCCACATCACGGTGGTGGTGACCAGATCAGAAGTCACCCGGGTTGACGACCTGAGTTAACAAAGATAAGTTATCGCCACTAACTTGGAGGGGAGTGGCCCATGGTCACACTTGAAGCCGAAGAGGTCTACGCGCTCGCGCCGTATGCCAAGACGCTCGGAGTCGAGTTCAAGGAGATTACGGAAGCCGGCGTTCAAGCCAGACTGGCGCACGATCTCTCCCTTTCCACGGTGGGCGGCGGCCTCCACGGAGGGGCGTTGATGGGGCTCGCTGATGTGTGTGCTGCCGTGTGCGCCGCCCTCAACGGTCCAGCCGGCGCCGCACCAGCCACCGTGGAGTCGAGCACGCATTTCCTTCGGCCCGCACGCACGAGCGTCGTTGCGACAGCTCGTCCCTTGCGTCTGGGGCGCAACACTGTCATCGAGGTCGACATTCATGATGACGAAGGTGAACTGTGCGCCCGGTAACCCAAGTGGTCACCGCCATCAAACCGAAGGCATCTTGATGCCTCGTCACGCACGTTCGGGGCATCGCGGTTTCGTCACCTTCGTATGGTCGCCCTCTCACGGAGGCTCGTATCTGTGACCGGTTCCCGGGTTCGCGCCGCCAAAGGTCAGGGCGGTCTGCTCCGAAACCAGCTTCTCGACATCGCCGATCAGCTACTGGAAGGCGGAGGCGCCGACGCTCTTACGATTCGTGCAGTAGCAACAAGTGCGGGAGTCAGCCCGCCAGCCGTCTACCTCCACTTCGCCTCGAAGAGGGAACTCGTCCATGCGACGTGCCTGCGTGTGTGGAGCTCACTGTTCATCGAGTTGGAAGCAGTGTCCCGGGAAATCCCCGATCCCGTTACGGCGCTCTACGAAACCTGCGTCGCCTACATCGCATTTGGACTTCGTCATCCTTCCCAGTACCGACTGGTGATGGCCGGTGAGGCCACCGAAGCCAGCCGCCGGAACGAAGATGAATGCTTCCGCTATTTCCGAGACAAGGTCGCAGCCTGTGTTGATGCCGGGGTACCTGTGACGAGTAAGACCGAAACCGCCAGAGTGCTGTGTGCCAGCGTGCACGGGGCGGTTTCTCTTCTGATCCACCAAGAGCGTGATGTATGGCCTCCAAATAGCGACCGCTACGTCAGGCGGGCGGCGTCCTCAGCCGTCCACGGCGCTCTTCTCACTGCATCTCACGCGTTCACACCCTCGATGGCTGGCGTGCTTCAGTCGGGCTGAACCATGAGTGCCAAAGGCGCGCCGCTGGGATCACTGGCCAGTGAGGGAGGCGACGGACAGGGGCAATGAACGGCTCGCCGACGTTCCTGCTGGACGGCGTGGACCGCTTCGTCCAGGCCGGAGGGGTGCCGAGTGTGTCGTGCCGTCTGTATCGGGAGGGCGACGGCACGGTTGTCGACGTCCCTTGCGTGGCCGCGCTGCGCGAGGCTTTCACCGATACGGATCAGGCAGAGGCCGTCGCCCCCGGGGCTGCTGCGAGCCGGACGTTCTCGATGTAGTCGGGCGAGGCTGGGCGGGGACGCTACGCACCTCATGAGCGGGGTCTGCGTGCGGTGCACCAGGCGGTGTTGCGGCACTTCGCCGACATCGGAACACCACACGGATCCGACGCACTGAAACCGGTCGCCGCACAGCGGGCCGGGCGACCTGGGAGGTGCTGGCCCAGCGAAGCCCGCTCAAACGCCAGGGACGTGTCCATCCGGTGAGGCGGACTGTGCCTCCCTCGCCTCCAGCGTCGCCAAAAGTTCGTCCGACATCAGCGGTCGGCTGAAGTCCAACAGGTCCTGGGTCAGCGGAGCCGGCCGCAGCGTGCTGGCATCGAGGTTCACCATTCCTCGTGTTCCGCTGGCATGGACGGTCGCGCGGGTCAGCAGACAGAATAACGAACTTGTACATGAAACTCGTGCGCCCCGCATGCTCGAGTCAGAACTGCACCTGGATCTCCCCGAGCCTGGTGATGGGGGCGTCATAGGTCAGTTGCATGGACCGGACGACCTGAATCATCCCGATGGGAGATCTCGAAGCACGGCCAAAAGGGAACACCCCTTTCGATTCAAGTAGCTGTTGAAAGCCCGTTCGAAGAGGAAGGGGTACTTGTTGTGATGGACCGTGCCGTACGCATCAAGATCTTCGAAGTGCACGGAAACCGCTTCGTACGTACCCACGGGAGCCTTGTTGTTGGCCGAAGTCATCCTGCATTCGATTCTGACAAATCGTTCAGTGGATCTGGCGCTCATTACGCGCACTCTGTATGAGGGCCGCGATGCTGTACGCGTCGGCTCGGTCTCGGCGGGGAGCGATGCAGTTGCCGACGGCACGCGACCACCGGGTCCCGTTGCAACGATATCAGCCGAGAAACGGTCCATTGAGACGCCATCGGCTTTCCGAACGTGATCGGTTGCTTCGGGGTGGGTGGGTATGAACTCCGCTTCGCAGCGGGGGAGATGAGCGTGGTTCGTCCGTTCGTCTCGCTTGCGGGACCCCCTTCGCCCGGGCCTCCAGCAGAACCGAGCACCGACGGCACTCGAGGTTGTCCCGTAACCGTTGGGGCGGTTGGTGCGTGGGGTGGGCATGGGGGGGTGATCTCAGCGGGTGATCCGAAGTGGATCGAGCCGTTCGCGGGTTTGACCGAGGTGCAGTTCGCCAGGTTGGTGGCGCTGGTGCGGCGTCGTGGTGGTGACATTAGTGTGGCCGGCCGTGGCGGTTGTCCTTGGAGGACCGGGTGTTGCTGGTGGCGACGTACTGGCGCACGAATCTCACGTTGCGGCAGGTGGCGCCGTTGTTCGGGGTGTGGAGGTCCGCGGCCGACAGAATCCTGGACCACCTGGCGCCTCTGCCGGCGATCTCGCCTGCCCGGCGGCCGCGCAAGGACACCGTCCACATCGTCGACGGCACTCTGGTGCCCACCCGCGACCGCAGCGTCGCGGCCTCGAGCAAGAATTACCGGTACTCGGCCAACCTCCAGGTGGTCATCGACGCCCACAGCCGCCTGGTGGTGGCAATCGGCCTGCCACTGCCCGGAAGCCGCAACGACTGCCGGGCCTTCACCGAGTCCGGCGTCGACCGGACCTGCCGTGGAGCCCCCACCATCACCGACGGCGGATACCAGGGCACCGGCCTGCTCATCCCGCACCGCAAACGGCGGGGCCAGACACACCTCAGCCCACAGCAGGAGGCGGAGAACGCTGTCCACCGCCGGGCGAGAGCCCGGGTGGAACACGGCCTGTCGCGGCTGAAGAACTGGAAAATCCTGCGCGACTGCCGGCTCAAGGGCAACGGCGTTCACCCACCGGATCCGCGACAAGTTCGGCACCGGTGCGATCGGTCCGGCGGCCGTCTTCCGCCGTGCCTGCTGATCCGTTCCCGCCGCCGGCTGTGGAGGGCCTGCTCGTGACGCTGAACCGCCCTGGCTGTCCGGCTCGACCATCGGATGCACGGGTGACTTGCCATGGCCGGACCGGTCTTGGGCCGCCCGTCCGATGGCCGGGATCCCTTTTACCAGGGACATCAGACGGGTTCGATCCGGAGGAAACCGCCTAGAGCCGATGGCCGTGTACGGCGATGCCCGCCGCGCCCTCATCCAGGCCGTGATCGACGAGTCCCTGACCTGGTCGAGCCCGGTCGGCGTGGCGATCATGCTGGCGGGCCCGGCGCTGACCCAGGTCCGGCCGAAGTGACGGGCGGCGTCACGGCCAGCCGGTTCACCAGTCGTCGCCGATGTCGAAGTTCGCGGCGATCGGCATGCCGTCGTGCGCGAACACCACCACGAGGTAGTCGTCCGACGCGGTCAGCCCGGCGTAGATCCGTTCCGCCAGCTCCGAACTCGCGACGTCCTCCGACCGTGAGATCACGGTGAGCATCGCAGGCGCCTGGTCCAGCACTCCGGAGCCCGATTCCGGTGGACACGAGTAGAGAGAAGCGCTCAGGTCGTCGTTGCCGAACCAGTAGTTGTATCCGTCGTAGTCGTCGGGCGTGACCGTCCCGCCCTCGAAGGGTGTCCCCAGGATGCGCGAGACGTCCGCCCACAGACGGTCGCCGAATTCTCTGCTCCGGAAGGCGTCCGGCTGCGCGGGCCCGACAGAGAAGTCGAAGTCTCTTTTGTAACCGTCGTATTGCGCGAAACCTGCCATCGGAATCTCTCTACAGGTTGCCATGAAAGGCGGGGAGGTAGCGAGGTGCTGGTCTACTCCAACCTCGTCTCCGACGCCCGCCGCTTCGCCCGCGAACTGCCCCACACCCTGGGCAGACGCTACCCCCGCCGTCCTTGTGTAGGTCATCGACGAGAAACGCCGCCGCGCACTACCGCGCCGGCCTCCTCGACGGGCAGGCCTCTTCCTCTGCGCGCCCGTCGAGGCCCTGTCGCCGTCCGGACTCGCCTTCCTGAACTGCGCCCCGGACTTCTCGCCGCCGAGCGGCCACCGAACGCTCAAGACGCTCCTCGACGGCTGAGTACCGGGCGACTACTTCCCGAGGTGACCGGCGGTGTCCTGACCGGTGCTGTGCGGTTCGGCGAAGGGGGTGAAGCGGGCGGGTGGATGGTCGATGGGCAGG
>NZ_JBHXHX010000027.1:18905-109624 GCF_042723915.1 Streptomyces sp. NPDC058335 | reverse complement strand
AGGTCGCCGTAGCGCGCCTGTGCGCGGTCGATCTGAGTCGGTGAGAGGTCGACGGCGTCCACGGCGGCGTGATGGGTGCGGGCGAGGTGGGCGGCTTGCCGGCCCGGGCCGCAGCCAAGGTCGAGCACGCGCAGGCCCGTCTCCATGCCGTCGGAGCCCTCCCACGCCCTTCTGCTCCCTCCGAGACCGTCAGCCCCAGTCTCACTCTCGCGAGCGATAGCGCGAAGGCACCGGTGATTCAAGCCGTCAGGACCACCGACACCGTCGCAGCGACGATCGTGACGGCAGCGAGTGCGACCATCACTGTCCTCAACGTCATCGCCCATCTCCTGGTGCGGGGAATTGAGGCAGTCCCGGCGGGACCCTCCAGGGTGCGGGCGATCCCTGTCCCTGTGCTGGCATCTGACGAGCCCGGGCGTCGCTCTTCCGTAACTGCACCCACCACACCCACGTGTCGTCTGTGTGGCCGGCGGATTTGGAATTAGCACTCGAGTCCGGGCGGTTGCGGAAGGTTTCCATACCCGCTCAACGACCGACTTCAGTCAGCGGCCGGTGCGTCACCCGTTTGCCGCGCTGCCCCATACGCCGCCAGGCGTGAAGGTACTGATGTGGCAGCCGGTCCCGCCCCGACCCACAGGCGCCCCGCACACCGGGCACACCCGTCGGCCCTCCTCATCCCGCTCCAGCGCGGCCGTACGCAGACAGCCCGTCGTTGAAGCACTCCGCGTCCTTCACCGGTTCCTGTCGGACGTCAGGCATAGATCGTCTGTTCGGTGACGCCGACGAGCCGGGCGGCCTGGCGACCTTCCTTCCGGATGCGACGAGATCGAGGACCTTGCGTCAACTTGGGCTGATAGCTGCTGGGCATCACGGCCTTCGAAGGCGAAGGCTGGCGGATCGTCAAATTGTTGACCCGGATGGGCGAATGAGGTGAACCATCAGCTCCATCGTGGCAAGCATGAGGCGACGACCGACCAACGGTGACTGAGCAAGGAAGATTAGGTGTCGGTTATGACAAGCCTTTCGCCCCCTGTTCTGGAAGCATTTCTCTCAGTCCTCCCTGAGGAGTACCGACAGCGGGTACAGAAGAAGCCCCCAGAGATTCAGGACGCCATGGCGCACCAGTGGCAGGAGGACTTCGAGACTGACGCAGGCCCAGACTCGCTGAACCCGGAGGCGCTAACCAGGAGCCAGAACGTGGTGGCTTCCAAAATGGCGCAGAGGTTGGTCGACAGCGAAGATGAGTAGGCCCATCCCCCCGTCTCCTTGCAGCACGCCGGGCTCCAAGGCGGATATGAGTTGAATGTCGCCAGGTATCTGCCACCACGGTGACCATCGCGGCGTGCAGCAGTTCCCAGGATGCAGACTCCCCTAGCCGCGCCTACCGTCGAAGAGGAGCAGCGACGACACCCACAGGGCCGCCGGAAGGCGGCTGCGGCAGCCGGTGCGGAGCGAGAGGCACCCCGTGACAAGTGAAACCCTGCGACAGCGCGGTCCCGCCCGGCCACGGCTCGTCGAGCGATGGCATGAGGCGGCCGACCGTAATCTCAGCCCTGTCCAACGGTCGCTGCTGGTGACATGGGCTTCCTTCGGAGCGACCTTCGGCACGGTGCGGTTGATCACGCATGGCATTCGAGGCGGGTGGCTGCCCTGGGGAAACATCTCCGCCGGCGGGAAGCATCTGCACCATTACAACCTCGGCATCGCCACACTCGCCGGCCTGGGCCTGATCGCTGTACGCGGTGACAGGCAAGCCGTTGGACACCCCGCCGTCGCCACCGCGTACGGCTGCGGCACCGCATTGATCGCGGACGAGTTCGCCCTCCTGCTGGACCTCCAGGACGTCTACTGGACCAGACAGGGACGAGTCAGTGTCGATGTGTCCCTGGGCATTCTGTCCATTCTCGGAACCTACCTCAGCGCCAAGCCCTTCTGGCACGAGATCATCAAGGTGACTCACCGTCACCTCGCCCGCACAGCCAAGCAGATCCTGCCAGCCGCAGGCTGATGATGGCATCCCACCGCGACTTCAATCCGGCCACTGACCAGTGAGACCGCGTCGAGCAGCGGCAGCATCTGGATGACGTCGTTGGAGTTGCCGTCCCGTGACTCGTCCGGCGCGCAGGCACGTCAGCCGGCCAGCGCCGTCAAGGCGCTGTGCAGCTCGCGGACGCCGCTGGCGTGTCGGTGCCGTTCGGCCAGTTCGGTGACGACGTGGCCGATCGACGGCCGGACGGTCGCCTACCTCGCCAGGGCTGGCACGGTAGGCGTCCAGCAGGGCACGGGCGGTCTGCTCGGGCCGCTGCCACGCCCACCAGACCCACCCGTGCCATGTCGGTGCCGTCTGCCCTGTGGATGCTCAGGTGATCGTTCCGCAGTGGGGGGTCGATAGTGTGGTTGCTTCGTGGGGTCGGTTTCCAGGAGGGCGAGTGTGCTGGTGGCTGTGTGGAGGGCGGCTTCCAGGCGGTCGGGGAAGTGCAGGGTGCCCCTTCCGCTGGGTGGGATGGTCCATTCGAGGTGTCCGGTGTCGCGGTAGGGCGGGGGGACAGGGGTCCAGCAGCCTTTGCCGACGTGACGGATTCCGGCGCCGATCCATTGCTGGTCGAGTCCGGGGGTGTGCAGCGGATCGTGCCACAGGGCGTTCAGTGCGAGCAGGCCGAGTTCCTCGGGGACGCTGAGGACGTTCCAGTAGCGTCCGGCTTCCAACAGCGCGGTGCCGGTTCCGTGGTCCCGTTGCCGTTTGCAGTCCCGGGGGTTCGTTGCGGCTGCCTTCGCGGCGCGGGTCGGCTCACGCGCGTAGTCGGCTGGGCCCGGTCAGTGTCGACGGGCCGGGGCGCTCCGACCCGTCGGTGTGGAACGGGAGCATCGGTTCTCCGCTGGCGGGCTCGGCCGGGGATCTGCTGGCGCTGGGTCCGACGACGTGCGCTGGGCACTCGGTGGGCATGATGATGGGTGTCATGGTTGCAGAGCGGGGGTCGGTGGCGTTCGCCCATCCGGGGCCGCTGGGGGCTTCGTCGTGGTCCGTCGCCACTCCCGCCGCGGGCTGGAACGGCGGGTGTGGCATTGAGATGGCGCCGACGGGGCGGCGCGTGCGATGCGGCGCCTCGTCCGGACTCCTTGGGCTGCCGGCTGACGTTCATGGGGGTAGGAGCGGCGCCGTGGCCGCGGTGATCACGGGTGCTCCGGGACCCGCCGAGGTCGTCGTGACCAGCTCGGTCGCGCAGCGGCCCGGCGCCGTGCTCGAAGCCCCGGAGGACGGCACCTTCCTGCACTTTCGGGTATCCGGCAGTCGGCCCATCAAGCCCGCCACGGCCAGGTATCGCCCCCGGCTCGCCACGCCGCAAGAACCCGCTGCGGTGATCACCGAATGCGTCGGAGCCATGCGATGACGTCCAAGAGCGGCGACGGCGACACCTCGGGCCCTGGCGAGCAGTCCGTCGATGAGCAGGCGGAATTTTCGGCCCTGCTGGAGGACAGCGCCGAGGACCTGTATGAGCACGCACCGTGCGGTTACCTCTCGACGCTGCTGGACGGAACGATCGTCAAGATCAACAGGACATTGCTCGAGTGGCTCGGCTGCGACAACGCCGACCTGGTGGGCCGAAAGACGTTCTCTGACCTGCTCACCGTGGGTGGCCAGCTCTACCACGAGACCCATTTCGCCCCGATGCTGCGCCTGCGGGGCGAAATCAGCGGGATCGCCCTGGAGCTCAAGGCGGCGGACGGCAGCCGATTGCCGGTCCTGGTGACCGCGGCGGTAAAGACCGGCGGTGACGGGCATCCGCTGTTGATCCGCGCCACCGTCTTCGACGCACGCGACCGCCGCGCCTACGAATCCGAACTGCTGCGCGCCCGACAGCAAGCCGAACGCGAACGCGAAGAACTCAGGCGCCTCAACGCGACTCTCCAACAGACCCTGCTGCCGCCAACGCTGATCAGCGTGCCCGGGCTGCACGTGGCCGCGCACTACCACATCGCCTCCACCGACAAGGTCGGTGGCGACTTCTACGACCTCTTTCCCCTCGCCGCCGGTGCCTGGGGACTGTTCCTGGGCGACGTATGCGGCAAGGGCGCCGCTGCCGCGGCCGTCACTTCGCTGGCCCGCTACTCCCTGCGGGCCGCCGCCGTGTACGACCCCGATCCGGTCGCCGTCCTGAGCAACCTCAACACGGTGCTCACTCACGAATACGGCGGCGACGATCCGAGGTTCTGTACCGTCGTCTTCGGGCTGCTCAGCCCTGACGCCGCTCGGGGCGGCTTTCACATCACCCTGGCCAGCGGCGGCCACCCCCCGGCCCTGCTCATGCGCGCCGACGGGGGTGTCGACTACCTGCCCACTCCCGGGGGACAGCTCATCGGTGTCCTACCCGACGCCCACATCGCCACCACCACCATCCGCCTCGACCCCGGCGACACCCTGCTGCTGTACACCGATGGCCTGACCGAAGCCCACACCGGACGAAACAGCGACGACCGCTATGGAGATGAAGCCCTACTCGACTTCGCCCAGGCACTGGCACCCACGACCGCATCCGGCGTCATCGACGCGATCCGTGAGCTGCTCGACACGTTCGGCACGGGCGTCGATGACGACACCGCGGTCCTCGCCATCGGCGTGCCCCAACCCGCCGGTGAAGACCAGGACTGACGCAGCCACCACCGTCCGCATCTCCCGGCCGGCCCCGTCAGCAGGAGCGCAGGCTGCTTGTTCACCTCGCGCAGGTCGCGGAGTCCGGCATTGACGTCCTCCTCCGGTGTACGGGTCGCCGCGGCGGTGATGACCACGCAGCCGGGCGGGCGTCCGAAATCGGTGTACTCGTGTGCGAATGCATGCAGCAGTTGTCCTACCGCGGCACGGGCCGTGGGCTTCCCCGCTCAGGCATGGGCCGCCGAACGCACCGCAGGTCTGCCTGTAGCGCAGGATTGCTTAGGTGACGCGCCTCCGCTTGTCCCCGATGGTCTCGTACAACTGCGTGCGTTGATGTTCGTCGAGACCCGACCGGCCACCTGCCCTTCGTCGAACGCAGAGGAATGGCTCAAGCTCATCACCACGTCCTTGACCAGCCGGCACGCTGACCCGGACCTGTGGCGGACTCGCGGGAGTGCGCCACAGGCCTATCGGCGAGTGGTGTATTAGGTGATTCGGCGCCGTGCATCGGGCCTTCGCCGGAGCCTGTGATACTGGCGGGTATGGATATCGTCCGCAGGAACAACGTCACACTCATCGGCAACCCGCAGGGGCCGACGGTGGTGCTGGCCCACGGATTCGGCTGCGATCAGAACATGTGGCGGCTGACGGTGCCTGCTCTCGTCGACGACTACCGTGTCGTGCTGTTCGACTACGTGGGTTCTGGCCGCTCGGATCTGTCCTCGTTCTCGGAGGACCGTTACGCCTCTCTCGACGGTTATGCCCAGGATGTGGTGGAGGTGTGCGAGGCGCTCGACCTGCGCGATGCCGTGTTCGTGGGGCATTCGGTCAGCGCGATGACCGGGGCGCTGGCCGCTGCCATGGCTCCGGAGCGCATCGGAGCACTGGTGATGGTTGCTCCCTCGCCGCGGTACATCGACGATGACGGCTACCGGGGCGGATTTAGCGCGCAGGACATCGACGAGCTGCTGGAGTCCCTGGACTCCAACTATCTGGGCTGGTCGGCAGCGATGGCGCCGGTGATCATGGGAAACCCGGAGCGGCCCGAGCTGGGGGAGGAGCTGAAGAACAGCTTCTGCGCCACTGATCCCGATATGGCGCGCGTCTTCGCCCGGACCACGTTCCTGTCGGATTCGCGGGATGATCTGAAGAGAGTGAGCGTGCCGACGCTGGTGCTGGAGTGCACCCAGGACGTCATTGCCCCCCGTGAAGTTGGTGCTTTCGTCCACCAGGCGATCCCCGGCTCGACGCTGGTCACACTCGACGCGACCGGGCACTGCCCCCACATGTCCGCGCCCGATGTCACTAATGAGGCGATCAGGAGCTTCCTGGCGGGCCTTCGGTGACGTGCCGAACCGGACAGCAGCCGGACCCGCATGATGCCGACGGCGAGAAGGCGTCGTTTGCAGTGTTCGCCGCGCTGCTGGAGGACAGTGTCGAGGAACTCTACGAGAGCGCTCCGTGCGGGTATCTGTCCACGTTGATGGATGGCACCATCGCGAAAATCAACGACACGCTGCTGGGCTGGCTCGGCCTGGAGCGGGATGCGGTGGTGGGCCGGATGCGTTTCGCCGACCTGCTGACTGTGGGTGGCAAGCTGTACCATGAGACGCACTTCGCGCCGCTGCTGCGGATGCAGGGTGAGATCAGCGGCATAGCCCTGGAACTGAGACACGCCGGCGATCGGATGCCGGTGCTGGTGTCCGCCGCCGTGAAGTACGGCAGTAACGGTGAGCCGCTCCTGATCCGCACCACCGTGTTCGACGCCCGGGACCGGCGCGCCTACGAAGAGGAACTCCTGCGAGCCCGGAAAGCGGCCGAAGAAGCGCGCAAGCAGGCGGAGGCCGACCGCACCCGCCTGCAGGACGCCCTGGCCGTGCTCCAGCAGTCGCTGCTGCCGGCCACCCTTGCCCGGGCTGGAGGCGGCCGCGCACTACCGCACGGCCTCTCCGGACCGGCTGGGCGGTGACTTCTACGACCTGTTCCCCATCGGCGGCAAGCGCTTCGCCTTCTTCCTCGGTGACGTGTGCGGCAAGGGCCCCCAAGCTGCCGCGGTCACGTCACTGACCCGTTACACCCTGCGTGCCGCCGCCGTACACGATCCCGATCCTGTTTCCGTCCTGTCGACCCTCAACAAGGTGCTTCACGAGCGATACACCGGCGGCGATCCGCGATACTGCACCGCCATCTTCGGCACTCTCGAACCCGATCCCACGACTGGGCGGACTGCCGTCCGTCTCGCCTCGGGCGGCCACCCGTCGGCCCTCGTTCTGCATGCCGACGGCACGGCTGACTTTCTGCCCGCCCCCGGCGGCCTCCTGGTCGGTGTCCTGCCCGACGCACGCTTCGCCACCGCCACCACCGACCTCACTCCCGGCGACACTCTCCTGCTGTACACCGACGGGCTCACAGAAGCCCGCATCGGCGACGACCGAACCGCCCTGTACGGGGAGGAGGCCCTGCGCACCTTCGCCGCCTGCCACGCCGGCAAGCCCGCGCATGCCGTCATCGAGGCGCTGACCGGCTTGCTGGATGACCTCGGCGACGGCCTCGACGACGACACCGCGCTGCTCGCCCTCGGTGTGCCCGCCCCCTGCCCTACGACCAAGAACACCGAATGAGCCCGCTGAAGATCATCACCCGAGATGCCCAGACCGGTCCCGTCCTGGAGATCGATGGCGTACTCGACTACGGCAACGCCACCGAACTGCGTGAACTGCTAACCACCCTCACCCTCCAGCCGGGTCAGCGCCTCGTCCTGGATCTGGCCGGCAGGGAATTCTGCGACTCCAGCGGCATTACCGCCCTGATCGCCGCCCGCAATCACACCCGAGCCGTCCAGGCCGACATCGCACCAGCCGCAGTCCCGGCCAGCACGCTGCGCATCCTGCGCATCGTGGGCCTCGACCAGATTTTCTCGTTTCATCCGGACAGCGACGCCGCCACCCAGCCCTGACCCCGGAACGTGAATTTGGACGGCGGCGTCAGAAGGCGCCCGCGGTGTGCGTGGTCGGCTTGCGGGTAAGCGAAAGGACGTCAAGCACCGATAACGGCGAACTCCACACAAGGGCCCCTGCATGGTCGCCCCGCTTCGTCGTCCTGCTTCGCCTTGCCGGTCCAGCCGCCGCGGTCGCGTGCTGGTAGCGGCATCATCGCAGCGTGATTTCTTCGCCGATCGACTGCGCGCGGGCGGAGGCGACGACCAGGGCCGTGGCCGCGGCGTCCTGCGCTGCCACGCCGACGGACTTGTAGAGGGTGATCTGGTCTCGTGTGGTGCGCCCGGGTCTGCTGCCGGCAATGAGTTCGCCCAGTTCGGCGTGCACGTGATCGGCTGTGATGAGGCTGGCGCGGATCGGCATGAGCAGGTCGTTGCTGCCCGCGGGGCGCGGGGCAAGCACGGCCTGGCGCGATTCACATGCCGACTGCGCAGGCCCCGGAATCCATTGCACAGGCGCCTCGCAACGAGTACCGCCGTCACTGCACATGCCGACTGTGCAACTCCCCAAGCACCGGGGAAGACCCGTGGCCGGCCCGACCACGAACCCGACCACGGCAGCCCGGGCGCATGTTGCGGGACCTTCGTCATCCCGCACAGCGGCCCCGGTCGCATCGCTCCCGCACGTCAGCTCCAGGGCATCGGCGGCCGCGCGCACATGGCGTGCGGGGAAGCGCGATGACCCGCTTCGGCGCGGGGAGTCAATCCACCTCGGATAAAGAGTGACATCTGCCCTACAGATGTGTGATTTCCCTCTGAGTAATGTATGAGCTTGCTATTCTGGAGAGGATTTGACTACCGGGAGAATGAGTTGAGTCAGCCGCCACAGGCCAAGAACACGAAGTCCGCCAGCGACGCCCGCAACGATCTCTACGGTCTGGTCAAGAGCGCCGAGGATGACAAGACCACGACGCTGATCCACAAGCACAAAGAGCGCGTTCTGCTGGCCCCGTTGGACCGGTTCCCGGCAGCCCGGAAGGCCGGCGCCTTCTCGTCCTGGACGCTGAGCGCGGCGCAGAAGGACTTCGGCACCCTGATCAGCCGGGCAGCCAGCGGTGAGCCCCAAGTACTCCGGCGGAGCAGTACACCGGTCGCGGTCCTTCTCCCCGCTGACCCCAACACGATTACCCTCTCATCCGACACGGCCGCGCGCCCTGGTGCAGTGCCCGCAGGAGGCGCGGTGACCAGTCAACTCACTCCCACCCGTGAGCGCGGCCGCCGCCTCGCCACCCTGGGCGACGCCATCGGCGACGTCCTCGCCTCCGGCACCGCCCCCGGCCTGTCCTTCGGCCTCGCGGGTCTGGACGAGGCGACCGGTGGCCTGCACCCGGGCCGCCTGGTCCTGGTCGCGGCCGAACCCCAGGTGGGCGGCAGCCTGATCGGCCTCGCCGCCGCCCGCACCACGCTCGCCCGCAACGCCCGCGTCCTGTACGCGGCATCTGGCCCGAGCAGCACCGACATCACGCGCCGCATCATCGCCGCGGAGGCCAGCGGCGACTACGCCCGCCTCAAGACCGGCGTCCTCACCGGACACGAGCGGGAAGTCGTCGAGCGGCTCCGGCACGCGCCGCTGCTCATCGATGACGGCAGCGACCTGACCGCCGAGGCCATCGCCGACACCGCCGCGGACACTACGCCGCTCGCCGACGGCCTGGCGCTCGTGGTCGTGGACCGGCTGCAGCGGGCCAGCAACCCGCGCCTGCCGCTGTCTGGCGAGCACCTGCCCGGGGCCAGCCAGATCCTGCGGGAACTGGCCCGCACCCAGAACGTGCCGGTCGTCGTGGTCCTGGACACCGACGACCCGGCCATCGTCAACCTCCTGGACGCCGACGTCATCCTCACCCTCGCCACCGCACCCGGCCAGCAGGTGACGACCGTGACCGTCGCTGAACGCGACCTGGGCATCATCGGCAGCACCAGCCTGCGCCCGGACTTCGCCCACGCCCGCTTCCTCGATAACCCCAACCCCGCCGCCTCTTTCCCGGCGCCCGTCGCCACTCCTGCGGCCACCAATCCCCTCACGGACACCGTGGGCACCGCCGCCGACAGCGAACTAGCCGAAGCCGCCCTGCCCTTCACCTCCGGCGCCGTCAAGGATCTATCTGCGGAGGCGACCCGCCTCCTTGCGGCCCTGCGCACCGCGCTCAACAGCGGCCACGCGAAGGACCTCGACGAACTCCACGCCCCGCTCAAGGCGCTGGCAGCGGCCGGAGTGCAGACTCCCGACAGCGCCGAGGGCCGCCGTCTCGCCGCCGCGCTGCACGCCTACAACGCGCCCGCTCCCACCATCACCCCCGCACAGGCTCCGGCCGAGGCTGCCGAAGGGGGCAAGGAGTCGGTCTCCGACGCCGACGGGGCGGGGCAGGACGGCGATGACGGCCTGGTCTCGGGCGATGAGGAAGACGAGCCAGAAGGTGCCGTCTTCCCCGCTCTGAGGATTCTCAAGGACGCGGTGGGACGTTCGAAGATGCACCCGATCCCGGTGATCCGCAAAGAGGACCGGGAAGACGGGCCATGGCCGCTGATCAGTGAGGACATGGACGGTGAGCCCCGCTGGGTCCACCCCGACGTCACCAGCACCCGCGTTGCCTACGAACGCAACGGGAAGCGCGTGCGCCGTGACCAACTCGACGTGCCGGCCTCGTTCGGCGGCGGCCTGATGTGCCTGATCGACCGCAACGGCAGCTTCCCCTCCGCCTGCTCAGCTGTCCCACTCGCCCCGAACAAGCTCCTGCACACCGGCCCCCTCGATGCCTTCGACAAGTCCCAGGCCGGCATCTACCTGATCGACATCCCGGAGTGGAGCTACCCAGGCATGCCGCACCCGCTGGGCCGGCTCGTTGATCGGCCCGACGAACAAGGCCGGGTGTGGGTGACTACCCCGCACGTCAAGCAACTCGAACGCCTTCACCGCGACGGTTACCTCGCCGAACCGGTGAGGATCCACAACTCATGGACGGGCAAGGCCAACGAGTCGCTGTTCAAGCCCTTCTACGCGGCCACCCGCGAGGCCCGCACCGAACTGATCAAGGTCGGAGGGGAGCCGTACAAGAACTACAAGACCCGCCTGTCCATCGCGCTGCGTCTGCTGTGGCCCAAGCGGCCCGAGTCGCGGTCCCCGTTCTGGCGGCCGGACTGGCGCATGAGCATGGTCGCCGAAGCCTCCGTCCGTCACTGGACCGTCGCCTTCAAGGCCGTCCAGGAAGGCCACACCCTCATCGCCCTGCGCAACGTCGACGCCGCCATCTTCTGGACCCCCGACGAGACGCCGCCCGGCACCTACCGGATCGGGACCGGGTTCGGCGAAGTAAAGGCCACGTTCATCCAGCCTGGCACGTTCATCCCGGAAGGTGACGACTGATGGCCGGCCCCACAGGCCGCGGCAGCTCCCTCGGCGCCGCACTCAACGACCTCCTGCGTGAGCAGGTCAGCCCGCGCCACCGGCTGTCCACCTACAGCGCCAAGCAATGGCACGCCCAACTCAGCCAGCTCACCGGCACCCGACGCGGCTGCGAGGCCCTCGACAGCGCCGGCCTCGACGTCCGGCCGGACACCCTGTTCAAGTGGCTGTCGGATCCCGAGTACAACGTGCGCCGCAGCTACCGCGACGTCATCCACACCGCGTACGAGAACGTCGCCATCGTCCCCGCTGAACCCCTCCCCGACACCGTCAAGAGGGGCCAGTTCGAGATCAGCGGGCTCGTCAAAACAGGCGACGACGAACGCGAACGCGGCACTCGCCGCGCCGCCCCGCTGCGTATCGACGCCAGCCGCGGCGACTGGACCGAGATCGAGGCACTGTGGCTGGCCGGGGACCTGCGCGACAACGACTTCGAAGACCTCTTCGTCGACGAGATCATCGTCGCGGACATCGGTGAAGGCACCGACGGATGGGAGTTTGGCGGAGACTCTTACGCCGTCGAACTCAGGTGATGTTCGGCTAGAGGTTGTCCCGTAACCGGTGGGGCCGTTGGTGCGTTGGGCGGGCATGGGTGGGGTGATCTCAGCGGATGATCCGAAGTGGATCGAGCCGTTCGCGGGTTTGACCGAGGTGCAGTTCGCCAGGTTGGTGGCGCTGGTGCGGCGTCGTGGTGGTGACATTCAGCGTGGCCGGCCGTGGCGGCTGTCTTTGGGGGACCGGGTGTTGCTGGTGGCGACGTACTGGCGCACGAATCTCACGTTGCGGCAGGTGGCGCCGTTGTTCGGGGTGTCGAAGTCCGCGGCCGACAGAATCCTGGACCACCTGGCGCCTCTGCCGGCGATCTCGCCTGCCCGGCGGCCGCGCAAGGACACCGTCCACATCGTCGACGGCACTCTGGTGCCCACCCGCGACCGCAGCGTCGCGGCCTCGAGCAAGAACTACCGGTACTCGACCAACCTGCAAGTGGTCATCGACGCCCACAGCCGCCTGGTGGTGGCAATCGGCCTGCCACTGCCCGGGAGCCGCAACGACTGCCGGGCCTTCAGCGAGTCCGGCGTCGCCCGGGCCTGCCGTGGAGCCCCCACCATCACCGACGGCGGATACCAGGGCACCGGCCTGCTCATCCCGCACCGCAAACGGCGAGGCCAGACACACCTCAGCCCACAGCAGGAAGCGGAGAACGCTGTCCACCGCCGGGCGAGAGCCCGGGTGGAACACGCCCTGTCGCGGCTGAAGAACTGGAAAATCCTGCGCGACTGCCGGCTCAAGGGCAACGGCGTTCACCAAGCCATGCTCGGCACCGCCCGACTCCACAACCTGACCCTCACCGGATAACTCACCTTCCATACGGGACAACCTCTAGGTGCGGGTGCTGGTGTGCCGCACCGTGGTGCCCCATGCCTGCATGACGGGGGCCATGCACCGCTGGCACAGCAGGATGCCGCCGCGGCCGTACTTGTGGGTCTTGCGCTGGCACATGGCGCAGGGACCGACCTGGCTGCCCAGGCAGACGGCGCGGACGGGTCGGGTTCGTTGACCGGGGGTGGGGGAGTGGTGTTCATCGGCGGTGTCCTTCAGGCGGCGTGAGGATCGGTGCGTGGGTGCTGCCGTCGGATAGAGACAATGCAACCGCCCTGCTCGAGCGGTGCTCCTCTCGCCGAAGGGTGCCGGGCCTTGCGGGTGTGTCAGGGCCAGGTCCGCGACGGCGCGGGCGGGCTGGAGGGAGCGTCCAAGCGCTGGCGGTTACTGGCCGGGGTGAACAGCCTGGACGCCGGTGCCTGCGTATGCCTTGGGCGTCAGCGTGAGCAGAAACCGGCCGCTCGGATGGACGGCTGAGGGCCTGGAAGCGTGGATGGCGTGGACGGCGGCCCAGGAGTGCCCGAAGCGCAGCAGTTCGGTGGCGGTGACCGCGGCGTCGGTGTCGAACGCCTCGATCCGGATGAAACGCAAACCCTTGATGTAACCGAGCAGGCCGGGCCGCTCGGCGTCACCGGCCGTCAGGGACAGCACCGGCGCGTACAGGCTGCCAAGTCCGCCGGAGGCCTGGACATAGAACGCGGCGACCGCTTCGTTGAACGGGTCCTTCGGGTCGTACAGAGCGGTAGCGGTGGTGTGGTCCAAAACGACCGCGATCGCCGCCACTACGCGGCCGTCTGCGAATTGTGCTGCGCCCCGCCCAGGCGCTCCAGCAGCGCACGGGCCTTCGCTTCCGCCTCCGGACTCGGCGCGCTGCCGAGGGCGGAGGTGAGTTCGGCGCGGGCCAACTCGGCACGCTCGGCGTATTCGGCCTGCGTCGGCGTGCTCTGCGCCAGCTCCTCGACCAGGCTGCGGATGGTCGTGCCGTGCTCGGCCGCCAACCTCGCCAGCCGGTCCCGCGCGGTCGCGCTCACCTTAATGCTCGTCTCGTCTGCTGCCATATCCTGAGTCTACCCGCGTTCCTCTACTGACGGTAGAGGAACCGTAGTCGGAGCACTGGTACCGCCACCTGTGGCGTAGCTGACGCCTTTGCTTATTGCATCTTGTAGAGCTTCGCCACGCTCGCTGCCGACGGCGGCGAGCGTGCGTGCAGGAGTGAAGGCGGGGCCGTCACGTTCCCGTCCTCACGTTTTCCACGCTACGCCTCGACTGCAGCGTTTCGGCTGTCGGCGGCCGTCGGCGTGGTGGCGGATGATGAAGTCGGTCAACCGGGTGAGGCCGAAGCTTCGCCAGTTGGTCACCAGGCTCACCCTCGCCAGCGCCGTACTCACCGCAGAAGACGGCCGCCCAGCACAGGGTCCGTCTGACGCCGACAACGTTGGCGCCGGAACACGAGCCGCAGGCACACACTGCGGTGGACTCGTGCACTGTGCCGCGCGCTGAGGAACCGAGTCGAGGCCGCCCTGAGCCGGCGCCTGGGGATGATGCCCAACCCGTCGGTGTCGGCCGGCCCGGCGATGACTGAGGCGACCGGGCGGTGCGACGGCTGGTGGCGGCTCGTAGGCTGCGGCCATGACCGAGATTCAGACTCCGACGCCCTCGGAAGCCTTTGACCTGCTGCTGGCCGGTAACCAGCGCTTCGTCGCCGGCGTCCCCGAGCACCCGAACCAGGACGCTACCCGCCGCGCCGAGATCGCACCGGGCCAGCAGCCCTTCGCCGTGCTGTTCGGGTGTTCCGACTCCAGGCTGGCCGCCGAGATCATCTTCGACCGCGGCCTGGGCGACCTCTTCGTGGTGCGCACCGCGGGCCACGTCGTAGGTGCGGAGGTGCTGGGCAGCATCGAATACGGCGTGGACGTGCTGGGCAGCCCGCTGGTCGTGGTGCTCGGACATGACTCGTGCGGCGCGGTGGGTGCGGCGTGCGCCGCGCTGGACGACGGCATGGCACCGGCCGGGTACGTCCGGGACGTGGTCGAGCGGGTGACCCCCAGCGTGCTGGCGGCGCGGGCCGCTGGACTGGTTGAGCCGCAGGAGATCCTCGCCGAGCACATAAGGCACACCGTCGATCTGCTGCTGGACCGCTCCCGGGTACTCGCCGAGAAGGTGGCCGCCGGCCAGGCCGCGGTGGTGGGCCTGTGCTACCGGCTGGCCGACGGCAGCGTACGGGTAGTCGCGTCCCGCGGCCTCGAGACGCACGTCGCCACCACATCCTGATCACCTCGGCCGCGGCTGCCCCAGCGTGCATGTGCCGCGGCCGGAAGGGACCCCACCTTGCTCAATCAGGGTGGGTGGAAGGCGGATGGCTGGGTGCATCGGCAGGCACACCGAACAACGTGGATGCTGGTCACACCGTGGGCCGGGGCCTGCGGCGCGGCGGAGCCGGTTGGCGATCGCCAGTCCCAGCCCTCTCCTCTACCGGCAGGGACGCGACGATGAGGTCACAGCCCTGCTCGTCGAGTTCGCGCAGGAGCCCATACAGCCCCCTCGCGTACGCAGCCGTCGAAGCGGGACCGCCACCACGGCGTGCGCCTTGACCTGGGCGTCGGCGAGAGCGGGCGGAAGAAGGACGCCGGCCCGGTGCCCCAAGCTCCTGTGCGAACTCTGCTTCGGCGACGACCTTCTCCGCCTCGACAAGGACAACCCGCGCCCGGGGGGTGCCTCTATGTCCTTCGTCAAGCCTGAGGTGGTCATGCGGTGGCTGCTTCGGGATGGCGGGGTTCGTAGAAGGTGCCGAGAGGTCGCGGAGACCCGGTGGTCCTCGGGCCGCAGGCGTGCCAAGACACCAGCGTTGGTCGTTGCGGCGTTCCGGCACTTCGATAGCCGCGACGGGTTTCCGCTCTTGCACGACCACTGCCTGGTCCTCAACCGCGTGCAGCGCAGGGGCGACGACGGTGAGCCGGTGTGGGGCGCTTTGGACACCCGCGGTCTCTACCGGCATGTGGTGGCGGCCGGGACGCTTTACACCCTCGCGATGACGACCGGGGTGTGTGAGGACGGCAAGCCGCCCCGGGAGTCGAGCCGCTACGAGCGGGCCCAGGTCGCCAGCCTCGCCGTGCAGAACGCGATCCGCGCCGCCCGTACCCCGCCCGCCGCCGCGCGGGACGACGCCCGGCCGCGACCGCGTCGGCCGCCGCGCACGCCGACGACCAACACCACGACCAGGCGTCAGACGCGCCGCACGTCGTCGACCACCAGGGCCGGGAGGCCGCTCTCACCCCGGTGCAGCGGGCCGCCGCCGTCCAAGCCCACCAGCAGGCCGCGATACCGCAGGAGTACCTGGAGGGGCGTACGACCGACCCGGCGACGTGGATGCGCACTCCGGAGAACCTGGAATGGTTCGCTGCCATCATTCGTGCGGCCAACGCCCGCCGCCGCGCCATCGAGGACGGGGAGTTCCCAGCTCCGGCCGCCGACCCGGCCGGACCGGTCGACCCGCGCCGCCAGGAGCACGAGCAGCACCAGCAGCCCGGCCCCGGCCAAGGCCAGGGCTTCCAGCCGTGACGAACGACGGACCGTCCGGCGGGACAGAGGAGGAAGTCACCGCGCCAGCAGTCGGGACGTGACCGGCCGCCCGGCCTCGGGGCGCGCGGGGAGAGGCGAGTGTTTGATGGCGGGCCCGACGGGCGCGCGCGGCACCCCGGCCGGGCGGTGCGCATTAACGAGCCCGTCGACGTCTTGGTGGCCAAGGTGCGCCGCTATACCGAGTGGTTCGAACTTCTGGCGCCGAAGGCCGACAAGGACAAGGCGCAGATGACCCGGGGCGCGGCGGTGCACGCGTTCCGGCTGTGGTCGCGGATCTACCCGGCGACCGGCCGGGAGGGCTACGTGCCGGTGGCGTTCGTGTTCACCGGGAAGACCGCTGCGCAACGCGTCAGCCGGATTTGACGCCTGGAGCAGGCCGCCCGCGCCTGCTTCGCCGACGAGCCGTACCCGGGCCAGGGTGCGGGGATCACGGCCGTCGACTACCACCAGGCTGTGCCCGTGGTCGTCACCGAGCGGGAGCGGATCACCGCCGGCCCGGACGGGGCCGCAGGAAAGGTGTGGCGCAGGCTCGGGCGCGATGAGGATGAGTGGCAGACGCTGACGGAGGCCCTGGACAACGCCGACGGTGACCGGCTGTACGCGGTCCAATGGGAGCAGGCCCGCCGCCGGGCAGAGCGCGAGGCCGCGGAGCGCGAAGGGCAGCGGCCGGTGTGCTGGGATTCGGTCTCCTCCACCAGGGCCGCCTGGAGCCTCTTCTGAGGCTCGTCTGCTGTCCGGCGCGGTAGCGCTGCACGGTACGGGGCGACCCAGCTGTTCGGCCCAGGGCCTTCGTCGACCGCTTGGCGCGCGTGTAGAGGAACTCCACCTGGGCCTTTGCGGATTTCGGCGCGGGCCGGGTGAACACCTTGCGCTCCGCCCGCTTGAGGGCGTCCAGGACCCTGTTGCGGCGTGGGGCCGGCGGCTGCGTGTCGTCGCTGTCGATCATTCCTCCAGCAGACACCCGTTCCCCTGTGGACAGATTCCGCGGCCAGGCGCCCGACCACTGCGGGAGGGGTTGATGTGACGACGCAGCGCAGTTGGCAAATCAGCATGCTTGTTGGCAAAGGAGGCTTATGCCGTCCTTGCGGTGCTGTGTGACAAGGCGTATTCGTCGCACGCCAATCGCGACCGCGCGCTGGGGGCGCCCGCGGCAGAGTCGAATTCGACGGCTGCAGACTGTTCGGAGCGGCCACTTCCCCATCCGTCCACTGCGCTAGTCACGTGTCGGGCGGCGTCAAGCCGAAGGACCACTCCTATGGAACCTTCACCGCACCCGCCCTGGCTGGCACGCTTTCCAAGCGCCGCCAAAGAACCGGGCCGTGATCAAGTGCCCGCACACCGGCACGCCCAAATGAAACTGCCTCAGCAAGGAGTTCAGCATGAGCGCCACGGAAGATAAAAAATGGCTCTATGCCGTCGACCTCTCCGACGCCGAATGGCATAGCGTGCCTGGCGCACTCTACGGTGGGATTGAGATCGCCTACCCGGAGCGCGGGGCGGTGGCCATGCGCAATACCGAGGACCGGGAAACGGTAACCCGTTATACAGAGGCCGAGTGGGAGGCGGGCGTGCTGGGCGCGCAGGACAGCGAGTTCGACCCGGATCGCTAGTACTCCAGCAGCGCTTCTCCATTTTCGCTGGTCAAAGGCCTGAGTGTGGGGAGTGTAGTGCTGTGGAACCGGGTGTCGGGCGGTCTTTCGCGGACCGTCCCACCAACGGGTGGCTGCGCCGCATGTAATGACAGTGCTCCGGGCAGTGCGCCGATGTGAGCGAGCTTGCATCAGAGAACGCCTGGGACAATGAATTTGCTGATCTTGTCCTGCGGATCGGAGCCAGGTTCACGCGGGTGGAACCCCGGCGGCGAGCACGCGACTATATCCGTGGGCTCCTGGGGCAAGTCGGCCGCAAGAACAGCTGGCAGCTTGCCGAACACGCGGGTCACGCCACACCGGACGGCCTTCAGCGACTGCTGTCCCGCTGCCGCTGGGACCCGGACGAGATCCGCGACGACCTGCAGGCCTACGTCGCCGAACGTCTTGGGGCCGACGGCGGTGTGCTGATCATCGACGACACCGGATTCGTCAAGAAGGGCACCACCTCCGCCGGCGTCCAGCGCCAATACACCGGCACCGCCGGCCGCACCGAGAACTGCCAGATCGGCGTCTTCGCCGCCTACTCCACCACCCGTGGCCACGCCTTGGTCGACCGCGAACTCTATCTGCCCAGGTCCTGGGCCGAGGACCAGGACCGCTGCCGATCAGCCCGGATCCCCGACGGGCGTGTCTTTGCCACGAAGGGAGAGTTGGCTCGGAACGTGATCACGCGGGCGCTCGCCTCCCCGTTGCCGATCGCCTGGGGCACGGCCGATTCCGCCTACGGACAGGACTCCCACTTTCGACGTTTCCTCGAGGAAGCAGGCCTGTCCTACGTCGTGGCGGTGCCCAAGTCTCAGCAGGTCCACGGCCCGCGCATCGACCACCTCGTCGGCCAGGCCCCGCCAGAGGCCTGGCAACGCCTGTCCGCCGGAAGCGGAGCCAAGGGCGAGCGCTTGTACGACTGGGCCGCCGCCCGCCTACCCGCCGTCGGGGAGTTCGACGGCGATGAACCCACCCGACAGCGCTGGATGTTGGCCCGCCGCAGCATCACCAGACCCGATGAGATCGCCTACTACCTCGCCTGCGCGTCCCTGGAAGCCACCCTGGCTGACCTCGTCCGCGTCGCGGGCTGCCGATGGAAGATCGAGGAGTGCTTCCAGAGCGCGAAGAACGAGTGCGGCTTGGATCAGTACGAGGTCCGCCGCTACGTGGGCTGGTACCGGCACATCACGCTCGCCATGCTCGCCCACGCGTTCCTGGCGGTGATGGCCAGCCAGGAACGCGAAAAAGGGGTGCCGACCGGGACACATCCGACCTCGTGGCCCTCACGCCAGCAGAGATCCGCCGTCTGCTGGCAGTTGGCCCCCGCCACCACCCTCCCGACCGCAGCCATGCCATGAGGTGGTCACGGTGGCGACGCCGCCACCAGGCGAACGCACGCCATTGCCATTACATGCGGCGCGGCCACCCGTTGGTGGGACGGTCCGCGAAAGACCGCCCCACACCCGGTTCCACAGCATTACACTCCCCACACTCAGGCCTTTGACCAGTGAAAATGGAGAAGCGCTGCTGGAGTACTAGGCCGTGTCTTCAAATGATCTTGAGTAGTGGATCATGGTTGGGTGATACGTCGCCATGAACTGTCCGATGCGGAGTGGGAGTTCGTCCGGCCGCTGCTGCCGGTGTCGCTGCCGGGCCGGAAGCGGCTGGACGACCGCACGGTGCTCAACGGGATCGTGTGGAAGTTCCGTACCGGAACGGCCTGGCGGGACGTGCCCGAGCGGTACGGCCCGTGGGCCACGCTGCACACCCGCTTTCGCCGGTGGGCCCTGGACGGCACGTTCGAGCGCATGCTCCGGGCCGCCCAGGCCAGGGCGGACGCGGCCGGGGACATCGACTGGCTGGTGTCGGTCGACTCCACCATCGTCCGTGCCCACCAGCATGCCGCCGGGGCCCGAAAAAAAGGGCCCGCTGTCCCGGCCTCGGACGCTCCCGAGGTGGTCTGACCAGCAAGATTCATCTCGCCTGCGATGCCTTCGGCCGCCCGCTCGCCTTCACCGTCATGGGCGGGAACACCAACGACTGCACCCAGTTCACCGCCGTGATGGAGGCGATACGGGTGCCCCGCATCGGTCCGGGGCGGCCCCGCGTGCGGCCTGCCCATGTCCTGGGCGACAAGGGCTACAGCTCCAAAGCCATCCGCACCTGGCTGCAACGGCGCGGCATCAGCCACACGGCCGTGGGGGTCGCCCACTGTTTCAAGATGACTGCGCTGGAATGCAAACGCGGGTGCTGTCATCAGCGGCCGCAACTTCCACCGGAAGCCGCGGACCGCGTGCGGCGGCACGCCTGCTGGGACATGCTCAAAGCAAAGACGCACGTCCCGAATGGAGGCGTTCTTGAAGACAACCCGGCGCGTAGCCCTGGCCATCGTCCTGTCCGCCGGTGCCGTATTGGCCACGGCCCCCGTCACGGCCGCGGACGAACCATTGCGGTACGTCGCGCTCGGCGATTCCTTCGCGGCCGCACCACTGGTGCCGCCCTTCGACCCGGCCCATCCGGCGTGCCTGCGCTCCCTGGCCGGCTACCCGCACATCGCGGCCAAGGCCCTTGATGCCGAGCTCACCGACGTCAGCTGCTCCGCCGCCACCGTCGACCATCTGAGCACCACGCAGCACCCAGGGACCGCACCCCAGTTCGACGCACTCACACCCGACACCGACATCGTCAGCATCACCATCGGCGGCAACGACGCCAACCTCTTCAGCGAAGCGCTGGCTTGCGTCAACATCCTGCCCCCGCCCCACGGCACCAGCTGCGCGGAAGAGAACACCGCAGGCGACACCGACAAGGTCAGGGCCCGCATCGACGCCTGGGCCCCGGCCCTCACCGCCGCCCTGGACGAAATCGCCCGGCGGGCGCCGCACGCCAAGGTCTTCGTCGTCGGCTACGGAAACTACCTCCGCACCGACGGCTGCTATCCCGCCCAGCCCTTCTGGAAGCAGGACGCCAACTATATCCAAGGTGCGGTCAACCACCTCAGCGCCGTGCTGAAGCAGGTGGCCGAAGAGCGCGGCGCCCGCTTCGTCGACACCTACGCCCTGGGCACCGGGCATGACATCTGCACCGCCCCCGCCGACCGCTACATCGAGGGCATCGTCCCCACGCGTGCGGCCGCGCCCTTGCATCCGAACGCCCTGGGAGCTCGAGCCATCGGCGATGCCCTCTCCGCGGCCGTCCGCGCGACGACGGCAGGGTGACGAGCGCCGCCTGTGACACGCAGCGGTGACCGGCCCGATTCGCACCGCGCAGATCGGCGCACGCTCTCCGCCTGCCCTCATCGGGTGGGCGCACCAACTGCCGCCCACCGCCCGCCCGGTCATCGCCTTATGCGAGGGCCCTGCCCGGCAGGTCCTCGCCGCTCTGCCACTGGCCTGCGACCAGGAGAGCGACCGAGTGCGGACCTATGCCCTGTCGGCGCCGATGGGGGAGTACGTCCGCGCCGTAGGCCCGGCAGCGACATGGCGGGCCTGCTCGCAGGCGGCGCGCTCGCCCGACACCTCACACCCACCGAGGCTGCTCCAGCCGGACGCTGGCACACCAGCGTCACCGACTGCGCCGAGATCCGGTTACCCCTCGCCTATGAGGCGATGTCCCGCTCGACCCGACGTGATCACAAACGACGCCAGCGCGCCTGGGACGAACTCGCCCAATGCCACAAGGAGCAACGAACTGCTGACCGCCTACGCGGTCCTGGCCCGCCTGCACGCGCGCCGCTGGGCCGGCTACGCGCCGCCTGCCAGCTCACCCCACACTCCCGGTGCACTCCACCGGTCGGCCGTGCTTGAGCGCTGCGGCGCCAACATGGCGTTCATCGCCACCCTCGCCGTGGACGACGAGATCGTCGCCGCCCAGCTCTGCCTGACGCGACACCGCCTATTCCGTCGCGCCGACCATAGACCCTCTTTTATACTCGCTCCCGGACACGCCCTCCTGCGCCACCTGGCACAGGACCTGACCACGGCAGGATGCGAGTACCTCGATCTGGGCCGCACCGTCCCGGGCCAGCACGCCTACAAGGACGAGTACCGGCCACGCTGGAGTAGGACCGTCTCCGCTGTCAGCGCACCACCGGCGTGCCTCAGAGGGCCCGACGAACTTGCCCGGCCCACCGCAGAGTCTGTCTGAAGCGTGTGCCCCACCCTGCACGGCGAATTCTAGGGATCGTCGCAACACGTGATCACTGACGTGTGGTGGCGAGCAGTTTATGCAGGCGCTCGGCTGGGGTCTCCCAGCCGAGCGCTTTGCGTGGGCGGCTGTTCAGCTCGGCAGCCACGGCGTCCAGGCGCTCACGGCCGTGGACAGCAAGGTCGGTGGCCTTGGGGAAGTACTGCCGCAGCAAGCCGTTGGTGTTCTCGTTAGAGCCGCGCTGCCAGGGCTTGCCGGGGTCGCAGAAGTAGACCGGCATCCGGGCCGCCATAGCGAACTCGTGATGACGGCCCATCTCGCTGCCCTGGTCCCAGGTCAGGGATCGCTTCAGGTGGGGTGGCAGGTGTCTGACGGTGTCTAGGAGGGCGTCGCGAACACGTTCCGTGCTGCGACCTTCAGGCAGGTGGACGAGCATCAGGTAGCGGGTACTGCGTTCGACCAGGGTGCCGATCGCGGAGCCGTTGTCCTTGCCGATGATCAGGTCTCCCTCCCAGTGGCCCGGGATCGCACGGTCGACGGCTTCGGCTGGACGGTCGCTGATCATGACCATCGGCGTCGAGTAGCGCGGCTGGCGCTGCTGGGCCTGGCGGCGGGCACGGCCGGTGCGGAGCGCTTTCACCAGGTCACGGCGAAGTTCCCCGCGGCCTTGCACGTAGAGGGCCTGGTAGATCGTCTCGTGGACCACGTGCATCTCCGGCCGGTCGGGGAAGTTCGCAAGTACCGAGACGGCCCGGAAGTGGGCACCACCGTGATTGGTGGTACCCACTTCCTGCGGCCGGTCGGCTGGGAGCCATGCCGCCATCGTTTCCCGGTCCGTCGGTTCACTCCGACGATCCGGCACGCCTCCGTGTTGCTCACGCCCCGGTTCACGAGCTCGAAGTATGCCTCCCGTTCCCGGTACAGCTTCTTCGGCCCTTGCCCCAGGCGTTCCTCACGAATCTCGAAGTCCATCGCATCCCCTGAGCTGGGGTGTTGCGACGACCACTAGAACTTAAGCACCCGGGTGGGGCACCAGACACGGCTTGCAGCGGCGGTTGGCCCGGGGGCGTGTCTTCCTGTTGCGCTTGGGACTGAGCGGCGCGGGCGCCGTAGTTGCGTCCCCGAGTCGGCTGCGGCACCCGCCTTGACTGACTGATCTGTAACGGAGTCGTGGGGCGGTCAGGGGGAGCGGGTTTGTATGTCGTCGGCTGGAGGGCTCGCGTCGTCTGCGGTTGTCGGGCGGGGGAAGAGGTGGTCCTCGAGAGCGTCCATGGCGAAGAGGAACGCCATCATCAGGGCGGGCACGAGCAGGGCGAGCAGGATCACAGGACCTCCCGGAGGTGGTCGGCCTGTGCAGCCGATGGCGCCGCTTCTCAGGATGGGGCCGAACGGCGTAGTGCGCATGTCATGCACCCTGGCGCAACGTCGCCGCCGCCGGGTCGGGCCGCCGTCAGAGCGGTGGCGTCAGGCCGGGCATCTCGGCGGGGGAGGGGTCAGGGCGGGCGCGGTGCCAGCGTGCGGGGTGGCGCCACCGCCCGGAGGCATCGCGGGCGACATCGACCCCGACTTCCAGCACCATGCTCGGGTTCCACAGCATGACGTCCAGCGTCTCCCGGCTGCCCACCCGGCAGAAAACCACCAGCCCCGTCCATCGATGACCGCGCCGCACCGGGGTGAGTAGCCCGGCGGCCGTGCTGCTCGCTGTTTGAGCGAGAGCGCTGGTGCGGCCGGCGTAACTATCGGTGCCGCCGCCGCGCTGCTAACAGCGGCGGCACCAGGGCTTACCCCCGAAGGCGACAGACGGGTCGGTGAGCCCGCCATCCAGCCTGATCCGCAGTGCAGGCATGCGCCAGCGGGACACGGCCGAATGATCCAAAGAGACCGGAGGAGCACCGCTGACTGCCCGCGTGACACGGACAGCCGAGTGCCTCATCCATTCACCTGACATGCCTTCACCCGGATACCCGCCAGGGTGGTGGCGCGCGCACATCTGGGTTGACGCCAGCCACGTCGCCGCTGCGGTTTCCACCAGCCGACAGCACGTCAGCTGACGCAGGCTGCGACGGAAGGAATCACGCATGCGCTCTGCCCGCACTCTCCTCGCCGCGGCCACGGCCACGGTCGCCCTCGCCATCGCAGCCCCTGGCACCTACGCCTCCAGTGCCCGTGACGGGGACAAGGACGACCACTCCTACAGCAGCGACCACAAGTACAAGAAAGACGAGTACAAGAAAGACGAGTACAAGAAGGACGAGTACGCCGGTGGTGAGCACGACAAGCCGAAGGGCGGCATGCACACCGGTGGCGGCGGTCTTGCCTCCTCTGGCTCGACGGCTGTCGGCGGACTCGCGCTCCTGGGTGGCCTGGGAGCAGGCGCGTACGTGCTGCGCCGGCGCATCGCCCGTGGCGCTGCCTCAGTCTGATAGCTGACGCGGGTACCGCGTGCGGCAGGCAGCGTTCCGCTCCGCAGCCACAGCCGCACGCTGCACCGCGCCTGACCTACATGAATCCGCGTTTCGCTGACTGAGGTGCGCTGTGACATGACGATCCGTTCATTGGTTCACTCGAGATCCCGGCGGGCCGGTATGCCGCAGCGCCTTCTGCTGGCCCTACTTACGCCGTTCGTCCTGATCGCGGTTGCGGTCCGCTTGGCCGGCCCAGACAGCCAGTCCTCACTGCCTGCTCCAGCGCCCGCGGTGAGCCTGCGCGCGCCGTCCGTACCGAAGCCCAAGTCCGCAGCTGCGCCACGCAGCCCGACACTGCCCCGTTCGGCTCCCATGCGTCTGCTCATTCCGAGTATCGGGGTGGACGCGCCCTTTACCGACCTGGCCATTGGTCCCTCCGGCCGGCTGAACGCGCCACCCTCTGACGACACGAACCTTGTCGGCTGGTTCACTGACGGTCCCTCGCCGGGAGAGCGTGGCACCGCGATCGTCGCCGGCCACCTCAATACCAGAACTGCGCCCGCTGTCTTCGCGAACCTCAGCACCCTGACCCCCGGCAAGGAAATCCGCATCCCCCGTGCAAACGGCACGACCGTGACTTTCATCGCCTATGCCGCTGAAATCTTCCCGCAGGACGACTTCCCGGATGACCTGGTCTACGCCGACACCCTCGACGCCCAGCTACGCCTGATCACCTGCGGCGGTAGCTACGACCGAAGCAGGCAGCGATATATGGAAAACACCGTGGTCTTCGCCGGTCTCAAGACCACTGCTACCGATGGGTGAATGATTCGGAGGGTGTTCCGGCGGGTGCTTGCCGCGAACCCACACGCCTATGGCCACCGTCCTGGTAGAGGTCGTCAACCTGTTTAGGTTGGGGGCAGGCGTACAGGAAGCCCTGCCCCTGTATGGAGACCAGCCCATGACGACCTTCCGCGTGCCGCGGCCCTCGCCCGACGGCATCGTGACGACGCCACGAACAACGCCCGCCTGGAGCGGCCGTGGGTTCGCCACTGAGGTGGACTATCAGAGCTACGTCGACCAGCTCACGTGGCCGCTTTTTGATGCTCACTTCGGGTCTTGCCCAGCCGGGCGGGGGCAGCGAGTCGTTCGCCGATGCGTGTGCTGTCTTTGGGGCCGGGTATCGCCCGTGGTCCGGTCCGCGATAATCCGGTGGCGCGGCGTGAGGCGCTGACGTCCGGTGCCGTGACGGTGACGAGTGCGCAGGCGGCCAGCGTCCCATTCTCCCTACACGTCGGTGGACGGCAGCGTGTTCGACAGTGAGAACCCGGCACACGGGGAGTGCTTCTTCTTGGCCGGGGCGCGGCACAGGGGCGCAATGGCACGGGCACCCAGGCGACTGCGACTCCCGGGCCATCGACAGTGAGGTTCGGCTGAACGGCCAAGGAGGGCCCTGCTGTCGCATCTGCGCTGTGCTGCTCAGTGGCTCCCCGCCTTGCCTCGTACGACACGTCCGAGTTGGTAGCGCCGCCGAAACGATTACTCAGCGTCGCAAAGTGTGGCGTTCGGTAGTGTCCGGGGCACGCTCACTCCGAGGGAGATATCTGTGCTCGACAAGAAGCTTGTCCGACTTGTGCCCGCCGTGCTTCTGGCGGCCGGCGCGCTGCTCTTCCCTGGTGGCACGCCCGCGTCCGCGGCCAGTTCCTGCAGCGGTAAGAGCGACGACCGCAGCGCCGACAACTGGGCCTCCACCGAGGTCGACCTGTGCCTCACCGCCAGCGCGGGAGGCTGGTCTCACGGGGACATCACTTTCGGCTGCTGGAAGGGCCAGGCCATCGGATGGAATCGGACCGACTGCGGTCTGTCCGGCACCGTAACCCTGACCGAGACGCGTGAGGGCACCACAAGCGAGGTCTACAGCAAGTACATTCAGCTGCCCTACAGCTATGCGCAGCACGGCGACAGTGTCATCTACAGCCAAGATTTCACTTTCCACTGCACACCCGGTGCCACCTACAACTTCACCCTGGGCACTGCCTACAGCACCCTCACGTCGAACGACGCCCGGGTGGACATTCCGGACCGCACGATCAGCGCCCTCTGCAACTAGCGCCGACCTCGGGGGCATCGTCGTCAAGAGCACGAACCGGCGCTACTTTCCCGGCGTACGCGGCTGGTGTGTTGACTGCGCCTTCCGGTGACAACTGCCCTGAAGCGGCGCCCGGTGGTGTAAACAACCGTCAGGAGGAATGCTCAGGTAAACAGCGCGAAGTGTGGTGCTTCGCGGCGGCCTTGCCGCCGCTCGCCGTGCGGCAGGCACTGCCGGCGGGCGGCACGCCTGCCCCGCCTGCTCTGCGACTGCTCCCTCTGGGCGAGCCATGCGCCGGTGTAGGAATCAGCCGCTGTCAGGAAGGCGGAATGGTCGGGTCGCACCGTCGTTGTCCTCGATCGCACGGCGGTCCAGAAGGGACATCGGAGCGTGCAGCGGTATCCGACGTCCATCCGACACGTGCACGACCACCGTCCGGACCCCAGCGGTCTTCCGGACCTCTAGGCTGATGATGTCCCGCCACGCGATATCGCGGCGCCCGCCCCCGCGGAGGACGAGGAAGTTGTCGGTGAGCTCGACACGGTAGTGAGGGGAGGACTGGAACCACCACGCTCGCGAGCATGGCTGCCGAGACCCACGTCCACAGCTCCCCCGCCGTCATGCACCCACCAGTGGCCGCCATGAGGACGTACGCACGGTGCCCGCCAAACCGCCACCCAGCACCGGCGCGGCGGTCTGCCCACCCCCAGCCGGGAGGCTGGCGCGGCGCCACCGGCGCTGCTTGGGGCACGAGGGCCGGGAGAGCCGTTCATCGTGATCACCCTTCACTGAAATGGCTCGACGCGGTCAACACGCGCCGAAGGTGAAACGTACAGCCGTGCGGACCGGCCGTGTTGGTCGTGTCCGGCTAGACCCCTTCGAAAGGCAGCAAGCGCGTTGAGGAACAGGCACGATCGGCGAGACAGCACAGTCAAGAGCCGTCTACTCGTCCCCGGAAGGGACCATGAACCCAGAGAGGCGACGCCACCGTGTCGGTCCCACCTCCCCCATATGGGTGTGTGGCGGTGCGGGGTGGTTTGGGGGGCCTGAGGCTGGGCGCATGCCAATGAAACCTGCGACAACCGTTGTCGCCCTGCTGTCCAGTGCCGTTCTGCTCTCCGGGTCTCTGGCCGCCTGCGGTCAGGCCGCTCGCGAGGGCAGTCTCGGCGGGGGCGGCGAGAAGGAGAACGACCGCAGCCGGGTGTGGGCGCAGTCGCTCGACTGGAAAGACTGCCCTGCTCCGTCACCCAGCCAGGGCGGCGGAGACCCCCCTGAGCCCCTGCCGGACGGCACCCGGTGGCAGTGCGCCACCATGCGGGCCCCGCTCGACTGGGACAAGCCCGACGGCGACACGATAGGCATCGCCCTCATCCGGGCCCGATCCAGCGCCGACGCGAAGCAGCGCATCGGCTCGCTGCTGTTCAACTTCGGCGGTCCGGGGGCGTCCGGAGTCACGACACTGCCCGCGGCGGCCGCCGACTACGAGAAGCTCCGCGGCCGCTACGACCTGGTCAGCTTCGACCCGCGTGGGGTCGGCAACAGCAGCGGTGTCACGTGCCTGGACGCCGAGGCCATGGAGGAGATGTCCGAGCAGGACGACACCCCGGACGACGGCGCCGACGAGGTCGAAGCCTTCCTGAAGCTCAGACAGGGGTATGCCGCGGCGTGCGAGAGGAACTCCGGCCGTGTCCTGCCGCACGTCACCACCGCTGACACCGCCCGCGACATGGACCTGATGCGCAGGCTCCTCGGCGACGACAAGCTGCACTACTTCGGCATCTCCTACGGCACCGAGCTCGGCGGGGTCTATGCCCACCTGTTCCCCCGGAACGTCGGCCGTGCCGTCCTCGACGGCGTCGTTGACCCCACGGTCAACCGGATGGAAGGCGCATTGGCGCAGGCCAAGGGATTCCAACTGGCCTTCGACCACTTCGCTGCCTGGTGCGTCCAGCAGGGCTGCTCACTCGGCGACAGCCCCAACGATGTCGAAGTGCGGGTCATCGAGCTGGAGGCCGAGCTGGACGACCAGCCCCTCCCTGTGGACGGCGACCGCGTCCTGACCGGTTCCCTGCTTGTCGACGGCGTGTCCATGGCCTTGTACTCCGAGACGGCCTGGCCCGCTCTTGAGGTGGGTCTGGAGGCGGCGGGCGACAGAGACGGTACAACGATGCTGAAGCTCGCCGACCTACTGAGCGGGCAGCGCGGCAAGGCCTACGGCGGCCTGCAGGACGCCAATACCGCCATCACGTGCGCCGACCGGAGCGACCGCTACACCCTGGCCCAGGTCGCTGACAGAGTCGCCGAGTTCGAGGCCGCTTCCCCGCTGTTCGGTGCGAGCACCCTGTGGGGAACCTTGCAGTGCACCGGCTGGCCGGTGCCCGGCAAGGCGGCATACCCCGAGGTCAGCGCGCCCGGCGCGCCCCCGATCCTGCTCGTCGGCAACACCGGCGACCCCGCCACCCCGTATGAGGGAGCCGCCCGCATGGCCCAAGCGCTCGGCCATGGTGTGGGGGTCGAACTCACCTACCAGGGCGAGGGGCACGGCGCCTACGACTCCAAGAACACCTGCGTCCAGAATGCGGTCGACACCTACCTCCTCGACGGGAAGCTCCCTGCCCCCGCGACGGTCTGCGAACACGAACCGCTCACAGGGAAGTGACACCGCGACGTGGATGGCGTTCAGGGCGCCGAGCCGTCCGGCCTCGGCATACGCCGTGGAGCGGTCTCTGCAGATCACCTCGACGCTGGGGATGCTCGGCGAGCCACCGGGCGACTGTCGACGTCGTCCGGTCCGGCAGCAGGTCGATGGGCTGGTGGGTTTCGATGTCGATCAAGATCCTGCTGTAGTTGTTGCCCTTGCGGAGCGCGAAGTCGTCCGCCCCGAGTACCCGCGGTGTCGCGGTCTTGGGCTCAGGCAGGCGGCGGATCGGCCGGCCAGCATCACCGCCACGCGCTCCAGCACTCTCTGCAGGCCGTGTTGCGTCTGCCGTGGCGGACCGTCAGTCCGTCGACCTGCTGGCAAACGTCGCCTGCTTGCAGGAACGATGACCACAGCGGAAACGCAGCACCTGTAGTTCGATCAGCACCGGTGGGCGCTCGCCGACCGCGCTGTCGGCGAGCCGACGTACGTATCGGCTGTGCACCCGGGACGACAGTGTCCCGCACGCGGGACACACAGCCCGCTCGGCAGCACCTGGCCCGCACTGCCACCAACTCGCCATCAGGCACGATGTTTTCGATGACGACACCTTCGACCTGGTGGACGCAGGTCCTGGAGGAGGATCACGCCCCGCCGGTATGCCTGCGGCTACGAACGGCTGTATAACGCTTCCGTCACCGACCCACCGCACACCGCAGTACAGGGCCTGCCAGTTCGGCACCCAAGAGGCCGGCGCTGGCGCGCAGCAACCGCTCTGATCCCTGGCAGGGTTCGAGTCATTCCGACACCGAGGAAGCACCCCGCCGAGCATGCGGGAGGAGGAGGGCAGGAGGCTCGTATTCAAGATAGGTCAGGAAGACAGGTAGAAGTTCGGTCTCATCTCCCGCGTCGCCGACCGGCTCGGTATCCACCGCGAGCCGGCGGGACTGGATCAAGAGATCGATGCCGGGCAGCGGTCCGGAACCTCATTGTCGGACGCGGCGCGGATCGCCGAGCGGGAGCGGAAGGTCAAGGAGCTGGAGCGCTCTGACGCGATTCTGCGTCCTCGACGAGTCGAATCCGCCACGTTGACCTGGTCCGACTCCTCGGTCATCGTTCGCGGCTCAAGGAAAACGCATGGGGTCATGGGCCGCAGATGCGTTGGGCCTGGGAGGCCGTCCTGTCGCGGTCGGCCTTCGCGTCGGCCACGGCCTGCCTCTCGACGATACCCGGGTGGCCGCCCTGGGCGACGAGGTCCTTGTACCACTTCAGCCAGGACTCGTAGTCCTTCTGTGTCTTCTCGGCGACCGCGATCGCCTTGGCACAGTCGTCCGACGCGACGGCCGGCGCGGCGTGCGCCGCTGCGGGGAGAGCGAGGGCCAATGCGGTACCGGCCGCACCGGCGAGCAGTCGAAGAGACACCATGGGACACCTCCGGTGGTAAACGATGGGCGCGCACGGCGGCTATCGTGCGTACTGGGCCTCGCGCGGTCCATCACCGGAAGCGCGGCCCACGGCAGCGGGCAGGGCCTGTGCCTCAGGGCTCGCCGTGTCGGCGGACGGCCCCATTGGCTCGATTCCGCCGTGGCCACGCACCTTAGTCCTGCTCCTTTCGTGCGCGCGTGCACTCTGAGCATCGCTCCCTGTCGGTACGGCAACTGCGGCAATCGAGCTGGGCAGCCTGCGGCGTCCACCACACAACCGTGGCTGATCAGCCCGCTCCGCGATCACGGACCCGCTTCCACCACCATCACTCACCCGGACCCGTCCTGCCACTCGGACAGTCCTACATGTGTTGCATCGGCCAGTCGTTTCCCCGGCCACGGCTACATCGGCGTGCGCGCCCGCGAGCAAGAGGAGAAAACCCCGTCCGACAGGAATCCGTGAAGGACGCGGAGTGCTTCAACGACGGGCTGTCTGCGTATGGCGACAAGCTCGCCGGGCCCTCCGACGTCTGGGATCGTCCCGACGGCGACTTCGCCCCCCTGAGCGACCTGCACGAGCTGGACGTCGACGCGCGCCAGGAGGCGAACTCGTTGTGCCGGCTCGACTCCAAGGCTCTGGGCCGTGAGGAGCTGCCCACGACCGCCGACTTGCTGGGATCGGCGGCCGCCGCCGGCCATCCAGGCGCGTTGTTCCGGCTCGCTGTGGTCGTGCTCCGCTCCAGTAAGGACGGGAAAGATGAACGGTCCTCGTCGTGCCAAGTCCTCGGGTTCACTGGACGAGGGCGTAGGACATGCTTGACCTCTCGAACGTGCTCGACAACGCCGACTTCACGAGTTCGCCTCAGTCGCCGTGTACGAGCGCATCGTCCGCACAGTCCTCGCAGCGCTCGTAAACTCCTCGTCGCCCGGGTGGCGCAGTCGACTCGGGGAAGTTCGACTGCGGCCACCCGGATGCCGGACTGCGGGGGGAATCCCTGCCGCTCTCATGTGATCGTGCGACTGCACATTGCGTGGGTGAGGGACAGCCACGGTGCCCTTGGCGCGCCAGCCCCACGATGGCGGGTACCCCCCTCCGAGAGGTGGAGGCCTGCGTCGGGGCTGCCGGAGAACCGCAGGGTCGGCTCAGGAAGTGATTGGCAGGTCCGTCCGTGCTTGTTCCAGGTCGGTTGCCCAGATCCACAGCCGGTGCTGTGGAGGCACTTGGTGGTAGCCGTAGAGGCCGACTTCGGTCAGGGTCCGCAGGTCCACGCACACTCGTTGATAGGCGCGGCCGATCTCCTCGGCGGGATCGGTGAGTTCCGTGACGCCGAGCTTGATGCAGGCCCGATACTCATATCCCAGAAGCAGGTCCTGTCCGAACTCGTCCCAGGCGCCGCGCTGTTGTGTCCAGGCGGTCCCGGGCGTCTTCCGGCAGCAGGTTGAGGTCCTTGTTGGGCGGGTTGGAGGGGTAGATGAGGAACGTGGCTGCCCAGCCGAGTGACACCATGTCCAGGTTGAATGTGCGTCGGCCGGGGTCGTCGCGTGGCGGCAGCGGGTCGGAGGCGCTGCCGGTGAACCAGGGTGCGGTATAGGCCAGGAGGCGGCCGTTGCCTTCGACGAGCTCGCCGGCGGCGATCACGGCCATCTTGCGCTGGGAGCCGTCGGGGCGGGTCAGGCGGTTGGCCACCGTGGCCGTGTGGGCTTCGGCTGCCGCTTGGCCGGCGGCCTGATGTCGTTGCGCGGCGTCGGGGGTGATGTGGGAGACGAGATAGTCCCGCAGGTCCTGCGGGAGCGCATCGTAGGTGCCGTCCAGCAGTCGCGCCTTGGTGCGTTCCAGAGCGGTCTGGGCGGTGGCGGGGGCTCCGCCGTAGTGGCTTTCCGGGGTGTCGATGGACACCATGCGGATCGCCATGGCGATGTTGGGGGTGTCGCCGTTGGTGACGCTCAAAAGGCGGTCGTCGTTGGCGGGCCGGCTGGGGCCTACGAAGCCGAGATCGACCACAGTTGCGCTGCCGAAGTTTTGGCCCGAGGGGCGCGGCAGTCGGGCGCCGGCCTATCAGGGACTTTGTGGCGGGCCGAAACTGCAGGTGTCCTAGAGATTCCTGGCTCCAGCCTCGGTCAAACCTGCGAGGACAAGCTCACGCGGCGACGGACGACGTTGCGAGCGCTGGCAGCAGCGGGCATCCCTTGACGGGGGGCGCGGGCCACTGGCCATTGCCGTCCTGAGCTACTTCCGATCCGCATGATCCCCCACCTCGGCAACGCCGCCCAGCCCAGGGCGGCCTAGGGACTTTCGTTTGGATCACCGTGCGGACCACAGAAAGATGCCTGCGATGTGGAGTCCGGCCAGGTAGATCGTGGCTGTCTTCTTGTAGCGGGTGGCGATGCCGCGCCACTGCTTGAGGCGGTTGATGCACCGCTCGACGGTGTTTGCGCTGCTTGTAGGTCTCGCGGTCGAAGGCGGGCGGCCTGCCGCCCTGGCTGCCGCGTCGAAGGCGGTGTGCCTGCAGACACCGGTCGTGTGTCGCCGCTCACGACAGTCGGATTCACTGCTGTGTGACCGGCCGTTGCCTGTTGGCGTCGATTGCCTGCCCACTGCGCCTTCCGGGGCGCTGCGGGCCGCCGTCCGGCGGTGCTGCGCGGGCCTGGGCCACCGGACCGTCACACTGCCGATCGTGGCCGCTGTGTTGATGGCTGTGATCAGTTCCTTCGCCTATGGCAGTTCCGACTTCCTGGGCGGACTGGCGGCCAAACACGCTCCCGTGCTGAGGGTCGTGGCGATCGCAGCGCTTGCTGGCCTGGCCGGCGTTCTCTGCGCGCTGCCTTTGATCGGTGCGCATTTTTCCGCGCAGGCCGTGGCCTGGGGGATGGCCAACGGCCTGGCCAGTGTGGCTGCGAGTGTCCTGCTCTACCGCTGTCTGGCGCTGGGCCCCATGAACGTACTGTCCCCGCTGGCCGCCGTGATCAGCGCGGTCCTGCCACTGCTGGTCGCCCTGGCCCAGGGTGAGCGACTGGAGGGGCTCGCCGCCATGGGCATCGCCCTGGCGTTCGTAGCTGTCGTGCTGATCAGCGCCAGACCTCGTCAGCCGGCACGGCGCCCGTTGCCCGTGGCGTTGTTGTGCGCAGTCGGTGCGGGAGGCGCCGTTGCCACCCAGGCGATCACTCTTGACCACGCCCCGCCCGATAGTGCCCTGGCTCCCGTCGTCGTCTCCGTGGCGCTGAACGCCATGCTCACTGTCACCGCAGAGTTCGTCGCGAGAATCCGCAGCGGTCCGCGGCCCGGGATGCGGACGGCCGCAGCGATGTCCGGGCTGGTCGCAGCTCTCGCTCATGTCGCTTTCCTTCTGGCCGTGCGCCAGGGGCCGCTGTCCGTCGTAGCGGTGATCAGCGCGCTCTATCCGGCCGTTACTGTCGTCCTGGCGCGCACTGTCCTTCACGAGCGGATCGCTCGCGTGCACCAGGCGGGCTTCGCGGTGGCCGTGGCGGCCGTGAGTCTGCTCGCATGGTCCCGTCTTGGTCAGTGACGGCGTGCTTGCGGTGCGTCAGGTCGATGAGCTGGGTGTGGAGCGCCTACCGGATATCTCGCCAGCAGACGGCCACAGGCCGCAACGAGGTGGCAGTGCTGGCGTCGTTTCTGCGTAGCGACCCAGCGTTGACGATGTCGGCGCGGGAGGCGCTGTCCCGGCGGATCGTGCGGCTGCCGGCAAAGGAGGAGGCATTTTCTCCCCAGGAGTTCGACGAGATACGCGCGGTGGCACGCCGGGCCTTCCACGCGGCGGTGCGCATCGAGCACAACGCTGCCTTGCTCGCCGCATGGCGGGCCGGTGCCTGCCAGCAGGGATTGCCGGACTGGCTGGTGGGAGAGGTGCTGGACGCTCTCGCCCAGACCGGCCGTCTGCCGCAGTGGGAGGTGGACGGGTACGTCCGGGTGCCGTACCGGTACGGCAAGGCCCTGGGCGGCGGCGGGGCTGTGGCGGCCTCGCAACGGCTGTTCCTCAGCCCGGGGGAGGCGGCCGCGCTGGCGGTGCTTCTGGTTGCGGAGTTCGGGCTGAACGCCACCACGGTGTCGGACCTCCGGGTCCCGCGCATCGTCGCCGCGGCCGCGGAGACGATGCGCGGGAGCAGTGTACCGGCTGGAGCTCGAAAATCGGTGTGGGTCAGCCAGCGTTGAAGGGTGGCGTTGATGCTGGGCGGAGATGTCCTTGAAGGCCTCGCCAATCTCGAAGTCTGATCCGGAGGCGGATACGTCAACGGGTCCCGGCGTCACGTCATGGACGGTTCCGGAACTTCGAGGGCGTCGACCACCTTCGGGCCGTCGCAGCCTGGATCGATCGGTGATCGCCGGGCTGGTTGGTCCCGTTCGTGTGAATTGGGGTTTGATGCAACGATTCGCCGCTCTGGTGACGTGATCACGTGGTCAGGGGCGGCATGTGGTCGCCCGGGGAGAAAGAAGGTGATCTTGAATTTCATGGTGCGTGTGCTGGAGGGGGCTGCTGCCGGCGCTTTCCTGGGCGTCGTCGTGGCCGGAGCTGTACCGGCAGGACCCCGAAGCGACGCCCTACCAGTCGCCGGAGTGGCTCATCGGGTGGGCGCACCAACTGCCGCCCACCGTCCGCCCGGTCATCGCCTTATGTGAGGGCCCTGCCCGGCAGGTCCTCGCCGCTCTGCCGCTGGCCTGCGACCAGGAGAGTGACCGAGCGCGGACCTATGCTCTGTCGGCGCCCATGGGGAGTACGTCCGGCCGCCGCCAGGCTCGCTTCGAGGGCGAACCGACCGTCCAACTCCACCAGGACGGCAGCTTCTACGCCGCGCTGCCCATCAACCTCCAGAGCGACCACTCCAACTCCGACGGCCCCCAAGCGGCTATACCAGAGCGGACTCGACCTCGTGGCGCTGGTGCAGGCTGCCGCAGCCTGGGCGGTGGAAACCGGAGCGGCCGGCGGCATGATGCTGTCCGCCGCACTCCACCGCTTCGACGACGGCGACAAGCCCGTGCACTTGATCGCGTCGGAGCACGCCTTCCGCCACGGCCCCGCGATGCCGTTCCCAGCAGTTTCTGCACAGACCACCGGCGATCTCGCCATTGTCACCGACCAGCGGAGGCCGTCGTCGTGGCCTGCGCACTTGTCTCCGACCTGCTGGCCGACATGGGAGCGCACGAGCCTCACGTTCTGATCTCCAAAGGGGAGATCCTGATTGACCGGTTCCAGGGCTTCCGACATTCACTGCGGTAGTCACCTGCCGACCGGCAGACCCCGGGCCTCGAAGGGCCCGGGGTTCGGCGGAGCGGGGAGCGGTCAGAGGCCGTCTCAGTAGTCGTCCCGTTCGGAGGGCGGCTCGTACTGCTCGATGAGGTCGCAGGTGCAGGTGCCGCCCCCGTACAGCGGCTTGTCGCACTCGTCATGGTGGTCCCGCTCCAGCAGCGGCTTCGCTGCAATGGGCCGCGTGCTGACTGTGGTGGGTTGGGCCCAGGCGGGTACGGTGCAGGCGTGCGGGATGGCGCCACCGGTGCCCCACCCGGCGGAGAACGACCAGCCCGTCCAGGGATGGCCGCGCCCGGACGGACTGAGCAGGCCTGCGAACGTGCTGCTGGCTGTCCGGGCGAGGTTGGTGGTACGGCCGGTGCGCTGAAGGCGCCCGTCGTACCTGCCGAGCAGCAGACTGCGGGGAGCTGCCGCAGGGCCGGTGACCGCACCGACGACCGTCTCGGTCGTCTCGCAGACCTTGTAGTTATGCCAGCCCTTCACCGAGGGCTGGTCGGCGTCGCCCAGCCTCTTGAAGACCATAGCTTCCATCCCGACCGACGCCCACGTCAGCCACTCACGATGTCGGCCTCGGTGGTCGACGGGCACAGCGCCCACGGCGCCTACAGCCGGCGGGCGGCGAACATGGACTTCGCAGCCGGTGAAGTGCGTTGCGGTCTCGCCCTACAATCTGTGCTGTGTCTGACGTCTGGGCGCCGCGGCCGGGCAGTGGGTGGCCCTGCCGGGCCGCGGTGGTTGCGTTCCGGGGCTGCGGTGGCGCGTGCAGCGGAACGGTTCAGAGTTTGGTGAGGGGGATGGCTTGGGCCATGCGTTGGTAGCCGGCGTCGTTGGGGTGGACGTGGTCGCCGCTGTCGTAGGCGGGGCGCAGGGTGTTGGGTTTGTGGGGGTTGGCCAGGGCGCGGTCGAAGTCGGTCAGGGCGTCGTATCCGTTGCGGGTGCCGGCGGTGCGGCGGATCCACTGGTTGAGCTGGTTGCGGATGGTTTCGTTGCGGCCGATGCAGCTGCAGGGCGGGAGGGTCGCGCCGATTGCTTTGAGTCCCCGTTCGTGGGCCCACTTGATCAGGTAGCGGTGTCCGTCGATCAGCTGCTGGGCGTTGATCCTGGGGGCGCCCTTAGCGCAGCCAGTGGTCCCGCTTTGCTGGCGGATGTCGTTGGTCCCGGCGAGCACGATCACGGTGCGTGCGCCCGGCTGGAGGACCACATCACGCCGGAACCGCGCTGTGGCCGACTCGCCGCCGCAGGGCGACTTGGTCAGCAGCCGGTTGGAGCTGATGCCCGCGTTGAGGACGGGACGTGGGGTCCCGTTGGCCACCAGGCGTTCGGCGAGCTGGTCGGGGTAGCGGTTGTCGGCGTTAAGGGTCGAGCCGGGGCCGTCGGTGATCGAGTCGCCCAGGGCCACGATACCGTTGCGTGGTTGCGCCTGGGCGCTGCGGACGTCGATGCGGGTGAGGTAGTACCAGTTCGCCCTCGGTTCGGCCCTCGTGTATGCGCCGCCGCCGGGATCGACGCGGTGGTCGCCGGTGGCCCGGTAGCTGTTGGCCATGGCCCGGCTGTGGTAGGTGGCCGGGCCGGTCCGCTGGGCGAAGTACAGGGTGACGGTGAGCCTCTCTCTCGCTGCGGTGCTCATGCGCAGCGGGTCGCTGTCCCGTTCACTGCCGACGGGAATCTGGGTCCACTGCCGGCTGCCGAAGGTGAGGTGACGTTGGGATCCGCGTTTGACGGCGGCGCCGGCCGTGGTGCGGGCGAGGGTGGCGCCGGTCAGCCGCAGGGGCGTGGTGCCGTACAGATTGGACAGCCGTACCCGCACCATGGTGCCGCCCACGGTGAGCCGGACGACCTGGCGCACCGACTGGTTGGCAAAGCCCTGCTTGGCCCAGCCGGGCGCGTTCGGGTTGAGCGGTTGCTGCGCTGCGGCCCAGCTGCCCCGCCAGAACACCGCTGCAGCCGCGCCGGGTTGTGCAGTGATGCTGGGTCCCGCGTGGTTGTGCGCGGGTGTTGCTGCGGCCGGTGACAGTGGTGCGGCGGCTAGGGTGGTTGCTGCCGTCACAGCCGCCAGAAGCAGCGGCAGAAACTTCATCGGTCTCGCTTTCACGTCCATCACGTTCCTTTGGCCGTAGCGTGCTGATCGGGGGTGGTGTGACGTCTCCGGCTTGACGGCTGTTGAGCTCGCCGGTTGTGACGGTCCGGCTGAGGGCACCCGACGGTCCAGGCGAGGGCACCGCAAAGAGCAGGTCAGCGGCCGGCGGCATTGATGGGTGAGTGCGGGGTGCGGGACTGGGGCTCGCGAGGCGCCTGGTCCCAGAAGCCCGTTTGCCGCACGCAGCGCGGTGACGGGTGCTGTTGACCGGAGCGTGCGCGGATCAGCTGCTCGCCGGCTGCACCTGGGGGTCTGGCAAGTGCGCAGCGGCAGGGGGCTCCGCGCGTCGGCCGATGTCGCCGCCAGGTGTCAGAACGCGGCGTTCTCGCGTGACCACATGTGCCACTCGTTCCATACGGAGTGGGTCTTCGCGCGGTTCCAGGCGTGGTTCTTTGCCCGCGTGTAGCCGTGCTGCCGGTCGACGGTGATGAGGTAGCCCCACAGGTCGGTGCGGGCGGCGCCCTTGTGGGTGAAGGGGAAGTTGAAGAAGTGGCCGTGCCAGTGGTTCTGCTGGACAAGGAGCCGGTGCAGGGCGCGCACGGTGTTGTAGTTCCACCGTGGTTGGTTGTCGAGCGCGGACATGCTGAAGATGCCGTCGCCGATGTCGCCCCAGAACACGACGTGGGTGTGGTTGGGGAACTGGGCCCGGTGCCCGTGCAGGTAGCGTTCGAGGTCCGACAGGCCCATCGTGGTGCGTAGGAAGTGGATCTGCTCCTGAACCGTCTTCTTCGCCTCGTAGCCGACGTTGCTCAGCCACTGGTTGTTCAGCCGGCCGAGCCCGCAGACGGCTTCGGGCTGGCTGACCATGTGCTTGTACAGGAAGGCGAAGCGCCCGGTCTGCGCGCGCATCTGCTGCAGCCACGTGGCGCCGCCGTTGTGGATGCCCTTGAAGTACGGGCCCATGCCGGCGCCGGGCACCATCAAGGTGTGGGTCTTGAGCCAGTTGCCGGTGCGGGCGTTGATGCCCCTGGCGATGTACAGGGCGCGGTTGCGGACCTCGGCGCAGTTGTTGAGGTTCGTCTCCACCGGCATCACGCCCTGCAGAGAGCCGGCGATCCCTTCGCGTTTCGCGCGCTGGATGAGCGCGCTCATGTCGGTGATGAACTCGTTCGCCCCGGGGTGCCGGTTGTAAGCGCCCCAGGAGCGGTCGCTGCGCTGCAGCCACTGCCGTTTCCACAGGTAGACCCTCATGCCCCGGCGGTTCAGCTCGTGCAGCACCTTGATGACCTCGTTGTCGCGCTGCGTCTTCGTGGTGCCGCGGGGCAGGTCACTCATGTTGGCGACGCGCAGGACAACCGTCTTGAAGTCGTTGTTGTACAGCGACGCGACAGCGGTGCGGTAGGCCAGGCCCTGAGTGTCGAACCGGACGCCGAAGGTGTCGGTGGTGTCACCCGGCTGCGCCGGGCGGCGCACCGTACGCCACTTGATGCCACGGATACTGTCGGGGTTCTGCGACACCGGCGCCGCAAGGGGCGCGGCCGCACCGGTATCGACGCCCAGCGTGCCACCCGCCACCGCCGCACCGGCCACGGAGATGCCGATGCCCAGAAACCGGCGCCTTGACGTTGTCATGAACGGCCTCCTTGCGACTGCTCGTTGGTGCAACCGGTGTACCGGCGCCATCCGGCCCGCGGGGCGGCAATGCCCGCCAGGTCACCCGTACGGCGGCATGCCCCCGCCCCACCAACCACGCCAAGCACAGGCAGCACACAACGGCGCACACAGCCGCCACCGAACACGCCACCGCGCCCCCGGCAATGCTCCAACGCACTGTCCCCACTCGGGGGACGCCCCGGCCCCGAACGGCCCATCAGTCCTTACGGTCCAGGCAGGCGCCGGGACAGGGCCGCTCACGATCACGAGGAGACACCCATGCGCAAGCTCGCTCCCAGCCCTGCTTCATCCGGTCAGCGTGGGTAGCGCTGACACCTGAGAGTGGAGAGTGTTCATGACATCGACAAGAGTTCTGCGCCGGATCCGCAAGGCTGCCCCGGCAGTGGCCTCAGCGTTCATGCTGCTGGCGGTACTGCCGGGCAGCGCACAGGGGGCGAGCGGCTCGTACATATACATCACTCCCGCGGGTCAAGGCTCGCGGGTCGAGAATCCGCCGAGCGACACCTGCCTGCCCCTCACTGGCGGCGCGATCAGGTTCTCGAACGACACCACCGACATGGCATTCCTGTACGGGGACTCCTCGTGTTCCGGCGGGTGGGCCCTTGTGGGGGTCGGAGACACGTGGGACGCGCCGACGGGCGTCCAGGCACTCGCCGTGCGCCTCGGCTCGACCACCGGGTGAGAGGACACCACCGCGGCGTCGTAGGAAGGAGCGCGTTCATGCGCGTGCTGCGCCGGTAGGAAAGGCGCGGCAGCTCTGATCGCTGCCCTGGTCACTCGCCCCTGGTGCCACACGTGCCGACCAGGGCCGCGACCAGTGCTGGGGGTGCCGCCCGCTCGGGCGTCACCCTCAGCACTAGGCAGCGCGGAGGCGGCCGGGGTGGCAGGAGGAGCGGGGACGGGCCGAGGGCGCGGTGCGCTCCGCGGGGCGGCCCGCCGACGTGATCCCCGCCGACGTCCTGCCCCTGGTCCAGCCGTACCTTGCCGTCTGGGAACGCGAGCGCGACGAACGGGAGCGCAGGCACCTCCAGCGGGAGCGGCGCCGTGCGGCCGTCCTCGCGACCCTGGGGCAGGACTACGTCGGATTCCAAGTGGGAGTTCGTCGGGCCGTTGCTGCCCGCGTCCTTGCAGGGGCCGAAGCGCCTGGACGACCGGAAGAACTCAACGGGATCGTGTGGAAGTTCCGCACCGGGACGGCCTGGCGGGACGTGCCCGAGCGGTACGGCCGTGGGCCACGCTGCACATCCGCTTCCGCCGGTGGGCGGCAGACGGCACCTTCGAGCGGATGCTCAAGGCCGCCCAGGCACAGGCGGACGCAGTGGGCGATGTCGGCTGGCTGGTGTCGGTCGACTCCACCATCGTCCGCGCCCACCAGCACGCTGCCAGGGCCCGAAGAGGGGGCTTCGCAAGCCCGGCCTCGGACGCTCCAGATGCGGCCTGACTAGCAAGATCTATATCGCCTGCGACGCCTTCGGCTGCCCGCTGGCGTTCACCGCCACGGGCGGCACCAACGACTGCACTCAGTTCACCGCCGTGTTGCAAGCGATACGCGTGCCCCGCATCGGCCCGGGACGGCCCCGCGTGCGGCCCGACCATGTCCTGGGCGACAAGGGCTACAGCTTCAAATGGGCGGTTCGTGAGGTGATATCCGTTTCTTGCTGAGGTGGGAACAAGGACACTGGTGGAAGTTCTGTCTGCTATTGCTTCCTGGCGAAGTTGCCGGTGGTCGGCCTCGGTGAGGATGCCGAGTTTGGCCAGTCGTTTCAGCTTGGCGCGGGTGCCTTCGACGTTCTTCGGCAGCAGTTCGTGGCCGAGGGCTTCGCAGACGTTCTTGGCCCGTAGCGATCCGGTCGTGTGGTTGAAACAGGTCGTGCACCCGGGCCGCTGTGCCGGGGCCGGTCCGTCTCGCCCGCCAAGCGGTGAAGACCGGTTCGATCAAAGCTCAGCGGGCGTCGGACACGTCACTGCGGTATGGACGACGAACACTCACGCCTCATCCAACGATCGCCAACGACCCCAGTCATAAAAACATCCAGAACACCAACTATGGAGATCAGATGCTCTCTTTACGAGTTGGTGCGTGATAGCGGGTGGGGCGTGTTTGGCCTGGTTGTGGCCTGTTCTCAGGTGTTGTTGGTGCGGTCGGAGACGAGACCGGCGATGGCGCGGTAGGTGTCGGGCAGGCGGTCGCGGCGGTGGGTCCAGCGAGTCAGTTGCTTCCAGCGTTTGTGGTCGGCGAGGGCGTGTTCGACGGTGTTGCGGTCGGAGGAGTGCCCGTGGCGGTCGCGTTCCCACTGCTCGACTCTGCCGGGCAATGCTCCGGGCCGGGGTTTTCTGGGTGGTGTGATCGCTTGCCCGCGGTGGTCGCGGTTCAGGCCAAGGTAGCCGTCGTCCAGGAGGACCTCGACGTCGGGGAAGTGCTGGAAGCAGACGGCGATGCCTTCGTTGCGGGCGGCCGTGGCGTCGTGCATACGACCAGGCCGGAGGGCATCGGTCCATAACGTGCGGCCACGCCAGTCAGCTATCACAGTGGCCTTCATCGTGTTCTGCTTCTTCTTGCCCGAGACGAACGCACGGCGACCGCCGCGGTTGGCCGGTGGCCTGCGGACCTGGATCTCGGTGGCGTCCAGCCGCAGCTCGACGCCTTCGGCCTGGGCGTAGGCGAACACGTCCGTCAGCGTCCGAAGGCGCAGGCCGGGGCGGTCGGGGACCGCGCACCCCCGCTCGGCCAGGAGCCGACGTATCTCTCCGATCGCGCGGGTGATGGTGGAGCGGTCGACGCCGAACAGCAGCCCCAGCACCGAGTGCGGCAGATCGTGGCGCAGATGGATCAGCGTGGCCACCAGCCGGTCGACGAACACCAGCTGGTGACGGGCGCCGGCACCCGCAGCCCGTTTCCTGTCCCCACCTCGTGCAGCATGACGGCGGCCCTCGAGGCCGGCCTGCCACGGCACCGCCAACTCCTCAACCAGGCGAGTGAGATGACGCCGAGAGATCCCAGTGAACAGCCGATGCGCCAGCACCGCCCGATTGACCATGATCGTCACACCCGGATCATGCCACCTGCCTGGCGCGAAGCCCCACCCGCTATCACGACCAACTCGTAAAGACTCCACCTGAACCGCGACCTGTGACTGAGCGCGCCAGTTGGCCAGATCGGCCAACTGGCGCGCTCAGTCACACCCGGACCGATAGTCGGGGTCGCTCGCGTATCCGCGGGGAGGATTGGATGTTCATGCACGCGATGCCGTGCTCAATGAGGGCGACGGGGCCCGGGGCACCCGCTCAGCGTGCCAGGACGCCACGACCCCACGAAGGACCAGCTGCCGCTCGTAGAGGGTGACGTGAGCTCCATTTGGACACCGGTGCGCAGCGGTTTTACCGAGCCCCGCGTAAAAGTCCGTCAGTTCCGGCGATCTCCATCGGAGGCTGGCCAACCCGGAGTCAGAGCGGCCATGTACCGGCACAGCGCGGAGGCTTCTGGCCAGCCGTGAGGACCTCTGCGGAGGGGGTCAGAGAATGTAGACGCTCTGCGCGGTCTCGGTGTAGTACGTCTCGCCCGGGTATACGAGCCATTCGACTGCCCCACCGCAGCCGGGGCCCGAGTGGACCTCGGCGATGGCGTCGGTGTGGTTGGTCACCGACGATGGGAACCAGTCCACCGGGAAGCAGCCGCTCGGGTTCTCGTGCGCCACCCCGTTGACGATCAGTACTCCCTCGGCAGCGTGGGCGGATGTGGGGACGGCGACAGCGAGCAGCACGCGGGCAGCAAAGGCGCCCAAGACGGTGGTCATGCGTCGGATAGTCATGATCGATATAACGACCACATAGTGGGTAGGTCACACAAGCACAGGATCATGGGGCCAGCATCCCGGCCACTGTCCACAGGGGCTCCGTGGCGTCATGGTCGGTATGAGCGATGACGAGCGGTAGCAGTCGGCCCCGCGCTCCGGCAAGGTTCTGGAAGCCCTCCCGCGGGCGGAGCGGAAGGTCTTCACCCGACCGCGGCGGCGCTGGGCCTCAGGGCGGCCGAGCGCGGCCGCAAGGTGGTCGTCCTCACCCCCGCGCCGAAGTCCGCAAGCCGCCTGGACGACTTCGACTCCTCGGGCGCCCTGGCGGCCTTCGCCGGCGTCGCCCCCGCACCTCGCTAACTGATCATTTCAGAATGAGGTTCGGAGTCGTCTCAAGCAGATGATGCTGCAAGCGAGTTGGAGCAGTCCGAGGTGGAGGTCGGCTCGTATCTCGTACCGGGTCCGCAGGCGTTTGAACTGGTGGAGCCAGGCGAAGGTTCGCTCGACGACCCACCTGGTCCTGCCCAGGCGGGAGCCGTGGGCGGTGCCCTTGCGGGCGATCTTCGGCGTGATGCCACGAGCGCGGAGGAGCCTTCGGTACTTGTCGTAATCGTATCCGCGATCGGCGAACAGCCGCCGTGGCCGGTGACGGGGCCGGCCCACCAGGCCGCGGATGCGGGGTATCGCGTCCAGCAGGGGCATGAGCTGGGTGACGTCGTGACGGTTTCCGCTGGTCAACGACACCGCAAGGGGTGTTCCGTGCCGGTCGGTGATCACATGGTGCTTGCTGCCACGGCGGCCGCGGTCGACCGGCGAGGGTCCGGTGTGAGCCCCCCTTTCAGGGCCCGGACATGCGAGCCGTCGACTGCGGTGTCCTCCATGTCCAACAGTCCGGCCTTGCGAAGTTCCGCGAGGAGGATCTCGTGCAGCCGGGGCCAGACACCGGCCTCGGTCCAGTCCCGCAGACGCCGCCAGCATGTCACCCCGCTGCAGCCGATCGTCTCAGTCGGTACGTCCGCCCAGGCCACACCCGTGCGCAGCACGTACACGATCCCGCGCAGAGCCGCACGGTCATCCGCCGGCAGCCGGCCCGGATACCGCTGACGCCGCGGCGGGCGAGGCGGGAGGAGAGGGGCGACACGATCCCACAGATCATCAGGCACAAGATCATCCGACACCCACAGAACTCTGCCGTCCGCCAGCCCAACTGCCAAGCCGGTGAGCCAAATTCATTCTGAAATGATCAGTTAGTGTGATGCCCAGAAATTCTGAGGGTTGGTAAGTAGCCTGTTGGCATGTGACATCCGGGTCCCTCTGCTGTGGAAATCGCACTGTCCGATGACGTGCCTACAGAGCTAATGCGTCGGGCAGCATTATCGGACCGGCGTTCGGCTGAGCGGGCCCTGATCGTCCTCGCGTGCGCCGACGGCATGACAAACGTGGGCGCTGCACTCGCGTCGTCGTAGGGGGAGTACCAGGAACCGCTGGTGAGTCGGCAGCCTGCGTCCTGCTCGGGTGCGGTGACGGCCTCATCGAGGAGGACCTCGTTGCGGGTGGAGCAGCCGTCGTGGTCGGCGTCGGTCCAGTGCCGGAACTTGGTGCGTTCGTATCCGGTGCGGTCTTCATCGGGACGGGGAGGGCGGCCAGGGCGTCGTCGACGGGCACGGTGACGGTGTCGCCGGGTCCGGCGGCGTGTGCGGTGGCGGGGGTGAACAGGGCGGCGAGCACGGAGAGCACGGCTGCGGCGGTGACGGCGGCGCGCGTGGGGCGCATCAGGGATCCCTCCGGAGATCACGAACAGTCGGTGATCTTCGTAGCGGTCCTGAACGCGCCCCGCCTGGCATTCGGTGGTCGTTTCACCCGTTCGGACGGCTGGACAGCACGGCAACGGATTCTCTGGCCAGGGCCTGAGTCCGTCAACGGCCGGCACCGCACGGTCAGCAGCACGCCTGCCCCTCATTCCGGGGTCGGGCGTGCTGTTCAATGCAGAGTCGTGCGTGAACGCTGAAGTGCCCTCCTCCCAGTTGGTCGGGAGGAGGGCGCGGGACTTCCCGAGTCAGCCGTGGTAGTTGATGTAGCCGTTGCCGTCGGCGTCGTTGGCGCGCTTGGTGTAGGAGTGGACGTCGGCCTTGGGTCCTCCGGGCTTGAGGAGGTAGATGGTGTCCTTGTCGTTGTTCCAGATGAAGTTGCAGTTCTGGCGGTAGACGACGTTGCCGGCGTCGGAGTTGGTGCCCTTGCCGCCGCGGAGCTTGATGTAGTCGCCGGGCTCGAGGGTGTGGTTGGCGGTGAAGGTGTACTTGTTGCCGGCGGCGTCCTTGACGACGTAGCCCTTGAGGTTGACCTTCGCGGTGCGCGAGTAGTTCTTGATGGTCAGGTACTCGTTCTTGGTGTTGCCGCCGGAGCACCGGTTGGAGTCGGTGCCGGGGGCGTCGTACTGGACGCCCTTGACTTTCAGCGCGGACGTGTATTCGGCGGCCTGGGCCGGGCCGGCGGTGACGGCGGCGACGGAGACGGCCGCGGCAGCGGCGGCCAGCGCGTGGCGTATATGCATGAGGAATCCCCCCTCAGTGGTGCGAACAGAGCGCACGGAGCATACCGAATGTGATCAGCAAGCGGTGACGGTGTGCGCAGATCGTGAAGGTCCCCCTCGGCGCGTCCAAGGCAAGCTCCGGTCGGGTCTGGAAGGCCGCACGACCCGCGCTCCCACACCCGCACTGCCGGATGACAGTCTCGGCCGTGCTCGCCTCACGGGTTGTCAGTGCCGCACCCTGCACGAGCCCCGGATGTGGCCGCCCGGCCCGCTCACCCTCGACATGCAGCGAGCCACGGGCCTGCAGCAGATCCGCGACACCGTGCCGCTCGCGCCCGCATTCCGCACCGTGGCCCCGGCCGGCGACGGCTGCCGCCCGAACTGCTGGCGCTGGTCACCTACCACTGCCGCCGCATCTGCGCCTGCCTCGCCCGCGCCCAGCACGTGCAGGCCTTGCACGGCGACAGCATGGAGCAGTGGCAGCGCCCGGTCCTGTACGCCCTGACCGACGCCCTCCCCAACAGCCACCTCCTGGTCGGCACCCTCGCAGCCCACCTTCAACGCCAGGACCAGCAGGCCGTCGCGTCGATGACCCTGCGGTCAGCGGCTGGTCGCGGAGGCAGCAGCTCACCGGATAGTCGCGGGCCTGAAGCGTCAACTTCACATAGCGCGTTCGACGGTGCAGGGCACCAGCCTGATCGTCGGCGCAGCAGTCGACCCCTACCCCAGAACCCGGCCGTTGCGCCCCTTACGGCAGGGGCAGCAACCCGCACCGACTCGACGATTCGAGCGAGGAGTCGCGTCGTGTCCTGCGGCGGCGCTTTACGCCATGCCTTATTCAGCGACAACGCTCGAATCGGGAGTGGACGGGCTGCAAAGTCGACGATCGCCCGGGCGGCAGGTCACGGGTCCTACGCCGAACAGGATATACAGGGCAATACGCCCAGATCAAATACCTTCTCAACAGGGCTGCCACCTCGTGCATGTCACTTGCCTCGGCTATATGCCGGTTTAGCAGCCTGTGCTGCATCCGGCGGCATTTCGCGGCGGGGTGAAGATAGTGTGTTTTTTACGTCAACGCCGCGCGAGAGGTGGAACGTTGAGCGACGGTCGACTTGGTGTGGTGATGATCCACGGGATCAGGTCCGGGCCCAAGGTGTGGCAACCCCTTGAGCAGCTCGTTGCAAACGACGAGGAACTCGGCTTCGTTGAAACACTACCGTTCGAGTACGCAACCGGAGTTAAGCGTCTCCATCCCCTGCGCGTCTTCCCGTCGATCGATATGGTCGCCGACAGCCTCAAGGAGTTCCTAGCCACGGAGGCGGGTAACTTCGAGAGGCTGATGTTCGTGACCCATAGCCAGGGCGGCCTTGTGGGGCAGCGGTATCTGGCTCGCGTGTTGGCCGAAGGCGCGGGCCAGGAACTCGCCCGCATCAAAAGGGTGGTGATGCTGGCCTGCCCCAACAATGGTTCGGAACTACTACTGTCGCTACGCCGCAACGTACTGGGCCTAGGACATCCTCAGGAGAAGGATCTGCGGCCGCTCAATGACCAGGTGACCGCGACGCTGCGCACGATTTTGCGTGATGTCGTGCACGCCGCTGCTGTCACGGACCGCACGTGCCCGATCGACTTCCGCGTCTACGCTGGGGAAAGCGATCGTGTCGTTCTGGCCTCGTCCGCTCAGTCGGTGTTCCCTGACACGGCCGCTCTGCCCGGTGACCACTCCACGATCCTCAAAGCCGACTCGACTGGCCACCGCACCTTCACCACCCTGCGCCGTCTCATACTCACCATCCCCGGAGGCGCAGACGTCCAGCCACCGTCCACGACACAAGCGTTGCCGTCGGATACTCGAGGCACGGTGACCAACATCATCAGAGGAGGCACTGCTTACGGCCCGGTCATCCAGGGAGGCACGGTAGAGGTCTCCTTTCCACCTCTGCCTGCCGACGAGAACGAGCCCTAATCTAGACTCCGCCACGGAACTCGACGTCCGCTGACGGTCCGTCCTTACTTCAGCCTGTCACTGCCCTGCTCGAAAAGTTTTGCGATTCATAACCGGCCATGCACGCGAAAGCTCGACGGTGATCTACTTGGCTTCGTACGCTCTCCCGGGCGTCCGGGTCTGGCAGATCTCCCGGGGCGTGGAATGGGCCGCCTCTTCGCGCTGCGCCCCAATACCATGTTTCAATGACCCGCAGGTCACCGGAACGGATGAGGTTCAGCACGGTGATCAACTGCTGTATGCAGGCAGTGGGGCCCGTAACTCTCCTCACAAGTTAGGGTCTGGTTCATCCGCGCGTGGGGGCTACGGTTCGTCACCTTATGAAAATCGGTCGAAGTAGTACGGGAGCCATTTTTCGAGGAATGCCGAGAAGGGCACAGCGGCGGGACACACACGCCGGATAAAGCCAGATAGCGCCACCATGTCAGGGGGAAGAGTGTCCGCTCGGTTGAAGAGCGCGATCATTATCTCGTAGATGTGGCGTCGCCTCGCTGCGTTGACACCGGCCCGGATGGAATCGGAGTCCAGGTCGGCGGCCTGAGCTTCTTTTCGAAGGAGTTCGCCAGCGATGGCCGGTACAACGTTATTGCAGAGAACCGTGAGCAGCTTGGGGTTTGGGCACAATTCAATTCGTGCCGATGAGCTGTAATTGAACTGGTCAACGAAGGCTTCGGTGAACGGCAGCAGGACTTGCGGTGCCCCGAAGCCCGCCACGAGCCTGGCCAGCGACTCTGTTGAAGAGGCAATGAGATGCAGTTGAACCGCCAGCAGCGCTGATTGCAGTCGGGGCATGGCCACCAGTTCCGCGGTCATGCGATATTCCTGAGCCGTGAATGGAAGCCGGCCGAGCATGTATGTCGCTGCCATCTCGCGGGCTTCGGCCTCCGTCAGCAGTACCGTCGGCGGACCATCGCCTAGTGGCGTGTGCCTGGGGCCGTTGCTTGGCGGGGCTTCTGTTGCGGCCGAGTGGTAGAACTCGCGCAGGACGTGGCGCGCCGGCAGTGTGAAGTCCGGCCGTGCCTGACATGCATCGACGAGGTGGGGCCAGTCCCGCGCCAGTATGCGCACGCTCTTACGGCAGGACGCTGCCGGATCGGCGCCGGTCGCTGCGGTGAGTCGGTCGATGCTGCGTAGTAGGTAGTCCGCAGGCGTGGAGGGGCTCACGGTCCGTCGTACCCGTGTGCGGGCAGCTTCGCCGCTTCGTCCGGCGTCGACTGTGAAGTACTCGAGGAGGGAGATATGGCCGGCTGCCCCGAAGCGGACGGCGACGTCTCGACTTCGTGTGGCCTGAGCCCAGTACGCACTGCGCACTGCACCGTGACAGGGCTTTGCCTGTTCATTCTCGATGATGGTCGGCGATGCCGCTGGCGCCAGCCCTTCGCTCATGAGTGACCGCACGAAATGGTCGTTTGCGCGGATCTGATGCCGGGGAGGGCTTCGAAACCATATCTCCGATGACATTTTCGTCGTTTGGATCTGTTCGTTGACCGACTGAAGATAGACGTCGAGGCTCTGGCGATCTGGTGTCATGAGTGCGTGTCCGCGGTGTCGTTCACCAGGGCCGCGTAGCCTCGAAGCAGCCGTTCGGTGATTTGGTGGCCTTCGTCTCCGAGGCTGAACCATCTCGAGCTCAGAGCGGAGGCAAGGAGAGCGAATGCCATCGCTGTGGTCAGCGAGTCCTTGTCTCCTTCATCTAGCCAGCTTGCTGTGACGGTGAGGTCCCGGATGAATGGCGGCAAGGAACGAACAGCCCACGAATCCGCCGGCCCCGGTATGGTATTGGCTTCGGCTGCCGGTGCTGATTGGGCCAGCAGCCGACCGAGGCACAACAGCAAGCTGCGGAGGGCGGAGGTGCATCCGTTGACTGCTTCCTTTTCGGTCGGCGCGAGGTCCTGGGGGGATGCGATGCACTCTGCTTCGATGACCTCGTGGATGTCTTCAGGGGACATTTCCCGAAGCCAGATCCGCGCGCGCTTGCGCCGAGTCTCCTTCATGTCGGCGAAGAAGGGCATGTTTAGAGGGCCTTGAAGATCGTACTGGAGTCGTTGCACGAGCCGGCCCACGGGAGACGTACGGGCAGTGGCGTTCTGGGACATTTGCCGTGTGCGTAGGTTGTTGAGTGTGACGCCGGCGCATTGACGTGAGTGCCACTGGGTGAAGGATTTTCCAGTGAGCCTGTGGCGCCAGGGGTCTATCAGAAAGTCCGGTCTTGCAGAGAGTTGGTCCAAGGCTGCTTCAATGGCGGGTTTTTCATAGTGCACAGCGGAAAGGAACTGCTCTTGTGATCCGCCGGCGACGAGGAACTGCTTGAGGGGCGTGCTGCTGGTCTCTTTCGAGCCCAGTTGTTCCTCGCTGTCATCGGTACGGTGGAAGGACGCCATGACAGCGCTTCGTGCCGCTCCAGTCGACGTGCGGTATCGATGGTGGACCAACCTGCTTGCTGCAAAGATCGTATGGCATGGTGTCTCGAGATCGGTCAAATGGACCACGAGAGGGCCGGGTGTTTCAAGGAATTTCGCCTGGGCCGCTAGCACTTCATTAACTCGGCTTTCGAACGGAAAAATGCAGGCATCTTCGTCACTCCAGACGCTCCCGTCCGCTTCCACGAAGCACTGTCTGAAAAGCCGGTTCGTGCGCGGCAGGTAGGTCAGTCCCTGGCCTGAGGGCCCCTTCGTACTGCCCAGACTCCAGGTAACAACTACTTTGTACTCGTCAATGAAGGGGCTGTTGTCGAGGTGCAGAGTGTTGTCCCGGGCGACGACGTCGACTGGGTAGGTGTCCTTGGCCCGCATGTCGATGATCTTTATCGGGCCGCCCAGTGCATAGGCAATCAGGACGGCGAAAAGGGGGTGCGCAACGGTGTCCCACAAGCCAGGGTTTCTCAGCAACGGTATCGACGAGGCAATGTTGAGGTAACTGTGCAGCGTGCCGCGGCTGCCGCCTGCGCGCATCTCTGCGTCGTACGTCTGCCGGAAGTCATCGAACTGATCCGCCGGGACCAGTCCAGTCGTGCTGACGGCCCCCTCGCGGGCGAGCGCTCGACTTAAGGAGCCAAGGGCTTGCGTTCCGAGGAGATTGTCCAGTGTGGCGCGAAAGCGAGCGTCCTCTGCCTGGCGCGACAGCTGACGGTAGGAGGACGGGCTGGCCAGTCGATCGGAGGGGACGAGGGGTGTGTGACGCAAAGCCATGTGGTTGCCGTTTCACCTGAGCTCGTCTGCGCTGACGAAGTGGTCGAGATCTGTGAGGACGCGATGGACCTCGGCCACCGCACTGTGGTTCCCGACTTGAATGTAGGCATCTTCGAGCTGCTGCAGAATCGCTCGAACGGAACGGGAGTTGCCGAGTGCTTCCTCGGCTCGCCACGCACGTTCCAACCAGGTGCAGCCTTTTTCGAGCTCTCCGGACTTGACTCCGGCTGTCCCCAGGACTCGCAAGGCGAGCGCGCGGCCATACGCGTTTGCCCTTTCCTCGCACATCGCCAAGCTGCGCAGGCCCAGGTCTTCGGCCCAGGTGTAGCGTCCCAGCTCGATGAGGGCGCGTGCGGCGTCGTACATGCCTCGCGCCTCGCGCACGGCGTTGTTGTTGCGCCGGGATTCTTTGGCGGCACGCAGCCCCCAGCGCACGGCCTGGCGGTAGGCGCCGGAGCGGAGTGAGAGTTCCGCCATGGCGTGTTGGGTGGAGGCTGTCTGGCTGCTGTCTCCGCGGGCACTTTCAATGCTGAGGGCCGCCAGGAGTTGTTCCTTTGCAGAGTCGAGCCGTCCGGCGTCGGCGAGCGCCCTTCCCAGGCCGCGCCGGCAGTGAGCCTCCATCGGGTGGTCGCCAGCCACGGCTGCTTGGAGGGCGCGTTCTTGGACCTCGAGGGTTTTTGGAACGTCTTGTCGCCAGTAAAGATAGGTATTGACGCACCAGGCGAAGCGGGTGACGAACTCGTAGTCGTGGGTGTCTGACGCTTCGTCCATCAGGCGGACCATGGAGGGCGTGATGGTGCTGAACCAGGTGAGTGCCTCGGGAACGGTGAATCGGACCTCGCTGGCGATCCGTTCTGCTGTGTTTCCCAGCGCGATCGGGGACCGGTTGGGGTCGATCGCTTGGTCGGCTGCAAAGCTGACCGCGAGGTAGGTTGTGCGGATTCGGCGGGCGATGTCGATCTGTTGGTCAGCGTTGAGTACTTGGGCGCGTGTTTCTGACAGGTACGCCCGAATGATGTCATGCATGCGGTAGTGCCCTCGGCTGATCTCTTCGATCAGAGAGGCGAGACTCAGTGCGCGCAGGGTCCGGTCGCATCTGGACTCATCCTGGTCGAGGACGAGGCGCAGCACGGCACTGGAGAGCTCGGTGTTGGGCAACATTGATGCTGCGTACAGGACGTACTTGGATTCAGGGTCGAGGTCTTCAACAGACCAAGAGACGACTCTTCCGACCTCTATGCCGAGATCAGCATCGTCGAGGAACCGTAGGGGGGTGTCTCCGGACTGGATCCCTGCGAGGGCGTCTTGGAGGTCCCATGTGGTGTGGACGGCGAGTTTGGCGGCGACGATGGCAAGCGCAAGCGGATGTCCTTCGAGTAATTTGACGATCCGGGTCGCGCTTTGGTTTTCTCTGCCGACGCGGACGAAGCCCACGCGTTCCGCAAGTAGTTCGATGCCTTCTTCGATGCTGAGCAGAGGCAATTTGAGGACCTGAGCCTGGTGTCGAATGATCATTTCGGGGATGGCGCGTCGACTCGTGATAATCAAGCTGGATCCCACACCGGGGACGAGTTCTCTCACGTCATCGTAGGTCGACACGTTGTCAACGATCACCAGGCATTTTTTTCCTGCTGTCGCTGCGAGAAACGCGTTTCCCCATCCTGTGTCGTCAGTCAAATCAGAGCGGCTTACACCAAGCGCGGCCAGGAAGGTGCGCAATGCGTCCCGCGGTTCCACCTTCGGGGCGTTCGAATAAGCCTGCATGTCGACGAAGAACTGCCCGTCGGGGTAATCCTCCAGCCGCGATCCCGACCAGGCGAGTGCCAGGGTGGTCTTGCCCGAGCCAGCCAGGCCCCACAGCACACAGAAGCGGGATCCTGAGGATCCCATGGCATCGTCCATGGCTTTCAGAAGATGCGATCGGCCGATGACCCGACCCACACCGCCGGGCAGCATGTGGGGTACTTCAGCGCGGTTCAATGAAGGTGGCCTCTGGACATATATCGGCCCTGATGACCCCACCTGAAGCAGCTGATTCGCCGACAGACGTTCCGCAATATTATGCGGAGCACCTTCCTGCTCGGGATTCACTGAGCATTTCCTCCCGTCCTCGGCTATCTAAGCGGGGCAGAGACGCTCCCTAGCGCTCCGCACCCGGTGACATTATGCGTCACATCGAGACATTACCGATATTTTGGGCCTGAATGAGTTTCTGCACATTGCTGGATGTTACGGAATTGCTCGCGCCAGAGGACATAGAAAGTCTGTGCAGATGGTCCTGGAATGTTGGGTCCTGGCTCGCGTGTATGAATAGCAGGGCCTGGAGTTCACGCTTGTCATCCGCGGAGAGAGCTCCGCGTTCTGCCCGAGTTAGGAATCCCAGTTCCTGTGCGGGCTCCTGATTTCGGGAAAGGTAGCGGCGGATGAGGTCGATGAGCGCAGCGCCGGATCCCTCGGAAATCTTGGCGAGCGCAGCAGCCACAATGGCCTCCGTCACGGGTCACTCTCCCTAATCGTTTGGTACGACCGGACAGACCGGGGCGGGCTGGCACGCTGGACGGATGCCAGCTGGGTTGTGCAGGCGTGATAACCGAAGAGGATCTTTAGGCGGCGCTCAAGACAAGAACACAGATGTAGCAACCGTACCCTGCGCCCTGGTTGGTAAGCGCGCAAGTCCCGAAAAGAAGCGAGCCGCGGCGACGTCGTCGGCGCCATCGGCTGTGCAACCGCTGTGATCACGGCGCTCGTTCTGCTCCTCGGAGGAGGCGTCGATGACCGGCGGAGCGAAGCACCGCAACCGGTATCGTCCGGTTCTCCGTCCCCGCTCCCACCGGCCGCTGAACATACGATCTCAGGTCCACAACTTACTGGCTCTAACAAAAGCGAGTTGATCATGTGACTGTCGGCTTGATCGCTCGTTGATGTGGTCATGGGGAAGCGTCAGTCGCGGCCGTGGATCGTGTCGGACGAACTGTGGTCGCTCATCGAGCCGTTGCTGCCCGAGCCACCGCCGAAGCAGGTGGAAGGGCGGCCGCGGGTGCCCGACCGGCAGGCTCTGTGCGGGATCCTGTTCGTGCTGCACACCGGCATCCAGTGGGAGTACCTGCCCCAGGAGCTCGGCTTCGGCTCCGGGATGACCTGCTGGCGCCGCCTCGCTGCCTGGAACGAGGCCGGCGTCTGGGACCAGCTGCACCAGCTTCTGCTGAACAAGCTGCGGTCGAAGAACCAGCTGGACTGGTCCCGGGCGGTGATCGACTCCTCCCACGTCCGGGCCGCCCGCCGGGGCCCAAAAGCGGTCCCAGCCCGGTCGACCGCGCACGCCCGGGCAGCAAGCACCACATCATCACCGACGGCCAGGGCATCCCGCTCGCGGTGTCGCTGACCGGCGGAAACCGCAACGACGTCACCCAACTGCTGCCCCTGCTGGACAAGATCCCGGCCGTTGCGGGCGTCGTCGGCCGGCCGCGCAGACGGCCCGACATGCTCTTCGCCGACCGCGGCTACGACCACGACAAGTACCGCCGGCTCCTGCGGCAGCGCGGCATCAAGGCCGCGATCGCCGAACGCGGACAGCCCCATGGCACCGGCCTGGGCACCTTTCGCTGGGTCGTCGAGCGGACGATCTCCTGGCTGCATGGCTTTCGCCGCCTGCGGATCCGGTGGGAACGACGCGACGACATCCACGAGGCCTTCCTCGGACTCGCTGTCTGCCTGATCACCCACCGCCACGTCCAAAGGCTTTGTTAGGGCCAGTAACAGGCACCAGTGGCCGGGCCGACCGGCGGGGTCGTGGATGTCGACCTGTGCCCAGTCGTAGTACCGCTCGCCTTTGGCGCCCGCTCCGGCCGACAGTCGCTGCCAGGCCCGCTTCGGGATCTGCGCGGTCAGGGTCTTCGCCTGGAACTTCCCAGCGTGCGTGGTGATCGGGTGGGTGCTGGAGACGGCCAGGACGTAGCCGGTCCGACGGTGTTCAAGGGCGGTCCGCAGGTGCGGGTTGTCGCCGTAGACCTCGTCGCCCGCGACCCAGCGAGCGGGGGTTCCCGCGTCCAGGGCCCGCTCAACCATGCGGGCGGCGAGTTGGGGTTTGGAGGCGAAGGCCAGATCGTCCGGGATGCCCGCGCTCCGGCAGCGGTCCGGGACCTCGGTCCACGAGCGTGGCACGTACAGGGCTCGGTCGATGGCGGCGTGTCCGCGGGCGGCGGAGTAGACGAGATAGACGGCGACCTGGGCGTTCTCGATGCGGCCGGCAGTGCCGGTGTACTGGCGCTGGACGCCGACGGTCGCCGTGCCCTTCTTCAGGTCGCCCGTCTCATCGACCACGAGTACCGCCTGGTCGTCGGCAATATGCTCGATCACGTAGGCGCGTATGTCGTCGCGGATCGCGTCGGCGTCCCATTTCGCGCGGTGTAGCAGGTGTTGCATGCCGTCCGGAGTGGCATCGCCCACGTGCTCGGCCAGGGTCCAGCAGTTCTTCCGCGGCAGGTCCGACAGCAGCCCAAGTACCAACGCCGTTGCGCGACGTCGGGGTTCGACCCGAGCGAACCGGCCCGCCACCCGGCCCATCAGTTGGTCGAACATTGCCCGCCACCGGGCAGGCACTACGCTGTGCCCCGCGGCCACCGCCTGATCTTCGTTTGTCCACACAACTCACGATGATCAACGGTGGCCGCAGCCATCTCCGCGCCAGCCCTGACCAGCAAGATCACGATCTACGGCTGGAGTATTAAGCCGTGACTTAAGAGCTAGACCGCAGGTGCCCACTCGCCCAGGATGTGAAGCCGCAACCGTCCCATCACATCCTGGAGATCGCATGAAGACTCACAACGGGAGCCGTCCATGAAGAAGTTCGGGGCGAGAAAAAGCGTCGTCTTATCCGCCGCCGTCTGCGGGATCGTGGCCAGCGCCACGCTCGTCGGGTCGGGCACCGCATTCGCGTCCGCGAACGCGGCCCCGCCCGGCTACGCGGGCCCGTTCACGGGCGACTGCAAGGGGCACTTGGTAAGAACCGTGCCCCTGCCGGATGGCTTAGCAAAAATCCAGGTCTGGAAGGACCCCGCGGGCAGCGGAACGTACTGTGCTAAGACCTACGACTACCGGACGGGCAGCCACAACATGGAAATCCGCCTGCGTCGCGCTGGGTGGACTACCTCGTGGTACGACAGGGGCGTCTACTCGACCTACGCCGGTGGTATTTACGTCTCTGGGGCCAATGACAACTGCGCCTATGTCAGCGGGTGGGTAGAGGTCAACGGCACCCGGCATGCTCGGGGCGAAACCCTTGTCTGCGAGGACTAGGTCCGGATCCACGTTCACAGTCACGGGGTAAAGTCAGATAGCTCATCATCCTGCCCTCGTTGAGAAGCCGTTGTCGTACCGGTCATGGTGAGCGTGGGTTCGAGTGCGGCGACTCGGGCGGGTGATTTCCGGCTTGCCGGGCATGGAGGTAGGGCCTCCTGCCCACCTCGTGGGTGTTGAAGTCCATGAGCAACAGGAGGCCCTGGTGCGGCAGTCTTCCGTGTCGTTGCCTGCTGCGTCCAATGCGGTACCGGTCGGCGGTGAGCAGGGCCTGCCGGCGGGCCTGAATCGCAAGTAAGTCGAGCCCATCTAAATAGAGTCGGCTTGAATGCTTCCCGGCGCCGAGGTCCACGTGTGGTTCAGTGATGTTGCCGAACAACGGCAGCAACGTTCACTGCCCGATCTGCCTCCACACGACGGTGAGTACGTAGTTGTGTAACCGTTACTCGAAGAACCTGGGAGGGGTTGTCATGGTGGGATTGAAGGACACATCGAAGGTGAAGAGCCGCACGAGGAAGGTCGGCGTGGCCGTGACCGCAGCCGCGTCGGTTGCCGGGATGGTCTTCGCGGCGACACCCGCAGCCGCCGCAGGCTCCGCCGAATTCTCGGTTGTTTATACGGCGAGCTACTACCAAGGCACGGCCACCTGGTCCAACCGGTCGGTCAGCATCGACGGATGGTTCAAGGCCAGCAATTGTCGGCGGGTCTACGTGGTGGCGTGGGCCGGCAGCACCTTACTGGACGAGAAGAGCAGCAGCACCTGGTGCAACCGATCCGGGCCGGCGGACTTTATCCTTGACGCGAACGTCGTCGGTGGGTCCGACAACATCTGGGTCTACATGACGACCGAAGACCCCGATAATATCCTCAAAGCGCAGACCTGCTACCGCTCCGGCTACTGCGTCAACGGCCGGGTGTAGCCTCAGCGCTCGCCGCACCCCGCCCCCGCGACACCACCGCCCTGTGCCGCCGCCTGCTGCGCCTGTCCGTCCGGCTGTGGCGGCACCCGTACTGGGAGACCGTTCCCTTGGTGCCGGCGGCGCGCTGCGAGCTGCGCCAGCTGGCTCGTGCCCGCGGAGCCGTCCGGGCCGCGTGACCCAGCCTTGGTCGACCAGGAGCACGGCGTTGCGCCATGAAGTTGCGCCATGAAGTTGCGCCACGAGGTTGCGCCACGAGGTTGCGCCACGAGGTTGCGTCATGGAGTTGCGCCACGAGGTTGCGCGACCTGACGGACCGTCTCCGTGTTCGCACAGGTCACTACGCGATTTCGTCGTGGTCGGGGTGCTGACATCCCCGTTGCGGCCGCTTGACCCATGTCCCCTGGCTGGAGTGAAGGAGTAAGGGACGGGCGGGGTGGGCGGTACGGTCGCGGCCGGGGTGAGCCGAAGCACGGTAGTTGCCACAAAGGCAGGCTTGTTGTCACCGGCGAGGCTGCGGGTCGTTGGGGCCGCCCATCCCGGAAATCAGCGGCTCGGGCACAATCAGGAACCGTGCCCGCCCCTCCTGATCCTTCTGTCCTGTACCCCGATGTAGCAGCCTTCGGCAGCCTCGCCACAGCGCTCCGGGCCGAGGCGGAAGCCGGCCTCGCCGGTGATTCCGTCACGTCGCCGGACTTTGATCCGCTGCTCCACGCGACCGTCACAAGCATGCTGCCGCACCGCGAGCCGCTGCAGATCAGCGCCTGGTCGCACGAGCGGCGATGGTCCATCCGCGGCACGGAACCGTTCCAGAGCCTGTCCCTCATCGATGGCAGGACGGACGACCTGGCGGAGGTCGCCAGGGGGCCGCCCGCGCCTGGCACGACGGGGCGGCCCTGAACGACATTCGCAAAGCGGTGCCCTTCGTGCACCTGACCGGCCGGTTCGAGGTGCCCGATCTCGATGCCGCACGTCTGGTCGAATCTGAGTGGCAGAGCATGCGCGTGGAGGCAGGCGAGTTGGGCTACGCCTGGCAGGAGACGTACCAAGCCCTGATCGAGGCGGCGCACGCCGAGCCGGCGCTTCGTGCCCTCTACCCGTTCACGAGCCACTGGGTATTGCGCTTCTCGACCACCACCCGCCCCCGTCTGACCGTCGTCGGACCGTGCCTGACCGCGGGCAGCGACGGCACGTACGGGGTGGGGACAGGGTTCATCACTCCGGACCATGGCCTGTTCGCCACAGCGCACGAGGCCGTGGCGGTGGCCATGCGCCATATGCCGTCCGGACTCGGCCCCGTCACGCCTGGCGGATGACCTTGCCGACAGAGGAGCCGTGTGGCTGCCAACCACCGCCCGCATCTCCTTGGCGATGGTGACAGAAAGGCTGCCGAAAGAGCGCCTGTGACAAGTCGGATGCCTCGCGTGTGACAACCAGACTGCCTCGGTCGTCCCCATTCGCCAGCTTATCCGGTCCCGCTGGTGACAAGACAACTCCTGAGCTTCGGCTCACGGGGACCGGGGCGCGCTCGGTCCGGCCCGGCGGCGGCCGGGCCCGCCGCGCCGTACCCGCCGACGCCCCGACGCCCCGGCGGCCGGGCCGGGACGGAAGTCGTCGGCGCCCTGGTGCTGTCCTTCGGGCGCTGGACCCTGCCAAGGGGTGAGGCGGGACGCTCCCGCCGGATGGAGGTACGGCTGTGATCGTTCGCTTCGCGGGCGGCCCGCTCGCCGGGCGCGTGCTGGAGACCGCCGGCGCCCCGTGGGCCGGGGGCTGGCTCACGGGGCGGTGACGCCGACTGGGACTGTACGTCCCGGTGCACCGCGACCCGGCGACCGGCGCCGTCCTGGCGGAGGCCCGGGTCACCGTCCCGCGCCGCCCGTAGCAGCCCGCCGCCACGCGGCTGACGTACGAGACCCCGGGCCCCGTCGACGGGGCCCGGGGTCTCACGGCGGCAGGGGAAGCGGTCAGAGGCTGTCCCAGTAGCTCTCCCGCTCGGAGGGCGGCCCGAACCGCTTGATGGACCAGCAGGTGCAGTTGCCGCCCTCGTACAGCTCCTCGTCGCACTCCTCGTGGTGCTCCCGCACCGGCCGCTTCGCCTCAGCCGCCGAAGGCGCGGGCTGTGGTGCGGGCGGCTGCGGGGTGGCCTCGACGGCCGGCGCCGGCTCCGCCCAGGCCATGCCCAGCTTCGCGAGGGCGGCGAGCTGGTCGGCGGTGAGCTTGTCCCACCTCGATCTGGTGTTCGAAAGCCATACTCCGAGTTTCACCGGTACCGGCTCGGCCTCGCCGTCGACGGTGATCTCCACGACGGCGCCGCGCGGGACGGCCCGCTGCCCTTCCCGTTCCACCCACTGGGCCAGGGCTGCCAGTCCCCGCTGCAACGCCGCCTGCCCCTTGCTCCCGGCCTTCCCCGAGCCCTTCGACGGAGCTGCTTGCGCCGGGGCGGAAGACGGCGCCTCAGCGCCCTTGATGCCGAGCGCGGTCAGCCGTTCCCGCTGTTCGGGGAGGAGTTGTGCCCAGGTGCCGGGTTCCCTGGCTCGTGCCCGGGGAATCGGCGACGGGAACCGAGCATCTGGAACTCGTTCGGGCGATAGGTCGCGGCTACCCCGGGGGCCAGTACTTTCTGCCCGTCCTTACTGGGATGAGCCGGGAGTTGCACCCGCTGATGGCCTGGTGGGCCGTCCTGTACGCCCTGTCCATGCTCGCCCGCTACGAACCCGCGACCTGGGGCAAGCTCATCAGCGTCGATGACAGTCAGCACGCGGTTCGGATCGAGCGGCTCCTGGAGTGCGCTATCAAGCACCTTCCCACCCTGATCGCTGACACCATCATCGAGGTGAGCGCCTGACTCAGGGTCAGTACGACTCGAAGTCCTGGGCTTTTAGGCTGGAGCACCGGCCGGGGGGGGTGCCCCCTATGTCTTTGGTCAAGGTGGTCGGGTGGCAGTGTGGCTGTCATGAGTGATGACGTGCCTGTTCGAGAGTCGGCGGGCGAGAGCATGCGGCCGTGCGACTTTTGCGGTTATCCGGTCGTGTTGGACTCGGTCGACGAGCAGGACTGTCCCGTGTGCAGCGAGGCCGCTGAGGATCAGCCAGCTGAGGCTGGCCGGGGTTCGTAGAAGGTTCCGTCGCGGAGCATGGCGAAGAGGACGTCGGCCCGGCGTCTGGCGAGGCAGAGCAGGGCCTGGGTGTGGTGCTTGCCCTGGGCGATCTTCTTGTCGTAGTAGGTCCGTGATGCGGGGTCGGCCAGGCCCGCGAACGCGGAGAGGAAGAAGGCCCGTTTGAGCTGCTTGGGGCCGAGTGTGCGATCTGTTCGGCCGCTGGCAGCGAAACGGTACCTGGCAGCGGATCGTCCCCCAACTGCAGGCCCGTGACGCAACGGGCCTGATTATCTGGGACATCAACGTCGATTCCACCGTTGTGCGCGCCCACCAGCATGCCGCCGGGGCGCGAAAAAAAGGGGGACCTGCAGAAGGAGCCGCCGGACGACAGGCCATGGCCACCGTCAACAACTGGCGACTCCTGCGTAAACTCCGGTGGGGCGCCACCCGCATCACCGCACTCGTTCAAGCAAGCCGTCCTCACCCTCCACCTCAATGACGCAAGCTGAGGTTGGGAAAGGCTCATTTGCTGGTACGAATGATGGTTGCATCTCCGGGGGGAGCTTGCCAAGCGACGAGTAGATAGTCTTCAACAGGTTCAATGCTGACTTTGTCGCGGAGGATCTCACGACCTCGGGCGTGGACACGAAGCCTGTACCAGGCAGGCCCTGATGGACTGAGGGATTGCGCCGAATCAGCGTCTGGGCCGAGTTCCAATGACTCCACCTTGAGGTCGCCAGCAGGGGCGTGCACGCTGACCTCGATAATCTCCTCCCAGTCTCCGTTCTCTACATCTGGGGGCGTGTCCAGCACCCGCGTTTCAACTCTCACATAGCCGGTGTTGATACCCGTCATGATAAAGGCACCACTTGCCATGGGGGCGACCAGGCCGTTGGAGAAATCAGCCGACTCGGTAGCGATGTCTCCTTCGTCCAGAACTCCGAAAAGTCCCTCACTGATGAACACTTGGCGCCAGCTGGGCATGGCCATCTCCTCGTCTGCGCGTCGCCCTGTAAACGGAATCCTGGCCTCAAATTCAAAGATAGTGGATTGATCGAGTTTCAGAGCAGCAGGGGTTCCGGGTGCGGGCATCGCGTCGACTGCAACACCCGCACCCGGCGACTTAGGCTGTGATGCCGACTCGGAATGGATCGCCCTGAAGCATGCGTTCGGCTCGATAGAATTGTGTGTTGGTGCCCCCTTGAACGTTCTGCTCTTCCTGGGGAATCATGCAGATGCTTATACCCGTGGCCCCCGTACCGGAGGGTATGTTCGGCAGGCTGCAGTCAGTGAAGGTGCGTCGAGTGCCACCGTTGACCAGTCCGTTTTTTGTGGATGCGAAGGGGTACTCATCGCAGCTCAGTCCTGTGATGCTGGGCGCGTCGTCGCAGGCGAGGGCACGGTTCCTGGCCTGGACGAGAATGTTTGTGGACCTCGACAGTGGGGTGTCGAAGGTCGCGCCTGGCAACCCGGACCCCTGCGCGAGAGTCACATGCCGGGCGAGATGGGGCGTCTTCGCCTTGCTGTAGGTCATGAGGGACGGGAACCAGGGGACCACACATCCGACTTTGGGCCGGCCGGCTGTAGCGTTGTCGCAGCGGAACTCGTTGATCTTGTAGACAGCGTTAACCGGAGCTTGGGCGCCATTCAGGAACTGGACATTCCACGTCGTAGCGCACTTCCCGATGTCCCCGTCATTGGTGGCTGTTGTGTCGAAGAACGACTCGCCAACTCGCCAGGAGTTTAGCGGTGCCAAGGGCTTCAAAGGGAAGGAGGAACTCTGTACGGTGCATTGATCGGACGCAGTCGCCTTGCCGCTCACAGTCGCCTTCAGGGCCTCTCCCCACCCGTTATAGGCAGAGACCTCAACCTGATGGGCGATGGTTCCGAGCCCTGTATCTCCGTAGCTGTAGTTGATGAACAACACGTTGGCCTGACCGCTTACGGTGGTGACGCCGTCCACCTTTTTGTAAGTGGTGTAGATTCCAGCATTCACCTGGCACACCTGAGTACGGTTGCCCAGCGGAGTGCCATCACTTTCCTCGCACCACTGAGGTGGGGCAACGCTTGCAGCGGTAATTGTCGCGCCGAGGGCGCGCGTTGACTGGTCACCAGGTGCTCTGACCTCAAGGCAGGCGAAGACGCCTTCGTCAGTGGGCGCGCCGCAGGTTTCCGATCCTACGGACGCGAGAGTCGAGCCGGCTATCTCCGAGTCGGGCTTCACCACAGGTTGGTCCGAACCCGGCGTGTTTTCCGGCACGAGGGTCAGGGACTCGGAGGAAAGAGCCTCGGCAGCAGTAGGTGCCTCCATCGTACTCGGAGTGTCAGCCTGAGCAGGCGCCACACCACCGGCGAGTATCGCTAAGAAGGCCGACACAGCTGCGGCTCGTCTCACTCCTAATAATCTGAATTTTCGGTCGGGTCGCGACATGAATTCCCCTCCCTGACTGTCCATCAGGCTGCCAACCGACCTCCTGATTGTGCAGGACAGTACGCAGTTGCAAGTCGCATTAACCTAAGACCACCACTGCCCGTTTGAGAAAGATCGTTTCGAGACAAATCAGTGGCCTTTGCCGACCTGGCTGACAATGGCGTGAGTTGGTGTGGGCGGGCAGCGCACGGTCAGGTGCGGGCGCTGGTGGTCATGCTGGCTCCCTTCAGAGGAAGCCGCCGCAGGGGGCGCGCTGTCACGGAGGCCGCAGGGAACTGACCCGAGTCGGACACACACCATGGGCCCCGGGGGCACACGACGTCCCCGGGGCCCGGCGTTTTGGAGCGGAGGTGGATCACTGTCCGGTGATGGTGCGGACCGCGTCTTCGATGGCGGCCTCTTCGTCGTCGTCATCCATGATGGGGATCTGGTGGGCGGCCTGCCTCTTGAGTTCGGCGAGGCGGCCGAGCAGTTCTTCCTGGTCGATGTCGCGGTCGAAGCCGTCGATCTTGAAGTGTGTGTTGGCAGTCATCGCGTGCCTCCCATACCGAATTCTTCACCAAGGGTGTCGCGAAGTGCAGCCCGGGCGGCGCGAAGGCGGGTTTTGACGGTGTTCTGCGGGATGTCGAGGAACTCTGCGATGACCGTGATCGGGTGGTCGAGGACCTCGTGGAGGACGAAGACCTCCCGCTTTTCACGGGGTAGGTTCTTGATGGCTTCCTGGATGACGATCTTGTTGACCACCTCTGTTGCCATGTCATGACCATGGCTGTCCAAAACGTGCTCGAGGACGGTCTCAAGCGGCACCGGCGGCAGGGCCAGTTTCTGGTTGCGTGCGTAGATTCGCTGGAGGATGTTGCGGCCGATTTTTACGACGTAACCGACAGGTCGTTCCATCTCTGATACGGCCGGCCACTTCTGGTAGGCGATCAGGAAGGCCTTGTCGGCGCCGTACTGGGCCAGGTCCCAGTCGTCCGCACGGGCGTTGAGGATGTTTCGGACCGTCCGGTAATGCTGCAGGTAGAAGCTGTCGAAGCCGGTGTCGGTGCTGCCGTCGGCTCTGTGTTCTTCCTCAGTGCGTTCCAGGAAGTTGTCGGTCACGACGGCATCCTCGGTGATCACCACGGCAGCGTTCTCCCCGGGTGTGACGACGAGGGCACGGAAGGGCGCCATCACGGAGTTGAGCAGCCCTGCTCCTTGTGGAGAGCACAGAGGAACCAACTCGTCGGCAGCCAGGCACCCGGATGGACAGCGGTCCTCGAACAACACGAGGGCATCCTGGCCTACGCCGGGGTTGCGTCGCGACTGCCACACCAGTCCCTGGGCCCAGGGATTCTCCCGACGCAGGTGACTGGCCCAGTACCGGGTCTGTGCGTACAGGCTGGAATCGCTCTGCGTCAGGCCCTCGGTAGCACCGATCGCGGCGAGGGCCTGGACGCTGCTGAGGTCGATCAGGCGCAGCGGCACGGTGGTACACAGCCTGGCGAAGGCGCGGTTGCTGATCTGGGCGTAGGGCAGGACGCGGGGGCTGTCGGTGTCGAATGGGAGGTCCCGCAGCAGTTGGTCGGTGACGGCGGTAGCCGCAGACCGGTAGGCGTACAGCACTCCGTACGGGTCGTTGGGAGTTCCACCGAAGCGGGATCCGAAGAAGGGGCTGTCCAGGACAGGGCTGAAGCGGTCAGGGCTGTATCGGGTCCGATGAATGCGCCACAGGCGGGTGCCGGCCGGAAGGGCGACAGCCTCGGCGGGCAGCGGCTGCGACGGAGGCGGTGCGAGGGACATCGATCACTGCTCCTGGGCCGTGGCCCGGGCTTCCAGCGCGGGGGGCGCGGACGGAAGGACTGCGGGCAGCAGGTAAGGAACGGGTGCGCCCGTGGGAACTGGGACCTGACCCATTGTCAGGTTCATGTAGGCAGGGGCGGCGGAGACGGTGATATCCAGGATGCTGCCGTCGATGCGGCGGTCGTGGATGTGGGTGCCGGTGGCCAGGGCCGGCACGACCGTGAGCAGGGTTGCCCGGCGTTCGCGTTCGAAGGCGACGGCGTTGCGGCCGTCAATGCGGGCGCGCAGCGTCTGCCACATGCCGCCACCGGCGCAGCGCAGGGCGGCGCCGGTGGCGGCCAGCGCGGTGATGAGGGTGCCGAGGACCATGGGTGCTCCCGGGTTGGGGTGGTGGTGCCGTACACCCTTACTAAGGCCACCTGGGGATGGCCGGGTTTTCCCCGATTCAAGATTCTTTTTCTTAAGACCGACCCGCTGTACCTGGTCAAGCAGCTCAAGGCACCAAGGCGGCCCCTGCCGACGTCACCAGCCACTGTGGGCTGCCGTCCAGGCCGGCCTCGGCGGCTGCCGCCTCGCTCCTGACTATCCGGAAACCGTCAGCCGGAATTCCTTCCGCCTCCCTATGCCGACACGCTGCCCGCTGTCCCGCACACCGACCTGCTCGTGCACCGGCTCGCAGCGCCGATCGCCGGCGTCACCGCCGCTCGCCACACCACATGCCTGGCTCAGCAGTCCAACGCCCTGCTCCCGGCATTGACGGACGCGCACCGCAACGGAGCCGACCACTGGATGACCGAGGGCTACGCCGGATACAACAGCCCCGAACGCGAACTTGTCGTCCGCGCCCTGACCCTCGCCGCCGACGACAGCACTGACCCCCTTATCGTGCACCTGCAGTCGTTCGCCGCCAACGCCAACGCCCTGCAGCAGCTGCTGAACGATGCGGCCACCCTGTGCACCTACGACGCCCAGCTACGCGCCCTGCTCCCAGCCGTCTGGCCACTGATCATGACCACCACGCTCGACGCCCTCGATGCGGACGCCGACCTGCGCCAAGGAGCCACCGATGGGCTGAGTACGCCATCGCAGCCCTCCTGCCGACCCCGCAACCGCTCACCGCTGACGCGCGTTTCGACGAAACCCTCAGCCGTGTGAACTGCGACTGGCTCGCACCTGACGCCCTCGGCGAGGCCGCCGAACGAACCGGACCTTCCACGCTGACCCCCACCCAGGCAACGTCCTGATCAGCCCAAAAGGGAAAGTCCACATCATCGACTGGGGCATGGTGGGCCGCATCGACCGCAGCATCAGCGCCGCGATGCTCGGCACGATGATCGGCATGGCCTACAACGACGGCCCGGCACTCGCACATTCCTGGATCCGCATGGGCTCCACCACCCCCTGGAGCGACATCGGCGGTTTCACCTCCGACATCGCACGCTTCGTACCCCACGTTACCAACGCCTCCTTGGCCGAACTGAACTTCGGAGTCGCCCTCACCTCAGTCCTCACTTTCTCCACCAACCGGGGCATCCAGACCTCGCCCAACGTCTCGATCCTGGGTAAAGCCGTGGCCAACATGGAAGGGACCGTCCGGCACATCCACCCGGACCTTAAACTGGCCGACAGCATCCGCGACGTCTTGCAGGACATCCTGCTGGACATGACCCGGGACATCGCCTCTCCCGAACAGCTGGCGCAGTACGGCCTCCATGCCCTGCACGCCCTCACCCACGGCCTCGGCCAGACAACACGCGCACTCAATGACATAGCCGACCGCCAGCTCACCGTGCACAACCACACTCGCTTCAACGACACCCGGGCCAGCCCAGCAGCATTCGCTCTCGTACTGCTGGATCTTGGGCACCGCCGCCGACCTGGCTGACACCCATACTCCTTGACGGCCCCCTGCCGAACCCGCGCACGCGCGAGACAACCAGTGTGCGGGCGCCGTCATACCCCGCCCTCGGCTGACGGTGCCGGGGCAGTCACTGCCAGCACTCAGATCCCGTTGTGCTTGGCCCCTTCACCACAGCTCCGCTAACGAGCTCGTGCACGGTAGGCGGTGAGATGTCGCGAACTTCGGTGTGGCCCGGCCTCACATCTGCCGTGTCGGGTTCCGGTCCGCAGTCTGCTGGTGGGACAGCAGGCCGGCGATGGCTTAGCTTGTTCTTTAACCTTTCAACCGTTGTAGAGCGATGAGGGTCTTCTCGCGGCGGACGGTTTTGCCCACGTCGTAGCGGGGTGCTCGGTGTCTGTTCGGGGCGCCGGGTGGTCGTCCGGGGCCGGGGCGGTGGGTGGTCGTCCGGGGCCGGGGCGGTGGGGTTTCGGTGCTCTGGCGGGGCAGGGCAGGTGCTGGCGGAGGTTCCGAAACGTCCGCCGGACCCGCGCGGGTGTGAGCCGGTGTGGTGCGGTCGGCTTCTCCCAGGGATGCCGCAGGTCGCGGGTGAGCGAACGAGCAAGCCGGAGCTGGGTGTAAGCAGCGACGATCAGCCAGGTCCACCGGTCGGCCGCCTCGGGTTTCCGCAGGCGGGGCCGGGTCCAGCCCAGAGTCTGCTTGAACAGTCGGAAGGTGTGCTCCAGGTCGAATCTCCGCAAGAACGCCTGCCAGGCCCGGTCGACGTCCGGGCCCACGGCGCCGGTCTTCGAGGACCACAACCACACCGCCGGCGCCGCCCGGTCCTTCGACAGGTGCTCGACCTCCAGTCGGATCAACGTGCCCTCGATCAGCGGGAGTTCGCCCTTGTGGTCGAGCCAGGCGGCCCGGTAGGTCAGCCGTGGGTGGACCCGGTCCCACGCCTGCGTGACGGCCTTGCCGTAGTTCGCGGTGGCCGTGCGGGTGGTGACCGCCGGCTCGGGCCAGGTCTCGGGCTTGGCGAAGCGGAACTCCGGCCCGTGCTTCGGGGGCCGGCCGCCCTTCGGGTCGTAGACGCGAGGTGGTTTCGGCAGGCGCATCACACGGTCGCCGCGAACGCGGCCGACCAGCTCGACGGGCAGGTCCCGCAAGACCCAGGCCAGGCGGGTGACGTCGTAGCCGGCGTCGGTCACGATGACGATGTCCGGCTCGCCCGGTGACCACTGACCTGCCGCGATGAGCCGTTCGACGACGTCACGGAGCTGGTCGGCGGTCACCGCGGTGGCATCGCGTCGGCAGGGCCGAGCCGGACCGCGTCCAGGACGTGGCGCCCATCTCCAGCACGGCGACGAATGAGTACGGCCAGCCGGGGATGAACTGGGAGGCGGTCTTCGCCCGCCCGTAGACGTGGCAGAACAACCGGTCCGGCGAGCACGGCGCGTCCGACCGCAGCCATGGCGAGACGTCCACGGCCAGTACCAGGCGCCCGTCGGGGAAACGGGGCAGCGGCAGACCGGCCAGCAGCGACCTCAGCCGGTCGGCGTCGATCTGCCCCTGGTTCAGGCCGTCGTACATCGCTCCGTGTCCACGACGGTGCTCAGGCAGCAGCGTCAGCTCGACCGCCGAGTGCACCCCACCCTGCGCACACAACACCGCGTCCGTCAGCTCGAACAGCTCATCGCCTCGCACGGTCAGACACGCGTACAACTCGTCCCGGAAGCGTGACGCTTCCGCGAACGCTTCCCCTGGAACGGTTCCGGGCAGCAGACTCACCCTCACGGCCTTCGTCTTGTTCAGTGCACCTTGGTCGGAGCACATGATCAAACGAGGGCCGCCTCAGCGTCCGGTGAATGCCCAGGTCAGCGACCCAGTTCGAGGCACATTTCGACGCCAGAGGTTAAAGAACAAGGTGAGGCCGAGTGCTCTGGCGCCGCCTACCTGGCCAGACGCCATCTACACCGTCGTGCTGGTCATCGACGAGGACCCGCACCGGCCACGTGCCGATCACTGCCGCAGCATGAAGGATCGCATTCAGATTGCGTGCGCCTCGCGAATTCGGTCCTCTGTGGTACAACCCGTGGGCGACGCCGGAATTCCGCACCGTCGAGCGCCTGATGGCCGAACTGGACCTGGAGGATGTCATCCCCGGACGGCGGCGCCGCACCACGATCCCCGAACCGCCCGCGGCGACGACTGGCCGTGGGCTCACGTCGGCCGAGCCTCCTCGGCGTGGCCGGGATCGGTGATGCTGGTGGCGTGGGGTGAGAGGCGAGACGGACAGGGTTCCCGTGCCGCTGAGAAGGGTGTCCGATGCCTCAGCTCAGAAGCACAGGAGCCCTGCTGGTTCCCTTTCCTGCCGCACTCTGTGGGGTAGCGGAGCGTACTCCCGCCGCACCAGCGTGCCGCCGTCCGTGTCCACCGGGGAGTGCGAGCGCTTGGCGTTGCCGGACCTCGGCGGGCTGTCAGGGCCGTTGCGGCCCCCGTGGGCTGCCGAGCGCGTGGGCCCAGGCCAGCAGTTCGGGAGCGTCCAGGGCCGGTAACCACAGGTCGGCCCGGGTGGTGCCATCGCCCTGCGGCCGGGGACCGACGCTCAGGACCCGCAGGCCGGCCCGGCGGGCCGCTTCCACACCGGTCAGGGAGTCCTCCACCGCCAGCGCCCGGTGCGGGGGGACACCGCAGAGCCGGGCCGCCACGGCGTACACGTCGGGATGCGGCTTGGGGCGCACGCGGTCCCCGGTGTCGGGGACGACGAGGTGCTGGAAGTGGACGAGCAGCCCGGCCCGTTCGAGGCTGCCTTCGACCACGACCCTGGGGCAGTTGCTGGCCACCGCCAGCGGTAACCGGCCGGAGAGCAGTCTTACGAGCCGGACCGCACCTGGCATCGTCACCGGTTCGTCGGTGACGAGTGCCAGGAAGTGGTCGAGAAGCGCGGCTGTCAGGTCCTCGGTCAGTTCGGGTTTGTGCACGGACTGCGCCATGAGCCGGCCGCAGTCCTCGTAGTGCAGGCCGAGGGCCTGCTCCGCGAACCCGGGCGGTGGCTGGAGTCCGTGCTCCAGGAAGGCCCGGCTGCGGGCCTCCTGCCAGTGGCGTTCGCTGTCCATCAGGGTGCCGTCGCAGTCGAAGACGACGGCTTCGGGCGACCAGTCGAGCAGATCGTGGTCCGAGGTGGTCACTGGAGCCTCCCATGCATTCGCATGTACGCACGGCACTTCCGTATCCGCAGGAAACGGAAAGATAGTGTCCGCTACGTTATTTCCGTCCAGGCAAATCGGGCAATAACCCTTTTCGGTGACTCGACGGGCGCCGGAAACAGGCGTATGACCGTGCGGCGGCGACAGCCGTGACGCAGCGTCGAGACTGTCAACACCAGGTGATTGCACGTCAGTTGTCACGCGTGCTTGGCCCCGCGGGTCCCGGAGCGCTTTGCGTCCGTTACCACTCGCACGCGTTCGCATTCGAAAGAACTACGCAATTACCGCACGAAAGCGCCCCTCAAGCTCCGGGCGTACGCTGGCGCACTAAATTCGTAGCCGAAATGAGAACAGAGCGAGGGCGGACGGAACGTTGCAGGAACGGGCGAAGGCAACCCGCAGATCACTGCTGGAAGCGGCTGCCCAACTGTTCGCTGAACAGGGATACGCGGCCACCAGCGTCAACGACATAAGCGCAAGGTCGGGACGGACCAGCGGCGCGGTCTACTTCCACTACACCGGCAAGGAGGGCATCGCCGTCGCCGTCGTCGAGGACCGGTTCGCCACCTGGTCTCAGCTCGCTGCACGATACGGAGACGAGACGGTCCCCCCGCTCGAACGGCTCGTCGCCCTCAGCTACGAAATCACCCATGCCCTCACCCAGGATCCCGTGACGCGTGCCGGTGCCCGTCTGTGGGCTGAGCGAACCGTCATCAAGGCTCCCGTTCCCGACCCCTTCGCGCTGTGGACCGCCGCCGCCACGCGACTGCTCGCACAGGCCCGGCTGGCAGGACATGTCAACGAGCACGTCCGCCCTGCCAGCACGGCCCGGACCCTGGTGCGCGCGTTCTTCGGCATGTACACCCTCACCGAGGCCCTCGAGGGTACGACCGCCCTCGACGACCGCCTGACCGACTGGTGGCACCTCACCCTGCCCTCCCTCCAGCCGCAACCGTCCCGCGGGAACCTCCCGGCAGGCCGGTGACGCACATACTTCAGAGGGCTCTGCTGGCCGGTGCGGTGGTCGTGGACCATCTGGGGCTGCCGGGGGCCGCGTCACTCTCCTACCCCGGCTCGGCTGCGCTCTCCCGCCTGCTGGCCCAGCATGTGTTGCCCTGTCCACCGAGCTGTCGCGGTGGCCCGGCGGCCGTGTCCCGTCGACCCGCGTCCCGGCGAGCCCCGCACACCCGGCCCCGGCGTCAGCTGCCGTTTCTACTACTCCGGCGACACGCCCCGTCGCCTGCAGGCGCTGCAGCCTATGGCCGGCCCTCGGTCAGCTGGCTGGCGGTGTTCTCGATCCACAGCAGCGTCCACTCGACTCCGGCCTGCCACCCGGGCTCCGCGCCTGCGTACCTTCGGCGTCGGACCGAATGGTGGCCGCGAGGGCGCGCAGTTCGTTCGAGAATCTGTGCCGCAGGGCGGTGTCCATGGCCTGGCGCATCTCGTCAGTGATCTCACCGGGTCGAAGCTCGCTCATCGCCCCACCTTGGACGACCGCCCCCGGTGATGGTTATACCGCGAGGATCACTTTCTGGCTGCTGGAACCACGATGAGGCCTTGGGGATCGGCCAGGCGGTGAGCTGGGCAGCTGATCCTGCTCAGTGGCTGCCGCCGCTCGCCGACGCCCGCTGCACCTACGCAGCGCACTGGGTGGCCACCAAGCTGCGCTGGAACCTGACCGTCGACGACACCGAACGAGCCACCCTGACGGAGCTGGCCGCGGGCTGCGGCCGGCAGACCATCGAGTACAGCCCCGGCCCTGTGACCAGACGCGGCTGCGCCCAGCTGCCCGCCTGCAGCTCCACCCACCGCCCCGGATCATCACTCTCGGAGAAGCTGAAAAAAGCGGGCGGTCTCCCGCGATACCTGGGATGCGTTTGCCGTTTCCTCGAGCGCGTTGTGCGGGACAGGGGTGCTGTGGCTGCACGATGCTGAGGTGATGGACGTTCAGGTGCGGGAGATGCCCACCGTGGGGGTGGAGGAGGAGTACTTCCTCGTGGACCCGGTGACGCGGTCCGTGGTGTCGGCCGGCCCCCGGGTGGTGGCACATGCTGCCGCGGAGGTGGGGGATCTGGTCTCGGAGGAGTTCACCGGGTACCAGATCGAGGTCAAGACACGGCCGTGCACGACGATGAGGGAGCTGCGGGCCGAGCTGGTCGGTGTGCGGGCGGCCGCCATCTCGGCGGCCGGGCAGGAGGGCCTGCGCCTGTGTGCGTCGGGCACCCCAGTCATCGCAGCCGCCCGGGCGTCTGATGTGGGTGATCATCCCCGCTACCGGGCGGGGCTCAAGCAGTACCGTGCGATGCTCGACGACTTCGACATCAGCGCCTTCCACGCCCACGTCTACCTTCCCGACCGGGAGCAGGCCGTGCTGACGGGCAACCACCTGCGCCCGTGGCTGCCCCTCCTGGTGGCACTGAGCGCCAACTCGCCCTTCCACCACGGCAGCGACACCGGCTACGCCAGCTGGCGGTCGGTGATCCGCTCACGCTTCCCCTGCCTGGGCCCCCCGCCCTACGCCAGATCCCTGGCCCACCACGAACAGCTGGCCGCTGCCATGGCCGCCTCCGAGGCGATGCTGGCTGCCGACATGCCGTACTGGGACATCCGCCCCCACCCACATCTGCCGACCCTGGAAGTGCGCTCCATGGACGTCCCCGCGGACGTCGACGACACGGTCGCACTCACCGCACTGATCAGGGCCATGGTGGTGATGGCCGCCCATCGGGTCGAGGAGGGCGACCGGGGCCCGGAATTATGTAGTGAGCTGTTGCGCGCCGCGTACTGGCGTGCGGCCCGTGACGGCTGGGCCGGAAGTGGCATTGATGTCCTGACCGGGACGGTTCTGCCGTGTGCCGACCAGGCGGCGCAACTGGTCGCCTACCTGCGCCCGGTTCTCGAGCAGTACGGAGACCTCGGCCTGGTCAAGGCGTTCCTGGAGCGACTGGAGGTCCGGGGATCCGGCGCGGACGTCCAGCGTTCCTGGAACAGTGCCGGAGCGGGCCTGAACGCAGTCGTGGACGGCCTCATCGAGGCCATGAACTCTCCCAGCATCAAGGCTGCAGGGCCTCTCTCGGTGCGGTGAGAGGCCCTGCGTCAGGCCCCCCTCCGGGAGGGCCTGACGGCGCGTTGGGCCACCGAGCGGTGCCGTTCCAAAGCGGCTTCCGTTGCCGCGCCGACCAGCTGCCGAAGGACAGCGGGCCCAGCGCTCGCCGACATCGTCCTACGCGAGGCGGAAGGCCTGCTGTCCGCGACGATGGAGGGCACCGTGCGCTGTGTCCAGAACCGCGCCCGCCTTGTCCGCGCCCTCTATGAACGCCTGGACCGCCTGGAGACCGCGCCCGCCACCCGGGCCCCCCTTCAGTGAGGAGTCCGAAGCGCAAACACCCGCTGTGGTGTCGTCCGCGGAGGGTTGAGCGCAGGTCCTTTACAGTCCCCGACGCACTGCGTGAAAGCGCCTCTATAGGGCGACGAATCCGGCCCAGGGCGGCATTCCAGATGTCGGGCGTAGTCCCTCGCTCCGAGGTTGGCGATGCGGGTTGTGCTGAAGTGATCGACTGGCCGGTGTTCTACCGTTTACGCTGCGTGCTCGGCAGGTAGCTGGGGGGCGTGTGGCTGATCCGATTGAGACCGTTGCTCCGGACGATTCAGGTTCGGTCACGCTGCGGCGATATGAATACCAGGTGCATGTGGCCGCGCAGGCCGTCCTGGAGATGCTGGCTGACGAGCCGGTACGCCATGTGACCTGCGAACACATCGAGGACATTATCGTCGCCCGCAACGACGATCAGGCGACGACCAGCGGTCTCTTCTGGGACTTCCAGCAGATTAAGACCCGGGACACCCCAGTTCCTTGGACGCTCGCGGACGTTCTCGCCAAAGGCCCGCTGAAAAGTTTGTGGCGCACCTACGGCGCGGTGAAGGACCAGGGGCTCGCGTACCAGCTCACGGCCGGCCTGGAGGGTTACCTCGATCCGGCCGACGCTCTCGTGACTGCCCTGGCACGGGGCATGGGTGCTGATCAAGAACGATGCCTCAAACGGGTAGCGACCCACCTGAAAGCCGATCCCAAAGACGTCTCCGTCTTCATGGGCTTGGTCCGAGTCCGGGAACTGCCGCGACGCGAGGACGTCGAGCTGCGCAACACCCGCTTCCTGCATGAGCTGGGCCCGTCCCTGACCGGCGCGGAGATCACCGGGCTCTACGACGAACTTGTGCGCCGTACCCGGGAGGCGATGCAGGGCCGGCTCGGCCCCCGGTGGGTGGAGCAGCTCGCGGTGCAGGAGCTACCTGCGAAACTGCTGAGGAAGCGCATCGGACCCGGAACCGTCGCGGACCTTCGACAGCGGCTCCTGCGCCCCGACCACGTGCTGCTCACCGATGTCTCGCGGCGGCTCCACGGAGTGGAGACGGCGCTGGTGCGCAAGCTCCGCCGGGGCGCGGCGACGAACGACGTGATCGAGGACGCCCAGATGTTCCGGGCTCATGCCGAGCACCACCGCCTGACGCAGCAGTCGCTGGGCACCTGGCCGGCAGCCCCGGCCGTCGAAGCGGACCTGGATGAACGGCTGCTGCTGGTCGCGCGCCGCACCATCCGCGGCCGCGCCGACCATCCACGACCCGCCAACGCCGTATTCGACGACCTCCAGACCACCCTCGAAACCAACGCCGCTACCCACGACCGCTGGCCCCTGTACGCCCGGGATGGCGTTCTGCTCATGGGCCGCGCGTGCGCGATCTCCGACGAGTGCCGATTCGACTGGGGGACTGCCCATGAGTCTCCTGCCTGATGTCACCCCGCCTCCCGCGGCGCCCGTCGATCATCCCAACCAGCTGCCACCCTCTGCAGACGCCCAGGCCAGGCTCCTCATCCTCATCGACGCCTTCTCCGAGACTCCGCACCGACCCCGCCCGCGCCACCCACCTTCTGCCCGCCCTGCTCGTTCTGATGAACCTCGAAGTCAACCACTGACGGAGGATCTTCTTCGCAGACTTCCGCCCGCGACCAGCATGAGTACCCTGCGATCCGATCACACCAGCCCTTTGACCTGCGACTTCAAGTTGACGGAGTCTCACTCTCGCGCGCGCCCGGTGCGCCGCACGTCCGATGTCCCGCACTGCACCGATGCGCCCACCGCCGACCGACCCCTTGACCAGGTGCGGCCGGTGGCGTGCGCTACCCCTTGACCAGGTCCGCCACCGAGGACGTTTCCCCTTGACACATCCCCTTTCGGCTGGCGATCAGGTCGTGGTCAAGGGGGTGTGTGATAGGGGAGCCCGCCCGGCGGTGCGCGCGCCCGGTGCGGTGCGGTGATGCCGATGGAACGCACCCCGATGGCGATGCGGTGCGTCGCGCGGCGGTGGCGCGCATCGGGTGCGCCTACACGATGGTCAGGCGCACCGGGTGCGAGCCGGCCGGTGCGGGGTGGGCATCAAGGGCCTGGCCCACTCCGACGGCCTCCAGCTGGCGCAGAGTGTCGGCGACGTCCTCGTGGTCCTCGGTGAGGAACTGCGCAGCGAAGTCGATGACGGCGCGGGCGATGCCTTCCGCCGTGTCCGGTCCGGCCTGCGCCCAGGTCCGCAGCGAGGTCACGAAGACGCGTCCGAGGGCCTCCAGGGCGAAGGTGTCCGCGCACGGCTCGCCCGCCTCTGGGCCGGGCAACGCGGTGACGGGGACGACGATCCGTTCGAGGACGTCGACGAGCAGCTCGGGCATCCGCGGCTCGCCGCTGGCGAACTCGCGGGCGGCTTCGACGTCGTCGGCCTGGACGGCGCGGAGGTAGCTGAACGCGCTGATGGCCGCGTCCGGGCTCATCGGGGCGAGCGGCATGTTGGTGGTGGGCATGATGGCTCCTCACGTACGGGCGCCGCGCCGATCGCGGCGCAGGCGATGACGGCTCGACAGTGCACGGGACCCGGCGGGCAACCGGAAGGGGACCGCGGTACTCCACGGGGCGGGCGGATCCGAGTCCGCCGCGGCCCCCGCGCCCGGCGGCGGTCCCGGTGTCGCGGCGGCGGAGGAGCGTCCGGCCCGGCAGGATCACCTTCCGGACGGCGGACGCGGCGACGGGCCGCGTCCTCCGCCCGACACCGAGGGCCGCGGCGCGCGTTGCGCGTTTCCCGCCGTTCCGGAATCGACGGCCGTGCGAGGTGGCGTGGCACAACGCGGACCGTCCGCCGTGCCTGAGCGAGCCATTTCTTGATCGAAAATGCCATTTCAGGGACGGTATTGTGCGCCGTGAGTCCCTTCGCTACGATCGCACCCTCACCGGCCGTAAGTCCGCTCATTGCAGGGGGCGATGTGGGTGCGTCAGCGTCAGAATTACTCCCCGAGCGGGATGACTGATGGGCGATGCCGAACGGAATTCAATGCCTTCCGGCCCTGAATTAGCGGAAGGCGAGCGATTATCAAAAGGCTCGCCTTCTTCTCCTTTCCGAAGACGGGATTACTCCCTCTTCTGGATGGCGGGCGCCGTCGACGGTCTCGGGACCTGTGCGTCCGCCCTCTTCCTTCCGCTGATCCTCCTGGGCGCCGGGTACTCGTCCGGGCTCGCCGGCCTCGTCGCCTCGGTGGCACTGGTCAGCGGGCTCGTCGTCTCGCCGGTCGCGGGCGTGTTCGCCGACCGGCTGCCGCGCAAGCCGATGATGTACACGGCGGCCCTGGTCGCCGCGGGCGCCATGGGCTCGGTGTTCGTGACCGTGGCACTCGGCCATGTCGTCCTCCTCCACGTACTCGTCGCGGCCGTCGTCGAGCAGGCGGCCAGCGCCACCTACGGGGCGGCCGCCTCCGGTACGATCCGGCGGCTCGTGCCCCCCGAGGAGTACCCCCGGGCGATCGGGTACCTCCAGGCACGGGACCAGGCGGTCCAGATCGTCGGCCCGACGCTGGGCGGGGTCCTCTACCAGGCGGCGCGGTGGGTGCCGCTGCTCGCGGACGCCGTGTCGTTCCTGCTGGTGGCCGTGTTGAGCAGGGCGATCCGCGCGGACCTGACGCCCGTACGGGAGACGACCGCCCCGTCCTTCGCCCGTGAGCTGGCCGACGGCCTGCGTTTCGTGTGGGCGCACCCCTTCCTGCGCTTCGTGGTTGTGTGGACGGCCGGGGTCAACGCCCTGCTGGGAGCGCTGTACTTCCACGCCGTCTTCGCCTCGCACGCCGAGGGCGCCAGCCCCTCCTCGATCGGTCTCATCCTCACCCTCGCGGGCGTCGGCGGGCTGCTGGGCGCGCTCGCCGCGCCCTGGCTGGTGCGGCGGGTGGCGGCTCCCCGGATCGTCACGGGCGCCTCGTGGGTCATGGTGCCGACGGCGGCCGGGCTCGCGTACGCCTCCCAGACCTGGGCCTACGGGCTGCTGCTGAGCGGGGTGTCGCTGATCGTGCCGTCGGTGGCGGTCGTGCTCCAGACCCGGGCGGTGCTGGTGACCCCCGACGGTCTGCTGGCCCGGATGGGCACGGTGCTGGGCACCGCCGGCCAGGGCGTCGCCGCGCTCGCCCCGATGCTGGCCGGGGTCCTGGTGGCCGCGTACGGCGGCCGCACGGTCGCGTGGGGCTGCGCCGGGGCCTTCGCCGCGCTGGCCCTGTACGCGACGGCCAGGTCCGCTCTCGTCGTCCGGGAGGTGCCGTGACGGCGTTCTCCCCGCGGACGGTCACGCGCGGCTACGGCGTCTACCGCCCGGTGCTGCCGGTGACCAGTCCCCGCAACCCAGACCGGATGGTGTACACGGGGGACGCCGACGGCCGGTGCGAGATCTTCACCTGGGACCGGTCCAGCGGCGGCGGACGGCAGTTGACCGACCGTCCCCACGGCACGCTGCTGTGCGCCATCGACGGCGACGAGGCCGTGTGGTGGTTCGACGAGGACCGCGGCGGCAGCGGCGGCTGGCGCACCCAGGACTTCGACGGCGGCCCGGACCGCCCGGCGCTGCTCGACGTGCCCTGCGGGCGGCCCGCCGGGCTGGCGCTGACGGAACGGGGCACGGTGGCCGTCGGCATCCGCGGGAGCGAGGGATTCAGCGTGCACCTGGGGCGGCGCGGCGGCCGGGGCACACCCGTCCTGCGCACGACGGACTCCGCTACCCTGTGCGATCTGGCGCCGGACGGCGGCCTGCTGGCGGTGACCGGCCCCGCCCACTCGGCCCGCGCCGTGACGCTGCTGACCCCGGACGGGAGCACCGCCGCGGTGCTCTCCGGCACCCGGGAACGCACCTGGGCGCTCGGCTTCGCGCCCGCGCCCACCCCGCCCCCGGGCCCCCGGGGCACGTCCGGCCATACGCTGCTGCTGGTCATGCGCGAGCGGGCCGGCCGCTACCACCTCGGTGTCTGGAGCCCCGGCGCCGGACTGGAACTGCTGCCCTGGTGCTCTTTCGACACCGAGACGACCGCCCGCTGGTACCCCGGCCCGGGCAGCGCGCGGGTCCTGCTGCGACAGGACCGGCACGGCCGCAGCAGGTTGTTCACCGCGGACCTGGAGCGCGGCGAGCTGACCCCCGTGCCCACCCCCGAGGGAAGCATCCTGGCCGCGTCACCCACCGCCGGCGGCGACGTGCACTACATCTGGACCGACGCGGTGACTGTGCCCCGCGCGATGTCCCTGTCGGGTGCGCCGCTGCCCGGGCAGAGCCAGTGGCGCGTCCCCCGCTTCGGCCACCGCCGGGACCTGTGGACGCCGGGACCCGACGGCCCCGTGCACACCTTCGTCACCACACCCGCGGACCGCCCCGGACCCTACCCGCTGGTCCTCCTCGTCCACGGCGGCCCGGCCGACCACGACCGCGACGCCTACGACCCCATGGTGCAGACCCTGGTCGGCTCGGGCCTCGCCGTGGCCCGCGTCAACTACCGGGGCTCGACCGGCTACGGGCCGCGCTGGCGCTCCGCGTACTCCGAGGGCGTCGGCCACACCCAGGTCGCCGACCTGGTGCGGGTCCGGGCCGACCTGCTGGAACGGGGCATCGGCCGCCCGGGCGCCGTGGGCCTGTGCGGCACGTCGTGGGGCGGCTATCTGACCCTGCTGGCGATGGGGACCCGCCCCGGCCTGTGGGATGTCGGGGTGGCCGTCAAACCGCTCGCCGACTGCGCCACCGCCTTCCGGCACTCCACGCCCGCCCTCCAGGCGCTGGACACCTCGCTGTTCGGCGGCACTCCCGACGAGGTGCCGGGCGCCTACGCCCACGCCTCCCCGTCCTCGTACGCCGCCGCCATCCGCTCCCCGCTGCTGGTCGTCGCCGCGCGCCGGGACGCCAAGTGCCCGCCGGAGCAGATCGAGGCGTACCTGGCCGTGCTGCGTGCGGGCGGTGTCCCGCACGAGGTGATGTGGCTGGACTCGGGCCACGACGGCTACGACGGAGCCGACCACCTGGCCGTCATACGACGGTCCCTCGCGTTTCTCGGCGGCGGGCTGCCTTCCGGGCCCGATCAGGCCGAGCCGCCACCACCCCCGGAGAGGAGGTGAACACCATGCAGAAGGACATCATCCACGGCGACCCGCTCGACGGCGACGAGGAGAGCCGCAAGCCGGGCGTCGGCGTCGTCGTCTACTTCCGCTCCGCGGAGGAGATGGAGGACGAGGACCAGTAGCGCCGAGGGGCCGGTCCCGCCACCGTGCGTGGCCGACCCCGTCCGGAGGGCACCGGCCGGACTCCCCGGCCGGTGCCCCGTCACGGAGGTCGTCAGGCGCCCCGCCCGGCGCCTGACGACTTCCCGGCCGACGCCCGGCCGACCCGTCATGCCGTGCACTGATCACATGAGAAGAGGCGAGCCGTGCGCGTACTCCTGGTGAACATGCCCTGGGCCCCGATCGATCTCCCGTCGCTGGCTCTCGGAATTCTCAAGCGCAGCGTCGACGAGCGCGTACCGAACAGCACAGCGGACGTTCTGCACGCGAACATCGAATACGTGGACTGGATCACCAGGAACACGGAATTCACTTTGGAGGACTACTCCTACTACGCACTCGGATCCTATTTCCTGGGCTGCGGCGACTGGGTCTTCTCTTCCGCTCTCTACGACGATCCCGAATGGCGCGTCGCCGAGTTCACCGCGGCAATGGCCAACCGGGTGCCCGGGGCCCGGATGGAGATGACACAGGCCCTGCACGTCACCGCACCCGACTTCGTCCGGCACATAGCGGAACGCATCGTGGAACTCGCCCCGGACGTGGTCGGGTTCACCTCGACGTTCCAGCAGAACACCGCCGCCCTGGCCGCCGCCAAATACGTCAAGCGGCTCGCCCCGCACATCGTGACGGCCATGGGCGGCGCCAACTGCGACGGCAAGCAGGGCGAGGCCGTCCACCGCAACTTCCCCTTCGTGGACCACGTGCTGCGCGGCGAGGGCGAGGTGTCGTTCCCCGCGCTGATCAGGGCCCTGGACGCGGGCGAGCCCCTGTCCGAGGTCCCCGGGCTGTGCTGGCGCGACACGGACGGCACCTCCGTGGTGAACGCCATGAGCACCAAGCCGCTGCCGCCCGCCGCGATCCTGCCGCCGGACTACTCGGGGTACTTCGAGCGGCTCGCCTCGTCCCACGCCCGGAACTGGGTCGAGCCCAAGCTGGTCGTCGAGGGGGCGCGCGGCTGCTGGTGGGGCGAGAAGCACCACTGCACCTTCTGCGGGCTGAACGGCTCGTTCATGGAGTTCCGCAGCAAGAGCCCCGACGTGTTCTACGACGAGATCATGGACCTGGCGCGCAGGCACCGGGTCCTGGACATGTACGTCGTGGACAACATCCTGGACATGGGGTACGTGAAGTCGGTGCTGCCCCGCATCATCGACAGCGGCTACGACCTGCGCATGCATATCGAGATCAAGTCCAACATGCGGCGCGGACAGCTCCAGACCCTGGCGGACGCGGGCCTGATCTTCGTCCAGCCCGGCATCGAGAGTCTCAACAGCCGGGTGCTGACCCTGATGGACAAGGGCGTGACCGGCGGCCAGAACGTGCGGATGCTCCGTGACGCCGCCACCGTGGGCCTCTCGGTCGCCTGGAACTACCTGCACGGCTTCCCGGGCGAGGACGCCGAGGACTACGACGACGTGGTGGACCAACTGGCCGCGCTGGAACACCTGAACCCGCCCGTCGGCCCGTCCTCCCGGATCGCGATCGAGCGGTTCAGCCCGTACTTCGACAACCCCGGGCTCGGCTTCTCCGAGCTGCGCCCCGCCGAACCGTACCGGCTCACCTACGACCTCCCCGACGAGGAGATGTTCGACCTGGCGTACGTCTTCGACGTACCGCCCCGGGGGATCGGCGAGGACGTCGTCGAACGGCTCGACGCGGGCATCGCGCGCTGGAAGCGGAACTACGCCGGCAGCCGCCTCACCCACTGCGACCTGGAGGACCGGATCGTCCTGGTCAGCAGGCGCCGGGCCTTCGACTGGACCCGCCTGGAACTGACCGACCCGCGCGAACTGGCCTTGTTCCGGCTGCTCGACCAGCCGCACACGGTGAAAGCGGCCGCGCGCAAGCTGGACGCGGACCACCCCGTCGGCGAGGCCGACCTGCTCCGGGTCCTGAAGCGGTGGCGGGAGCTGGGCGTCGTGTTCGAGGACAGCGGGCAGTTCGTGCAGATCGCGCCGCCCGCCCTGAACGAGGAGTTTCTGCGGATCGACCACATGCGGCACACCGCCGCCCGCGAGGCCGAACTCGCCCCGACGACCGCCTGACGACCGCGCCACCGCCCGACCGAGGGACGACGATGACTCCTGCTCTCACCGCCACCGCCCCCTTCACCGTGACCGCCTCACGGGACTACGACCCCGAGGTGGGCCCCCTGCCCGCCATGTCCCTGGGCCGCTACGAGATCGACATGTCCGGCGGCGAGGCCGCCCGGCGGCTGTTCGCCGCCGGGGCCCGGCACGTCACCCTGCCCCGCCCCGTGGACCTGACGGATGCCGCCGACGCGGCCTGGACGGTCAGAGCGCTGAGCTTCGTGGGCGACCTGACCAGCCTGGCCGTCTCGGTCGACTGGCAGCTCCGCACCGGCCCGGACCCCGACGCCTGGCGCCACTTCTGCCACCTCCACCCGCCGACCGCCGTCCTCGGCACCGCGGACCCGGTCGCGACGGCGCTCGCCTGGCGCACCACGTACTACATCTGCAAATGCATCTTCCGGTACGGCCCCGGCTTCATGCAGGTCCGCGACCGGCGCTACGGCGAGCTGCGCCGCTTCACCATCGACGAACCGGAGTACCACGAGGCCGTGGCGGCCCTCGCCGACGGCGCGCCCGCCGACGCGATCCCGGGGCCCGTCCTGGACGACCTCGTCTCCGAGCACCTCGTCCTGCGCTTCGGCGACCATCTGTGGTGGGCACCGTACCGGGTCCGCCGCTGGTCGGAGGCACCGCTGGTGATCTGAGCGCACGGCCGTGGTTGTGCGTCAGCAGCGTGCAGTGAGGACAGACCTGATGACAAACGGTGGCACTGTCAACTTATGAAGTTAATGGGGCAGTTGGGGCAGACTGGTGTAATCGTGTGGCCGGTGCTCCACCCGTCAGGCAACCTCGGGGGCGCAGCCGGTGACGGTGCGCCAGGTGGTGAAGCGGTGGTGCATTTCGGTGCGGTAGTCGTGGGCGGTGAGGCGGTGGCGGCGGGGTCTGAAGTGGGGTGCGATGCCGCTGAAGGCGGACAGGAATCTCTGGGCGTGACCGGCCGAGGTGAAGTGCTTCATGGCGCGTTCGCGCTGTCTCGTTGGCTGGTGGCTGTTCTCGGCCCGGTTGTTCAGATACTTCGAACTGCGGTGCTCCACCGACGGGATCACCTGACGGTGGGCGGCTCCGTAGGAGCGCAGCTTGTCGGTCACGATCACCCGGGGCACGTACTCGTACTCCTTGAGCCGACGGCGGAAGAACCGCTTGGCTGCCTGCGTGTTCCGCTTGGACTGCACAAGAATGTCCAGGACGTTGCCGTCCTGGTCCACAGCGCGCCACAGGTACTGGAGCTTCCCGTTGACCTTGATGAACACCTCGTCCATGTACCACTTGTCACCCGGCCGCGGACGCCGGCGCCGCAGCTGGTTGGCGTAGGCCTGGCCGAACTTGGCGCACTACTGCCGGACCGTCTCGTACGAGACCGTGACACCCCGCTCGAGCATGAGTTCCTCGACCTCCCGGAACGAGAGCGGAAAGCGGTGGTACAGCCATACGCAGTGCGAGATTACCTCCGCCGGGTAGCGGAAGCCCTTGTATGACGGCCAGGTCTTCGGGGCCGTACGCACGCATCCACGTTATGCAGACCTGCCGCCCGCAAGCGGCCGGGCATTGCGCCAGGCCGGGCGGTAGTCGGACCTCTCATCAGCGCCTCCAACGGCACCCCTCGGGCCCGGTGACACCACCCCCCAGGTCATCCGTTCGACAGGGGGGACCAGTCATGCCGGGCCCGGAGGCCAGCGGCCCTCTTGCAGGACCGGAAGAAGATAACGGGGGGATCACCGTGAACCCGGCCGGGATCGCGTGGGCTTCGAGCCAGTCCCGGCCGCACCCGCAGTGCTGGGCGTGGTACCCGGCCCACTTTCACTCCAGCGGCTCGTACACCAGCCGGTCGCCGTAGTATTTCGGATCTCTCACGAACCCAGACACGGCCCGCGGTCTTCCACCGGACCGCGGGCCGGGACCAGCCCGCCGTCACCCGAACGAGATGCGTGCGGTGGCCGGCGGCGCCGTCGACATTCTCGTGGCCGCCTGGCGGGTCTGCTCGAGGAACAACGCTCCGCGCCGTGCCTCGTGCAACCCCTCACGGCCCGGGGATCCCCGGGCCCCTGGGGTCGTTTCCGCAGGTCGGCATACGACGGTCGGGGCGTCACGCCCGATTACCGCCAGGCCCACTACCTGCTGTCGGTCAAGAACAACCAGCCCACCCTGGCCCGTCAGTTAACCAAACTGCCCTGGAAGCAGGTACCGATCCTCAACCAATCCTGCGACCGCGGACTTGGCCGTGAGGAAGTCCGCGAGGTGAAGGTGGTGAGCGTGGACGGTCTGCTGTTCCCCCATGCCCGCCAGGTTGTTCGCATCCACCGCAAACGCCGCCGAATCGGCACAACGAAGTGGCAGACCGAGACTGTCTACGCCGTCACCGATCTCGCGGCCCACCAGGCGTCTCCCGATGAGATCGCTGCCTGGGCACGTGGGCACTGGATCATCGAGAACACCGTCCACTGGACCAAAGACGTGACCTTCGCCGAAGACGCCAGCCAGATCCGCCGACACCGCGCCCCCGCCGTCATGAGCGCCCTGCGCGACCTCGCCCGCGCCACCCTCCACCGCTCCGGATGCCAACATCGCCAGCGGCCGGCGAGCCCACACCCTCCCCGCAGCCACCCTCACCCCCCACGGGATTCCATGATCAAACCGGGCGAACGCGACTCTCCCCGGGGCCCTGGAGGACCTGGAGGGCGAGGAGTTCCGCGACACCTACACCGATGCCCTGGCGCAGGTGATCGAGGCCAAGCAGGGCGACAAGCCGCTCCCGGAGGCCCCGCAGGCGGAGGAGCCGGGCAAGGTCCTGGATCTGATGGCGGCGTTGACGGAGTCGGTGAGCAAGGCAAAGGCCGCTCGCGGCGAGACGGGCGACGCCGACGTCCACGAGACGCCGAAGAAGAAGACAACAGCCAGGAAGCCGGCGAAGACCCCGGCCGGCAAGACGGCATCGAAGACCGCGCAGAAGAAGACAGCGGCGAAGGGCTGCGGGCTGGGACGGGCAGGTCCTGCCCTGGGGTGGGGATGACGTGTGTCGGCGTTCGCGTGAGCGTGCCGTCCGTCTGCTCTGTGGATGCTCAGGTGATCGTGCTGCAGGGGGTGGTCGATCGTGTGGTTGCTTCGTGGGGGTCGGTTTGCAGGTGGGTGAGTGTGCTGGTGGCTGTGTGGAGGGCGGCTTCCAGGCGGTCGGGGGAGTGCAGGGTGCCGTTGCCGTCGGGTGGGATGATCCATTCGAGGTGTCCGGTGTCGCGGTAGGGCGGGGGGACAGGGATCCAGCAGCCTTTGCCGACGTGACGGATTCCGGCGCCGATCCATTGCTGGTCGGGTCCGGGGGGCAGGAAGAAGCCGACTCGGCGGGCTTTGCTGTGCCGCAGGACGGGGCCGGGGGTGCGCAGCGGATCGTGCCAGAGGACGTTCAGGGCGAGCAGGCCGAGTTCCTCGGGGACGCTGAGGACGTTCCAGTAGCGTCCGGCTTCCAGCAGGGCGGTGCCCGTTCCGTGGTCCCACTGCCGTTTGCAGTCCCGGGGGTTCGTTGCGGCCGCTGCGAGCCACTCGACGCTGCGCATCCACGCCGTGTTCCACATGTCCCCTCCTGAAGGTCTCGTCGTCTGGGCAGGGGAGCATACGCCACCCCTACGGCTGGACGTTGTGTGAATACGTGCAGGTCAGCTGCCTGATCATGTTGGGTGATGTTCGAAGCTGGGGGGAAGGGTGGCGCACGGTGGCGCTTTTGCGGCCGACGACGTGCAGCGCACTGGTGCGCCGACAGCGCGCCAGTGCGCTGCCGCCAGTGCACTGCCGCAGGCGGCGGTGTGACCTTGACATGGGCGGCGTGCCCGGTGTGTGGAAGTGCCTGGCATGGTCCGCTCTGCGCTGCGGCATGCCGGGCTCGTGAAGTGGTGGGTTCGTGGGGTGTGGGTCAGCCAGCGTTGAAGGGTGGCGTTGACGCTGGACGGAGATGTCCTTGAAGCCCTCACCAATCACGAAGACTGATCCGGAGGCAGACACGCCAACGGGCCCCGGCGTCACGTCATGGACGGCTCCGGAACTTCGAGGGCGTCGATCACCTTCGGGCCATCGCAGCCTGGATTGATCGGTGATCGCCGTGCTGGTTGGTCCCGTTCGTGTGAATTGAGATCTGATGCAACGATTCGCCGCTCTGGTGACGTGATCACGTGGTCAGGGGCGGCATGTGGTCGCCCGGGGAGAAAGAAGGTGATCTTGAATTTCATGGTGCGTGTACTGGAGGGGGCCGCAGCCGGCGCTTTCCTGGCGTCATCGTGGGCGGAGCTGTACCGGCAGGACCCCGAAGCGACGCCCTACCAGTCGCCGGAGTGGCTCATCGGGTGGGCGCACCAACTGCCGCCCACCGCCCGCCCGGTCATCGCCTTATGCGAGGACCCTGCCCGGCAGGTCCTCGCCGCTCTGCCGCTGGCCTGCGACCAGGAGAGCGACCGAGTGCGGACCTATGCCCTGTCGGCGCCGATGGGGGAGTACGTCCGCGCCGTAGGCCCGGCAGCTGAGGACTTGCGAGTGTCGGCGTCCCTGGCCCGATACCTTGAGGAGCTGGGCTTTGACGGCCATCACGTCGACATCGCGGGCCTGCCCGCAGGCGGCGCGCTCGCCCGACACCTCACACCCACCGAGGCTGCTCCAGCCGGACGCTGGCACACCAGCGTCACCGACTGCGCCGAGATCCGGTTACCCCTCGCCTATGAGGCGATGTCCCGCTCGACCCGACGTGATCACAAACGACGCCAGCGCGCCTGGGACGAACTGGCCCGAACCCGCACGGTGACCTACCGTCGCACCCGCGACAGCGACGAACTGCTCACCGCCTATGAGGTTCTGGCCGACCTGCACGCGCGCCGCTGGGCCGGCCACACTACGCCTGCCGGATCACCCCATACCCCCGGCGCATCCTACTGGCCGGCCGTACTGGAGCGCTGCGGCACGGACACGGCATTCATCGCCACCCTTTCCGTGGACGCCCAGACCGTCGCCGCTCAGCTCTGCCTGACACGACACCGCCGGGCCTACTCCGTCGTGCCCGCCATGGACCCCCACTACAAAGACCTCGCTCCCGGCCACGCCCTTTTGCGGCGCCTCGCACAGGACCTGGCCGCGGACGGATACGAGTACCTCGACCTGGGCCGCACCGTTGCGGGACAACACGCCTACAAGGACCAGTACCGCCCGCGATGGAGCAAGACCGTCTCCGCCGTCAGCGCACCCCCACCGGCGCGCCTCGGCCCGCCCGGAGAACTCGCCCGGGCCACCGCAGAACCCGTCTGAAGCGTGCGTCCCACCCTGTTCCCGGGTAGGACGCACGCTCACGACCCGCTGCCACGGTCAAGCAGCTCACCGCGGATTGGGGAGACAACTCGGCCGCCCTGCACACAGACACCAACCCCTTGCGACCTGCGGCTCAGCGCCGCGTCATACGAACGTTTCCGTGAGCTCGGTCCGCGGCTGTGCTGGAAGGCCACACGGCCACCGCAGACCTGCCACTCTTGATGTCTACGTGAACCAGCTCGCCGGGGCGGTCTCGTTCGTAGCGGCGGATGACGCGGCCGGTGGCCCGGTCCAGATGCGTGAGGCGGGCGAGGCGGTAGCGGGTCAGCACACGGTGCACGGTCGAGGGCACCAGGCCCAGCAGGTGTGCGATGCGGGCCGGTCCCCAGCGGCGCAGGACGCGGACCTTGATGATCCGGCGTTCGGTGCGGGTCGGTGTCCGGCGCGGGCTGGAGTGCGGTCGGCTGGTGCGGTCCGCCATGCCTGCCTCGCCGGACAGCCGGTAACGCGCCGCCCATCGCTCCTGAGCAGTGGTCGGCGAGACCTGGAAGCGTTCGGCGGCCCGGCGCAGGGGCCAGCCGTCTTCGACCACGCAGCGGGCCAGACGCAGACGGCCGGTCTCGGTCAGGGGTGCATTACGGTGGGACACGAGGGCCTTTCGCTCGGGGTAGACGTCGCAATCCACACCGAACCCGGAAGGCCCTCACCCGTTCAAGATCCCTCAGCCGAGACCTGCATCACCCGTCCACAACCTCCCGGGACAGAACACCTAGCCCTCGTAGCCCTTGGAGTGGTCGTCGCCCTCGTGGCCCTGGGGCACGTCGTCGTAGCCGAAGTTCTCGTCGTGCTGCTCGCCGTGGTCGAGCTTGCCGCCGTGGCCCGGCTTTCCGTGCTTGTCGCCGTGACCGCCGGTGGTGTTCCCGGCGTTGTTCCCCGCGGTGTTACCGCCCGTGGTGTTCCCGGCGGTGTTGCCAGCGGTGTTGCCCGCGGTGTTGCCGGCAACGTTGCCCGACGTGCCGCCGCTCGTCGTCATGCCGGCGGTGGTGCCGGTCGTCGTACCGGTCGTCGTACCGGTGGTGGTTCCCGTCGTCGTTCCACCAGTGGTAAAGGTCGCGCACCCGCCGAGGAAGATCCGGTTGTTGTCGAGCGTCACGGAGCCGTTACGGGCCAGCGCCCGCCCCTCGATGTTCGCCCCGGTGTTGGCGCTGATCGAGGTCAGAGCCGTGATCGTGCCCACGAAGGTGGAGTCGGTGCCGAGGGTGGCCGAGCTGCCGACCTGCCAGTACACGTTGCACGCCGAGGTGCCGTTCGTGAGGAGCACTCGGCTGGAGGACGCTGTCGTCAGAGCTTCGGGAATTTGGAACACCCAGACGGCGTTCGGGTTTCCCCCGGCGTTCAGAATCAGGTCGCCGGTGAGCCCGACTCCGGAGACGGCGGTGTGGACGCCGGGAAGCAGCGTCTGGCCGTTGCCGATGGCCGCCGGGAGGGCGAAGTCCGTGGCCTGGCCGGCCGCGTTGTTGTAAGCCGTGACCAGGTCGGACTTTGCCTGCAGTGCGACAGCGTCCCCAGCGTGCACGGCGCCGAGCAGGCCTCGGCCGCGAGGTCCTGGTCGAAGCCGACGAGGACCGTGAATTCGGCGGTGATCTCGTCGGTGAGTTCCAGCGAGCGCAGGGTGTGTGGCCATGGTGCGGGCCGCATCGGCGATGACCGCAGCGTCCTTCGCATCGGTCTTGGCCTCGCCCGGATACAGGTCGGCGATCCGGCGCATCGCGAGTCCAGGCAGGTAGGCGACCTTGCAGCCCGCGTCCCGGGCGACCGTGAGCGGGAGGGCTCCGATCGAGGCGGGCTGGTCCACGATCACCAGAACGTTGCCGAACTTCGCGGCCAGTTTGTCGAACACGGCCCGAAGTTTCGGCTCGCTGTTGGGCAGCTGCTTGCCGAAGACCTTCTTGCCGGCCGGAGTCAGCCCGTGCCCGTGATGAGAGCTCTTGCCGACGTCCAGGCCGAGAAATACGCCCACGTCTTCGGTGTCGAACATCGCGCCCGTCCAGGAGAGTTGCACGTGCCGGCCTCGGCAGTGGTGTCGTACGCGCGCATCCACGTTATGCAGACCTGCCGCCCGCGAGCTGTCCGGCGTTGCGCCGGATCCGGGTGGTGGCCGGACCTCTCGTCAGCGTCTCCGACGGCACCTGCCGGGCCCGGTGACACCACCCCCAGGTCATGCCTTCGACAGGGGGACACAGTCATGCCGGGACCGGAGGCCAGCGGCCCTCTTGCAGGACCGCGGAAACATAACGGGGGACAGCATCTTCTTGCCGTATGGGGCCGAACGCGTAGTGGATTCCTGTTGCGGTGAGGCGGAGTTGTTCGCCGTCCTGGACTGTGATGAGCGGGAAGAGTGGGCTGTCCGGGGCACGGTCCTCGAGCTGTCCGTGGATGTTGGCTGCGTGTATGAGGCGGCGCGCCCAGGAGGGTAGAGGGTAGAGCCGGCATCGGCGGTGGGCTGTGCTGTCGTGGACTTTGACGGTGGTCGCCGTTTCGTCGATGTCGATGCCGCGGATAAGCGCGAGCCGGCTGATGTCTGCCCCGGTGACCGCGTGGATGGTCAGCGCTGTCGCGTGCAGCGGGTGCGCCACCGTGGTCAGCCGTGCGGCGAGAATGTTTGCTGATGTGCGGTCACGCCCTCGCGCGGACGGTGTGCCGCTCGTCGTGACGAGCACGGGGGCGCCCTGGAACCGGGCACGTTTCGGACGGTCTGTCACCGTGCCGTCCGACGGTGCAGGGGAGGTGATCCACTGCCCGAAGAGGGCGACTTCACCGACGCCGAAGGCGGCACTCACGGCCTTCAGCGCGTCACCGGCGACCTCACTCGGGCCCTGGCGCGGGCGGCCGCCGGCGTCTGCGTCCTCCAGCAGTCTCTGCCCCACCCCTGTTGCGCCGGGTGTTGCCGCTAGGCGTTGCGATAGATGTTGCGCCGGGTGTTGCGCCCACCCTCACAGCGTCCTGGAGTTCGCCCAGGTCACCATAGACGTACGGCGTGGTCGGGCCGCTGACATCCCCGTTGCGCCCCCCTCGCCCATGCCTGGCTGGAGTTGAGGATGAGGGAGAGGCGGGATGGGCGGCGTGGACGCGGCCGGGGATCAGGGCCCGCTCATCGGTGTCGCGCGTCGGCGCCGCCGCCGTGCCAGGCCGCCGACGGCCGCGGGCTGGAACCAGGCGCTCTACCAGACGAGCTTCGACCGGCCGGACCCTACGAATCCGCTCCCCGGGCTCATCGCCCACTTCGGGGCGCCCGGCGAGACGGGCGGCCGGCAGGTCATTGACGTATGGGAGTCGGAGGACGCGTTCCGGCGTTTCATGAAGAGCAGGTCAAGCCGGCCGCGCAGGAACTCGAGGCACCACCGTTCGAGTCGAAGGTGGTCGAGGTCTACAACGCTCTGAATCCGTAACGGTCGCCGGTGCATGGGCCCGTGACCCGTCCATGGATGACCGCGCCGCGCCGGGCGAGTAGCCCGGCGACCGTGCTGCTCGCTGTCTGGGCGAGAGTGCCGGTGCGGCCGGCGTAACTATCGGTGCCGCCGCCGCGCTGTTAACAGCGGCGGCACCAGGACTTACTCCCGAAGGCGACAGACGGGTCGGTGAGCCCGCCACCCAGCCTGATCCGCAGTGCAGGCATGCGCCAGCGAGACACGGCCGAATGATAAAAGAGTCCGGATGAGTGCCGTTGGCTGCTCGCGTGACACGGACAGCCGAGGGCCTCATCCATTCACCTGACATGTCATCACCCGGATACCCGCCCGGGTGGTGGCGCGCGCACATCTGGGCTGTCGTTGGCCATGTCGCCGCTGTGGTTCTCACCAGCTGGCAGGACGTCAGCTGACGCAGGCTGCGACGGAAGGAATCACCCATGCGCTCTGCCCGCACTCTCTTCGCCGCGGCCACGGTCACGGCGGCCCTCGCCATCGCAGCCCCGGTCGCCTACGCCTCCAGTGCCGGCGACTCGGGCAAGGACGACCACTCCTACAGCAGCGACCACGAGTATAAGAAGGACGAGGACAAGGACGCCGGTGGTGAGCACGACAAGCCGAAGGGCGGCGTGCACACCGGTGGAGGTCTGTTCGCCACGGTCGGCGGTGACGACTGGGACGAGAGTGACGAGTACAAGAAGGACGACGAGTACAAGGACGAGTACAAGAAGGACGAGTACAAGGACGCCGGTGGTGAGCACGACAAGCCGAAGGGCGGCGTGCACACCGGTGGAGGTCTGTTCGCCACGGTCGGCGGTGACGACTGGGACGAG
>NZ_JBHXHX010000027.1:0-18810 GCF_042723915.1 Streptomyces sp. NPDC058335 | reverse complement strand
GTACGAAGGACGACGAGTACAAGGACGAGGACAAGAAGGACGAGTACAAGGACGCCGGTGGTGAGCACGACAAGCCGAAGGGCGGCGTGCACACCGGTGGCGGCGGCCTTGCCCCCTCCGGCAGCCCGGCGGCCGCCGGCGGACTCGCGCTCCTGGCCGGACTGGGGGCAGGCGCGTACCTGCTGCGTCGGCGCATCGCCGGTGGCGCTGCCTGACTTTGAGGGCTGACGCGGGTTCAGCGTGCGGCAGGAAGCGTTCTGCTCCGCAGTCACGGTCGCACGCTGGACCGCGCCTGAGCTACGTGTATCCGCGTTTCGCTGACTGAGGTGCGCTGCGGCATGACGATCCGTTCATTGGTTCATTCGGGGAGATCCTGGCGGGCCGGTATGCCGCGGCGCCTTCTGCTGGCGGTCCTCACGCCGCTTGTCCTGATCGCGGTTGTGGTCGGCTGGGCGGGCCCGGCCGGCGAGTCCTCACTGCCTGCTCCAGCGCCCGCGGTGGGACTGCACGCGCCGTCCGTGCCGGAGCCCGGGGCCACGGCTGCGCCACACAGCCCGGTACTGCCCCGTTCGGCTCCCACGCGTCTGTTCATTCCGAGTATCGGGGTGGACGCGCCCTTCACCGATCTGGCCATCGGTTCCTCCGGCCGGCTGAACGCGCCACCGGCTGACGACACGAATCTTGTTGGCTGGTTCGCTGACGGTCCCTCGCCGGGGGAGCGTGGCACAGCGATCGTCGCCGGCCACCTCGATACCAAGACTGCGCCCGCTGTCTTCGCGGGCCTCAGCACCCTGACCCCGGGCCAGGAGATCCGCATCGACCGTGCAGACGGCAGGACCGTGACTTTCGTCGTCTATGCCGCTGAAAACTTCCCGCAGGACGACTTCCCGGATGACCTGGTCTATGCCGACACACCCGACGCCCAGCTACGCCTGATCACCTGCGGCGGTAGCTACGACCGGAGCAGGCAGCGATATATGGAAAACACCGTGGTCTTCGCCCGTCTCAAGAGCAGTGCTACCGATGGGTGAATGATTCGGAGGGTGTTCCGGCGGGTGCTTGCCGCGAACCCACACACCTATGGCCACCGTCCCCTGGTAGAGGTCGTCAACACCGGGGCCCTCTCAAGCGCCGCGACTTTCGAGCGGCGGCCGACAAGGGCGCCCAGCAGTCTCTCGCCAGCAGCGCGACCTCCACGTCCGAGAGCCGATACCCAGACCGCGGTAGAGCGCCACGTCGCCAGGGGGCTACTTGGCTACGGTGGCCGTGCCTCCGCCGCCGGTGTTCATGCCGCCGCGGGGGCCGGTGTAGTCCTGGTTCAGGGGGAGGGCGATGTCGAAGACCTGCCGGCCGGTGGGGAAGGTGCCGACGCGCTCGGCCCTGCCGTTGAGGATGTTGACGCGGTAGAAGCGGTAGGCGCCGCTCACCTTCAGGGCGGCGAAGCCCTGGTTCGTCCCGGCCTTGGGAGCGTAGTAGATGTCGAAGCCTGCGTTGGGTCCTGCGTTGACGCCGAGGCTGCCGGTGGGGGCGAGGGTGCCGGCGTTGGCCGGGGACTGCAGCGAGACTCGGTCGTTGACGGTGTCGACGTCGAACAGCGTTGTCGCGGTTGCGGGGTTGAGGTCGTTGTTGGTATGGCCGCCCCTGTTCCCGGCCCCGTGTGACGCCTCAGTTGCGGCCAGACCTGGCAGGGCCGTGCCCGGGGACTGGTCGTAGTCTGCTTCCCATGGCCGATACCCAGACACTTACGCCCCGTGAAGCCTTCGAGATGCTGCTGGACGGCAACCAGCGGTTCGTCGCCGGTGCGCCCGAGCACCCGAACCAGGACGCCGCGCGCCGTACCGAGGTTGTCCCGGCCCAGAATCCCTTCGCCGTGCTCTTCGGCTGCTCCGACTCCCGCCTGGCCGCCGAGATCATCTTCGACCGCGGGCTGGGCGACCTGTTCGTGGTCCGCACCGCCGGCCACGTCGCGGGACCGGAGGTGCTGGGCAGCATCGAGTACGGGGTGAGCGTGCTCGGCGCCCCGCTGGTCGTGGTGCTCGGCCACGACGCGTGCGGCGCGGTCGCAGCGACCCGCTCCGCCGTCGAGGACGGCACGCCGGCGGGCGGTTACGTGCGGGACGTGATCGAGCGGGTGACCCCCAGCGTGCTGGCCGCCCGCGCCGCCGGGCGCACCGAGGACGCCGATTTCATCGCCGAGCACATCCGGCACACCGTTCAACTGCTGCTGGACCGCTCCCGCGTCCTGGCGCAGGCGGTCGAAGCCGGACAGGCCGCCGTGGTGGGACTGTCGTACTGGCTGGCAGACGGAACGACCAGCCTGGTCACCGCCCGCGGCCTTGAGGTACCCGCCGCACACGCGGTGTCGTGACGCGGGGTGTTCAGCATTCCTGAAGGCCCGGCACGACCTTGCGCAATTCGGGGTCGGCGCGCATCCGATGGGCGCTGTGGCAGGGATCATCGAACGGCGTCGGCGCCGGTCACCTAAGAGGGCCGGGGCCCTGCGGCGCGGCGGAGCCGGTTGGCGATCGCCAGGCCCAGCCCCGCCTCCACCGGCAACGAAGCGACGATGAGGTCGCACAGGCGGCCATCGAAGCAGGGACCGCCACCACGGCGCGCGCCTTCACCGGGGCATCGGCGAGGGAGGGGGGAAGAAAGACGCCCACCTGGTGCCCCAGCTCCTGCGCGAGCTCGGCTTCGGCGACGACCTTCTCGGGCTCGACAAGGACAACCCGCGCCCGCGGTGCGTAGTGGGACGGATGCTGGCCCGGCACCCGCACGCGGCTCGTCGAAGGGACCACGAGCGGGCGGCCCAGCACTGCTTCGAGGTCCTCGCGCGTCACCCCGCCGGGCCGAAGGACGCTCGGAGCATCGCCTGTGACGTCGACGATGGTGGACTCGACGCCGACCTCGCAGGGGCCGCCGTCCAGCACGAAGTCGACGGCATCACCGAGCTCCGCGCGGACGTGGTTGGCCGTTGTGGGGCTGACTGAGCCGAAGCGGTTGGCGGACGGGGCCGCGACCCCGCCGCCGAAGGCCGACAGCAGTGCGAGTGCCACGGGGTGGTCGGGCATACGCACGGCCACTGTCTGAAGCCCACCAGTGGCTTCGAGGGGCACCCGGCGACCGCGCCGCAGGACCAGCGTCAGGGGTCCCGGCCAGAAGTGTTCGGCCAACAGGCGCGCTTTCGTGGGCACGTCCTCGACCCAGTCGCCCAGGTGCTCCGCGCCGCCGATGTGGACGATCAGGGGGTGGGAGGGCGGACGCCCCTTGACCTGACGTCGTCGAGAACAAGCTCCTGCGCGGCCCCACGGCCATCGCCGGGAACTGGCCGGGCCTGCCGGACTCCTTCACCCGAAGGATCGACGCGGCAGCTCCGCACGCCACCGACCGCCGAGCCGCACATTGGCAGTGGCTCGCCCCGATAGCCGGGCCCCTGACCGAAAGACCGCTCGCATCCGGACCGCGTGCCTGTCGTCCAGGACGGCACCGCCCACGAAACGTTAGATCCGCGCCCGCGTCACGGTCAGGGCGACCATGGGCCCGGCTATGAATTCGTCAAGGGCGACGTGGTAGCGCAGTGGAACTGCGGTTGTGCGCGGGCGGACACGCCCGGTGCCGTGCTTCCGGCCGGTGAGGACTGACAGTTTCTGTCCGACGCGGCTAGGGCAGTTTTGGGCGGCAGGCCTGAAAGGCGCGCAGTTCCCAGCCTCCCTCACTGCTGATCGCCAGTCCGGCTGTACGACGGACCGGCCGCCTTCGTCGTCACTGACTTGGAGGACTGTCCATGGGGACCGATCTGCCGGAGGTGAGCGCCCCCTGTGTGCCGGGAGCGTGGCCCGTCCTGGGGCACGCCCCGGCTCTGCTGCGAGATCCGTTGCGGTTCTTCGGGTCCTTGGCAGACCACGGTGAGATCATGCGGGTTCGTCTGGGGCCGGTCCCGGTCCATGCCCTCACCCACCCGGCCCTCGTCCACCAGGTGCTGGTCACCGAGGCGCATCTGTACGAGCGGGGGCGGCTTTTCGACAAGCTGTCGGGGATCGTCGGGCACGGTCTGCTGACCAGTTCGGGACCGCCGCACCGCGCCCAGCGCCGTATCGTGCAGCCCTTGTTTCAGCGGGAGCAGGTCGCCCGTCACCTGGGGGCGATGCGGGCTGCGGTCACGGAGGTCACTTCCTCGTGGAGGCCCGGGCAGTGTGTCGCGGTCGAGAGCGCCGGCAATGACATCGCCCTGCTCGCGGTCACCAACAGTCTGCTTCCGACTGGGACCGGCGGGCAGGTGGCGCAGGCGGTGAAGGAGAACCTGCCGGTGCTGATGCGGGCCCTCATCCTGCAGATCGCTCTTCCCGAATGGTGGACGCGTCTTCCCGTCCCCGGCAACCGGCGCGCCGGGCGGGCGGTTGCGAACCTGCGGGGGGCCATCGCCGAAGCCCTCACCCGCCACCGGACCGCCCCGTCCGGGGGAGGAGACTTCCTGTCGAGCCTGACGAGCGCACGGGATACATTGGGTAAGCCGCTGGACGACGAGGCGGTCATCGACCAGGCGCTGGCCCTGCTCGTCGCGGGCGTGGAGACCACCGGGTCCACGCTCGCCTGGGCCTTTCACGAACTGGCCCGACATCCGCACGCAGAGCGGCAGGTCCACGACGAGGCCGACACAGCGGCCGCGCAGGGGATCACCGATCCCAAGCAGTTACGCCGGCTCTCCTACACCACGTGGTTTCTGCAGGAGACGCTGCGCCTGCACACCCTCAGCTTCTTCATGCGCCGCACCCTGGAGCCCTGCGAACTCGGCGGGGCGCGCCTGGCGGCCGGCGCAGAGGTCGTCCTGAGCCCGCACGCCCTGCACCACGACCCCCGCTGGTACACCGACCCCGACACCTTCGACCCCGACCGCTGGAAGCCCGGCACCCCGGCCGTCCTCAAAGGCGCCTATCTTCCCTTCGGGTCGGGCGCGCACCGGTGCGTCGGCGAGCACTTCGCCTTCACCGAGATACTCACCGCCCTCACGATGATCTGCTCACGATGGCGGCTGCGGCACCTTCCCGGCACCCGCGTGCGCGAGATCCCCCGCATCGAGGTGCACCCCAGCACGTTCCACATGCTCCTCGAAGAACGATGACGACTGCTACCCCACCGCCAGCCCCGCCTCTGATCACCGGCACACGCCCACCGGGAGGACCAACACCCATGAACGGCCCCCGCATCGCGGCCTTCCAGCGGATCTACGACGGCATCAACGCAGACGACCTCGACGCCGCCGTCGCCAGCTACGCCCCCGACGTGCACTACGAGGAGACGAGCCTGTACTGGGACCTGCACAGCCGCCAGGAAGTACGGGACAGCTTCGGCCCCTGGTTCAGCTACGCGGCCCTGCGCGCGGAACTCGTCGACGGCATCGAAACCGAACACAGGGCAGCTGTCCAATGGCGGTTCTCCGGCGAGATCCGCGCCGCGCTGCCCGGCGTGTGGCCGGCCGAAGCCGTCGGCCGTCAGTTCTCCTTCCTCGGCACCACGATGGCCACCTTCAACGAGGAAGGACTCATCAGCCACGCCGTCGAAGTGTGGAACCTCGCCGAACTCCTCAAACAAGTCGGCTCCCTCCCAGCCTGACCCCTGACCCCTGACCCCTGACCCGTGACGGCGACAGGTCACTGCCGCGAAGCCGGCCAGCGTAGGCAGATCTGCAGCAGAAGCGAGGGGCAGGTCGGTGGCAGTGCGCTCCGACGGCGCCGGGTGGGTGATCTGCTGCGCGGTATGACCTATGCCTCGCCCGGGTGACATCACCCGGATACGACTCCCCGGCGGCAGGCGGTGCCGGTATCAACGACGGGTGATCAAAACTCTCGCGCGCAGCGCCGCCGCGTTCCTGCTGTCCCTGCCGCTCGGGGCCGCCGGCATGACGCCGGCGGCCGCTGACGAGCCGGCCGTGGTCGTCCTGCCGCTGGCCGAGGCCGTCCAGGCCCTGCCGGTGGCCGCGGAGACGCGGGAGGGCTACCAGCGCACCCGCTTCAAGCACTGGATCGACGCCGACCACGACTCCTGCTCCACCCGCGCGGAGGTCCTGATCGCGGAATCACGGATCGAGCCGGTCATCGAAGCGGGCTGCAAGGTGACAGCGGGACTGTGGTTCTCCTACTACGACGGCGCCACGCTCACCGATCCCCGCGGCCTGGACATCGACCACATGGTGCCCCTGGCCGAAGCCTGGGATTCCGGCGCCGCACAGTGGACGCCCGCCCGCCGCGAGGCCTACGCCAACGATCTGGACGCCGACCGCTCTCTGGTCGCGGTCACCGCCAGGACCAACCGCTCCAAGGCCGACCAGGATCCCGCCCAGTGGCTACCGCCACTGACGGATGCCCGCTGCACCTACGCCGCGGACTGGGTAGCCACCAAGCTGCGCTGGCGCCTGGCCGTCGACGAACCCGAACGCCAGGTGCTGGGGGAGCTGTCCGCAGGCTGCGGCCGCCAGACCCTCGAATACACCCCGGCCCCGTGACGAGACGGAACTGCCCCGCTACAGCCGCAGGAGGAGTGCGCCGACGGACTTCACCCCCCAGCCGTCGTCTCCAGCACACACCCACTAGCGATGTTTCTGTTCAGGCGAGTGCGCGGCCGGCTTCCGCGCACCCGGACCGGTCATGAAGTGATTCTCCCGTTGTTCCACCACTGTGAAAGGTAGTTCGTGTGAGCCGAGGTCTGATCGTCGTGGATGTGCAGAACGACTTCTGTGAAGGGGGCAGTGTCCCGGTCGCGGGCGGTGCGCGGATCGCGACGGCGATCGCCGAACTGGTCGAGCAGAGCCGGGGCCGCGAGTACGCGTACATCGTGGCCACCCGGGACCACCACATCGATCCGGGAAGTCACTTCTCCGACCATCCCGACTTTCAGGACAGCTTCCCCGTCCACTGCGTGGCAGGAGACGAGGGCGGCGACTTCCATCCGCACTTCGCCCCCGCCGTCACCGGCGGCCACGTCGACGCCGTCTTCTTCAAGGGCGCCCACAGCGCCTCCAAGAGCGGCTTCGAAGGCGCGGACGCGCAAGGGACCTCCCTGGCGGACTGGCTGCGCGCCCGCGAGGTGGACGAGGTCGACGTGGTGGGCATCGCTACAGATCACTGCGTGCGGGCCACCGCGCTGGACGCCGTCGCGGCGGGCTTTCGCGCACGGGTACGCCTCGACTACTCGGTCGGCGTCGCCCCGCACACGACGCAGTCCGCCCTGGACGACTTCCGCCAGGCAGGCGTCGCCGTATCCGGTGAAGTGCTTGCTAGCTAGGTTCTGGCAATCGTTGGCGTCCGCGCGGTGTGCCCCGCCGGAGCTGGTCGACGCGTGGCATCGAATGAACTGGCCGCTGCGCCCCGGAGGGGGACGCTGCTGTCACTGCGGCGGGACCGGCCTGGCCTGCCCGCTGTGGGAGCCGTTGTCAGCCGGCTACGACGTCGCGTAGTTCCCGTACAGCGCGCTCGTGGTGGTGCTGGGCGGGAATCGCCTGGAACAGGTCCAAGGCGCGGCGGCGGACCAGGCCGGTGCGGTAGCCGTCCGGCAGCGCTGTCAGGGCGGTGACGGTACGGCGGCACGCTTGCTCGGTGTCGCCGTCGTGGTGGGAACACGCTGCCGCGTCGATGTTCAGCAGGGTGCGCGTCATGGTGCTGGTCGGTGCGGACAGCTCCAGGGCGCGCTCTTGGCTGACGTGGGCGAGGCGGGTGTCCCCGAGCGTGGTGAAGGCGTGGCTGAGGTGGACGTGGTGCTTCTGCTCGCCGTATGTCAGCCAGGTGTCCGACCGCTCGGACTCAGGGAGCTGGTCCATGAGGGCGTCGGCGGCCTCGAGCGCGGCGCGGGCCTGCTCGCTCTGGTGGTTGAGGGCGTAGGCGCGGGCGGCGACCGCGGCCGCCAACACTGCTGCGGCGGTGGGCCGGTGCCCGGCGACGTGACGGGCCCGTTCGGCGAGGCTGGCCGCTGCCTTCGGGGCGCCGTAGTTGAGCGGGACCATCGCCTCGCGGGCGAGGACCCAGGCGTGCAGCTGGTCGTCGCCGGATTCGGCGGCGGCCCGGGCGGCGGTGGCGAACCAGGCGCGGGATTCCCGGCGGCTGCCCAGGTCGTGTAAGACGATCGCGGTCATCCCGGCCATCTGTCCGGCCGTGCGGCACAGCCGCGCCCGGACCGGGACGGGCTGCGGGACGGTGAGCAGCGGACGCAAAGTCGTGAAGTCGGTGACCAGGTCGGCCAGGACGCGGGTGGGCTGCTGCCCGTGGTAGCCGTACCCGTAGCTCTCGGCAGCGGCCTCCAGGTCGGCCAAATCCTGGGGCATGTCGGGGGAGAGGGTCTGGTCGACGTCGGTCCGGGCGGCGGTGAGCGCGGCGAGGGCCGGAGCGGTGAGGCCGGCGGCCAGCGCGCCGCGCAGCAGGTTGCGGCGCTTCATCGGGTCATCTCCATGCTGGGACTCCGTGCTGAGGACGGCGGTGTCTTCCCAGGGTTGCGCAGCAAGCCCCAGGAGGGCACCGGGAATGCGCAGTCCGCCGGCGATTCTCTCGACAGTTGCCAGCGCGGTGACAGCTGCGGTGCCCCGGGCGATCTGGCTGACGCGCTCGGATTTGAGCGCGCACGCCTCCGCGATCCGGTTGAAGGAGATCCCCGCGTCGTGGGCCATCGCGAACACCGTGGTGAAGTCCCGCTCGCGCAGGGCCCGGACGAACACGGGGTCGGCTAGCAGACGGCGCGGTACTTGGGCGGGTGACGGCGGTAAGTCGTCCACAAGTCTCCCTGAAAGCACGTGGAATGACAGTGCGTCAGCCCAACGACCATACCCACCGTGGGGGCCCCGTCACGGGGTTATCGCCAGGGTCCGCCGTGGCTGTACTGGAGGTGTTCGCGGCCGCGGCTGCCAAGGGCCCGGCCACCAACCCCGCAGGAGGATTCCATGCAGAGTCCCGCCACGCCCCCGCCCGCCACGTCCGGGCCGTCGACCGGCGGCCTGGTCCGCTCCCGCCGGGCGATCGTCGCCGCCCGGGGCCGCAACACCATCCCCTCGGACGGCGGCGGCACCGGCAAGAGCGACGGCAACGACTGACGGATCGGGAGCCCTGACGCGATGACGGATCTGTCCATCGCGGCGTGCCTGGGCGAGGACTTCCTCGCCCGGGCACTGCACCGCGAACACCGCCATGTACCCGGCACGCTCGATGTCGCCGGACTGATGACCTGGGACGACCTCAACCAGATCCTGGCCGCGCACCGGCTGGAGCCGCCGCGCATGCGGCTCTCCCGCGATGGAGAGACGCTGCTGGTCGGCGGCTACACCACACCGGTGGCCACGCGGCGGCACACGGTGTGGCACCGCCTCCACCCGGCCGAACTGCACGCCCGCCTCATCGAGGGCGCCTCGCTCGCCCTGGACAGCGTCGACGAACTCCACCCACCCCTCGCCCGCCTCTGCGAAGCGATCGAGCGCGACCTGCGCACCCGCGTGCAGGCGAACCTGTACGCCTCGTGGACCAGCACCGAGGGCTTCGGCGTTCACTGGGACGACCACGACACCGTCATCGTCCAGCTGGACGGCGCCGAAACGCTGGCGGATCTACGGCACGACCCGCCCGTTCCCGCTCTACCGCGACATCGAGGACCCCGGCGAGGCACCCACGGAGCCGATCGCTGACCTGGTCCTGTGGCCGGGCGATGTTCTGTACGTGCCGCGCGGCGTGTGGCACACGGTCTCCGCCGATCAGGGCGTCCGTTCCCTGCACGTCACCTGCGGCTTGCAGACCCACACCGCGACGGACCTGATGGCGTGGGTGTCCGAGCAGCTGCTCACGCACGAGGACTGGCGGCGCGACCTGCCGCTGCTCGCCGCGCCGGATGTTCAGGCCGACGCCGTGGACGGGATGCGCAAGCGGCTCGCCGAACTGCTGGACGACCCGATGCTGATCGCCCGCTACCGTGCCGCGATGGACGGGCAGGCCGTCGGCCGGATGGTGCCGAGCCTGCCGTACATCGACGGCCTCCCCGCCGACTCGGGCCTGCGGGTGCGGCTGACGACCGCCCGCGCGGTGCTGGAGGTCGGCGAGGACGTGGTGACGCTGTCCGCCGCTGGGAGCACGTTCGAGTTCGCCCCCGCAGCGGAGGCCGTACTGCGCCCTCTGGTCGACGGCCGCACCGTCGACCTGGCCACGCTCGCAGACACGGCCGGCCTCGTCCTGGAGGACGTCGTCGGGCTGGTCCAGGAGCTCGTTGCCGGGCAGGCCGCGACGGTGGGGAGCCTGCTGTGAGGGCACAGCTTGCTCTGGGTACCTACCGGTGCCGGGCGATAGCGGAGGCGGCCGTCCGTGCGGCCGCCTCCGGCGCGCAGTGGATCGACACTGCCCCCAACTACGCCACCGGCCGCGCTCATGACTTGCTGGCCCCGGCCCTGGCCGCCCATCCGTCCCTGCGGATCGCGACGAAGGCCGGATACTTCACCGCGGCAACCGGCGCCGACGCCGTGAACGCCGGTGTCCTCACCGAGGACCAGGCGGCGACCGGGCACAGCCTCGCCCCGGACTACGTGCGCTGGCAGATGGGCCGCAACCGCGAGCAGCTCGGGCGGGAGCGGCTGGACCTGGTCCTGCTGCACAACCCGGAGCGCGCCCACCCCGGCGACCGTCCCGCCTTGCACCGCGCGATGCGGGAGGCGTTCGTCGTCCTCGAGGAAGCCGTGGCAGCCGGACATGTGGCCGGGTACGGCATCGCCACGTGGGCGGGCCTGGAAGAGGAAGCGTTCTCGGTGGGGGAGGCGCTCGCCCTGGCCGCCGAAGCCGCGGGCGGCCGTCACCACCTGGTCGCGGTCCAGATGCCGGTGAGCCTGGTGATGATGACGCCGATCGTCCAGGCCCTTCACGGCCGGGGGCCCGCTCCCGGCCGCCGCCGGGGCGGGCCTGCGGGTGATGGCATCGGCGCCGCTGCACGGCGGCGAGCTCCCCGCCATGGTCGACCAGGAGCTCGCCGACCTCATCCGGCCGGGCCTGACCCCCGCACAGGCGTGCGTTCTGGCGGTCGCGTCATGCCCAGGAGTGACGGACGTCCTTGTGGCCGCCTCCGGTGCGCCACACTGGAGGCAGGCGGCCGAAGCCGTCGCCCAACCCTCGCTGACCGCCGCCAAGTTGCGGGAGATCACTGGTGTACTCGCCGCCCCCTGACCCGGACACCGAACAACGCATGCGCACCCACCACGCCCGCGCCGCCCAGGCCCTGGACGTACGAGTCGAGCCGGGCGGGGAATTCTGGGGTTGGGCCGGGCGCACCCTGGGTGCCCCGGCCCACACCGCCACGGTCTCCATAGCGGCCCGGAGTCCTCCCAGGTCACCACCGGCGTACGGCGTGGTCGGGCCGCTGACATCCCCGTTGCGACCCCCTTCGCCCATGCTGGCTGGAGTTGAGGATGAGGGAGGGCGGGATGGGCGGCGCGGACGCAGTCGGGGATCGGGGCGCGCTCAGCCGGTTGCGCGTCGGCGGGGCCGTCGCGCCCGGCCGTCGTCAGTGCGGCGGTGACGTCAGGCGGGGGACGTCGGCGGGGGAGAGATCGGGGCGGGCACGGTGCCAGCGTGCGGGATGCCGCCACCGGCCGGAGGCGTCGCGGGCGACGTCGACGCCGACTTCCACCACCAGCTCGGGTTCCACCAGCGTGACGTTCAGCTTTTCCTGGCTGCCCCACCCGGCGGAGAACGACCAGCCTGTCCACGGATGACCGCGCCGCCCCGCAGCGAGCAGACCGGCGACCGCCGCACCTGCCGCCTGGGGGAGGGCGGTGGTGCGGCCGACGTACTGAAGGCGGCCGTCGGTGTCGTACCTGCCGAGCAGCAGCGTGCGGGGAGCGGCCGGAGAGCCGGTGATCGCGCCGACGATCGCCTCGCTCGTCTCGCGGACCTTGTATTTCTGCCAGCCCCTCGCCGACGGGCGGTAGGCGTCGTCCAGCCTCTTGAAGACCAGGCCCTCCATCCCGACGGACGCCCACGTCAGCCACTCGCGCACGGTGTCGGCATCGGTGGTCGACGGGCACAGCGCCCACGGCGCCGACAGGCGGCGGGTGGCGAACACGGACTCCAGCGCGGCCCTGCGCCGCCGGTACGGCCAGGAGGTGGTGTCCGTCCCGGACAGCCGCAGCAGATCGAAAGCGACGAAGTGGGCCGGCCACTCCTGCGCCGCCCGGGCCGCCCCGGCACCACGCCGGGCAAGCCGGTTCTGCAACCGCTCGAACGCGAGGCGGCCCGCGGCGTCCCATACGACCAGCTCGCCGTCCAGCGCGGTCGCGTCCGGCAGTTGCACGGCTCCGGCCACCACCTCCGGAAACGCAGGCCCCATCTCAGTGCCGCGCTTCGAGCGCAGCGTCACCCGCCCCGCATCGACGGAGACCATGGCCCGGAACCCGTCCCACTTCGGCTCTCCCGCCCACCCCGGCGGCAGATCGGGCCTGGGCACTGGCGTGGTCAACATCGGTTCCGGCAGCGTCCATGTCACGTCCCATCCCTTCCACCCCGACTGTCCGCCACACGAGTGGCTGCGCACCGCCCGACGAGCGGGGGCACAACTCCGCTGGCAGACGAAGGGGCGGTCTGCCGGATGCCAGCAGACCGCCCCTTCGGCTTCAGTCGGTCAGGCCAGCGGCACGCTGCGGTCGGCGTGGACGACCGTTCCGTCGGCCAGCCCCACGTAGGGCCGCATCTGCGTGTACGGGATGCGCTGCTCCCGTTCTACCCGCCGCAGTTCATCGGCCCGGATCAGGAACCGCGCGGGAGGGGCACCGGGGGTGAGGACGTGGGGGAGCGGAGTTGCCCAGTTCTCGCCTCGCGTGACGAACATGCGCCGGTCACCGGGGAGCTCGATGCCCCAGCTGGTGATGGCGATCGGCTGGTCACCGGTGTTGACCGCCTCGACGCTGACGAAATGATCGCCCAGGTCCTGACTGCCGTCGGGCAGGTCGTAGACAGGGATGGAGTTGGAGACCTGGAGGACGACCCGGGGGCCTATGGGAGCGGGCAGGTAGCTCGCGATGTTGAAGCGGTTCTCCTGCTGGTTGTGGTTTCCGACCTGCAGAGCGGCGGGCCCGTTGAAGGTGTTGCCGACCACACCCTGGCGGGCCGTGAATTCCTGCTGCTCAGCCACGAGTGCCTGGAGCTCGGCCGCGACCTGCTGCTGCTCGGAGGCCTCCAGGTTCTCCAGGAGCGACTCGAAACGGGTCTGCCACGATGCCTCCTGGCGCAGGTGCGCGCGCTCCGCATCGCCAGTGGCATCGGCTTCTTCCAGGGCCTGCGCGGTCCGGTCCAGGCGGTCCAGCTCTGCTCGCTCGCGCTGAGTGTCTCCGCGTCCCAGGAGACGGGCTACGCGTTGCCGCAGACCGGTCCATGCGTCGGTGCCGGCGGCTTGGACGACGGCGGCACCGCCCGCTCCGGCCACGGCCATGAGTGCTTCGGTGAGCATGTGCCAATCCTTTGGTCCGGGGAAAGCCGACCCCTCAGGCCGCGGCGCTGAGGCTGGCCACCAGTGTCCTCGGCACCACTGACAACAGGACCCTGGTCAGCGGTGCCAGCCTCAGGTTCACGAGGGCCGCGGGCGCAGCCTTTCTGCGTTCCGTCGTGTCCACGGCAGTCGTACGAGCCGGTGTCGGGGGCGTGGCCCGGACCGGCCAAGGAGTACGTCATGCCGAAGAACCAGTCCACCGCCGCGCAGTCCGCACGCAGGGCGAGCCGGAGCGGGGGCAAGTACACCGAGGCCCTGCGCCGCGCGGGGGCCGGCGATGCGCCGCACGCACCTCATGTCCTGCGGTTCCTGGCGGAGCGCTCGGGCAACCTCTACTACCTGGTCGGCGGGATCGCGGCGGCCTGGGCGTACAGCGGACAGCGGGTGCTGCTCCTCGAGGAAGCCGAGGACTACTGGCGCTGGAGCATGAGCGGCGCGCGTCGCAGCCGGGGCCGCCGCAAGAAGGAGATCGAGCCGGCCACCCCGCCGGAGCCGACGACCAGCACGCTGTGGGCCTCGTCGGACGGCCCCGGCCTCCTGACCCGCCACACCTGCATGTGGGAGGCCCGCCACCCCGCACAGGAGAGCGACCGCGGCTTCTGATGCCGGGTGATCAGCGGCGGTGCAGGGGCAGCGGCTGGCCCATGTGCCGACGAGCATAGGGGCGGCCGTGGCGTGATCACGCATTGTTCGTGACGACAAACGAAGGTCATGCGTCGGCCGCTGAAGGTCAGCGCAGACGCCAGAGGTTGGCTGGAGGAGCAGGCCGCGCACATCCACGGTCAGGCCCTGTTTACGGCCCGGCGCCGGCAGTGCAGGGTACGGCGGGACGGGTCCAGTTCCCGACCCGAGACTGGACCCGTGCGGTTTAGGCGGCCAGGACAGGTTCGCCGCTCAGTGCGACACCGGCGCGGCGCAGCTCGTCAAGTGCGGTGCGCGTGGTGTCGGCGGCGACGCCGGCGGTGTAGTCGAGCAGGACCCGCACGGTGAAGCCCGCGCGCACTCCGTCCAGTGCAGTGGCCTTCACGCAGTGATCGGTCGCGATGCCGACGACATCGAGGTCGGTGACGTCGCGGGCCTTGAGCCAGTCGGCCAACGTCGTACCGTCCTGGGTGAAGCCCTCGAAACCGCTCTTCGAGGCGGAGTGCGCGCCCTTGAAGACGACTTCGTCGACGTGCCCGGAGTTGACGGCGGGCGCGAAGTCCGGATGGAACTCGCCGCCTTCACTGCCGACGACGCAATGCACGGGGAACGAGTCCTGGAAGTCGGGGTTGTCGGAGAAGTGGGCGCCCGGGTCGATGTGGTGGTCACGGGTGGCGACGACGAAGGCGTACTGCCCGTCGGCATGCCCGGCCAGCTCGGCGATGGCGGCGGCCCGGCCCGCGCCGCCCTTCACCGGGATGCTGCCGCCCTCGCAGAAGTCCTTCTGCACATCGACGATGATCAGCGCACGACGCATGGAGAAGCCCTTTCCCTCGGATGAACCGCTCCTGGATGGTCGCCCTTGCGTCAGCTGGCGTGCGCGCCACTCACCGGTCGTTCACTCAAACGTGCGCGGCGCGCACGCTGAACAAGGCGCAGCGCCCTCTCCTGGGCTGCCGTGAGACGGCCGAGTTCGACCGTGGCCGAGACAGGCGGTCGGTACGGAAGCCGGTGAGGACGAGGACTGATCGACGAAGTCCCAGGCGGATACCCGGCTCACCGAATTCGTCCACGGTTTCGGAACCGGGCTCCTGGTGCCCGACGGAGGCGGGGTGAAAACGGTGTGCTCCACGGATTCACCGGATGGTGTCGATAAGCCACCGTTTTACCGTTTCGCCGTTCTTTCTCGCTGATGCTGGGGGTGCGGCCGTCGCCTTGCGGGGGAACGTTGTCTGTCGTTTTGGCATGTCCGGTCGCACGCATCATCCGACCAACAGAGAGGAGTCATCGTGCATTTGACTCCGCATGAGCAGGAGCGCTTGCTGATCTATGTCGCGGCCGACGTAGCAGCCAGGCGTCGTGACCGGGGGCTGCTTCTCAACTACCCCGAGGCCATGGCTCTGCTGACGGCTCACGCCCTTGAGGCGGCGCGCGACGGTAAGACGGTCAGCGACGTCATGGACTCGGGCCGGCAGTTGCTCACCCGCGCCGACCTGATGACCGGCGTTCCGGAGATGATCGACGTCGTTCAGGTGGAGGCCACCTTCCCGGACGGCACCAAGCTGGTGACGATCCACGACCCCATCCCGGACGCCGCGGTGAAGGCCGAAGGCCAGGTTCACCCGGGCAGGATTGAGCACCCCAAGCCGCCGCGCAAGCCGAATTGCCCGGGCGGCCGCGACACCGGCTCGCACTGCTGTTGCGACAAGTGCGAGTACGAGGCGGCCTGGACCGACCCGATCGAGTTCAACAAGAACCTGCAGGACGACAAGACGAAGATCAGGGTCAAGAACACCTCCGACCGTCCCATCCAGGTCGGCTCCCACTACCACTTCGCCGAGGTCAACCCCGGCCTCACGGTGGTGGAGATCCGCAAGGGCACGCCCCCGGCCGAGCCATTTCACTGGGAGCCCTCCGACCTACTTCTCAAAGATTGCGACGAGGCGAAGGGGCGGCGGCTCAACATCGCCGCGGGCAAGTCCGTGCGCTTCGAGCCAGGAGACGAGTGCGTCGTGGAGCTGGTGAAGTTTCAGGGCTCAGCCGCGGCTGACACCGACCAGATTCACGGACTGCGCAAGGGGAAGGTCGAGAAATGACAGACGAGCCGGCGTCGGGCCAGAACGGTCCGCATCACGAGAAGAAGCCGGGCAACGTGCTGAAGCGGACGGACTACGCCGCTCTGTACGGGCCCACCACCAGGGACCGTGTCCGCCTGGCCGACACCGACCTCGTCGTCGAGATCGAAGCCGACTGGGCCGGCGGGCCGGACCACAGCGGCAACGAGATGGTCTGGGGCGGCGGGAAGATGGCCCGGGAGTCGATGGGCATGTCCCACTACGACTCGCGTGGCAAGGGCCCGGACGCCCCGGAGGACCAGCCCGACAACCCGGCTTACATCCCCGTGGACACCGTCATCACGGGAGCGCTGATCCTCGACTGGTGGGGTGTGGTCAAGGCCGACGTCGGCATCAAGGACGGCAACATCTATGCCATCGGCAAGGCGTACAACCCCGAGACGATGAACCCGAGGGACTTCCGGGGGCTCGATGTTGAGCTCACTCGTAAACAGGCGCTGGATGACGTCCCACCGCCGTGGAAACCGAAGAACTTCGTGGTCGGACCGGGCACCGAGGTCATCTCCGGCAATGGCCGGATCCTCACCGCGGGCGGTGTGGACACCCACGTCCACTTCATCTGTCCCGATGAGATCCACGAGGCCCTGGCCTCGGGCGTGACCACGCTCATCGGCGGCGGCACCGGCCCCGCCGAGGCCAGCGCGTCCACCACCGTGACCCCGGGCGCGTGGCACATCACCCGGCTCTTCGAGGCCCTGGACGAGTTCCCGGTCAACATCGGACTGCTCGGCAAGGGCAGCACGATGAACACCGCTGCGCTGCAGGAGCAGTTGGAGGCCGGTGTCATCGGCCTCAAGGTGCACGAGGACTGGGGTGCCACACCCGCGGTGATCGACAAGGCACTGGACTTCTGCGACGCCAACGGGATCCAGGTCGCCCTGCACGCCGACTCGCTCAACGAGGCCGGTTTCCTGGAGAGCACCAGGGACGCCATCGCCGGCCGTTCCGTTCACATCTTCCACATCGAGGGCGCCGGAGGAGGCCACGCCCCGGACATGATCGAGCTGGCCAAGGAGCCGTACGTCCTGCCCGCCTCGACCAACCCCACCCGGCCCTTGACGGTGAACACCGTCAAGGAGCACATCGACATGCTGATGGTGGCCCACCACCTCAACCCGGACATTCCGGAGGACATGGCCTTCGCGGATTCCCGCATCCGGCCGTCCACCATGGCGGCGGAGGACCTGCTCCACGACATGGGCGTCATCTCGATGATGTCCTCGGACGCCCAGGCGATGGGGCGCATCGGCGAGATGATCATGCGCACCTGGCAGACCGCGCACGTCATGAAGGGCCGCTACGGCACACTGCCTGAAGACCGGGCGTACGCGAAGATCCGAACGATCGCAGTCGATATCAATCCCGAGAACACCAAAGACCGGGCCAAAGTACCGAATCAGGGTGAAGGGGATCATTCGTTCCAGGAGGATTCAAAGGGGAATCCAGAGGTGCGGCTGCCGAACGACAACTACCGGTCGCGCAGGTACATCGCCAAGTACACGATCAACCCGGCGCTCGCGCACGGCATCGCCTGGCGCGTGGGCTCCGTCGAGCCGACGAAGATGGCGGACCTGGTGTTGTGGGAGCCGAAGTTCTTCGGCGTCAAGCCGCACAGGATCCTCAAGGGCGGCCAGATCGCCTACGCGCAGACCGGCGACGCCAATGGCTCGATCACGACACCGCAGCCCTACCTGCCGCGGCCGGTCTGGGGCTCCACCGGCCACGCCCCGGGGAGCAACTCGGTGAACTTCGCCGCCCCGAAGCAGGCCTGCAAGCTGAACCTGCGATTCGGCACCACCCAGAGCAGCAGGGATGCTACGGCAGCCAAGGACGCTGCGAAAGCTCTGGGCGCTGCGGCCGCTGCGGCTGAAGAGGTCTTTAAGGCCGCAGAGGCTGCTAAGACCAATGCGAAGAATGAGGTCAAAGCGGCCGCTGCGGTCCTTAAGGCCGCTAAGGACGACAAGACCCATACGAAGACTGCGGCCGATGAAGCCGAAGCGGCCGACGAAGCTGACAAGGCCCTCAAGGCCGCTGCGGCCGCTGCGGCTGAAAAGGCTTTCCAGGCCGCCCAGGAGGCCCATGCCGCTGCGGAGGCCAAGCTCGATCAGGCCGGCCAGGCAGTCGCTGCCGCCATGAAGGCCAAGGAAGCCGCGGATGATCTGGCCGGTGTGGCCAAGCAGGCCGCTAAGGCCGCTCGGGCCGCCCAGGCCGCTCAGGGCGCGGTGGGAACGGTTGGTCTCAACAAGAAGTTCGTCGAGATCACGGACACCCGGGGTGTCATGAAGAAGGACATGCTGCTGAACAACAAGGTGGCCAAGGCCAAGGCGGTTGACCCGGCCAAGGCCAAGGTTGATGACCCGGACAAGGACGAGGTTGATGACCCGGACAAGGGGGTTGACCTCGAGGTCGACCACAACACCTTCGAGGTCACCATCGGCGGCGCGACGACCGGGGACTCCCGCACCGAAATCAACGGTGTGACCGTGCCGCGCGCCTATGTCAGCGAACTGCCCATGGCGCAGCGGTACTTCCTCTTCTGATCCGG
>NZ_JBHXHX010000026.1:0-112035 GCF_042723915.1 Streptomyces sp. NPDC058335 | reverse complement strand
AAACGCCCGGTTACATTCCGAACCCGGAAGCTAAGCCTTACAGCGCCGATGGTACTGCAGGGGGGACCCTGTGGGAGAGTAGGACGCCGCCGAACTCCTTTTAGAGCTCCGGCTCTTGGGCATACAGCCCAAGAGCCGGAGCTTTTTTGCGTTGAGGTAAGGTCAGGGGGCATCGTTGGCTCGTTTTCTACTGGAGGCCCCCGGGTGGAGGTCCAAGAGACCCGTGTGCAGACCGACCGGGTCCTCACCATCCCCAACATCCTCAGCATGGCGCGTCTCCTCGGCGTACCCCTGTTCCTGTGGCTGATTCTCAGACCTGAGTTCGGGGGCCCGCAGAGTGACGGCTGGGCTCTCCTCGTGCTGGCCCTCAGCGGGATCAGCGACTATCTGGACGGCAAGCTCGCCCGGCGCTGGAACCAGATCAGCAGCCTCGGCCGGCTCCTCGACCCGGCCGCGGACCGGCTCTACATTCTCTCGACTCTGGTAGGCCTCACCTGGCGGGAGATTCTCCCCCTCTGGTTGACCGGTCTACTGCTTGCACGAGAACTGGTTCTGCTGGTGATGGTGGGCATCCTCAGGAGGCACGGCTATCCGCCGCCCCAGGTGAACTTCCTCGGGAAGGCGGCCACCTTCAACCTGATGTACGCGTTTCCGCTGCTGCTGCTCAGTGACGGAAGTGGATGGCTCGCGTCACTCGCTGCTATTTTCGGATGGGCGTTCGCAGGATGGGGTACAACGCTCTACTGGTGGGCAGGAGTCCTCTACGTGGTCCAAGTCCGCCGCCTTGTCCGTGCGGACGCCATGGCCGACTGATCTCGCCGAGCTATTGGCAGTCAGCAGTGGCTCGATGGCCCGCTACGGAAAAGTGCGGGACAATCTTGACGGGTGAAGTCGGCTAGACCGTCGTCTCTTCAAGGAGGACGCTTCCGACATGAAGGCCGTCGTGATGGCCGGAGGCGAAGGCACACGCCTTCGTCCCATGACCTCAAGCATGCCCAAGCCGCTCCTGCCGGTCGCCAACCGACCGATCATGGAGCACGTCCTGAGGCTGCTCAAAAGGCATGGGCTCAATGAGACCGTCGTCACCGTCCAGTTCCTGGCCTCGCTGGTCAAGAACTACTTCGGTGACGGCGAGGAGCTCGGTATGGAGCTCAGCTATGCCAACGAGGAGAAGCCACTCGGTACCGCGGGAAGCGTCAAGAACGCAGAGGAAGCGCTGAAGGACGACGCCTTCCTCGTCATTTCCGGCGACGCGCTCACCGACTTCGACCTCACCGAGCTGATCCGCTTCCACAAGGAAAAGGGTGCACTGGTCACCGTCTGTCTGACACGGGTGCCCAATCCTCTGGAATTCGGCATCACGATCGTCGACGAGGAGGGCAAGGTCGAGCGCTTCCTCGAGAAGCCGACCTGGGGCCAGGTCTTCTCGGACACCGTGAACACCGGTATCTACGTCATGGAGCCCGAGGTCTTCGACTACGTCGAGGCCGACGTGCCCGTCGACTGGTCCGGTGACGTCTTCCCACAGCTGATGAAGGAAGGCAAGCCCATCTACGGCTATATCGCCGAGGGCTACTGGGAGGACGTCGGCACTCACGAGAGCTATGTGAAGGCCCAGGCCGACGTGCTCGAAGGAAAGGTCGACGTCGAACTCGACGGCTTCGAGATCTCGCCCGGCGTGTGGGTGGCCGAAGGCGCCGAGGTGCATCCGGACGCCGTACTGCGCGGCCCCCTCTACATCGGGGACTACGCCAAGGTGGAGGCGGGCGCCGAAATCCGGGAGCACAGCGTCATCGGGTCCAACGTCGTCGTCAAGAGCGGGGCCTTCCTGCACAAGGCCGTCGTCCACGACAACGTGTACGTCGGACAGCACAGCAATCTGCGCGGCTGTGTCGTCGGAAAGAACACCGACATCATGCGAGCCGCCCGGATCGAGGACGGCGCCGTCATCGGTGACGAATGCCTGATCGGTGAAGAATCGATCGTTCAGGGCAATGTGCGGGTCTACCCGTTCAAGACCATCGAGGCCGGTGCGTTCGTCAACACCTCGGTGATCTGGGAGTCGCGGGGCCAGGCGAACCTCTTCGGCGCGCGAGGCGTCTCGGGCATCCTGAACGTCGAGATCACACCGGAGCTGGCCGTGCGCCTCGCCGGGGCCTACGCGACCACGCTCAAGAAGGGCTCCACCGTCACCACGGCCCGCGACCACTCGCGTGGTGCCCGTGCCCTGAAGCGGGCGGTGATCTCCGCGCTCCAGGCCAGCGCCATCGACGTACGGGATCTGGAGAATGTGCCGTTGCCGGTGGCGCGGCAGCAGACCGCGCGGGGGAGTGCCGGCGGGATCATGATCCGGACTTCGCCCGGGGTGCCGGACTCCGTGGACATCATGTTCTTCGACGGGCAGGGTGCCGACCTGTCGCAGGGCAGTCAGCGCAAGCTGGACCGGGTGTTCGCACGGCAGGAGTACCGGCGGGCGTTCCCCGGAGAGATCGGGGACCTGCATTTCCCGGCCAGTGTCTTCGACTCGTACACCGGGTCGCTGCTGCGGAATGTGGACACGACCGGGATCGCCGAGTCCGGGCTGAAGGTCGTGGTCGACGCCTCGAACGGCAGTGCTGGTCTTGTCCTGCCCAGTCTGCTGGGGAAGCTCGGGGTCGACTCCCTGACCGTCAATCCCGGCCTGAACGAGGCCCGGCCGACCGAGACCGGTGACCAGAGGCGTTCCGGGCTCGTGCGGCTCGGGGAGATCGTGGCCTCGTCGAGGGCGGCGTTCGGTGTGCGGTTCGACCCGGTGGGCGAACGGCTCTCTCTCGTCGACGAGAAGGGCCGGATCATCGAGGACGACCGGGCGCTGCTGGTGCTGCTCGACCTGGTGGCCGCCGAGCGGCGCAGCGGGCGGGTGGCCCTGCCGGTGACGACGACGCGGATCGCCGAGCAGGTGGCGGCCTACCACGGCACGCAGGTGGAGTGGACGACGACCTCTCCCGACGACCTGACCCGGGTCGGTCGGGACGAGTCGACCATCTTCGGCGGGGACGGCAAGGGCGGCTTCATCGTCCCCGAGTTCAGCAGTGTCTTCGACGGTACGGCGGCCTTCGTGCGGTTGATCGGGCTCGTGGCCCGGACGCAGCTCACGCTGAGCCAGATCGACGCCCGGATTCCTCGGGCGCACGTCCTGAAGCGGGATCTGGCCACGCCGTGGGCCGTCAAGGGCCTGGTGATGCGGCGGGTCGTCGAGGCGGCCGGCGACCGCTTCGTGGACACCACGGACGGCGTCCGGGTGGTGGAGACGGACGGACGCTGGGTGATGGTGCTGCCGGACCCGGCCGAGGCGGTCACTCACCTGTGGGCGGAGGGCCCCGACGACGCCTCCGCGCAGGCCCTGCTGGACGAGTGGGCGGCGGTCGTGGACAGCGCCGGGCGCTGAAACACCTACCACACGCGCGTGCCGGACAAGTGTCCCCAAGGGGGCCTGTCCGGCACGTCGGTGGGGCCATTCGGAGGTAGCGGGCGCGACGTGCGACGATGTGCGGCATGCCGCAGCAGCCCCCCGTTCGGAGCACACCCGCGCGCGCGTCGCGCCCGGACGCGTCCATGTCGCTGCTCACCAATGTCATGGACCACAGCCTCGACGACGGTTACGCCGAGGCCGCCGCCCGGAAGCAGGCCGAGGGCGTCGGCGGACTGCCCAGGACGCTCCGGTCGAAGCTGGGGCTGGCCGCGGGCCTGGTGCTCGCGGCGCTCGTGGTGACCGTGGGAGCGGCCGAGGCGCGGATCGCCGCGCCAGTGGTGGCCAAGGAGCGCGAGGAGCTGATCGACCGCATCGACAGCGAGACCGAGGCGGCGGACAAGCTCGAGGACACCGTCGACAAGCTGCGCGACGATGTGAGCGCGCGGCAGCGGGAGGCGCTCCGGGAGAGCGGCGGCGGTGACAAGGCAGAGCTGGTGGGGATGCTCGCGGGTGCCGTCGAGGTGCACGGACCCGGAGTGAAGCTGGTCGTGGACGACGCCGAGGAGGCCTCCACGGGCGGCGACGGTGATCCGCGCGAGACGTCCGGCTTCTCCGACACCGGACGGGTCCGTGACCGGGACATGCAGCGCGTGGTCAACGGGCTGTGGGCATCGGGTGCCGAGGCCGTCTCCGTCAACGGGCAGCGGCTGACGGCGCTGTCGGCGATCAGGGCCGCGGGCGACGCGATACTGGTCGACAACAAGCCGCTGGTCCCGCCGTACACGGTGCTCGCGGTGGGGGACGGGAAGAAGCTGAGCACCCGGTTCCAGGACAGCGCCGACGGGCTGTACCTGCATGCTCTCCAGGAGAACTTCGGCATCCGGACCGCCATCTCGGTGGAGAAGGACGTCCGGCTGCCCGCAGCACCGAGTGTGATCGTACGTACAGCACAGCCGAGAACTGAGAAGGGCACATCGTGATCGCCGTACTGGGCCTCGTCGTGGGAGTGGTGGCCGGCCTCTTGGTCCGGCCCGAGGTTCCGGCCGTCGTCGAGCCTTATCTGCCGATCGCCGTCGTGGCGGCGCTGGACGCCGTGTTCGGAGGGCTGCGGGCCATGCTCGACGGCATTTTCGACGACAAGGTCTTCGTCGTGTCGTTCCTGTCCAACGTGGTCGTGGCCGCGCTGATCGTGTTCCTGGGCGACAAGTTGGGCGTCGGTGCCCAGCTGTCCACGGGTGTGGTGGTCGTGCTCGGCATCCGGATCTTCTCCAATGCCGCGGCGATCCGCCGGCACGTCTTCCGGGCGTGAGGCGATGAGCGACCAGGACGCGACCCGCCCGGACGAGACTCCGCGGGACGAGACGCCCACGACCAGGCTGCGCAAGGAACTGCCCCAGGAGGTTCCCGCGGCCGCCTCGCGCGCGGAGCGGGGTGAGGAGAGCGGCGAGCCCGCGCTGACCGGCCGGCGGCGGCTGGTGCAGGGGCTGTGGCCGCCGCGGGTGAGCCGGGCCCAACTCATCGTCGCCCTGCTGCTGTTCGGCCTCGGCTTCGGCCTTGCGGTGCAGGTCGCGTCCAACAGCGACAGCGGCAATGCCCTGCGTGGAGCGCGCCAGGAGGATCTTGTGCGCATCCTCGATGAACTGGATGACCGCAGTCAGCGTCTTGAGGACGAGAAGCAGGGTCTCGAGAAGCAGCGGCAGGAGCTGGAGAACAGTTCCGACCAGGCCGAGGAGGCCCGTAAGCAGACGGTCGAGAAGGAGAAGCAACTCGGCATCCTGGCGGGCACGGTGGCCGCTCAGGGGCCCGGCATCACCATGACGATCGAGGACACGAAGGGGACGGTCGAGGCGGACATGCTGCTCGACGCGATCCAGGAGCTGCGCGCGGCGGGTGCGGAGGCGATCCAGGTGAACGGCGTCCGGGTCGTCGCCGGCACCTATCTGACGGAATCCGGCAAGAGTGTGAGTGTCGACGGGAACAAGATCAACGCGCCCTATCGTTTCAAGGTCATCGGCAAGCCGCAGGACCTCGAACCGGCGCTCAACATCCCTGGAGGCGTGGTGCAGACTCTTGAGAAGGAGCAGGCCACCGTGTCCGTGGAGCGGTCGACCAAGATCGTCGTGGACGCCTTGCGAGCAGCGGAGCAGCCTGACTACGCTCGGTCGTCCTCGCAGTGAACCGGGGGTGCATGGGGGCCGTCCGGCAGGGGCATGAGGTTGCGGGGGGTCGGCGCACCGATCGGGTGGTGCGTGGTGGAAACTGTCTGGTGGATACGGACGTTGTGAAGATGTCCGGGTCGGCCGGTCTAATCAGTCAGGGTTCGTCCTGCCCCACGGGCGGGTCTGTTTCGGTCAAGGGGAATCGCCCGTGAAGTTGTTTGCGAAGTTGTTCGGCAAGAGCGCGCGAGAGGGCAGCGGTGACAACGCGACCGCCCGCCACCGCGCACAGCCCGACGCGGAGGGCCAGCGGCCGCTGTTCCGGGACCAGGTGGCTGGTCCGGGCGGTGACATTTCCGGAGGCCAGGGCGGGGCGTCGGTTGACCCTGCACAGTCCGGCGGCATAGGTTTCGGACAACCGTCAACCTCAAGTACGGGTGGAGGGTTTTCCCCTATGTCGGCCCTGGTGTGTACGAGGTGCGGTAACCGCAACGCGGAGAACAGCCGTTTCTGCTCCAACTGCGGCGCGCCGCTGAGGCCGGGTCTGACGCCCGAGCGCGCGTCGGAGACGACCTCCACCATCTCCATCTCCGGTCTCGAGGCCTACGACTCCGAGGCCACCGGACAGACGCAGTTGCCCGCGCTCTCGCCCGAGGCCCAGGCCGCGGTCGACGCGCTGCCGCTGGGCTCGGCCCTGCTGGTCGTGCGGCGTGGCCCCAACTCGGGCAGCCGCTTCCTGCTGGACGGCGACCTGACGACGGCCGGGCGGCACCCGCAGAGCGACATCTTCCTGGACGACGTGACGGTCTCGCGCCGCCATGTGGAGTTCCGGCGTCGCCAGGACGGTTCGTTCACGGTGGCCGACGTCGGCAGCCTGAACGGCACCTACGTCAACCGTGAGCGGATCGACGAGGTTCCACTGTCGAACGGCGACGAGGTGCAGATCGGCAAGTACCGGCTGGTCTTCTACGCGAGCCAGCGAGGCTACTGACCCGCCCCCGGACCCCGTCCGGGGGAACCCCCAGGGAAGGCCCATGCTGCGAACACCGAGGGGCGGTACCGGACCCGGCGCCGCCGCAGTGGACGGTGGTGCGATGAGCATCGGTACGGTGCTGAACGTGCTGCGCGACGAGTTCCCCGAAGTCACCATCTCCAAGATCCGCTTCCTGGAGTCGGAGGGGCTCGTCGAGCCGCAGCGGACCCCCTCGGGATATCGCAAGTTCACCATCGAGGACGTCGAGCGCCTCGGTCATGTGCTGAGGATGCAGCGGGACCACTACCTGCCGCTCAAGGTGATCCGGGAGCATCTGGACGCCATGGAGCGCGGTGAGGCGGCGGCGCTGCCGACGGTGGGCCGGCAGCGGGACGGACAGGCGGTACGGGAGTCGTCCGATGCGCCCACCGCCGCCCGGATCGGGCGTTCCGAGCTGCTGGCGGCCGCGGGGATCGACGATCGGGAACTCCAGGAGTGGGAGTCGTACGGACTCGTCGTGCCGCTGGAGGACGGGGTCTATGACGCCGAGGTGGTCACGGTGGCCGCGCTCGTCTCCGAGCTGGGACGGTTCGGGATCGAGCCCCGGCATCTGCGGCTGATGAAGGCCGCGGCCGACCGTGAGGCGGGGCTCGTGGACCAGGTGGTCGCACCGCTCAGGCGGCATCGCAATCCGCAGACGAGGGCGCATGCGGAGGCCCGGACGAAGGAGCTGGCGGGGCTCACGGTCAGGTTGCACGCGGCGCTGGTGCAGACCGCGCTCGGAGTGCGCCTGCCCTGAGGTGAGGGGTTCCGGTCGGCCGGATCGGTCACCCGTTCCCGGCCCGACTACCCAAACGTCCCGAGCACGGCCTAGGGTTGCTGTGTGAACGAGCTCGATGTCGTAGGTGTCCGGGTCGAGATGCCCTCCAACCAACCGATCGTGCTGCTGCGTGAAGTGGGAGGCGACCGTTACCTCCCCATCTGGATCGGGCCGGGGGAGGCGACGGCGATCGCCTTCGCCCAGCAGGGCATGGCTCCGGCGCGGCCGCTGACCCACGACCTGTTCAAGGACGTGCTGGAAGCCGTCGGCCAGGAGCTCAGCGAAGTGCGCATCACCGACCTGCGTGAGGGTGTCTTCTACGCCGAGTTGGTCTTCGCCAGCGGGGTCGAGGTGAGCGCGCGGCCGTCCGACGCCATAGCGCTGGCCCTGCGCACGGGGACGCCCATCTACGGCAGTGACACGGTGCTCGACGATGCGGGCATCGCGATCCCGGACGAGCAGGAGGACGAGGTGGAGAAGTTCCGCGAGTTCCTCGACCAGATCTCGCCCGAGGACTTCGGCAGCAGCAACCAGTAGCCGTCGGGAGGCGGGGTCGGTTCGGCGGGCTCACCGGCTCCGGTCGCGGCAATTGCCAGCGGCGCGTGAGAGCGTCCTGCGGCTTCCGCTCAGCGCATTCGGCTAGCCTTTCCCCGCGGTGGAGCGCGGGAAACCACTCCTAGGGTGATTATCACTCGGCGTGCCGAGTGTGGCGATCGTTGACGCACCCCTGGTGACTGCCTACCGTCGAGAAGGCAGGTCAAGGACGGAGGTCGGCGTGAGAAGCAGCGGCGACGGTACGGTTGGGGGTGCCCCCGGACTCGGTGTCGGGGGGAGCGGTCCGTACCCTCCCCCGAGCTCTCGGCTCCGCGCGAGCGGGGGGTACCCCCATCACGGAGGCGCGGCCGATCACGCTCCGCAGCGGTCGGCGGCCGTGCCGAGCAGCGGAGGGGCGACGTCCATGGCGTCCGAGGAGATCGGCTACCGGGGGCCGACGGCCTGTGCGGCCGCCGGCATCACCTATCGGCAACTGGACTACTGGGCGCGCACGGGGCTGGTCGAGCCGAGTGTGCGGCCCGCCCACGGGTCCGGGACGCAGCGCCTGTACAGCTTCCGGGACGTGGTGGTCCTGAAGATCGTCAAGCGGTTCCTCGACACCGGGGTCTCGTTGCAGAACATCCGCACCGCGGTCCAGCACCTGCGTGAGCGCGGCTTCAGCGACCTCGAGCGGATGACGCTGATGAGCGACGGCGCCACGGTCTACGAGTGCAGCTCGCCGGACGAGGTCCACGCGCTGCTCCAGGGTGGTCAGGGCGTCTTCGGGATCGCCGTCGGCGTGGTGTGGCGGGATGTCGAGAGCGCGCTGTCGCAGCTGCACGGGGAGCGCGTCGACACCGGGGAGACGCTCGTCGGGCCGAACCCGGCCGACGAGCTGGCCCGTAGGCGCAACCGGGCGGTCTGACGCCCTCACCGGGGGCCTCGCGGGCGGGCTGCACGACGTCATTGTCAGTGGCGTGGTGCAGCATCGGAGATGTGAGAAACGCGCCCACCATCCTGCATCTCGACATGGATGCCTTCTTCGCCCAGGCGGAGCAGGCGTCCAAGCCGAGTCTGCGCGGGAAGGCGGTGGTCGTGGGTGGCCTCGGGCCGCGCGGGGTGGTGGCGACCGCCTCGTACGAGGCACGGGTCTTCGGGGTGCACTCGGCGATGCCGATGGCCCAGGCGCGCCGGCTCGCTCCGAACGCCGCCTACCTGTTCCCGCGGGGCGCGTTCTACCGCCAGATCAGCGACCAGGTCATGGCGCTCCTGCGGGCCCTGTCGCCGCTGGTGGAGCCGCTCAGCCTGGACGAGGCCTTCGTGGACCTGGAGGCCGGGGAGGCGGCCTGGGACAGCGAGTCGGCGCGGCTGGCCGGGGTGCGGCTGCGCGCGGACATACGGGCGGTCACCGGGCTCACCGGGTCGGTCGGGCTGGCCGCCTCGAAGATGCTCGCCAAGATCGCTTCCGAGCAGGCCAAGCCGGACGGCCTGGTGCTGATCGAGCCGGGCACCGAACGGGCCCTGCTCGCGCCGATGTCCGTACGGACGCTGCCGGGGGTCGGGCCGGCGACCGGCGACCATCTGCGGCGGGCCGGGATCACCACGGTCGAGGAGATGGCCGAGGCCGGGGAGGACGAGCTGGTGCGGCTGCTGGGCAAGGCGCACGGGCACGCGCTGTACGCCATGGCGCTGGCCCGTGACGACCGGCCCGTGGTGGCCGAGCGGGAGACGAAGTCCGTGTCGGTGGAGGACACCTACGACGTGGACATCCACGACCGCCTGCGGGTGGAGCTGGAGGTGCAGCGGCTGGCCGACCGGTGTGTGCGGCGGCTGCGGGGGGCGGGTCTGTCGGGCCGGACCATCGTGCTGAAGGTGCGGCGGTACGACTTCTCCACGCTCACCCGGTCCGAGACCCTGCGGGGGCCGACGGACGATCCGGGGGTGGTGCGGGAGGCGGCGGCCCGGCTGCTGGACTCCGTGGACACGACGGGCGGGGTGCGGCTGCTGGGGGTCGGGGTCAGCGGGCTGGCCGACTTCACGCAGGAGGACCTGTTCGCGCAGGCGGCGGAGGAGCGGGCGGACGGGCCCGAGGACGAGGTGGCGGAGGAGCCCGTCGTGGCGGAGGTGGCGCCCGCGGAGCACCGGTGGCGGCCGGGGCTCGACGTCCGGCACGCCGAGCTGGGACACGGGTGGGTGCAGGGCAGCGGGCTGGGGCGGGTCACCGTGCGGTTCGAGACACCCGAGTCGGAGGTGGGCCGGGTGCGGACGTTCCGGATCGACGACCCCGCTCTGGAGCCGGCGGATCCGCTGCCGCTGGTCCGGCGAAGACCGGACGAGCCCTCGGCCGAGGACGGGGCCGGCGACGTGCCCGTGGCGCGGCCGGGGAACAGCCGGTGACGGGATCGGGCGAGGTGGTGTGCGGTGGCTGAGGAGGAGGCTCGGGTGGGCCCGGCCGGGCTCTCGGTGGAGCGGCGTGACGAGGTGCGGGCGGTGATCGAGCGGGTCACCGGATGGGCCGCCGGGCGCGCGGACGTCGGCGGGGTGCTGCTCGTCGGGTCCTGGGCGCGGGGTGCCGCGCGGGCGGACTCGGATGTCGACCTCATCGTGCTGACGACCGAGCCGGGCCGGTACGCCGACGACGAGGCCTGGGTGCGCGAACTCGCCCTGGGTGAGGTGATCCGCAACCGGGTCTGGGGGCCCGTCACCGAGTGGCGGCACATCACCGCCTCCGGTCTGGAGGTCGAGGTCGGCATCGGCCCCCTCGACTGGGCGCGCACCGATCCCGTCGACGGCGGCACCCGACGCGTCGTCACCGACGGGGCCCTGTCCCTCCACGACCCCCGGGGACTCCTCGGGGCGCTGACAGCGGCGTGCGGCCGGTCCGCTCAGGTCTCCTCCGTGCCCGCCAGCCTGCCGAAGTCACGGTCCGGGAGCGGGGGAGGGGCGGCCACATCGAGGCCGTAGTGGTGGTAGAGCTGGAGTTCCTGATCGGGGGAGAGGTGACGGCCCACGCCGAAGTCGGGGGCGTCCTTGATCAGAGCGCGGTCGAAGGGGACATGGAGGGTGCCCTCGACCAGTTCGCTGGGCTCCAGGGGGACGAAGGCGTCCCTGCTGAAGAGGCCGGTGCGTATGGCCGCCCACTCGGGCACGCCGGTCGCGTCGTCGAGGTAGACCTCGTCGATGGTGCCGATCTTGGTGCCGTTGCGGTCGAACGCCTTGCGGCCGATCAGGTTGCGCGGATCGATGTCGGTCTGCACGGGACCCCTCCACTTGGTCGCAAACTCATCCGTAAGCACTACAAAAGAGCACAACGGGGGCGGCGGCCACTCGAAAGGAGGCCTCGTTGACCTCGCTGGTAGTCTGGCAACGGCTGCTGACCCCGTGCGGGAGAGTCCTCCGGAGATCCCCGGAGGCGCCGAAGGAGCAAATCCTCCCCGGAATCTCTCAGGCTCACGTACCGCACGGACGAGGTCACTCTGGAAAGCAGGGCGGGTGCCGACGGCGTCGACGGCTTCCGCTCTCACCGACGGTGAAAGCCGGTTGCCCTCGGGCGGCCGGTGAAGCTCTCAGGTTGAGATGACAGAGGGGGAGGCCGTCCGGGTACCCGCCAGTGGTGCCCCTCGAAGGTCGTGTCTGACCAGGAGGCCTCCGCAATGACCGCCCATCGCATTCCGCTCTCCGACCTCGAACAGGGAATCCCCTTCGAGCAGCGCCACATCGGGCCCGACCAGGAGGCGCGGGCCAAGATGCTCGCACAGGTCGGCTACGGCTCCCTGGACGAGCTGACCGCGGCCGCGGTCCCCGATGTGATCAAGAACGCCGACACGCTGGACCTGCCGGGTGCGCGGACCGAGGCCGAGGTGCTCGCCGAACTGCGGTCGCTGGCCGACCGCAACCAGGTCCTGGACCCGATGATCGGGCTCGGCTACTACGGCACCTTCACCCCGCCCGTCATCCTGCGCAACGTCATGGAGAACCCCGCCTGGTACACGGCCTACACGCCGTACCAGCCGGAGATCTCGCAGGGCCGGCTCGAGGCGCTGCTGAACTTCCAGACCATGGTCGCCGACCTGACCGGGCTGCCGACCTCCGGTGCCTCGCTGCTCGACGAGGGCACGGCGGCGGCCGAGGCGATGGCCCTGTCCCGACGCATGGGGAAGAACAAGAAGGGCCTCTTCCTGATCGACGCGGACGCGCTGCCGCAGACCATCGCCGTGATCGAGACCCGTGCCGAGCCGACCGGAGTCGAGGTCGTCGTCGCCGACCTCAGCGACGGCATCCCGGCCGACATCGCCGCGCGGGAGATCAACGGCGTGCTGATCCAGTACCCGGGCGCCTCCGGGGCCGTACGCGATCTCAAGCCGGTCATCGAGCAGGCGCACGAGCTGGGGGCGCTCGTCACCGTCGCCGCCGATCTGCTGGCGCTGACGCTGCTGACCTCGCCCGGTGAGCTGGGCGCGGACATCGCGGTCGGGACGACGCAGCGGTTCGGGGTGCCCATGGGCTTCGGTGGGCCGCACGCCGGTTACATGGCCGTCCACGAGAAGTTCGCGCGCAGCCTGCCCGGACGGCTCGTCGGCGTGTCCGTCGACGTGGACGGCAACAGGGCCTACCGGCTGGCGTTGCAGACGCGTGAGCAGCACATCCGCCGGGAGAAGGCGACCAGCAACATTTGTACGGCGCAGGTGCTGCTCGCCGTCATGGCCGGCATGTACGCCGTCTACCACGGGCCCGAGGGGCTTCGGGCGATCGCGCGGCGCACCCACCGCTACGCCTCGGTCCTGGCCGCCGGGCTCACCGCCGGTGGTGTCGAGGTCGTACACGGCTCCTACTTCGACACGCTGACCGTGCGGGTGCCGGCGAGGGCCTCCGAGGTCGTCGCCGCCGCCCGGGGCAACGGCGTCAACCTGCACCTCGTCGACGCCGACCATGTGTCGATCGCCTGCGACGAGACCACCGGGCGGGCCCAGATCACCGCTGTCTGGCAGGCCTTCGGCGTGGAGGGCGACATCGAGGCCCTCGACGCGGTCACGGAGGACACCCTGCCCGCAGGGCTGCTCCGCGGCGACGAGATCCTCACCCACCCCGTCTTCCACCAGCACCGCTCCGAGACCGCCATGCTGCGCTACCTGCGCAGGCTGGCCGACCGGGACTACGCGCTCGACCGGGGCATGATCCCGCTGGGCTCCTGCACGATGAAGCTCAACGCGACCACCGAGATGGAGCCGGTCACCTGGCCCGAGTTCGGGCAGCTGCACCCCTTCGCGCCCGCCGGGCAGGCGCAGGGTTATCTCACGCTCATCCATGAGCTGGAGGAGCGGCTCGCCGAGGTCACCGGGTACGACAAGGTGTCCCTCCAGCCGAACGCCGGGTCGCAGGGCGAGTTCGCCGGGCTGCTCGCCGTACGCGGGTACCACCGGGCCAACGGGGACGAGCAGCGGACCGTGTGTCTGATCCCGTCGTCCGCGCACGGCACCAACGCCGCGAGCGCCGTGATGGCCGGAATGAAGGTCGTCGTCGTGAAGACCGCCGACGACGGCGAGATCGACGTCGAGGACCTGCGGGCGAAGATCGAGAAGCACCGGGACGAGCTCGCGGTGCTGATGATCACCTACCCGTCGACGCACGGGGTGTTCGAGGAGCATGTCGCCGACATCTGCGCGCAGGTGCACGAGGCCGGCGGTCAGGTGTACGTCGACGGCGCCAACCTCAACGCACTCGTCGGGCTCGCCAAGCCCGGACACTTCGGCGGCGACGTCTCGCACCTGAACCTGCACAAGACGTTCTGCATCCCGCACGGCGGCGGCGGTCCGGGCGTCGGCCCGGTGGCCGTACGGTCGCACCTGGCGCCGTATCTGCCGAACCACCCGCTCCAGCCGGAGGCCGGGCCCGCGACGGGCGTGGGACCGATCTCGGCCGCGCCGTGGGGCTCCGCGGGGATCCTGCCGATCTCGTGGGCCTACGTGCGGCTCATGGGCGGGGAGGGGCTGAAGCGGGCCACGCAGGTGGCCGTGCTGTCCGCCAACTACGTCGCCAAGCGGCTCGAACCGCACTACCCGGTGCTCTACACCGGCCCCGGCGGGCTGGTCGCGCACGAGTGCATCATCGACCTGCGTCCGCTGACGAAGACGACCGGTGTCAGCGTGGACGACGTGGCCAAGCGGCTCATCGACTACGGCTTCCACGCGCCGACGATGTCGTTCCCGGTGGCCGGGACGCTGATGATCGAGCCGACCGAGTCGGAGGACCTGGCCGAGCTGGACCGGTTCTGCGAGGCGATGATCGCGATCCGTGGGGAGATCGAGAAGGTCGGGGCCGGTGAGTGGCCCGCCGAGGACAACCCGTTGCGGGGCGCTCCGCACACCGCGGCCGCGCTGGGCGGGGAGTGGGACCACGCGTACACGCGCGAGGAGGCCGTCTTCCCGGCCGGGGTGTCCGCCGCCGACAAGTACTGGCCGCCGGTGCGCCGGATCGACCAGGCCTACGGCGACCGGAACCTGGTCTGCTCCTGCCCGCCGCTGGACGCGTACGAGGACTGAGCCGACCGCCGTACGTCATCGAGGGTCCCCGTCCGGTCAGGGCGGGGGCCCTCCGGCGTGCCGGGGGCGGTTCAGGCCGGGTAGGCGTGTGTCTGGGCCGCCTTGACCGTCGCCCACACCGGGGCGCCGGGATGCAGGTCGAGTTCGGCGGCGGCGACCGTGGTGAGGTCGGCGGCCAGGGGGAGTTCGCCGGTGAGGTCGGCACGGATCTGGTCGCCGTGGGTCTCCAGGCCCGCGACCTCGCAGCGCCAGAGGTTGCGGGCGCTGGAGCCGGTGGGGCGGTCGCGGTGGAGGGTGACCGCGCTCGGCGGGAAGGCGACGAAGGCCGGCCCGGAGAGGAGTTCCGTGGTGGTGAGCGAGGGGCCCGTGTCGAGGTGGACGGTGTGGCCGTCGGCCCGGCCGCGGTAGAGGTTGAGGCCGACGAGCTGGGCGATGTAGTCCGTGCGCGGGTGCCGGGCGATGTCGGACGGGGCGCCCTCCTGCACGACCGTGCCGTGCTCGACGACGACCAGGCGGTCCGCGAGGACCATGGCGTCGAGCGGGTCGTGCGTGACCAGGACGGCGACCGCCTCGAACTCGGCCAGGTGGCGGCGGAGTTGGGCGCGTACCTCCAGGCGGGTGCGGGCGTCAAGGGCGGCGAGGGGTTCGTCGAGCAGGAGCAGCCGGGGATGGGTGGCGAGGGCGCGGGCCAGGGCGACCCGCTGGGCCTGGCCGCCGGAGAGCCGGCGGGGCTTGGCGGCGGCGTGCTCGGCGAGGCCCATCCGCTCCAGCCATCCGGCGGCCCGGGACCGTGCCTCGGCCTTGCTCGCGCCTTGGCAGCGCGGGCCGAACGCCACATTGTCGAGGGCGCTGAGATGCGGGAACAGCAGGTAGTCCTGGAAGACCACGCCGACCGGGCGGGACTCCGGCGGCGTACGCTCCAACGCGGCGCCGTCCAGGCGCAGATGGCCACCGGTGAGCGGGGCGAGGCCGGCCAGGGCGCGCAGGGCCGTCGTCTTGCCGGCCCCGTTCGGGCCGAGCAGGGCGACGACGTCGCCGGGGGCGGCGCTCAGTGTGATGTCGAGGCGGAAGGCGTCCCGGTCGACGACGAGGTGGGCGTCGAGGCCCTCGGCGGTGTCCGGCGGGGTGGGGTCGGGGGTGCTCATGACGTGGTCATCCAGCGGTCGCGCAGGCCCGCCAGTACGGCGATGGAGACGGCCAGCAGCACCAGGCTGAGGGCGATGGCGGCCTCCGGGTCGCTCTGGAGGGCGAGGTAGACGGCGAGCGGCATCGTCTGCGTGCGGCCCGGGAAGTTGCCCGCGAAGGTGATCGTCGCGCCGAACTCGCCCAGGGCGCGCGCCCAGGCCAGTACGGCGCCCGCCGCGATGCCCGGCGCGATCAGGGGCAGCGTGACCCGGCGGAACGCGGTGAAGCGGGAGGCGCCCAGGGTGGTGGCCGCCTCTTCGTAGCGCGGGTCGGTGGCGCGCAGCGTGCCCTCGACGCTGATGACGAGGAAGGGCATCGCCACGAACGTCTCCGCGAGCACGACGCCGGTCGTGGTGAACGGCAGGGTGATGCCGAACCAGGCGTCCAGCCACTGCCCGACCACGCCGTTGCGGCCGAGGGCGAGCAGCAGGGCCACACCGCCCACCACCGGCGGCAGAACCAGCGGGAGCGTCACGAGGGCGCGGACGAGACCGCGGCCGGGGAAGTCGGTGCGGGCCAGCAGCCATGCCAGCGGCACGCCGATGACCAGACTCAACGCGGTCGCCGACGTGGCGCAGATCAGGGACAGCCGCAGGGCCTGCCACACCTCGGGGCTGGTCAGTTGCCCGGGCAGGCTGTGCCACGGCGCCCGGATCAGCAGGGCGACCAGGGGCAGCAGCAGAAAGGCCAGGCCCAGGAGGGCGGGCAGCAGGAGGGCGAGGGGGACGCCGGTGCGGATCCGGCCCGGCCGCCGGCCGCCCTTGCGGGTGTCGGGGGCGGCGGGCGTCACGGCTTCAGGAACCCGGCCTCGGTCAGCGTCCTCCGACCCTCGGCGGAGCGCACGAGGGCGACGAAGGCCTTGGCCGCCTCGGCGTTCCGGGAGTCCTTGAGGAGGGTGATGGGGTAGTCGTTGACGGCGTCGGCCGACTCGGGGAAGTCCACGCCCTCCACCTTGTCACCCGCCGCGCGCACATCGGTCTTGTACACCACCGCGGCATCGGCCTCCTTCAGCTCCACCTTGGTCAGTGCGCTCTTGACGTCCTGCTCGTAGGAGACCGGGGTGAGCTTCAGGCCGCTCGCGTCGAGGGCCTTCTGGGCGGCGGCGCCGCACGGGACGGTCTTGTCGCACAGGACGACCTTGAGGCCTGACTTCGTGAGGTCCTCGAGGGAGGCGACCTTGTCGGGGTTGCCCGGCAGGGTGGCGATCTCCAGCTGGTTGCGGGCGAAGGTGACGGGGGCGGAGGCATTGTCCTTCGCGTCCGTCACGATCGTCATGGTCCTGGTGCTGGCGGCGGCGAACACGTCGGCCGGGGCGCCGCTGGTGATGCTCGCGGCGAGGGTGTCGCTGCCGCCGAAGCTGAAGTCGACCTCCGTGCCGGGGTGCGCCTTCTCGAACTCCTTGCCCAGGGCCGTGAAGCTCTCCTGGAGGGAGGCCGCCGCGAAGACGGTCACCGTGCCGGACACCTTCGCCGGGCCCGACGCGGACGAGCCCGACCCGGACGAGGAGCAGGCGCTCAGCACCAGCAGCGCCGCGACTGCCGCGCCCGTCACGTGAAGGGTCCGGCGGGCGGTTCGGGTCGTCACGGTGCGCTCCTCGGTGTCGTCGCGGTCCCTCGGACGGGCCCTGCCGCGATGATACTGCCGCATGTGCGAGGCGTAAGTCGCCTGTCGCTTCGCATGAGCGGCTGGCATGGCTACTGGAGGTGTGCATGTGCGGTGCCCTTGGCTGTGGTGCGCTTGGCCGCGGTGCAAGTGGCCGCGGTGTCCTTGGCTGCGGTGCTCGTGGCTGCGGTGCTCGTGGCCGCGGTGCGCTTGGCCGCGGTGCGCTTGGCCGCGGCGCGCCTCAGACGCGGTCGATGTGGACGCTGGTCGACTTCACGCGGGCCGTGGCCTCCATGCCGACCTCCAAGCCGAGTTCCTCGACGGCCTCGCGCGTCAGGAGGGAGACGAGGCGGTGCGGGCCCGCCTGGATGTCGACCTGGGCGGCGACATCGCCCAACTTGATCGCGGTGACGATGCCGGGGAACGCGTTGCGGGCCGAGGTGTAGGAGGCGCCCCCCTCCTCGCCGCCGCCCGACCCGGCGAGTTCGACGGAGAAGGCGGCGAGGTCCTTGCCGTCGATGAGGCGTCGTCCGGTGTCGTCGCGGTGCGTCGGCACGCGGCCCGCGTCCGCCCAGCGACGTGCGGTGTCGGGGCTCACGCCGAGCAGGCGCGCGGCCTGGCCGATGGTGTAGGACTGCATGCCGGTCACGATAGGGGCAGGCGGGGGAAGGGGGCGGGTCCGGGTGTCGGGCGGGCCCGGTCAGCCAGGCTGAACCGGCCGTGAAGCCGCCACCGTGGTTCCGCTGGCGGCTTCACGGCCGTTGTTGCGGCCTGGGTTTGTGCCGTGGCGGGAGGGTGTGGGGGTTTGATCGGGGGGACTGCGGGCGGACCGGTTGGATCGGCTCACTGTGGTTCCGGTGGTGAATCCAGGGCCGCTGTCGGCGAGCGGGTCCATGCCGCACAGGTGGGTGCTGGGCCGGACCGGGGGCGCTGTCGGGCGGACCGGCAGTGAGGTGCCGGGACGGGAGTTGTGCGGCCTGTGGCGGGCCGAGGTCGGCATCGGTGATGCCGGTCTTCGCGGTGAGTCCCGCAGTACGGCCTGTCACGGGTCCTGTCGCCCTGTGGAGGTCGTCGGCCGGGAGCGTCAGCCCGCGTGGACGCGGGGGCGGCGGGTGCGGTCCTGTTCGGCTTCGCGCAGGACCTCACGGGTGACCGGGGCGACCTCGCCCTGGCCGAAGAGGAAGAAGCGCAGGAAGTTGGCGAAGGGGTTGCCCTCGGTCCACTCGAAGTAGATGTGCGGGGTGCGGCCGGTGGTGTCACGGACGTGCAGCAGCAGCGCGGCCAGGGCGTTCGGGATGGAGGAGGACTCCAGCGTCAGGACGCGGTAGCGGCTGTGCAGGACCTCGCCGCGCACGGTCAGACCGGCCTCGAACTCGGAGGGGTCCAGGACCGTCACCTCGACGAAGACGAAGTCCTCCTGCTCGGGGACGTCGTTGTCCTGCCGGATCTGTTCGATCTTTTCGCGGTACTCGGCCTTGTCGCGCTGGTCGGGCTCGTTGGCGATGAACCGGATCTTCCGGCTGGCCATGTCCCGGATGAAGCGTTCCGCCATGGGATCGAGGGCCACGCTCGTCACGCGCAGCTCGAAGGCGCGGGCCAGGCGGGACAGGAGGGAGACGAGGATGATGCCGGCGATGAAGCAGGCGCCGATCTTGACGCCGTCGGGGCGCTCGATGACGTTGACGACCGTCGTGTAGAGGAACACCGCCGAGATGACCGCGAAGCCGATCGTCCCCTTGCGCTGTCCGGCCTTGTGGGCGGCTATGGTCACGGCGATCGCGGCGGAGCTGATCAGCACCAGGACACCGGTGGCGTAGGCACCGCCCTGGGCGTCGACGTCGGCGTCGAAGATCCAGGTGACCAGGAAGGCGATCAGGGTGAAGACGATGACCATGGGCCGCACGGCGCGGGCCCAGTGCGGTGCCATGCCGTACCGGGGCAGGTAGCGGGGCATCAGGTTGAGCAGGCCGGCCATCGCGGAGGCACCGGCGAACCACAGGATGGCGATCGTGGAGACGTCGTAGACGGTGCCGAAGACGTTGCCCAGATAGTCGTGCGCGAGGAAGGCGAGCGCGCGGCCGTTGGCGGCGCCGCCGGGCTCGAACTCCTTCTCCGGGATGAGCAGGGTGGTGATGAAGCTGGTGGCGATCAGGAAGCAGCTCATGATGAGGGCGGCGACCGTGAGCAGCTTCTTCGTGTCGCGGATGCGGCCGGTCGGCCGCTCCTCGGTGTCGCCGGGGTCGCCCTTGACGTGCGGCATGACGGCGACGCCGGTCTCGAAGCCGGAGAGGCCGAGCGCGAGCTTCGGGAAGACGATCAGGGCGACGCCGATCATCACGAAGACGTTGCCGTGCTCGGTCGTCAGGGCGTTCGACCAGTCGGTGACGACATGGGCCTCGGTGGCGACGTGCCACAGGCCGACCGCCACGACGACCGCGTTCAGCGCGAGGTAGACGCCGACCAGGGCGACGGCGACACCGATCGCCTCCAGGAAGCCCTTGAGGAAGACCGCGCCGAGCAGTGCCACGAGGATGAGAGTGATCAGCACCTGCTTGTCGTGCAGCGCGTCCGTCAGGTGCGGGTTCTCGACGAGGTGGGTCGAGGCGTCCGCCGCGGACAGGGTGATGGTGATCAGGAAGTCGGTGGCGGCGAAGCCGAGCAGGGTGAGGACGAACAGCTTGCCCTTCCAGAAGGACAGCAGCCGCTCCAGCATGGAGATCGATCCTTCGCCGTGCGGGCTCTCCTCGGCGACCCGGCGGTAGACCGGCAGGGCGCACGCCAGGGTGACGACCACCAGCACGATGGTCGCGACCGGTGAGAGCAGACCGGCCGCGAGGGCCGCGATGCCCGGCTGATAGCCGAGGGTCGAGAAGTAGTCGACGCCGGTCAGGCACATCACCCGGTACCAGGGCCGCCCCTTGTGGGCCGGTTCCGGTACGGCGTGCGGACCCTGGTGGCCGCCGTCCCTGGCCATGTCGGACAGGCCCTCCAGCATCCAGGCGCGCAGGCGACTGGGCGGCGGGTGCTCGGTGGTGGCCATCGGCGGGCTCCTGATGTGCGCTCGGCGTGTGGTGGATCGACCTGCGGTTTCCGGCCATCACGCGGACGGCGGCATCAGCGTAAGCGGAGAGTGACGCATGGGCCCACGGTTCCTGGGGCCGGCGGCGTCAAGCTTCCGTTAAGACTGACGCGGTGGGTGCTGGTGGGCGGGAAAAGGGTGGTTTGCGAGGGTTTGCGGAGGGTGCCGGGCTGGAGGAGGGTGCGGTGCCGGTGGCTACCCGCTGTTATCAATGGCCTCCCTCGGGCGGCTGCCCGGTGTCGTGACGGTGGGCGGTTCCGCTCCTCCCGGCGGCGGTGGAGCGGGCATTCCCCTCCCTCTCCGGAGAGGCGACGCGCGGTCTTGTCCGTCCCCGGACGGACCTCTACAGTCCGCTCCGTAATGTTCGTCAGACAGGCCGAATGTTTCGGTCGGTTCGATCTGTCGCCCGTCTGACGGAAGTGCGGAAATTTCTCTGTGTTCAAGGGGTTGCCACCCGTCCGACGCTGTCTCTAGGGTGCGGCAGCAGCGAAGCTTTCTGGATTCATACCGAAACTTTCGATCTCAGGGGCGGCCGTGGGGGCTGTTCCGTACTCCAAGGAGCGCATGATGGGCGACCCGGGACTCTCCCGACGAGGCTTCCTGGCGGCCTCCGCCGCGGCCGGTCTTGGCATGACGGCACTGAGCGCCTGCGGCGGCGACTCGGACGGAGGATCGTCGGGGACGACCACCATCGAGTGGTGGAACATCTCCACCACCCAGCCGACCAAGGACGTCTGGGCCGGCCTCGCCAAGCAGTTCGAGGCCCAGAACCCCAAGGTGAAGGTCAAGATCGTCCAACTCGAGAACGACGCCTACAAGTCGAAGATGACCGCGCTGACCGCCTCCGGGAAGCTGCCCGACATCTTCCACACCTGGGGCGGGGGCGTTCTGAAGCAGCAGGTCGACGCCGGACTCGTCGAGGACCTCACCGACCGCACCAAGGACTGGTCGGACGGCCTGCTGCCGGTCGCCAAGGAGCCGTACCTGCTGGGCGACAAGGTGTACGGCATCCCGTTCGACATCGGGATGATCGGTTTCTGGTACAACAAGGCCCTCTTCAAGCAGGCCGGCGTCAGCGCGCCGCCCACCACCTGGAGCGGGTTCCTCGACGCCGTGAAGAAGTTGAAGTCCGCCGGCATCACCCCGCTCGCCCTGGCCGGCAAGGAGAAGTGGCCCGGCATGTACTACTGGGCCTACCTCGCGATGCGCACCGCGGGGGTCGACGCCCTCCAGAAGGCCGACGAGGACAAGGACTTCACCGGGGACGGCTTCGTCCAGGCGGGGCAGCACCTCCAGGACCTGGTGGACCTCCAGCCGTTCCAGAAGGGCTTCCTCGGCGCCGCCTACTCCAGCCCCACCGGCCAGGCCGCCACCGTGGGCAACGGCAAGGCCGCGATGGAACTCATGGGCCAGTGGGCCCCGGTGGTGGAGGCTGACGCCGGCAAGGGACTCGGCACCGACCTGGGATTCTTTCCGTTCCCGGAGGTCGAGGGCGGGCAGGGCAAGCTCACCGAGGTGTTCGGCGGAGGCGGCGGGCACGCCCTGCGTGCCGATGCCCCGCAGGCCGCCGTCGACTTCCTGAAGTTCTTCGCCTCCGCCACCACCGACCGCGAACTGGTCAAGAAGACCGGTGTGCTGCCGGTGGTGCCCGCCGCCGAGAGCGCGCTGACCGACCCCAACCTCAAGGCCGTACAGACCCAGTTGAAGGCGGCCACCGGCTTCCAGCTCTACCTCGACCAGGCATACGCGCCGGCCGTCGGCCAGGAGATCAACGACAGCGTCGCCGGCCTCATCGCCGGCTCCAAGTCACCCGCACAGGTCGCCCAGTCGATCACCAAGGTCGCGAAGGAAGAGCAGTAGCCCGCAATGACCTCGACCTACCTTCCGGACAAGCGCAGCGGCCCGGACGCCGGTCCCCCGCCCCCGGCCGCCGAAGCGGCCCGGGGACGGGCCCGGCGGCGCGCACGCCACTGGCTCACCGCCGTCGCCTTCCAGGTGCCCGCCCTGGTGCTGTTCGGCGTGCTGGTGCTGCTGCCGATGCTGTTCGCGCTGTACGCCTCGTTCTTCCGCTGGGGCGGCTTCGGCATGCCCGAGGACTACATCGGCGTCGACAACTTCACCCGTCTCCTCGACGACCCCGTCTTCCTCGGTGACCTCTGGCGCTGCCTGGTCCTGGTCGTCTTCTCGCTCGTGGTCCAGCTGCCGTTCGCGCTCGCCCTGGCGGTCGCGCTCAACCAGCGCATCCGCGGCCGGGCGGTCTACCGGATGCTGTTCTTCGCGCCGTACATCCTCTCCGAGGCGATCACCGGCGTGCTGTTCGCCATGATCTTCGCGCCCGACCAGGGCCTCGCCGACCATGTGCTCGGCGCGGTCGGCCTGGACGGCCTGGGCGGGGAGTGGTTCGCCGACCCGTCCACCGTCATGGCCACCCTCTTCCTCGTCATGACGTGGAAGTACTTCGGTTTTCACATGATGCTCTACCTGGCCGGACTCCAGTCCATCCCGGCCGAGTTGACCGAGGCCGCGCTCATCGACGGAGCCGGGCCCTGGCAGCGCTTCCGCCACGTCACCCTGCCGCTGCTCGCGCCGACCCTGCGGATCAGCGTGTTCCTGTCCGTCATCGGCTCGGTCCAGCTGTTCGACCTGGTCTGGGTCACCACCGCGGGCGGCCCCGACCACCACTCCGAGACGATGGCCGTGAGCATGTTCCAGTACGGCTTCAAGCGCTACCAGGTCGGCTATGCCAGCGCGATCAGTGTCGCCATGTTCGCCATCAGCCTCGTCTTCGCCCTCGCCTACCAGAGGTTCGTCCTCCGCCGCGATCTGGAGGGGGCCACCACGACCCTGAGAGGAGGCGGCTCGTGAGCGACCGCAAGACCGGCCGTACCCTTCCGCTGCACCTCGCCCTCGTCGCCGTCGGCGCGGCGATGGCCGTCCCCCTCGTCTACGCCGTCCTGTCCGGCTTCAAGTCGACCGACGAACTGTCCCGCAACCCCATCGGCCTGCCCGACTCGTGGCTGACCTCCAACTACACCGACATCCTCGGCACCGCCGCCTTCTGGCAACTCGTCGGCAGCAGCACCCTCATCGCGATCGGTACGACGGTGGTGGTGGTCGCGGTGTCCGCGCTCGCCGCGTTCTCCTTCGCCCGGTTCGCCTTCCGCGGCCGGGAGGCGCTGTTCACCCTGTTCACTCTGGGGCTGATGTTCCCCTTCGCGGTGGCGGCCCTGCCGCTGTTCCTGCTGCTGCGCCAGCTCGGTCTGCTGGACAACCCGCTCGGGGTGATCCTGCCGCAGGCCGCCTTCGGGCTGCCGATGACCATCGTCATCCTGCGCGGCTTCTTCCGGGAGATCCCGCCCGAGCTGGAGGAGGCGGCCACCCTCGACGGCTGCGGCCCCCTCGGCTTCTTCTGGCGGATCCTGCTGCCCATGGCCCGCCCCGCCCTCGGGACGGTCTCCGTGCTGGCGGTGGTGGGCAGCTGGAACAACTTCTTCCTGCCCCTGCTGGTGTTCACCGACTCGACCTGGTGGACGATCCCCATCGGCGTGCAGCAGTTCCAGGGCCAGTACTCGGCCGAGTACGCCCGCGTCTTCGCGTATCTCGTCCTCGCCATGGTCCCCGCCCTGGCCTTCTACTCCGTCGCCGAGCGTCAGCTCGTCGGCGGCCTCACCGCCGGCGCCACGAAGGGATGACGCGCGCGCCCGCGGCGTACGGCCCTACGACACCACCCATCGTGAGGAGTCGCACCATGCCCCGCACCTCCCGTACCCGGCTGAGACTCGCCGGAGTCCTCGCCGCCTTCCTGGTCAGCGCCGGTGTCGCCACCGGCCCGGCCGCACAGGCGCACGAGAAGCCCCTGACGCTCGCCGACCTCGCCGAGCGCCACGGCCGCTACTTCGGCAGCGCCACCGACAACCCCGAACTCACCGACGCCGCCTACACGAAGATCCTCGGCGACGAGTTCGACATGATCACCCCCGGCAACGGCATGAAGTGGTACGCCACCGAGCCCCAGCAGGGCGTCTTCGACTTCTCCGCCGGCGACGAGATCGTGAACCTCGCCCGCGCCAACCACCAGAAGGTCCGCGCCCACACCCTCGTCTGGCACAGCCAGCTGCCCGGCTGGCTCACCGAGCGGGAGTGGACGGCCCCCGAGCTGCGGGCCGTCCTGAAGAAGCACATCCAGACCGAGGTGCGCCACTACCGCGGCAAGGTCTACGCCTGGGACGTCGTCAACGAGGCGTTCAACGAGGACGGCACCTACCGGGAGACGATCTTCTACAAGACGCTCGGCCCCGGCTACATCGCCGACGCCCTGCGCTGGGCCCACCAGGCCGACCCCAGGGCCAAGCTCTACCTCAACGACTACAACGTCGAGGCCGTCGGCCCCAAGAGCGACGCCTACTACGCCCTCGCCAAGGAACTGAAGGCGCAGGGGGTCCCGCTGCACGGCTTCGGCCTCCAGGCCCACCTCGCCCTCCAGTACGGCTATCCGACGAGCCTGGAGGACAACCTCCGTCGCTTCTCCCGCCTCGGCCTGGACACCGCGCTCACCGAGGTCGACGTACGGATGGAGCTGCCCGCCACCGAGGAGAAGCTGGCCCAACAGGCCGACTGGTACCGGGACATGACCGAGGCGTGCCTCGCGGTGCGGCGGTGTGCGGGAATAACCATCTGGGACTACACGGACAAGTACTCGTGGATTCCCGCGTTCTTCCCGGGTGAGGGGGCGGCCCTGCCGTGGGACGAGCAGCTCGCGCCGAAGCCGGCGTACTACGCGATCCGTGAGGCGCTGAAGTAGCGGCGCTGAAGTAGCGGCGCCGGAGCGGGACTGCGGCAGGGGCGCTCGAAGCAGGGCGTCGACGCGAGAGCTGCCCGGCGGGGCGGCGTCAGAGGGCGGGAGCTGGTGGTGCGGTGCTCGCGCGCACCACCAGTTCCGTGCCCAGTTCCACCCGTGGTGAGTCCGGCCGTTCGCCGCGGGCCAGGCGCAGGACGGTACGGACGGCGAGTTGGCCCATGTCGGCGAGGGGCTGCCGGATCGTCGTCAACGGCGGGGACGACCAGCGGACTTCGGACAGGTCGTCGAAGCCGACCACACTCATGTCCTCCGGGACGCGCAGGCCGCGTCGGCGCAGTGCCTCGATCGCGCCGAGCGCCATCTGGTCGCTGGCCGCGAACAGCGCGGTCGGCGGTTCGGGCAGATCGAGCAGGGTGTTGCAGCCGGTGAAACCGGACTCCGGGTGGAAGTCGCCGGGCACGACCAGGGATTCGTCCGTGGCGACGCCGGCCGCCTCCAGAGCCGCCCGGTAGCCGTCGAAGCGGGCCCGCGAGCACAGCAGCCGCGGCGGTCCGGCGATCAGGCCGATCCTGCGGTGGCCGAGGGAGAGCAGGTGCTCGGTGGCGGCCAGGCCCCCCGACCAGTTGGCGGCGCCGATCGTCGGGGTGTCGAAGGCGGGGGAGCCCATCGGGTCGACGACCACCAGGGGGACGCCCAGGATGCGCAACTGCTCGTGCAACGGCGGTTCCAGGGCCGAGGTGACGAGGATGACCCCGTCGGAGGCGCGGGCCCGTAGATTGCGCATCCACTCCCGCGCGTCGCCCGAGCGGCCGTGGATCGCGGACACCACCGTGCCGGCCCCGGCGGCGTGCGCGGCCTCCTCGACCCCGCGGATGATCTCCACCGCCCAGGGCGAGTCCAGGTCGTTGAAGACCAGGTCGAGCAGGGCGGCACGGGACGGGAGGGCGGCGGGGCGCTTGCGGTAACCGTGTAGACGCAGCAGGTCCTCCACGCGGGCGCGGGTGGCGGGGGAGACGTCGGAGCGGCCGTTCACCACCCGTGACACGGTCGGCACGGACACCCCGGCCCGGCGGGCTATCTCGGTGATGGTGACCTTGCCCCGGGGCGCGGGTGCCGTCTCGTCCGCCGCCACTGTGCCCACCTCCTGCTCGCCCGACTCCGTGCTCCGGAACTTCCAGGAGTCTTCCGGAAATCGAGTGCCTGTGGGAAGAGAAGCAGGAGGGAAACCGCGAGGTTACGGGGAGTGAACACCCCCGGACGCGCGTCGGGGCCGGCGCGCAGCGGCGGCTGCGGTCCGGCCCCTCGGTTCGGTGGACGGCGTTCGTCGGTGCCGTCCGGTTGGTGCCGAGGCGGTGCTGCTCAGGCGTGCTGATCAGGTGGTCTCACAAGGTGCTCTGATCAGACGGTGCGTGGTGCTCAGGCAGCCGTGACGACCCGGCTGCCGGCCAGCGGGCGGTGCGGTGCGATGATCCGGCCGTCGGGCAGGATCTCGCCGGTGTCCTCGAAGAGCAGGACGCCGTTGCACAGCAGGCTCCAGCCCTGTTCCGGGTGGTGCGCCACGAGGCGGGCGGATTCCCGGTCGGCGGAGTCGGCTGTCGGGCACGGTGGCTGGTGCTGGCACATGGAGGGGATCTCTCGCTCTGACGTGGTGTGTGGAAGATGTGTCGTGTCTGTTCCGCGGCGTGAAACGTCGTTCATGGCCGCCCCCCGTTGTGATAAGTCGGTCGGAACCCAGTGTTGCCCCACGGACGTCGATCCGCAGGGATTTCGCGGCACCGCTCCTCACAGGTTCATGACGCATCACCCGCGCGGGCGGTTCATTCCAACTGCACGGTCTCTTCGGGTGGTTTCGGCTGGCCGAAAGGGGCTAGTCCGCATGGGCCGGTGCGACTGGACCGCATGGCACCGTACCCCGCCGCCGGGGCCGCGGGAGCGGGGTACGGGCGTACGTGTCAGGCGGGCGAGCCGAGGAGTGGCGGCCGGGTCACCCGGAGGGTGAGGACCGGGAGCAGTTCGGCGACCCGGTGCGGGCGGTGCGCGGCGATGCCGGGCGGTGCCGGGGCCAGCGGCACCAGCAGGTCGGTCGCCGCCGGATGGCCGGTGGTGCCGTCCGAGGCGTAGTCGCCGTGCAGCCACAGGGTGAGCATGTACAGGCTCGGAAGGGACAGCAGACGCGCCTGGTACGGCTGTGTCGTCGACTCGGCCTGGTGCAGTGCCAGCTCGGTGGAGGCGAGGTACGGGCCCTCGAAGAAGTGCGAGAAGGCCCAGCCGTCCGGGGTCAGCCGGGTCTCGGCCGCGGCCAGCGCCCGGTCGCCGCAGCGGATCAGGAAGCGCCAGCCGGCCAGCCTGGTCGCGGACATCCCCTCGGGGGTGATCCGGTCCAGGACGTGCACGGGCAGCGGGAGTTCGGGGGTGACGGGCCCCTGGGCGGTGCGCAGGGAGGAAGTCCTCGCCTCGCGGACCGCTGTGGGGGAACCGAGTGCCGTGAGGACGGAGCGCAGGGCGGGCGCGGGAGCCGGGGGGACATGCAGCGGCATGGTGGGTCGCCTCTCATTCGACAGGCACGGTGGCACGAGGGCGTGGGTCGGGCGGACGGCGCTGTCAGCTCTCAGGGTGAGGTCGGAGAGGCGGGGAGCCGGGGTCTGGGAACAGGGGGTGCGCCTGCGGCCTGCCGTCCGTCTCGTAGACGACGACAGGCTCCTTCGACCGCGGTGGGGCCCACCTTCTCTGCCTTGTCGCGGAGTTTATACGACACGTGTTCAGACTGTGTTTCGTCTAGCCGCTCCCTGGACACTCGGCAAGGTTCCATTCGGACGGCGATACGTGTGCATCATCCCGATTCAGAGCGGTGGGCAGCTCGATGACCTCAGGATATGCGGATACAGCGGTCGGCTTATTCTCGTCGGCGTTTTTCACGAGGTTCCGAGTTCGTGAATCTGCCCTTTGCTTCATGCCCGGTGAATGTGCCTCCGGTCATCTTCCGCCGCTTCGGTCAGAGTAGCGGGTGCCCTGCCGGGTAGGTGACGTTATCGATCGACGGGGCTGGGCATCATCCTCCCTGACCCCGGGACACCGGCGGCCGGATCCTCGGACCGCCCATGCGAGGAGGGACGCCCGATGGGGGAGAAGGTCGTGGCAGGCGCGTTCGACCTGTCCGATCGTCAGCGCTACCGGGACAAGCTGCGGCAGTGCCTGACGGTGCTGGAGCGGCTCCTGGCCCAGCAGAGCTTCGACCGCCCCAAGAACCTCATGGGGCTGGAGCTCGAGCTGAATCTCGCGGGCGCCGACGGTCTGCCGAAAATGCTGAACGGGGAAGTGCTCGAGCGGATCGCCAGCCGAGATTTCCAAACAGAACTGGCCATGTTCAACCTGGAAGTGAACATAGCTCCACACCGGTTGGGCGGGCGGGTATTCGACCGACTCGCGGAGGAACTCCGCACCTCACTGGCATATGCCCACCGAAAGGCGGGAGAGGTCGACGCGGGAATCGTGATGATCGGTATTCTGCCGACTCTGGACCGTGACGACCTGGTCTCCTCCAATCTTTCCGACGTCGACCGCTACACCCTCCTCAACGATCAGATCGTGGCCGCCCGCGGCGAGGAGTTCACCCTCGACATCGACGGCGTCGAGCATCTTTCCTGCACCTCGAAGTCGATCGTCCCCGAGGCCGCCTGCACCTCCGTGCAACTGCATCTCCAGGTCACGCCGGGCCGCTTCGCCGACGTGTGGAACGCCGCGCAGGCCGTCGCCGCCGCCCAGATCGCCATCGGCGCCAACTCGCCGTTCCTCTTCGGCCGCGAACTGTGGCGCGAGTCCCGGCCCCCGCTGTTCCAGCAGGCCACCGACACCCGGCCACCGGAACTCCAGGCGCAGGGCGTGCGCCCGCGGACCTGGTTCGGCGAGCGGTGGATCAGCTCCGCCTACGAGCTGTTCGAGGAGAACCTGCGGTACTTCCCCGCACTGCTGCCCATCTGCGACGACGAGGACCCGCAGGAGGTCCTCGCCGCGGGCGGCACCCCCAAGCTCGCCGAGCTGGTCCTGCACAACGGGACCGTCTACCGCTGGAACCGTCCCGTCTACGGCATCGCCGACGGCGTCCCGCACCTGCGTGTCGAGAACCGCGTCCTGCCCGCCGGCCCCACCGTCACCGACGTCGTCGCCAACGCGGCCTTCTACTACGGCGTGGTCCGTGCCCTGGCCGAGGAGTCACGGCCCGTGTGGACCCGGATGCCCTTCGAGACCGCCGCCGCCAACTTCGACGCCGCCTGCCGTCACGGCATCGACGCCCGCCTGCGCTGGCCCCGGCGCGGCCGGCTGGGGGGCGTCGCGGAGGTCGACGCGGTGAGCCTCGTACGCGACGAGTTGCTGCCGCTGGCGGAGGCCGGGCTGGACGCGTGGGGGGTGGAGCCGGCCGACCGCGATCTGTATCTGGGCGTCATCGAGGAGCGGTGCCGGCGCCGGACCAACGGGGCGAGCTGGCAGGTGGCGACCTTCCACCGCGCGCTGGAGGCCGGACTGTCGCGGGACGCGGCGCTGGCGGCGACGACCCGGCGGTACGCGGAGCTGAGTCATCGGGGGGAGCCGGCGCACACCTGGCCGGTGGGGCTGCCGGAGCCTGTCCCCACGGGGTGAGAGCCGCCGCGGTTCCCCGCGTCCGAGGTTCTCCGGGCGGAGAGGGGGTCGCCGCCGGTCGCATCGCACGGATCGGGCAAGCTGTGACGTCCGACGGTGGTGCGGCAGGTGCGAAGGTGGAGGCCCGGTAGGTGGCTGATTCTTTTCCGCAGGAGAAGTTCTCCCGACGGATCTTCCGGGACGAGACGCTGCTGGTCCTGGGCGTCTCGCTCGGTGCGAGCGGGGTGTCCGCCCTGATCAGTTTTGTCGGATCGGTCACGAAGCCGGGCGGCCTCAAGGACCAGGCGGCGACCCTCAACGCCTCGGCCGCGCCGGGCCGCCCGTGGCTCGATCTGGCCTGGCAGCTTTTCGGGATCACCAGCTCGCTCGTGCCGGTCGCGCTCGTCGCGCACCTCCTGCTGCGCGAGGGACAGGGCCTGCGCGTCCTCGGCTTCGACCGCACCCGCCCTTGGCCCGACCTCGGTCGCGGCGCCGCGATCGCCGCAGTCATCGGCAGCTCCGGCATCGCCTTCTACCTCGCCGCCCGCGGCCTCGGCTTCAACCTCACGGTGGTCCCCGAGGCGCTGCCCGACGTGTGGTGGAAGTACCCGGTGCTGGTCCTGTCCGCGCTCCAGAACGCGATCCTCGAAGAGGTCATCGTCGTCGGCTATCTGCTGCGCCGCCTCGGCCAGCTGGGCTGGACACCGGTCGGCGCGCTGATGGCCAGTTCCGTACTGCGCGGCTCGTACCACCTCTACCAGGGCATCGGCGGGTTCATCGGCAACATGGTGATGGGCCTGGTGTTCGTCCACCTGTACCGGCGCTGGGGCCGGGTGGGGCCGCTGGTCGTCGCGCACTCGCTGCTCGACATCGGGGCCTTCGTCGGCTACGCGCTGCTGGCGGGCAAGGTGGACTGGCTGCCCACCGCCTGAGCGAAGCCGTACGTCCCCTTGCCCGGGGCCGGCTAAGCGAGCAGGTCGCCCTCGATGACGGTGATCGCGCGGCCGTTCAGCAGGGTGCGTTCGCCGCGCAGTTCGGTCCGCACGTGACCGGAGCGGGGCGAGGCCTGGAGACCGGTCAGCTCGGCGCGGCCGAGGCGCTCGGACCAGAAGGGGGCCAGCGCCGTGTGGGCGCTGCCGGTGACCGGGTCCTCGTCGATGCCGACGTTCGGGAAGAAGCAGCGGGAGACGAAGTCGTGGCCGAGGCCGGGATGCTCGGCGCGGGCGGTGGCGATGATGCCGCGCGCGGAATGGGCGCACAGGGCCTTGTGGTCGGGGCGCAGGGCACGCACGGTCTGCTCGTCGGCGAGTTCGAGCAGCAGGTCGCCGATGTTCGGGCCGGTGTCGAAGGCCGTCAGCGGTTCGGTGCCCAGGGCCTCGGCGACCCCCTCCGGGACCTCCACGCGGGTGAGCGGGGCGGTCGGGAAGTCCAGGGTGATCGAGCCGTCCTCGGCGGGCGTCGCGACCAGCACCCCGCTGCGGGTCGCGAACCGTACGGGGCCCGCGTGGGCGCCCGTGCTGTGCAGGACGTGCGCGGTGGCGAGCGTGGCGTGACCGCACATCGCCACCTCGGCGACGGGAGTGAACCAGCGCAGCGCCCAGTCGGCCTCGCCGCCCGCCGGCAGCGGGTGCGCGAACGCCGTCTCGGCGTGGTTGACCTCCAGGGCCACGTCCTGGAGCCGGCCGTCGCCCGGGAAGGCGTCGAGCAGCAGGACCCCGGCCGGGTTCCCGGCGAAGGGACGGTCGGTGAAGGCATCGACGATTCGAATCCGCATGCGGCGACGGTAGGTGCTGGGAGAGGCGGCGGGCCAAGGCCAATCGGCGAGTCGTGGACCGGTCGGGAACCGGCCGCGCCCGCCCGGACGTTGATCGCGGTGACGGCGGCCGGTCCGGCGGGCGCCGCGAGGAGCGGAAGGCATCTCCCTGAACGGCAGCGCGGCAAGGAGCGACGAGGGCCCGCTCGTACTGACGGGCGCGACCGGCTTCATCGGCTCCCGCGCGCTCGGCGCGCTGACGGCCGGCGGGAGGGGAGGACACGTGCGCGCGCTGGTCCGCACGGTCCCCGGCGCCGAGGGGAGGGCCGGGTCCGGCGACGTGGTGAATGCCGGGTCCGTCGAGTGGGTGCGCGGCGATCTGACCGACCCGGACGCGGTACGCGGTCTGTGCGAGGGTGCGCGGGCGGTCGTCCACCTCGCCTCGTACATCGGCGGGGACGAGCGGCTGTGCGAGGCGGTCAACATCGACGCCACCCGTGCGCTCATGGCCGAGGCCCGGCGGGCCGGTGTCCGCCGCGTGGTGCACCTGTCGACGGCCGCGGTGTACGGCGCGGGCCCGCACCGGGGCATCACCGTGGACGGGACACCCGCCGAGCCGGTCTCCGCCGTGAGCCGGACCCGGCTGGCCGGGGAGGCCTACGCCAGGGAGGCCGGCGCTGTCGTCCTGCGGGCGGGGCTCGTGCTCGGTGCCGGGGACCGCTGGACCGTGCCCGCCCTGCGGGAACTGGTCGAGCGGGTGCCGGCCGAGTGGGACGGCGGGCGTGCCCTGCTGTCGGTGGTCGACGTCGGGGACCTCGCCCGCCTGATCGCCGCCGTCGCCACCGGCCCCCAGCGGGTGCCGTCCGGCGTGTATCACGTGGGCCATCCCGAGCCCGTGCGCGTCGGCGACCTGCTGGCGGTGCTGGCGCAGCACGGCGTGCTGCCGCCGCGCCCGGACGCCGACTGGCCGTGGCCCACCTGCCTGGAGCACCTGCGGTCCACCCCCGGCCGGGTGTCGGAACGCCAGTTCGCCCTGGTCGGCCGCGACCACTGGTACCGCGCCGACGAGATCTGGAAACGGACGGCCGAGCCACCGGGCCCCGGCCCACTGAGCCGCCTCGCGGACGCGGCGGAGTGGTACCGGGAGCGGGTGGGGCGCGGCGCGTGAGGCCCTGCGGGGCGCGAGCCGCGGGCTCAGCTCCGCCCGGGTGTCAGGTGACCGGGCCGCTGCCGCCGTACGCCCGCGCCAGTACGCCGGGTTACTCCCGCCGTGGGACGCCCCGGGCGGCGCCGACCGGCAGCGTGGTGGGCGTGAAGCTGACCCGCCCGGTGCGCCGGGCCTCCCTCGTCGTCCATGTCGCCGCCTCCGCGAGCTGGCTCGGGCTCACGCTCGGGCTGCTCGCGCTGGGGATCGTCGCGACCACCACCGGGTCCGCGGCGACCGTCGAGGCGTCCGTCCGGGCCATGAAGCTGTTCGCGGACTGGCTGCTGCTGCCCGTCGCCGGCCTCACGCTCCTCAGCGGTCTGATGCTGTCGCTGGGCACTTCGTGGGGACTGGCGCGGCACCGCTGGGTGTACACCAAGTTCTGGCTGACCCTGGCCACGACCACCGCCACCGTCTTCGCCCTGCGCCCCGGCGTGAACGCGGCGGTCACCGCCGTGGCCGCGGGCGGGGCGCTCCCCGACGCCGGTGATGTCCTGTTCGGGCCGGTCGTGTCCCTGTCCGCCTACCTCTTCATGACCGTCGTGTCGATCCTCAAGCCCTGGGGACTCACCCGGCGCGGCCGTCGGCTCCGCGAGGCGGCCGGCCGGCCGGCGGGCACGGCGGCGAGGGCCGGGCGTGTCCGTGAGACGGCCTGAACCGCGGCGGTCTCTCGCGCGCCGTCCGCCCGACGGCCGCCGTCCGCCGGGGCCCCGGCCCTCTGCCGCGCGCAGACGCCGGGACGCTGGGATGCTGGAGGGAGCGTTGCCCAAGGCCTGACGAGAAGTGCCGGTGAGCGCCATGACCGGGCTTGCGGAGGGCGGGCGATCCGGATCATCGCGTGGCGCAGAGCGCGCAGCGCGTGAAGCGACCGATCCCGACCGGCCCGGCCCCGGCCCGTGGCCTCCGCGTCCGCCTTCGGCCGCTGACCACCCACGACACCGAATCGAGGCGACGGTATGAGCGCGACTCACACTTCGCACACCGGGACCGCCAAGCAGCACTGGGCAGAGGGGCTCACGGTCTTCGCCGCAGTGATCCTCATGCTCTCCGGGATCCTGGACATCTTCCGCGGCATCATGGGCATCGCCGAGGACGACGTCTTCGTCACGACCCGCAGCTATGTCTTCGAGTTCGACCTCACCGGCTGGGGCTGGATCCATCTGGCACTCGGCGTGGTCGCCGTGCTCGTCAGCCTGGGACTCTTCCGGGGAGCGATGTGGGCCCGCGTCGCCGGGGTGGCCATCGCGGCACTCATCGTCATCGCCAACTTCCTTTCCCTGCCGTACTACCCGGTCTGGTCCGTCGTGACGATCGCCTTCGCCGGGTTCGTCATCTGGGGCCTGTGCGTGTCGCGGTCGGACACCGCCTCGCTGCGCTAGCGATCCTTCCGCGCGCGGGTGGGCGTCCGCCGCCCGCGCGCGTCCGAACGGTCAGGAAGGTGGCGCACGATGTGCCGATGGCTCGCCTACTCGGGTACGCCCGTCCTGCTCGAGACGATCCTCTACAAGCCGACGCATTCACTGATCGACCAGAGCCTGCACTCCCGGATGGGCGTCGAGACGACCAACGGCGACGGCTTCGGGGTCGGCTGGTACGGGCCGGACCTGCGGACCCCGGCGATCGTCCGTGACATCGGCCCGGCGTGGAGCAACCGCAATCTGCGGGAGATCGCCGGCCATGTCCGTTCCCCTCTCTTCTTCGCCCACATCCGCGCCTCGACGGGGTCCGCGGTGCAGCAGACGAACTGCCATCCGTTCCGGCACGGCCGCTGGATGTGGATGCACAACGGCGCGATCGCCGAATTCCACCGCATACGGCGGGACCTCGCGCTGGCCGTCGACCCGGAGCTGTTCCTCGACATGGAGGGCTCGACGGACTCGGAGATGATGTTCTACCTGGCCCTCACCTTCGGCCTGGAGCAGGACCCGCCCGGCGCCGTCGCCCGCATGGCGGGCCTGGTGGAGCGGACCGGCCATGAGCACGGGGTGGAGTTCCCGCTCCAGATGACGCTCGCCGTGACCGACGGAGAGCGGCTCTGGGGTTTCCGCTACTCCAGCCAGAAGTCCTCGCGCTCGCTGTTCTACAGCACCCGGGTGGACACACTGCGGGCCCTTCACCCGGACGTGGCGTTCCTGCAGGAGGTCTCCGCCGGGACCCGGCTCATCGTCTCGGAGCCCCTCGGCGACCTCCCCGGTGCCTGGAACGCCGTCCCGGAGGGCACGTGCGGTGTGGTCCAGCCCGAGGGCGACGAGATGTTCCCCTTCGCCCCACGGGAGCCGGCCCTGGTGTGATCCGCCGGCGGACAGACAAGGGCCTTGCCATCCGAACGGTACCGATATATCGTTGACGCATCGCGATCGATCAACGACCGAATGAATGGAGTGATGGCGATGCGTACCCACGGATACGAGCGTGGACATGGACAGGACGGCTTCTCCCGGCGCGGCCGGGGTGGCTTCGACGGGATGAGGGCTGCTTTCGGGCCCTTCGGACCGGGTGGGCCGGGTGGCCCCGGGGGTCCCGGTGGCGGCTTCGGGCCCGGCTTCGGACCGGGGCCCTGGGGCGGTCGAGGGCGGGGCGGGCCCAGGGGGAGGGCGCGGCGCGGTGACGTGCGGGCCTCGATCCTGGCCCTGCTCAAGGACCGGCCGATGCACGGCTACGAGATGATCCAGGAGATCGCCGAACGCAGTGGCGGCGCGTGGAAGCCGAGCCCCGGCTCGGTGTACCCCACCCTCCAGCTGCTGGAGGACGAGGGCCTGATCACCAGTGCGTCGGAGGGCGGCAAGAAGCTGTTCTCGCTCACCGACGAGGGCCGTACGGCGGCCGAGGAGGGTCCCGAGGCGCCGTGGGAGGAAGCCTCTCGCGGAGTCGACTGGGAGGCCCTCGGTGAGATCCGGCAGGCCGGCTTCGGTCTGATGGAGGCCTTCGGGCAGGTCTGGAAGACCGGCAGCAAGGAACAGCGCGAGAAGGCGCTCACCGTCATCAACGACGCCCGCAAGAAGCTGTACCTGATCCTCGCCGACGAGGACTGACGGCCGTACCGTACGACGGGTGAGGGCGCCCCGCCGATGATTCGGTGGGGCGCCCTTCCGCTGCCGCACACGGACCGGGCGCCCCCGGTCAGGCCGTTGTCGAGGTCAGCCCGTCCAGCTTGCGCAGTGACTCGTCGAGCGCGGCCGTCGCCGAGTCCTTGAGCTTGCCCGCCATGAGCGACACGGCCGCGCCCGTGAACTCGCCGTCGATCCGTACGCCCGTGGCGTCGCCGTCGGGCGTCAGCGTGTAGCGGGTCACGACGGTCACCGCCATCGGGCCCTTGCCCCGGATTGCCAGCACCCGGGCCGGTGCCAGTTCCTCCACGGTCCACTCGACCTCGGCCGGGAAGCCCATCAGCTTCATGTTCTCCTGGAAGGTCGCGCCCACCTCCAGCGTCTTCGGGCCACCCTGGGGGAAGTTGGTGTGGGTCGCGTTCCACTCCCCGTACGCGGACCAGTCCGTGAGCTGAGCCCAGACCTTCTCGGCCGGCGCCTGGATGCGTGCCTCCGCGCTGACTTCGGCCATGCGACCACCTCTTCGTGTCCGGCGACTCGGGCTGCGGTGCCGCGGAACGTAGCCGTAGCGGCGCGAACATTCAAGACTGACGGAACGTCAGAAACTCTGCCGGCTGCCGGACCGGCTCACCCGTCGTATCTCCGCCGCGTCGAACAGGTCCCACGCGCGCGGGAACGGCCCCTCGTCGTGACAGTGCCACGCCTCCCAGAACAGATCGGCGGGCAGCGCGTCCTCCGGGGCGTACACCCGGTACACGTACTGCCTGCCGTCGACCGCGGCCAGAGCCACCAGCCAGCACCCGCTCTCCATGCCCGTGAGACGTGACGGACGGCGCCCGCGGTTGCCCCAGGGGCGCGAGGCAAGGCGGCGCGCGCCCCTGAGGTGAGAACGGCCTGATCTCATCCGTAAGGAGGAGATTCCGGCCCTCGTCGTCCGCTCTCTGTGGGACGCGAAGATGGTTCCCTCCGGGGATGACCCCACCGGCCGGGACTGATGGGGTGGAAGATGTGCAACCGCGTATCCCCCGGCAGCCGGTCCGCGACCACGCGTTCCGCGCCATGGAAGACGACGCCGGGCTCAGTGCCGAGCTGGCGGCGGCGGTCGAGGGCGCGCGTCGGCGGGCCGTGCGCGACGGGGACCGGCAGATCGACACCGCGCACCTGCTGCACTCCCTCCTGGAGCACGACTCCGAGGTGCGCGCCGCCTTCGACAGCGGTCCGCAGCTCGCCCGCCTCTTCGGCTATCTCGTCCAGCGCAGCATCGGCTACGGCCTGCGCTGGCAGGGCGGCGTGGAGGACTCCGGCGCCCTGCCCGTCGTCACGACCGTCGAGGGCTTCTCGCCCCTCGCCTCCACCGCACTGCGGCACGCGCGCGTACGGGCCGCCGGGCGCCCCGGACCGCACGCCCCGGACGCCGGCCCGCCCTCCTACGGCGACATCGCCCGCGGTGTCGATCTGCTCGCCGCGATCCTCGCCGACCCTCAGGCCCGTGCCGTGGAGGTGCTGGGCCGGGCCGGCGTCGACCCCCTGGAGGTGTGCGCCCGGGTCGAGGCCGGCCTCGACGAGTACGCCGGGTACGCCGAGGAGGGTGACGCGCCCTGACGGGGCCGGCCCTCCTCCCGTCCAGTCGATGAGACAGGTGTCAACAGGGGTGACGCTCATGTCGTCGCCTGTCATCATGTGCCGGTGCATACGTCTGTGAGCAGTCAGGTCAGTCGCGGAAAGGGCATCGGGCTCTCTCTGGCGATCGGATCGGCCATCGCCTTCGGTGGGTCGGGAGTGGCGGCGAAGCCGCTGATCGAGGCGGGACTCGACCCGCTGCACGTGGTGTGGCTGCGGGTGACGGGCGCGGCCCTGGTGATGCTGCCCCTCGCGGTGCGCCACCGCGCGCTGGTGCGCCGCCGCCCCGCGCTGCTCGCCGGGTTCGGACTGCTCGGTGTGGCCGGCGTCCAGGCGTTCTACTTCGCCTCGATCTCCCGCATCCCCGTCGGCGTCGCCCTGCTCGTCGAGTACCTGGCGCCCGCGCTCGTGCTCGGCTGGGTGCGGTTCGTGCAGCGGCGGCCGGTGACCCGAGCCGCCGCGCTCGGTGTGGTCCTCGCGGTGGGCGGGCTCGCCTGTGTCGTCGAGGTGTGGTCGGGGCTCGGCTTCGACGCCCTCGGCCTGGCCCTCGCGCTGGCCGCCGCCTGCTGCCAGGTCGGCTACTTCGTCCTCTCCGACCAGGGCAGCGACTCGGGCGAGGACGCCCCGGACCCGCTCGGCGTGATCGCCTACGGCCTCCTCGTCGGCGCGGTCGTCCTCACGGCCGTCGCCCGCCCCTGGGGCATGGACTGGTCGGTGCTCGCGCACTCCGCCGCCATGGACGGCACCGGCGTCCCGGCCTGGCTGCTGCTCGGCTGGATCGTGCTGATCGCCACGGTCGTCGCGTATGTGACCGGCGTGGTCTCGGTGCGCCGGCTTTCCCCGCAGGTGGCGGGTGTCGTGGCCTGTCTGGAGGCGGTCATCGCGACCGTCCTGGCCTGGGTCCTGCTCGGCGAGCACCTCTCGGCGCCGCAGATCGTCGGGGGTGCGATCGTCCTGCTGGGCGCGTTCATCGCCCAGTCGTCCACCCCCGCCAAGGGCTCCGCGGACCCGGTGGCCGCCGGCAGCCCCGAGCGGGAGCTGTCCGCCCGCGGGACGGCGACCTGAGAGGGCCCCCGACTGGGCCGCGCCCGGCGACTGCGCCGGGCGCCGCCGTCGTACGGTCAGACCTCGGGCCCACGTCGCAGCAGGTGCTCGCGGGCTGCCGCGTCCCCCGGACCGCCGCGTGCCGCGAGGCCCGCCGCGATGCGCTCCCGGGTCTCGGCGGGCCGGTGGTTCGCGTACTTGAACTTGGCCCGTACGCCCGTCACTTCGAGCCGGATCCCCCGGATACCGGAGAGCAGTCGGCCGTACGGCATCTCGCCCGCCGCGACTCGGGCGGAGCCGCCCTCCGGCTGGAAGTGGCCCATCTGCCGGTTCAGCAGACCGGCCTTGGCGTCCGGGTCGTCGACCGGGTGGGCCGTGCAGCGCAGTTGGACGGCAGCGTAGAAGCTCGTCGGGGTGCCGTGCTCGGGCGGAGCCTCCAAAGGCGCCTGCCAGGGGCCGGGTATGTACACGTGGTCGTCGACCACGCTCAGCACGACCTCCGGGTCGGCCTCCAGCGCCGCCCACAGGGGGTTCGGCCGGGCGAGGTGGGTGACGGCCTCGCCGCGCTCGGCGTCGTAGGCGAAGTGCAGGGGCTGCACCCACGGAGGGTCGCCGGGCAGGCCGTTGACGGCGAGCTGGCCGAAGTCGCGCCGGGCCAGCCAGTGCTGCCACTCGGCGTCGTCGCGGGGCGCGTCCCAGGGCTGGATCAGCATCACAGCGTCCCGAGATAGGCGGGGAGTCCGGTGCCGGGGAGCAGGTCGGCCTCGGGGACCGGGGTGCCGTAACCCTTGCGGAGGGGGACGACGCCGGCCCAGTGGGGGAGGGCGAGGTCCTCGGGCTCCTCGTTCACCCCGCCGGTGCGGGTCTTGGCCGAGACCTCGTTCAGATCGATGCGGATGACCGCGGTGGCGGCCAGTTCCTTCTTGTTGGCGGGCCGGGAGTCGGCGGCACGGCCGGGGACGACGTGGTCGACCAGGGCGTCCAACGCCGCGAGCTTCTCCTGGTGGTCGGTGACGTCGTGGGCGAGACCGTGGACCACGACCGAGCGGTAGTTGATCGAGTGGTGGAAGGCCGAGCGGGCCAGGACCAGTCCGTCGACATGCGTCACCGTCAGACACACCGGCAGCCCCGGGTCGGCCTGCCCGGTCATCCGCAGCGGGCGCGAGCCGGTCGAACCGTGCGCATAGAGGGTCTCGCCGACCCGGCCGTAGAGCGTCGGCAGCACGACCGGCGCGCCGTCGCGGACGAAGCCCAGGTGGCAGACGTAACCCTCGTCGAGTATCGCGTGCACCAGGTCCCTGTCGTAGGAGGCCTTGTGCGCGGACCGGGTGGGGACCGTGCGGTCGGTCGGGGTGTAGGCGGTGGGTGACGTCACCGGCTGTGTGTTCCCCTGCGGCTGCGTGGTCCCCTGCATGGCGCTCTCCATTGCACTAGTGCATAATCGACTTTGTGCTAGGAGAGTATCGGATCACGGGTCGGCGTGCAGCCGACATTTCCGCGAGCGTCGAGCAGGCGGTGGGCGCCGGTGAGCTGGCGCCCGGCCAACCGCTGCCCCCGATGCGGGAGTTGGCCGAGCGGCTGGGGGTGAACCCGAACACCGTCGCGGCCGCCTATCGCACCCTGCGCGAGCGCGGGGTGATCGAGACCGACGGCCGACGGGGCAGCAGGGTGCGGTCCAGGCCGGCCACGACCGGACGCGAGTTCATCCGGGTGGAGGTCCCGGAGGGAGTGCGGGACGCCTCGGCGGGCAACCCGGACACCGCGCTGCTGCCGCCGCTCGGCCCGGCCTTCGCCTGGGCCGCCGCGCAGGGCGACCGGGAACCGGTCCTGTACGGACACGAGCCGGTCGAGCCCGAACTTGCGCGGACAGCCCGCGCCGATCTGGACGCCGACGGGGTTCCGGCCGGGCCGGTGGCCGTCACCACCGGCGCGCTGGACGCCATCGAGCGGGTGCTCGCCGCCCACCTCAAGCCCGGCGACACCGTGGCCCTCGAGGACCCCGGCTGGGGCTCGCTCCTCGACCTCGTCCCGGCGCTCGGACTGCGTACGGTGCCGGTCGGCGTCGACGACGACGGGCCGCTCCCGGAGGACGTGGACCGTGCCCTGGAGGACGGTGCTCGCGCCCTGATCGTGACCGACCGCGCGCAGAACCCGACCGGCGCGGCGGTGGGCGCCGCACGCGCGCGTGCCCTGCGGGCCGTGCTGCGCCGGCATCCGGGCACCCTGCTCATCGAGGACGACCACGGTCACCGGATCGTCGACCTGCCCCTGCACCCCCTCGCGGGAGTCACCCGGCACTGGGCCTTCGTCCGCTCGGTCGCCAAGGCCTACGGCCCCGACCTGCGGCTCGCCGTCCTCACCGGCGACGAGGTCACCCTCGACCGGGTCCACGGACGGCAGCGCCTCGGACCCGGCTGGGTCAGCCGGATCACCCAGCGGGCCGTGGTGCGGCTGTGGGCCGACGGCGCGGTGGACAGCGCGGCGGTCGCACGGGCGTACCGGACGCGCCGGGACGCGCTGATCGCCGCGCTGGCCGAGCGGGGGGTCGAGGCGCGCGGCCGCAGCGGGATGAACGTGTGGATTCCCGTCCCCGACGAGACGGGGGCGGTGGCCCGGCTGCTGCACGCGGGGTGGGCGGTCGCCCCCGGTGCCCGATTCCGGATCGGGGCTCCGCCCGGCATCCGGATCACCGTCTCGACGCTGGCGGAGGGCGAGGTGGGCGCGCTGGCGGACGCGGTGGCCTCCGCGGTGCGGGTGGGGGGTGGGAGGGGGTTCGTGTAGGCGGGCGCCGGGGCGGGGCGGCCTCGGTGACGGCCCGTACTGCTGGGATGCCGTGACCGTGGTGGTGGGACGGTGCCGTCGTCGTAAGGGCCGGCCGTCGGGTGACGATGCGGCTCACCCCGTCCGTCGGGTGCCGCGTGCGTGTCGCCCTCACGGGGGCCGTCCCCCGCCTGGAGGCGATGCGGCCGGTGACGGGAGGTCCACCCACCTGCGCCGGTCGGCGCGGGCGCGAGGCCGTCGTGGCTGGTTCACGCCGTTCCTCGGGCCCCTGCCCGTGCGCCCCGACTCGGCGTGCCGCCCTCCCGTGGCTACCTCTTGCGCCGGGCCTGGGTCAGTGCCGCTCCCGCCAGGACGATCACCGCTCCCACGGGTGTGGACCAGGTCAGTGACTCGCCGAGCAGGGCCACGCCCGCGGCCGTCGCGATGACCGGGATGAAGTACGTGACCATCTGGGCCGTCGTCGGGCCGACCTCGGCGACCAGGCCGTACTGGATGAGCAGGGCGAGGCCGGTGCCGAGGGCGCCCAGGGCGGCGATCGCCAGCAGCGGCAGCAGCGGGAAGCGGGTCGGGAACGTGGTGAACAGCGGGGTGACCACGGCGAGTTGGAGTGTGGCGAGGAACAGTTGCGCACCGGTCATCGACAGCGGCGAGCCGCCGCTGCCGCCGAGCGTGCGGCGCAGGTAGATCCAGCCGATCGGGTAGCTCAGGGAGGCCAGCAGTGCCAGGGTCGTGCCGCGGGCGTCCAGTCCGCTGAAGCCCTGCCAGGCGCCGAGGACCGTCAGCACGCCGAGGAAGCCGAGGCCCAGGCCCGCGACCCTGACCCGGGTGGGCCGGTCCTCGGAGAGGGCCACCAGGGAGAGTGCCATGCCCCACAGCGGTGAGGTCGCGTTGCAGATGCCCGCCAGGGTGGACGGGATCGTCAGTTCCGCGTAGGCGAACAGGGAGAACGGCAGGGCGTTCAGCAAGAGGGCGGCGACGGTCAGGTGTGCCCAGGTGCGTGCCCCGCGCGGCAGCCGCTCCCGCCTGACCGCCATGGCGACCGCCAGTACCGCCGTCCCGAACGCCAGCCGGCCGAGCGTGACCTGGAACGGCGCGTAGCTCTCCGTACCCACCTTGATGAGCAGGAAGCTGAATCCCCAGATCAGCGAGAGGAACGCGAATCGCAGGCGCCAGTCGAGAGCGCGACGGGGGGCGGCGGACGGGCCGGTGGCCGCGGACGCGGGCGGGGAACCGGTGGTGACGGTGGAACCCGTGGTGACGGTGGAACCGGTGGTGACAGAGGCGGTGGAGGCGGCGGTGGTCATGGTCATTACCGTCCCTGAGAATCACCTCGTAGCACAAGCGAGAATGTGCGAGCGGTATCTCGTAGCATCGCTTACATGTTGAACCTGGAGCGCCTGCGCACCCTCGACGCCCTCGCCCGGCACGGCTCGGTCAGCGGTGCCGCCGTGGGGCTGCACATCACCACCTCGGCCGTCTCGCAGCAGATGGCCAAGCTGGAGCGGGAGGTCGGCCAGCAACTCCTCGCCAAGAACGGGCGGGGCGTCCGGCTCACGGACGCGGGCCGGCTGCTCGCCGACCACGCGGCCCGCATCCTGTCGCACGTCGAGCTGGCCCAGTCCGACCTGGAGGCCCAGCGAGGGCAGGTGGTGGGGGAGTTGAGGCTGTCGGCGTTCCCGACCGCCGCGCGCGGGCTGTTCCCCACCGCGCTCGCCGGTCTGCGCGAGGAGCACCCCGGGCTGCGCGTGCGCTCCTGCGAGCTGGAGCCGGAGCACGGCATCTCCGGGGTGGTCCGCGGCGACCTCGACCTCGCCGTCGTCCTGGACTGGTACAACAAGCCGATGCCGGTGCCGGACGGGCTGGTCAAGGCGCCGATCCTGGACGACCCCGCCGATGTGGCGATGCCGGCCGGGCATCCGCTCGCATGGCGGGACGAGGTGGACCTCGGGGAGTTCGCCGGCGACGAGTGGATCACCTGGGGCGACGGCGAGTTCTGTCACGAGTGGCTGATGTTCACGCTCCGCTCGCGGGGGGTCGAGCCGATCGTCGGCCACCGCGCGGCCGAGACACACACCCAACTCGGGCTGGTGGCGGCCGGATTGGGCGTGTGCATCGCCCCGCTGCTCGGACGGCATCCGGTGCCGGAGGGGATTGTCATCGTCCCGCTCCGGCAGCGGCTGAGGCGGCACGTCTACGCCGTGTGGCGGGCGGACGCCGACCGTCGCCCGTCGATCAGGGCGGCGGTCAGGGCGCTGAAGTCGGCGGCGGACGACGTCGGTTGAGGCCGGCTGCCGACGCCGGCCGAGTGCCTACGGCTCGCCCAGCTTGCGGAAGTCCCACGACACGATCTTCTCCGGGCGCAGCCGCGCCCACGCGTGCCGTCCGTCGTGCGGCATGGCGTCCAGACCGAAGTTCTTGCGAGCGAACAGCGTCTCCACGGAGTCGAGTTCGGCGCACAGCTCCCCGGTACGCGGGATCTCGCCCACGAACTCCACGGTGCCGGACAGCTCCACGCCGCGCAGCGAGTCGTACTCCTCGCCCGTGTCGATCACGATCGCGACCCGTGGGTCCCGGCGCAGGTCGGCCCAGCGTCTGCTGCGCACCACGGAGTACAGCCACAGTGCTGAGCCGTCCCACAGGAACCACAGGGCGCTCACGTGCGGGGCGCCGTCGGCGGAGACCGTGGCCACCCGGCAGGTGCGCTCGGTGGTGAGGAACGCGCTCACCTCGCCCGGCGACATCATGATCTTCCGGCCCCTGCGCTGCGTGACGGTCATCCGGCCCTCTTCTCTCTCTGCTTCTCTCGCGTGGTGCCAGAGATCTCACGTCAAAAAAGGACGGCCCGCACAGGATGAGTCTTCTTCCCTGCTCGCGCAACGGTGGCTATCCTCGGCCGACTTGACCCGCACCGGCCCCCAGGGGGAGCCATGCCGTCGTCCGTGCAACTCGGTGATCTGCTCGACGCCCGTCACACCGTCCTGCTCACCGTGGAGTGCCAGCGGGGTGTCGTGGGCCCGGACGCCGCCCTGCCCGAACTCGCCCGCGCGGCACGCTCGTCGGGCGCCCTCGCCAATGTCGCCCGGCTGGTGGCCGGCGCCCACGAGAGCGGTGTCCAGGTGATCCACGCCGTCGCCGAACGCCGCCCCGACGGCCGGGGAGCGAACCGCAACGCCCGCCTCTTCCGCGCCGCCGATCGTCTCCCGGTCCGGCAGCTGACCGGCACCGCCGCCGTCCAGGTCGCGCCCCCGATCGAGGTCACGGACGAGGACTTCGTCGTACGACGGCTGCACGGTCTGTCGCCGATCCAGGGCACCGACGTCGACGCCCTGCTGCGCAACCTCGGCTGCCGCACGCTGGTCGTCGCCGGTGTCTCCGCCAACGTGGCGGTCCCCAACGCCGTCTTCGACGCGGTCAACCGCGGTTACACAGCCGTCGTCCCGGCCGACGCCGTCGCGGGGGTGCCGTCGGACTACACCCCCGCGATGATCCGCCACACCCTCGCGTTGGTCGCCACGGTCGCGACCACGGACGAGGTCCTGGCGTGCTTCGCACGGCGGGTCGGGCGTCTCAGGCCAGAGTGATCGAGTCACCGCTCACGGTGATCTGCACCTCGGGCAGCGGTTTCGTCGCCGGGCCGCTCTTCACGCTGCCGTCGGTGACGGAGAAGTTGCTGTTGTGGCAGGGACAGTTGATGACCCCGTCGGCGATGCTCTTGACCGCGCAGCCCGAGTGGGTGCACACCGCCGAGTACGCCTTGAACTCACCCGCCGTCGGCTGCACCACGACCACCTTCTGGTCGTCGAAGACCTTCCCGCCCCCCTCGGGGATGTCCGCGGTCGTCGTCAGGGCCGCACCCGCCGCGGCCCCGCCGCCGGTGCTCGCGGACTCGGAACCGCCGGTCGAGCCCGCGGAGCCGGACGAGTCGTCGTCGGATCCTCCGCACGCGGTCAGCGCGACGGCGAGCCCCGCGACTCCAGCGGCCGCCACGACCGTGCGGCGGGCGGGTCCCGAGGTGGACTGGAACGATGCGCTGGTCATGCTGGGTTCCCTTCGAGGGAGGTCGGATGATCTGCCGAGAGGTACGGGTCCCGGGAGCCGCCTGTTCAGCGGTCGTCGAGCCCGTTCGGACAGTGTCGAGATCCTGACCCGTTCGAGATGAGCGGGGCGTAAGCCACGGCTGTCGCGGAGCTGTCGGTCCACCGCCGCGGGCCCCCGCGACCCCAGTAGCCTGGGACGATGCTCAAGGAAGTCATCGCGACCCGTTTCATCACGCCCCTGCGTGAGGGCGGCTCGCTGCCGGGCCTCGTCGAGGCCGACGACCTCGCCGCCTACGTCCTGAAGTTCACCGGCGCCGGGCAGGGCCGCAAGACGCTCGTCGCGGAGGTCGTCTGCGGCGAACTCGCCCGCCGCCTGGGCCTGAGGGTCCCGCGCCTGGTCACCGTGGAGCTGGACTCCGTGCTGGGTCTCGGCGAACCCGACCAGGAGGTGCAGGACCTGCTCAGGTCCAGCGGCGGCACCAACCTCGGCATGGACTTCCTGTCCGGAGCCCTCGGCTTCGACCCGCTCGCCTTCCCGGTCGACCGCGCGGAGGCCGGGCGGATCGTCTGGTTCGACGCGCTGATCAACAACGTCGACCGCTCCTGGCGCAACCCCAACCTGCTGATGCACCGCGGCGACCTGTGGCTCATCGACCACGGCGCCACCATGATCTGGCACCACAACTGGCCCTCCGCCGAGACCTCCGCGGCCCGCCCCTACGACGCCTCGGACCACGCCCTCGCCCGCTTCCGCCCGGACATCGCGGCCGCCGCGGCCGAACTGGCCCCCCTGATCACCGCCGGCCTCCTCGACGAGGTCACCGCCGAGATCCCCGACGCCTGGCTGACCGACGAGCCCGGCTTCGACACCCCGGACGCGCTCCGGCGTGCCTACGCGGCACCCCTCCTCGCGCGCGCCGCCGTCATCCACGAACGCATCAAGGGGGCCGAGTGAACGAGCGCCACATCATCAGGGCCAGCGAGGCCAACGAGCGGGACGTCTACGAGTACGCCCTGCTGCGGATCGTGCCCCGCGTCGAACGCGGCGAGTGCATCAACGCCGGCGTGCTCGTCTACTGCCGCGCCCAGGGCTACGTCGGCGCCCGCACCCACCTCGACGAGGCCCGGCTGCTGGCGCTGGACCCGGCGGCGGACGTGGCCGGGGTGCGCGCCGCGCTGCGCGCCGTGGAGGACGTGTGCGGCGGCGGCGAGGCGGCCGGGCAGGCGGCCCACGACGACGCAGGGCGGCGCTTCCGCTGGCTGATCGCACCCCGCTCGACGGTCGTCCAGCCGGGGCCCGTGCACACCGGCCTCACCACCGATCCGGCGGCCGAGACCGGCCGTCTGCTGGACCTCCTGGTGAGGTGACGGGCCGGGTGATGAATCACACCGCCCTCGTGGGGCGTTGACACCGGGTGCCAAGGCTTCTAGCGTCACGTCTGCCGAAGGTACTAAGCGGTCGCTCACCGAGTCGACGGTGATCAGGACGGTCGCTCACCACACGGACGTACATTCTCGAGGGCGAGGAGAAGCAGCAATGTCCACCACAGAGCAGCGGGTCGCAGTAGTCACGGGCGCGGCGCGCGGCATCGGTGCCGCCACCGCCGTACGGCTGGCCGCAGAGGGCCGCGCGGTCGCGGTGATCGACCTCGACGAGGCCGCCTGCAAGGACACCGTCGAGAAGATCACCGCGGCGGGCGGACGGGCGATCGGGGTCGGCGCCGACGTCTCCGACGAGGCCCAGGTCGAGGCGGCCGTCGCGCGCGTCGTCGCGGAGCTGGGCGCCCCGACGATCCTCGTCAACAACGCGGGAGTGCTCCGCGACAACCTGCTGTTCAAGATGAGCGCCTCCGACTGGGACACGGTGCTCAACGTGCACCTGCGCGGTTCGTTCCTGGTGACCAAGGCGGTCCAGAAGCACATGGTCGACGCCGGCTTCGGCCGGATCGTCAACCTCTCCTCGTCCTCCGCGCTCGGCAACCGGGGCCAGGCCAACTACTCCGCCGCCAAGGCCGGTCTGCAGGGGTTCACCAAGACCCTCGCCTTCGAGCTGGGCAAGTTCGGCATCACCGCCAACGCCGTCGCCCCCGGCTTCATCGCCACCGACATGACGGCCGCGACGGCCGCCCGCATCGGCATGGGCTTCGAGGAGTTCAAGGCCGCCGCCGCCACCCAGATCCCGGTGGCGCGCGTCGGTGAGCCCGAGGACATCGCCAACGCGATCGCGTTCTTCACGGGCGAGGCCGCCGGCTTCGTCTCCGGCCAGGTGCTGTACGTCGCCGGCGGACCGCTCAACTAGACCACCAGGGATCACGGACATGACTGAACTGCCCGCACTCTCCGGCAAGGTCGCCCTCGTCACGGGCGCCAGCCGCGGCATCGGCTACGGCGTCGCCGAGGCGCTCGTCGCCCGTGGCGACCGGGTCTGCATCACCGGACGCAACGAGGACGCCCTCAAGGAGGCCGTCGAGAAGCTCGGCGCCGACCGCGTCATCGGCGTCGCCGGCAAGGCCCACGACGAGGCGCACCAGGCGATCGCAGTCGAGCGCACGATGGAGGCCTTCGGCCGCGTCGACCACCTGGTCAACAACGCCGGTACGAACCCGGTGTTCGGGCCGATCGCCGACCTCGACCTGAACGTGGCGCGCAAGGTGTTCGAGACCAACGTGATCTCGGCGCTCGGCTTCGCCCAGCGCACCTGGCACGCCTGGCAGAAGGACAACGGCGGCGCGATCGTCAACATCGCCTCCGTGGCGGGCCTCGCGCCCTCGCCGTTCATCGGCGCGTACGGCGTCAGCAAGGCCGCGATGATCAACCTGACCCAGCAGCTGGCGCACGAGTTCGCGCCGCGGGTACGGGTCAACGCCATCGCCCCGGCCGTGGTGAAGACCAAGTTCGCGCAGGCCCTCTACGAGGGCCGGGAGGCCGAGGCGGCCGCCGCCTACCCGCTGGCCCGGCTCGGCGTGCCCTCCGACATCGGGGGCGCCGCCGCGTTCCTCACCTCGGAGCAGTCGGACTGGGTCACCGGTCAGACGCTCGTCGTCGACGGCGGCATGTTCCTCAACGCGGGCGTGGCCTGACAACACCCCCGCCTCGCACGGGACACGGGCGCCGCTTCCGGAACCGGAGGCGGCGCCCGTCTCGTCGTACAGCCGTCGCACAGGGTCATGACAACGTCGTCATCGCCCGAGTGATCAAGAACGTGACGCAGGGGGCGGGTTCAGTCGGCGTGTCGCTGCGGTATGGTCTGCCAACCCTTGGCATGGCAGATCGAGGAGCGTGCGCGTGTTCAACCGGAACCGATCCTTGCAGCAGGTCGCGGCGATCGTGTCCATATCCCTGGTGGCCGGATGCAGCCTCCTGGGAGAGGAAGGCTCCGACGATGCCGGGCCGATCGTCGTGGGCACCACCAGCGCCCCCAGCACGCTGGACCCGGCCGCCGCCTGGGACGGCTCCTGGGAGCTGTTCCGCAACGTCTACCAGACGCTGCTGTCCTACCCGAACGGCGCGACGGAGCCGCAGCCCGACGCCGCCAGCTGCGAGTTCAGCGACAGCACCAGCCGGACGTACCGCTGCAAGCTGCGCGAGGGCCTCGCCTTCTCCGACGGGGGCAAGCTCGACGCGCAGGCCGTGAAGCACACCTTCGACCGGATCCTGGCGATCAACGCGCCCACCGGCCCCGCGGGACTGCTCGGCAGCCTCGACCGGGTCGAGGCCGTCGGCGACCGCGAGGTCGTCTTCCGGCTCAACAAGGCCGACGCCACCTTCCCGTTCGTGCTCGCCACCCCGGGCATGTCCCTGGTCTCCCCCGACGACTACCCGGCCAAGGCGCTCCGCGACGACGCCGACGGCATCGTGGGCTCCGGACCGTACGAGCTGAAGGACTTCAAGGAGAACGACCGGGCGGAACTCGTCCGCAACGGCCGTTACGAGGGCTCCGCCGACCGCAAGAACGACGCGGTGACCATCCGCTACTTCCAGGACTCCGGCGAGATGGTCAAGGCCCTGCGGGGCAAGCAGATCGACATCACCTACCAGGGGCTCGCCGCCGACGACATCGTCACCCTGGAGAACAAGGGCGACGAGAACGAGGGACTCCAGCTCGTCGAGGGCGCCGCCAGCAACATCAACTACCTGGTGTTCAACCCCAAGGACCCGTGGTCCGAGAAGCTGGCCGTACGCCGGGCCGTCGCCCAGGTCATCGACCGGGCCGCGATCGCCCACAAGGTGTACAAGGACACCGTCGACCCGCTGTACTCCATGGTCCCCAAGGGGCTGACCGGCCACACCACCGGCTTCTTCGACGACTTCGGCGACCCCGACCCGGACAAGGCCCGCGCGATCCTCGCTGACGACGGCATCACCGATCCGGTGCCGCTCACCCTCTGGTACACCACCGACCGCTACGGCTCCGACACCGCCCTGGAGTTCAAGGAGATCAAGGCCCAGCTGGAGGCTTCGGGCCTGTTCGAGATCACCCTCAAGAGCCGCCCCTGGAAGACCTACGTGGTGGGCTACCAGAAGGGCGAGTTCCCGGTCTTCGGACGCGGCTGGGCCCCCGACTTCCCGGACGCCGACAACTTCATCGCCCCCTTCGTCGGCGAGCAGAACGCGCTCGGCACGCCCTACCCGGCGAAGCAGATCACCCAGGTGCTGCTGCCCCGCTCCCGCGAGAAGAGCGACCGCGCCAACGTGGTGAAGGACTTCCAGGAGGCCCAGCAGATCCTCGTCGACGACGCCCGGCTGCTGCCGCTGTGGCAGGGCAAGCAGTACATCGCCGCCAACGAGGACGTCTCCGGCGCGGAGCGGGCGCTGGACCCGTCGACGATCATGATGGTGTGGGAGCTGTCCCGCAAGACCAGCTGGTAGGCACACCGCGGCCCTCGTTGTCAGTGGTCACCTGTAGGTTCTGGCCTGGAAGTGACCGCACGACGGAGGACGTTGACGTGACCGACATCGCCATGCTGCCCGCGACCTGGCGCGGGGTCCTGGGCGACGAGCTGCAGCAGCCGTACTTCAAGGAGCTGACGGAGTTCGTCGAGGAGGAGCGAGCGAAGGGCCCCGTCTACCCTCCGCGTGAGGAGGTCTTCGCCGCGCTCGACGCGACGCCGTACGAGCGGGTGAAGGTCCTGATCCTCGGCCAGGACCCGTACCACGGCGAGGGCCAGGGGCACGGCCTGTGCTTCTCGGTGCGGCCCGGGGTGAAGATCCCGCCGTCGCTGCGCAACATCTACAAGGAGATGCACGCCGAACTGGACACCCCCGTCCCGGACAACGGCTATCTGATGCCGTGGGCCCAGCAGGGTGTGCTGCTGCTCAACGCGGTCCTGACGGTCCGCGCCGGCGAGGCCAACTCGCACAAGGGCAAGGGCTGGGAGAGGTTCACCGACGCGGTGATCCGCGCGGTGGCCGAGCGGCCCGACCCGGCGGTCTTCGTCCTGTGGGGTAACTACGCGCAGAAGAAGCTGCCCCTGATCGACGAGACCCGGCACGTGGTGGTGAAGGGCGCGCACCCCTCCCCGCTGTCGGCGAAGAAGTTCTTCGGCTCCCGCCCGTTCACGCAGATCAACGAGGCGGTCGCCCGGCAGGGCCACGAGCCGATCGACTGGACGGTCCCGAACCTGGCCTGACGCTCACCCGACCCGACTCTCACCGGGCCGCTCCCTCGCCGGACCGGCCCGGTGCCGCCTGACCGGGATCTCCGGTGCCTGCGGTTAGCGTCGTCGCAACAACGCAAGGAGGGCTCGTGGCGGAGCATCGGCAGGAACAGGCGGCGCCGGACGCCGTGCTGACCCGGATCGGGCAGCTCGTGATGCTGCACCACGGGGGAGACCGGGAGGAGGCCCGGCGCCGCCTGCTGGAACTGTGGACGGAGTTGGGCGAGGAGGGCGACCCGCTGCACCGCTGCACCGTCGCCCACTACCTCGCCGACACCCAGGACGACCCGTTCGACGAGCTGGCCTGGGACCTGCGGGCGCTGACCGCGGCGGAGGAGCACGAGCGGGCGCCCGCGGTGCGGGCGCTGTACCCCTCGCTCCACCTCAACCTCGCGGCGGACTACGTCAAACTCGGCCGCACGGAAGCCGCCCGCACCCATGTGCGCAAGGCGCGCAGAGCGGCCCGGGGGCTGGGCGACGACACCTACGGCGACGGCGTGCGGGCGGCCATCAGCCGGATGGAGCTGCGGCTGGGGGAGGGCGGGCTGGACAACCTCCGCTCCGAGTAGCCGCGTAGCCGAGACGTCGAGGCGCCTCAACGTCCGTACGTGCCCTCGCAGATCACGGCCTCCGGGCTGCCCGCCCGCCAGCCCCCGTACTTCTTGCCGAGGGCGCACACATCGGTGTGGCCGCGCACCTCCTCCTTCACGTCGGGGATCTCGACGCGGGGCTGCGCGGGGTGATGGCGGTCCGGCCGGGCGGGTCCGGGGTGCGCCGGGGCCCGCGGGCGCGAGTGGGCGGCCGGGGGCTGCTCGGCGGGTGCCGGGGAGGCGGTCCGCCGTGGCGGTGCCGATGCCGTCGACTTCCGCCCGCGCTCCGGCCCGACCATCTCCAGCGCCTCCTGGGCCGGTGCCTGCACCACCTGTGTCTCGGCCCGCCCGTCGGGCCGGGGCACCGAGGGCTGGGCCGGGGCCGCGGGCGGACCGGGCACCGGCGGGTGCTGGACGGTCACGCATCCGGCGAGGGCCGAGACGGCCACGGTCACCAGAAGCGTTGCGGTAGTCGTCGTTCGCTGCACCCGCGCCACTCTGCTGGCTCCCGCCCCCCGAGGCACGACGGACAAGCGGAGGATGCCCCGCACGGGTGATCTCGTGCCCCCTGGGGAGGGCGCGCGGTGGCCAGGGGTGACGTGGCGTCAGTCTCCGGTGACGCCGTCGAGGCGCTCGCGCAGCAGGTCGGCGTGGCCGTTGTGCCGCGCGTACTCCTCGATCATGTGCGTGTAGATCCAGCGCAGGCTGAACGGCTCCGCGGTGTGCCGGCTCGTGCCGCGGGAGAGTTCGTCCAGCCCGAAGCCGGCCGCGTTGCGCCGGGCGGTCTCGATCTCGGCCTGCCAGGTGGCGTGGGCCTCCTGCCAGGTGTCCTTCTCGGTGAGGTGGAACTCGCCGTCGCGGTCCTCCTCGCTGTAGTAGATCGGTCCGGTCTCGTCGCCCACGAGGACCCTGCGGAACCAGCCGCGCTCCACGTCCGCCATGTGCCGGACCAGGCCCATCAGCGACAGCTCGGACGGTGGCACGGAGGCGGTGCGGAGCTGCGCGTCGGTGAGGCCCTCGCACTTCCACGCGAGGGTCTCCCGGTGGTAGTCCAGCCAGCCCTCCAGCATGGTGCGTTCGTCGGCGTTCTGGGCGGGTTCGGTGCGCTGCGTCGTCATCCCCGCATGGTCGCCGACCCGGCCCGCCGCCACCACGTGTTTTCGGCAGGGGAGGCCTCCGCCAGGCCGAGGGACCGGGTCAGGGGGAAACGGCCTCGGCGAGGCAGTCGGCCGGCGTGCCGGGGGGAGCGGCCCGTCGTCCGGCACCTCCATGGGAGCCGGATCCCTCGCCGAGGCTCGCCCAGGGCGGCAACCAGGCCATCGAGGAAGCCGTCGTCCTCGCCCACCACCACACCGACCTCCCCGCCTGCACGGCCGCCCGCCTGCGCCGTACGACGTCCGTCACCCGGCAGGTCCTCAGGGCGTCCCGCCTCAGCCTGGCGGCCGATCCGGTCGCCGTCGCCGTACGGAACGCGGTGCTGTCGGCGGCGGGCCGGGGCTTCTGCTGCGGGGGTTCGACGGGATCGCCGGCCGGCGGCCCCCGCAGGCCCCGTATGCTGCCGAACAGGCAGGCGCGGACCAGCAGTGAAGGAGCCCCCGTGAAGGTCGGCTGCATCGGACTCGGTGACATCGCGCAGAAGGCGTATCTGCCGGTGCTCGGCGCGTTGCCCGGGATCGAACTGCATCTCCAGACGCGCACCCCGGCCACCCTCGACCGGGTCGCCGGCACCCTGCGCCTGCCGGCCGGGCAGCGCCACCGCGACCTCGACGCGCTCCTCGCCGAGGGCCTGGACGCGGCCTTCGTGCACGCCCCCACCGCCGTCCACCCGGAGATCGTCACCCGGCTCCTGGAGGCGGGCGTCCCGACCTACGTCGACAAGCCGCTGGCGTACGAACTCGCCGACTCCGAACGGCTCGTGGCGCTCGCGGAGGAACGCGGGACGAGCCTGGCCGTCGGCTTCAACCGCCGTTACGCCCCCGGATACGCGCAGTGCGCCGACCACCCGCGCGAGCTGATCCTGATGCAGAAGAACCGCGTCGGGCTGCCCGAGGAACCCCGTTCGATGATCCTCGACGACTTCATCCACGTCGTCGACACCCTGCGCTTCCTCGCACCGGGACCGGTCGACGACGTGACCGTGCGGGCCCGCGTCGAGGGCGGGCTGCTGCACCACGTCGTCCTCCAGCTCGCCGGGGACGGCTTCACCGCGCTCGGCGTGATGAACCGGCTCAGCGGGTCCAACGAGGAGATCCTGGAGGTGTCCGGCCAGGACACCAAGCGCCAGGTCGTCAATCTCGCCGAGGTGATCGACCACAAGGGGCAGCCGACCGTGCGGCGGCGCGGCGACTGGGTGCCGGTGGCCCGCCAGCGTGGCATCGAGCAGGCCGTGCTGGCCTTCCTCGACGCCGTCCGCGCCGGAAAGACGCTCAGTGCCCGCGACGCGCTGGCGACTCACGAACTGTGCGAGCGGGTGGTCCGAGCGGTACGGGAGCGTTCCGGCGCGGCCTGACCGCCCGGACCCCCTCCACCAGGCCGAGTCCCGCGAGGACCAGCAGGGCCGCGTGGACCGGCCAGTCGCCGAAGCGGACGTACGGGGTGACACCACCGGTGAGCGGCACCTCGTAGACGGCCGTGGTGCTCGCGTCCGTACCCAGCCACGGACCGATCCGCCCGCCGCTCGCGTCGTACACCGCGGAGACACCCGTCAGCGTCGCGTGCACGAAGGGGCGGCCGGTCTCCGCGGCCCGCAGGGCGCCCAGCGAGGCGTGCTGGGCGGGGGCCCAGCTGTTCTGGAACGTCGACGTCGACGACTCGGCGACCAGGACGTCGGTGCCGGCCTCGACGAGATGGCGGCTCATGTCGGGGAACGCCGTCTCGAAACACACCATCGGCCCGATGCGCAGGCCGGGCCCGGCGTTCATCACGACCTGCTCCGTGCCGCGCCGCCGGTCCTCGCCGGCCGCCTTGCCCACGGACGTGGCCCAGCCCAGCAGCGAACGGGCGGGGACGTACTCGCCGAAGGGCACCAACCGCATCTTGTCGTACCGGTCGCCGGTCGGTCCGTCCGGTCCGACCAGGACCGAACTCTTGTAGATGCCGGGCCGGTCGGAGCGGCGGGCGTCCACGTTGACCAGGATGCCCGCGCCGGTCGCGCGCGACAGCTCCGCCAGGCGGCGGGCCAGGTCGGGCCGGTCGTCCAGGTCGTGGCCGACACTGCTCTCGCCCCAGACGATCAGATCGACGTCCTGCCCGACGAGCCGGCGGGTCAGCTGCTCCTCGCGGTCGAAGCGGCGGTCGGGCCCGTCGACGACACCGGCCTGCACGACGGCTATCCGCGCCTGCCCGTCGGCGTCCGGCCGCGGCGACCACACCCACGCGGCCGAGGCCGCGGCGGCCGTCGCCACGAGCCCGGCGACGGCCGGCACCCGGTGCGCCGGAACGGCGACGAGCAGGGCGACGGCGACATTGACGGCCACCACCAGGAAGCTCAGCAGCCACACGCCGCCGACCGACGCCAGCCGCAGCGCCGGCTCCACCTGCCACTGACTGGCCCCGAGCACGCCCCACGGCCCGCCCAGCCCCTGCCAGGAACGGACCAGTTCCACGGTCAGCCAGCCCGAGGGCACCACCAGCAGCGCGGCCGCGGCCCGCCCCCGCGAGGGCGCCCCGCCGAGGAAGCGACGCACCAGCCAGCCCCACGGCGCCCACAACGCCCCCAGCAGGGCGGCGAGGACCAGCGTGAACACATGCAGGCTCGGCAGCAGCCACACATGCATCGACAGCATGAACCCGAACCCGCCGGCCCATCCGTCGTACAGGGCCCGCCTCCCCGTCGGAGCCGAACGCACCAGCAGGAGCCAGGGGATCAGCGCGGCGTACGCCCACCACCACAGGCCGGGGGCCGGGTAGGCCGGTACGGGCAGCGCGCCCGCCAGGGCCACGAGGACAGAGCGCCGCCACGGGGAGGAGAGCCAGTGACCGAAGGTCTTCATACGGCACCTCCCTACCCCGTGGTCACTCAAGTGTGCGCTCCCGGGGCGATCTCCGACCAGATGGCCTCCGGCGGACGGGGCGCGATCCGGTCAGCCGGTGGTGTCCTGGCCGGGCTGCCGGCGCCACTTCTCCTGCACCACCACCTCGCGCACCCGCCAGCCGTCCTCCGTCCGCAGCAGCTCGAAGGCGTACCGGCCGCCGCACACGAAGTCAGGGGCCGTGGCGGGCCTCTCGTCGCCGGCCAGCCGCATCGGGTTCACATAGTCGGCCTGGACCCAAGCGGTGTCGCCCCGGTCCTGCTCCAGCACCCCGAAGCGCAGTCTGCGGTTGACGATCAGATGCTGACGCATCGAGAACAGCCGCATGCTCTCCTCGAGCCATGCGGCGACCTTTCCCACCTCTCCCTCGATCCCGCCGGCCGAGCGGTAGTCCGCCCGTCCGTCCGGAGTGAACAACTCCCGGTAGGCCGCCCAGTCGCCGTCGTCGACGGCGACTGCGTAGTCGGTGATCAGACCGTCGACGGCCAGACGGTCCATCACGGCGGCGAGCTCCACACGCTGCGTCATGGCCCGAGTGTTGGGCATCGCGGGCGTGCCGCCAAGGGCCGTGCGGGTATGTCCGGCCGATCAGTGCGGCAAACCGTCGAAAGACCCTCTGAACAGGAACCGGGCCGTGCGTGTCCATGACCGGCGTACCCATAGGGTGATCCTCATGTCTGCCACGTTGAGTTCCACGAGGACCCGCGCCGCGCTCCGCGCATCGGCGCGTATATCAGTCGAGTTGTTGCTGCTCCTCGTGGGGCTGGCGGTCGCGCTATGGCTGTTGGGGCAGATGTGGTCGGTCGTCTGGCCGCTCGTCGTCGGCCTGTTCATCACCACCCTGACCTGGCCCCCGACGCGCTTCCTGCGCCGGCACGGCTGGCCGCCGGCGCTCGCCGCGGCGTTGGTGACCGTGCTGTTCCTCCTGGTCGCCGCGGGCATCGTGGCGCTGATCGCGGTGCCGGTGGCCTCCCAGTCGGGGGAGTTGACCGACGGCGTGGTCGAAGGTCTCCAGAGAGTGCGCGAATGGGCCTCCGGGCCGCCGTTGAACATCGGCGACGACGAGATCACGAAGGCCCTCGACAGCGCGGTCGCCCGCGCCCAGGACGGCCTCGGGAGCATGGTCACCGCCGTCGTGTCGGGAGTGAGCACGGTGGTCAACGGCCTGGTCACCGCCGTCCTGGCCCTGTTCCTGATGTTCTTCTTCCTCAAGGACGGCCCGCGGTTCCTGCCGTGGCTCGCCCGTCAGCTGCCCGGCCGGTTCGCCGCGGACGTCCCGACGGTGGCCGCGCGCAGCTGGGACACGCTGGGCGCGTTCGTCCGGTCGCAGGCGCTCGTCGGTCTGCTCGACGCGGTGCTGATCGGCCTCGGCCTGTGGATCCTGGACGTGCCGCTGGTGCTTCCGCTGGCCGTGCTGACCTTCGTCTCCGCGTTCGTGCCGATCATCGGCGCGCTGTTCGCCGGGTTCGTCGCCGTCCTCATCGCGCTGGTCTCCAACGGCCCGACGGACGCGCTGATCGTGCTGGCCATCATCATCGTGGTGCAGCAGCTCGAGGGGAACGTCTTCCAGCCGATGATCCAGAGCCGGGGGCTCGGACTGCACGCGGCGGTCGTCCTGCTGGCGGTCACCCTCGGCGGCAACCTCGCCGGGATCGTCGGCAGCCTGCTCGCCGTACCGGTCGCGGCGGTACTCGCGGTGATCTGGAACTACGTCCGGGAGCAACTCAGCGACCCCCGGGAGGAGTCGGATGCGGACGCCGGGGCCGCGGTGCTGTCGTAGCGGTTCGCCGCGGCGGGCAGGGGCATGGGTGCGCGGGTATGACCCGCGCACCAAGTCGGCCACCTGGTAGACACGTTGAGCCGGTCGGTGGCGGGTGGTCGGGGGCGCCGTGAGCGGGGGGAGGGCCTCAGGCCGCCTTCACCACCTCACCGCGGATCGCCGCGGCCCATTCCACCACCAACAGCTCGTACTCCGCCCGCTCCTGGGCCGACAGTGTGGCGCCGGCGCGCAGCCACAGCGCCCGGATCTGCTCGTTCAACTCGGCAGCAGACCGCACGGAACCAAAGGCTGAAGAACTCGGGGACATGCGCAACAGCCTAGGGGCAAGCACTGACACTGCGCTACCGGACGGCTACGCAAACCCCGGGGACTTGGTCACGGCGGGCGTTCACCGCTCGGGCCGGGGTCCGGTCAGGGAGCCGCTTGCTTCCGGGCGCGGGTGAGGCGGGTGACGGTGACGCCGTTGGGGAAGGCGGTGCGTTCGGCGACGTCGAAGACGGTGGGGTCGAAGGCGGAGTCGATGACCGGGATTCCCGCACCGGCGACCACCGGGGAGCTCTTGAGCACCAGTTCGTCGATCTCGGGCGGGAGGGCGCCGGCGAGCCTGCCGCCGCCGCAGAGCCAGATGTCCGCGCCGGTGCCCTCTTCCCGCTTGAGCTGCCGGACGAGGGCGAGCGGATCGTCGACGACGGTGACGGCCGGGTCGGCATCATTCGCCATGCGGGCCGGCGATACGGCCGTCGAGCGTGACGGCGGCGTGGTACACGAGCTTTCGCCTCTCTGGTAACTCCATGCGTAGTACTCTCCTCGCAGTGGTCTGAAAGGCAGTACTACAACTGGAGTGGTGTCAATGGTGAGACGGAATGACGAGCGGCGCGCCGCCCTCGTCGACGCCGCGATCGAGGTGCTGGCCAGGGAAGGTGCCCGAGGTCTGACGTTCCGGGCGGTGGACGCCGAGGCTGCCGTGCCCGCCGGCACCGCGTCCAACTACTTCGCCAACCGCGACGACCTGCTCACCCAGGCGGGCGCCCGGGTCTACGAGCGGCTCCAGCCCGACGAGGCCACGATCGCCCGCCAGCAGGCCGCCGGCCGTGACCGGGAGACCTACGCGGAGCTGATGCGTGAACTGGTCGGCCGTATCGCCTCGTTCCGTACCGGCTACCTCGCGCTGCTCGAACTGCGCCTCGAGGCCACCCGGCGCCCCGAACTGCGCAAGGTCCTCACCGAGCGGGTCCGGGCCGACGTCGCTGCCAACGTCGCGTACCACGAGGCCTCGGGCCTGCCCGGGGACGCGATGGCCGTCAAGCTGCTCATCCTGACCCTGAACTGGCTGATCGTCGAACAGCTCACCCTGCCGGACGTCTTCACGGAGGCGGAGCGCGAGCAACTGGTGACGGCGGCGGTCGACCGGATCGTGGCGGCGGAGTAGTCGCCACGGTGTGCCCCGCGCCGCTCGGTCCGAGTCGGCGCGGGGTGCCGGCTGGAGGAGAGCTGCCGCCGCCGGGGCGGGATCAGCCCGCCGACTCCGCCGCGTGCGGGCTGAGGACGCCCGTCGCGACGAGGGCGATGATCACGATGCCGAGGATCACGCGGTAGTACACGAACGGCATGAACGACTTGGTGCTGATGAATTTCATGAACCACGCGATCACGGCATATCCGGTCACGAACGCGATCACCGTCGCGAACCCCGTCGGCCCCCAGGCCACATGGCCGCCCTCCATGGCGTCCTTCAGCTCGAAGACGCCGGAGGCCAGCACCGCCGGGATGGCGAGCAGGAAGGAGTAACGGGCCGCCGACTCGCGCTTGTAGCCCATGAACAGGCCGCCGCTGATCGTGGCGCCGGAGCGGGAGACGCCCGGGACGAGGGCGCAGGCCTGGCAGAAACCGAAGATCAGGCCGTCCTTGACGCTCAGGTTCTCGAGACTCTTGCGCTGCTTGGGCGCCCGGTGCCGGCCGCCGTTCTCGTCGCGGGCGGCCAGCCGGTCGGCGATGCCGATGACGATGCCGATGACCACGAGCATCGTCGCGGTGATCCGCAGGTCGCGGAACGGGCCCTCGATCTGGTCCTTGAGTGTGACGCCGAGCACACCGATCGGGATCGAGCCGACGATCACCAGCCAGCCCATCTGGGCGTCGTGGTCCTTGCGCATCGTCTTGTCGAAGAGCGACCGGGACCAGGCGGAGATGATCCGCCCGATGTCCTTGCGGAAATAGATCAGTACCGCGGCTTCCGTACCGATCTGCGTGATCGCCGTGAAGGCGGCTCCGGGGTCCTCCCAGCCCGAGAAGGCCGCGGTCAGCCGCAGATGCGCGCTGGAGGAGACGGGGAGGAACTCGGTCAGCCCCTGGACGAGTCCGAGGATGAGTGATTCGAACCAAGACATGAGGTTACGGAGTCCAAGTGCCGATCGGGGGAGGGCAGGCGAACACGGCGGGCCGCCGCGCGCGGTGATCAAGTGGGTGTGTTCGAAGGCAGCGTAGCGCCCCCGGGGGACAGCCCCGGCACAGGGGTTTCGAAGGGAGGTGGCACAGGGAGGTGCGCACGCCGGTGGAACAGGGGGTATGTGTTGACCGGCCATGGGGCCGCCGCTTACGTTGCTGCCGAGGGAAAGCGCTTGCTATTCGGTTACCGAGTGTGCCGCCGTCTCTCCCGCCATTTGGCTCGTTCGTCGGAGGAGTGCTGATCACGCCCATGTCCCCATCCCCTCCGCTCGCCGGGCGCCGGGTTCGCGCCGCCCTCATCGGCACCGGTGCCATCGCCCGCGGCTCCCACCTGCCCGCGCTCGCCCAGCTCGCGGCGGAGGGCGAGACCGAGGTCGTCGCGGCCGTCGACATCGATGCCGGCGCGGTCCAGGCCTTCTGCGCGGAGGGCGGGATTCCGCACGCCTACACCGACCTGGAGCGCATGCTCGCGGAGCAGCGCCCCGACCTGGTGACGATCTGCACCCCGCCGACCCTGCACCGCGAGCAGAGCGTGGCCGCGCTGCGTGCCGGTGCCTGGGTGTGGTGCGAGAAGCCGCCCGCGCCGACCCTCGCCGACTACGACGCCGTGGCCGCCGAAGAGGGGACCGAGAGCGGGCCGTACGCCTCGGTCGTCTTCCAGCACCGCTTCGGGTCCGGTTCCGATCATGTACGGCGGCTGCTCGCCGAGCGGGCGATGGGGCGGCCGCTCGTCGCGCACTGCCAGACGACCTGGTACCGCGACACCGCTTACTACGCCGTTCCCTGGCGCGGACGCTGGCAGACCGAGGGCGGCGGTCCCGCGATGGGCCACGGCATCCATCAGATGGACCTCCTGCTCGACCTGCTCGGACCGTGGAGCGAGGTGCGGGCCATGGCCGGCCGGCTCGTCCACGACGTCGAGACCGAGGACGTGTCCACCGCCCTGGTCCGGTTCGAGAACGGTGCCATGGCCACCATCGTGAACAGCGTCCTCAGCCCCGACGAGGTCAGCCGGATCCGCATCGACTGCGAGCAGGCCACGGTCGAGCTGACCCACCTCTACGGCCACAGCAACGCGAACTGGCAGATCACCCCGGCGCGGGACGTTCCCGCGGAACGGGCCGCAGCCTGGCAGGACTTCGGCGCTGACGTGCCCAGCTCGCACCTGGCCCAGCTGCGGGGGCTCGTCGCCGGCATGCGGGCGGGGGAGCGGCCGCGCAGCAGCGGCGCCGACGGGCGGACCAGCCTGGAACTGATCAGCGCCCTGTACAAGTCGGCGTTCACGGACGTGACGGTGAAGCGGGGCGAGATCGGGCCCGGTGACCCGTTCTACACGGCCCTGCACGGAGGCGCTCCGGGCTGGGCGCCCTCCGCCGCGCCCGCCGCCGCGCCCTCCGCCGAGTCCGCCGTCGAGTCCACTGGCGTGTCCGTCGGCAGCCGGGAGGTGTCGGCATGACCGGGCTGCGTCTTGTCCACGCCCACGGCGACCGCATCACCGTGACCGACCCGGACAGCGGCGTCGAACTGCTCGCGTACGTCTACCGGCCCGAGGCCGCCTGGGAGGCGCCGAAGCCGTACATCCACCCGCTGCGCACCCTCGCGGGCGATGTCGTCACCGACTACCGGCCCAACGACCACCGCTGGCACAAGGGGCTGTCCCTGACCGCCTCCCACCTCTCGGGCGCGAACCTGTGGGGCGGCAACAGCTATGTCCACGGCGAGGGATATCTCGAACTCCCGGAGCGCGTCGGCTCGATGGCGCACGTCGGCTTCGACGAGGTCACGGCCGACGGCGACCGCGTCGTCGTCGCCGAACGGCTGACCTGGCATCCGCACGGCGGGGAGCTGTGGGCCGAGGAGCGGCGCCGGATCGAGGTGCACGACGTGGACCGGGCCGCCGGTTCCTGGGCGCTGACCTGGTCCAGCGCGATCACCAACCGCCGGGAGGAGCCGCTGCGGTTCGGCAGTCCGACCACCGCCGGGCGCGAGATGGCCGGCTATACGGGCCTGTTCTGGCGCGGCCCGCGCGCCTTCCGCGACGGCCTGATCATCGGCCCCGAGGGAGAGGGCCCCGGCCTGATGGGGACGCAGGGCCCCTGGCTCGCGCTGTCCGGCGAGCACGACGGCACCGACGGTCACGCCACGGTCGTCTTCGCGCACGCCCCCGAGAACGATCACTCCGGCGATGCGGGGGCCCACCCCGCGCACTGGTTCGTCCGCAACGAGCCCTTCGCCGGCATCGCCCCGTCCTGGGCCTTCCACGACGAACTGGAGCTGGCCCCCGGCGACACCCTCACCCGCCGCTACCGGGTGGTCGTCGCGGACGGTGCCTGGGAGCGGAAGGAGATCGGCGACTACCTGGCGGCGCATCCGTGGTGAGTGGGTGCGGGCGCGTGCGGCGGTGAGGTGCGGGCTGCGAGGGCGTCGGCGGCCGAAGCGGCTCCTCCGCGGTCCCAGCGCTGCCGCGCCGCGGCGCTCGGCTCCGTCGGCCATGTGGACCGCGTGGCGGGTCAGCGCACCTGGACCAGGCTTGGCTCGCGGAGGGGCCGATCCGGACCGAATGCCTATGCGGCCGCGGGGCCCGTCACCGTCCAGCCCGGGGTCTGGGGGTGGGCGGAGAGGTCCTCGTGGTGCACCGGGGCGCCGCAGGCCGCGCAGGTGACCACGGGGAGCATCTCGTTGCCGCAGATGTGCTCGACGACCATGGGGCGGTCGTCGTCCGGGCGGAGGTGGCGGTCGCCCCACGCCATGAGGGTCAGCAGAACCGGCTCCAGTTCGAGCCCCGCCTGTGTGGGCCGGTACTCGAACCGCTGCGGGCGCTCGCTGTAGACGCGCTTGGTGAGGATCCCCGCGTCCACGAGCCGCCGCAGGCGGGTGGCCAGGATGTCGCGCGGGGCGCCGATGTTGCGCACGAGCTGGTCGAAACGGCCGTTGCCCAGGCACACCTCCCGCAGGACGAGCAGGGAGTACTTCTCGCCGACGAGAGCCAGGGAGTCGGCGATGGAGCAGGGACGCGGGTCTTTGGTGGAGGCGGCCATGACGGTCAGTCTAGAGGAGGGTTTGAATTTCCAACTCGCGGGGTTATGGTGAGTTCGGATTTCCTACTCACCGGTAATCGCCGCGCCCGGCGGACAGTCACCGCCCGGCGGCCAAGGAGGCCCGCACATGCGTGACGCAGTCATCGTCGAAGCCGTACGCACCCCGATCGGCAAGGGCAAGCCGAACGGCTCCCTCGCGCACATCCACCCCGTCGAACTCCTCGCCCACACCCTGCGCACCCTCGTCGAGCGCTCCGGCGTCGACCCGGCGCTCATCGACGACGTCATCGGCGGCACCGTCGACCAGGTCGGCGAGCAGGCCATGAACACCACCCGCTACGCCGCCCTCTCGGCGGGCTTCCCGGAGGCGGTGCCCGCGACCACGGTCGACCGGCAGTGCGGCTCCTCCCAGCAGGCGGTGCACTTCGCGGCGCAGGGCGTCATGTCCGGCGCCTACGACCTCGTCGTGGCCTGCGGCGTGGAGTCGATGAGCCGCGTGCCGATGTGGTCCAACGTGCCGCCCGGCAAGGACCCCTTCGGCCCCGGCGTCGCCGAGCGCTACCCCGAAGGCCTGGTCCCGCAGGGCATCAGCGCCGAACTGATCTCCGCGAAGTGGTCGATCACGCGCGAGCAGATGGACTCCTTCGCCGTCTCCTCGCACCGCAAGGCGGCCGAGGCCTGGCAGAAGGGTCTCTTCGACGCCGAGGTCGCGCCCCTCGACGGAGTCTCGCGCGACGAGTGCGTCCGCCCGGACAGCACCCTGGACGTGCTGGCAGGGCTCCGGCCCGCCTACCACGACCCCGCCTTCGCGGAGCGCTTCCCGCAGATCGAGTGGAACGTCACCGCGGGCAACGCCAGCCCGGTCAACGACGGCGCCTCGGCCGTGCTGATCACCTCCGGCGAGACCGCCGCCCGGCTCGGCCTGCGCCCGCTCGCCCGCCTGCACAGCTTCGCCGTCACCGGCTCCGACCCGCTGCTGATGCTCACCGGCGTCATCCCGGCCACCGAGAAGGTGCTGCGCCGAGCGGATCTGCGCCTGGCGGACATCGACCTGTTCGAGGTCAACGAGGCCTTCTCCAGCGTCGTACTCTCCTGGGCGCAGGAGACCGGCGCCGACCTCGGCAAGGTCAACGTGCACGGCGGGGCGATCGCGCTCGGCCACCCACTGGGCGCGAGCGGCACACGGCTGACGACGACCCTGGTCCACGCCATGCGCGAACGCGGCGCCCGCTACGCCCTCCAGACGATGTGTGAGGCGGGCGGTCTCGCCAACGCGATGATCCTGGAAGGCGTCTGACGCATGGCGGGCCTCCGCGGAGGCGTCTGACGCATGGCGGGCCTCCGCGGAGGCGTCTGACGCATGGCGGGCCTCTCCGAAGGCGTCCGGCGCACGGCAGGCCTCCGCGGAGGCGTCCGACCCCCGGCACGTCTCCCAGGAGGCGTCAGCGGCGGCGCAGGTGGTGGCGTTTGCGCCAGGCCACCACCGCGCCCACCGCCGCGGGCAGGCCGATGGCCGCCATCGACACGAGGAAGAGCGGCGAGGTCGGGGACGAGGCGGACGCCCCGGCGACGACGTACGCGGCCGTGTTCGGGATCGAACCGAGCGCGGTCGCGGCCAGGAACGGCAGCCAGCCCATGCGCGAGACGGCGGCACAGTAGTTCGCCGCCCAGAACGGCACACCCGGGAACAGCCTGGCCGCCAGCATCGACCGCAGCCCGTGCCGGCTCAACTGGCCGTCCGCCGCCTGCAGAAGCCGCCCCCGCAGCAGGGGCCGCAGCGCGTCCTGGCCCAGGATCCGGCCGAGCCCGAAGGCCAGCCCGGCACCCAGCACCGTGCCGGCCAGTGCCGCGCCGATGCCCAGCTGGGAGCCGAACAGCGCTCCCGCGGCCAGGTTCAGCAACGGCCGCGGCACGAACGCCACCGTGCACAACCCGTACGCCACCGCGAACACCGATGCCGCGGCCGCGCCGCCCAGGTGGGGTGGCCAGCCGTCCGAGAGCAGCCGCTGCGGTTCGAAGGCCAGCACGCTCGACGCGGCCGCCGCGAGCAGCGCGACCAGCAGCGAGAACCGCGCCCACGGCGAGAGCAGCGCTCTCGTGCAGCGTGCGGCGAACCCCGTCGACGCCGACGCCGGTGCGACGACGGGCAGAGGGGCCGGTGACAGGGGGGCGAGCGGTACGGGGACGACCAGCTCAGTGGCGGTGGCCCGGGGAGAGGCCGTGGCGGTGCCCCCAGAGCGGGTGTGGGCATCGAGCATCCGGCGACACTAACCGAAGGACATGTGTGATCGCCGTATGGTTCGTCTCATGACCGTGACCGGAGGGGACACGGCGGAGGTACCGCCGAGCGCTCTCGCCGACACCGTCCTGGAGCGGCTGACCGCCGTGTACGCCGCCGCGGCCGATCCCGCCAGGGCGGCGACCATGCGCGCGTACATGAAGGACGTGGCCCCCTTCCTGGGCATCCCCACGCCCGAGCGGCGGGCCCTGTCCCGTTCCGTTCTCGCCGGTCTGCCCCGCCCCGACGAGGGCGACTGCACGGCGATCGGCCTGCGCTGCTGGGCGCTGCCGGAGCGCGAGTACCACTACTTCGCCGTGGACCACCTGCGCCGGTACGCCGGACGCTGCTCCTCCGCGTTCCTGCCCGTCGCCCGCCGGCTCGTCACCACGGTCTCCTGGTGGGACACCGTCGACCTGCTCGCCGTCCACGTCGTCGGCCCCCTCGTCGCCGCCGACCCGCGCCTCACCGCGGAGATGGACGCCTGGATCACCGACGACGACCTGTGGGTCGCCCGCACCGCCCTGCTCCACCAGCTCGGTTACAAGGACCGCACCGACGCCGACCGTCTCTTCGGCTACTGCCTGCGCCAGTCCGGCCACCCCGACTTCTTCGTCCGCAAGGCGATCGGCTGGTCCCTGCGCGAGTACGCCAAGACCGACCCCGACGCCGTCCGCGCCTTCCTGGCCCGCGAACGGGGACGCTTCGCCCCGCTGACCGTGCGCGAGGCGCTGAAGAACATCGGGGCGTAGCCCGGCCCGCCCGCCTGGGAAAACCGTTCGACACCGGTTCCACCGTCGGCGAGTATCGACCCATGTTCCGGTACGCCTTCCTCCTCGCAGCGTCCGCAGTCGCGGATGCGCCGAAGGCTGCCGTTCCCGTTCTCGTGGCCGCTGCCGACGGCGCCCGAAGCTGACCCTCTCCGGATCGAGCGGCGGACCCCGCAGGGGGAGGGTCGGCGAGTTCCTCGGGGTCCCCGTCCCGGCCGGCGCGTCCGTCGCCGCCGGGGCCGTCACACAGCACCCTCCGAGAGGCTCCGAGGTATCGCCATGCCCAAGACGGCTTACGTGCGCACGAAACCGCACCTGAACATCGGCACCATGGGTCACGTCGACCACGGCAAGACCACACTCACCGCCGCCATCACCAAGGTCCTCGCCGAGCGCGGGGCCGGCACCTTCGTGCCGTTCGACCGCATCGACCGCGCCCCCGAGGAGGCGGCGCGCGGCATCACCATCAACATCGCACACGTCGAGTACGAGACCGACACCCGGCACTACGCGCACGTCGACATGCCGGGGCACGCCGACTACATCAAGAACATGGTGACCGGCGCCGCGCAGCTCGACGGTGCCATCCTCGTCGTCTCCGCGCTCGACGGGATCATGCCGCAGACCGCCGAACACGTCCTCCTCGCCCGTCAGGTGGGCGTCGACCACATCGTCGTCGCCCTCAACAAGGCCGACGCGGGCGACGAGGAGCTGATCGACCTCGTCGAACTGGAGGTCCGCGACCTGCTCACCGCGCACGGCTACGGCGGTGACTCCGCGCCCGTCGTACGGGTCTCGGGGCTCAAGGCGCTGGAGGGCGACCCGCGCTGGGCGGCGTCGATCGACGCGTTGCTCGACGCGGTGGACACCTACGTGCCGATGCCCGAGCGGTATGTGGACGCGCCGTTCCTGCTGCCCGTGGAGAACGTGCTCACCATCACCGGGCGCGGCACGGTCGTCACCGGTGCCGTGGAGCGCGGCACGGTGCGGGTCGGCGACCGCGTCGACGTGCTCGGCGCGGGCGTCGAGTCGGTGGTGACCGGCCTGGAGACCTTCGGCAAGCCCATGGAGGAGGCACAGGCCGGGGACAACGTGGCGCTGCTCCTGCGGGGCGTGCCGCGGGACGCCGTACGGCGCGGGCACGTGGTGGCCGCGCCGGAGAGCGTGGTGCCCAGCCGGCGCTTCACGGCGCGGGTGTATGTGCTGTCGACGCGGGAGGGCGGGCGCTCGACGCCCGTCTCCACGGGGTACCGGCCGCAGTTCTACATCCGTACGGCGGACGTGGTCGGGGACGTCGACCTCGGTGAGGTCGCGGTCGCGCGGCCCGGCGACACGGTCAGCATGACCGTCGAGCTGGGACGCGAGGTGCCCCTGGAGCCCGGCCTCGGCTTCGCCGTCCGCGAGGGCGGCCGCACCGTGGCGGCGGGAACCGTGACCGCCGTGGAGTGACAGCGACCGGCCACGCGCGCGTGGGGGACCGCGGGCAGCTGCACCGGCTCGCCGACGACCACCACCACCGGCCGCGCGCGTGGGGGACCGCGGGACCGGTGCGGGGGACCGGTCCCGCGGTGCCTGGCGCGCGGGCGGTGCCGCGCGCTCTGCGGGTCCGGCGTGCGTGCGGCTCTCGCGTCCGGGTGGTGTCGCGGGTTCTGGCGGGTGCGGTGTCCGTGCCGGTCCGGCGCCCCTCCGAGCCGGGCGATCCAGCGGCGCATCGCATTGCTGCGGGGCCGAGCCCCCTGCGGCGGGAGCGGGTGACGCCCCCGGTGCCTCCACTCCCGTCGGCAGCACCCCTGTCTGCATACGGGCCGGAGCCCGTGCGGGCCCGAGCCCCGCCGGGCCCGCAGGCACAATGTCAGGGTGAACGACCCGATACCCGTCACCCGAGCCGTCGACCACGGCACCGCCAAGTTGATGCCCGACGTCGACCGGGAGCGGGCCTGGCTGCTGACGGTCGACGGGGCGCCGCAGTCGTACGTCGACCTGGACGAGCCCACGCACCTGGAGTTCGAGTACGCCCGGCGGCTCGGGCACGTCCTGGACACCGTGGCCGAGGACGGCCGGCCGCTGGACGTGCTGCACCTCGGCGGCGGGGCGTTCACCCTGCCCCGGTACCTGGCCGCGACCCGGCCGGGCTCCCGGCAGGACGTCGTGGAGGCCGACCGGGGCCTGCTGGAGCTCGTGGCGCAGCACCTGCCGGTTCCGGCCGGCACCGGCATCACCCTGCACGCGGCCGACGCGCGGGCCTGGCTGGAGAAGGCCCCGACCGCCTCCGCCGACGTCCTCGTGGCCGACGTCTTCGGCGGCTCCCGCGTCCCCGCCCACCTCACGACCCTGTCCTACGCCCGCGAGGCCGGACGGGTCCTGCGCGCGGACGGCGTCTACCTCGCGAACCTCGCGGACGCCGCCCCGTTCGCCTTCCTGCGCTCCCAACTCGCCACTTTCGCCGAGGTGTTCGCGTATCTCGCGGTCATCGCCGAACCGGCGGTCCTGCGCGGCCGCCGCTTCGGCAACGCCGTCCTCGTCGCCGCCCACCACCCCCTCGACGTGGCGCCCCTGGCCCGCCGCACAGCATCCGACGCCTTCCCCGCCCGCGTCGAACACGGCCCGCCCCTGCGCGAGTTCACCGGCGACGCCCGCCCGGTGACCGACGAGAAGGCGGTTCCGTCACCCGTGCCGCCGACCGGGGCGTTCGGGATCGGGTGAGTCGACCCTCACCCGGGGGTGCCGCAGCCCCCGTCCGGCTCCGTCGCGGCTGGGGTGGGGGACAGCCTCGTGGGGGTTCCGGCGGGGTCAGTGATCGCCCGGTGTCCGGCCACCGGCTTCGTGCGGCGGGTCAGGTTGCGTACGTCCGGTACGCACAGGACAGCCGCCGTCACCACGACGACCAGGACGGCACAGCCCCACAGGGACGCCGTGCGGCCGAAGAAGGACTCGGAAGGACCGGCGAGAGCCATGGCCAGAGGGACCAGGGCGACCGAGCCGAACCAGTCGTAGGCCGAGACGCGGGAGAGCTTGTCCTCCGGGATCTCCTGGTGGAGGGCGGTCATCCAGGACACGCCGAACACCTCCAGGGTGACGCCGGTCAGGAACATCACCGTGCACAGCACGCCGACCGGCACCGGCACGGCGAGGGCGGCCGAGGGCAGGGCCAGCGGGAACACGCAGAGGGTGCCGACGAAGAGCAGGCGGCGCGGTTTCCAGCGGGTCATCAGCAGCGCGCCGGCCACCGTGCCCGCGCCGAAGAAGCCGAGGGCGAGGCCCCAGGGGCCCGCCCCGCCCAGGTGGTCCCGGGCGACGAGAGGGCCGTAGACCGCGTCGGCGGCTCCGACGACGGCGTTCGCGATCGAGAACTGGAGCACGATGCCCCACAGCCACGGGCGGCCGCTGAACTCCCGCCACCCCTCGCGCAGATCGGCGAGCAGGCCGCCGCCCTGCTCGCGTGGCGGGATGTGCCCCACGTCGAGGAACGCCCGCAGCGACCCGGCGACGGCGAAGGCGGCGGCGTCCGCCGCGAGGACCCAGCCCGGCCCGATCACCGCGACCATGGCGCCGCCGAGGGCCGCGCCACCGACGCCCGCTCCCTGCATCGCCATCCGGAACACCGCGAACGCCCGGCCGACCTGCTCGCCCTGCACCGAGGACATCAGCATGCCCTCGGCGGCGGGACTGAAGAACGCCTGGCCGGTGCCGCCGAGCGCGGTCAGCAGCATCATCTGCCACAGCCGCGGCTCGCCGGTCAGGACGAGCGCGGCGAACGCGGCCTGCGACAGGCAGTTGAGGGCGTTGGCCGCGACCATCACCCGGTGCCGCGGCAGCCGGTCGGCGATCGCGCCGCCGATCAGCAGGAACAGCACCAGCGGCAGCGTGCGGGCCGCCGCCACCAGACCGACGTCGCCGCCGTCGCCGCCGGCTTCGAGGACGGCGAACGCGGCGGCGATGAGGGCCCCGTGGCTGCCGAGGCTCGTGACGAACGCGGCAGCCGTCAGCAGGCTGTAGTTGCGGCCGGCCCAGGAGGGTCTGCGCAGGCGGGGGCGGGGGTCGGCGGCTGAGGTCACCGGCCGACTATCCCCGCCCGGCCACCGATCTGCCAAACCGATTGTCGGGCTTGTCGGTGCGCCGGGCGTGCGGGAGGCGGGGTCTCAGCCCCCGGTCGGCTCCCCGTGCAGCCGCACGGTTGCGAGGATCTGCATGATGGTCGCCTTGGGCAGTTCGTCCTGAACGCCCTTGGCGCCGTACAGGTTCCACGACACATAGTCGTTGTTGGAGTTCTTGAACCCGAAGGTGATCGCCTTGCCGTCGCTGTCGCACTTGCCCTTCTGGGGCGTGTTCGTGGACTGCGCCCACGCGTAGCTGCCCGTGATCCCCGAGGCCGTGGTGAAGGGGGTGGCCTTCTTGTCGGTGGCGACGCTCTTGCGGTCCGGCTCGGTGTAGCCGCCGAACACCCACCAGGCGGGCGTGTTGAGGGCGATCTCGTCGGTGCTCTTGGCCCCTTCGGCACCCTTGCTGCCGACCATGGCCAGCGCGGTGTCGTCGGTCTTGCCGTCCTTGTCGTCGTCGGACGTGCACCACTTCGACTTGTACTCGGCCGTACCCGACTGAATGATCGAGTCGTAGCCGTCGGGCTGCTCCTTGTCCTCCCACTCGAAGCCCTGGCTCAGGCCCGGCGACTGGACCTCCCAGTCCGCGGGCACGTCGAAGGCGATGCCCCACTTGGGGTTCACGACGACCTTCCAGCCCGCGACGGTCGGCTTCTCGGTCTCGGTGCCGCGCGGATTGTCGCCGCTGCCCGACGACGCGGAGGCCGAGTCGCTCGGCTCGGCGGACACCGACGGGCTCGCACTGGCCTTGCCCTTGGCCTCCGTCTTCTCGTCGTCGTCGCCGCCCAGCACCAGGAATCCGGTGACCCCGGCGGCCACGACGACGGCCGCGGCCGCCACGATGGCGATCACCTTCGTCCGGTTGCCGCCGCCACCGCCGGGCTGCGGGGTCCCCGGGACCCCCGGCGTGCCCCACTGGGGCGTCTGCGGGTAGGGGTTGGGCTGCTGCTGGAAACCGGGTTGCTGATACGGATTCGGCTGCTGGTATCCCGGCTGCTGGTACGGATTGTTCTGCGCCTGCGGGTTCTGCTCTCCCCCGGGCGGCTGCTGTCCTGGCCACATGGCCAGAAACCCTAGTGCCGTCCATGACACGAACAGGTCACCGCCCCTCGTCAGTGCCGTACCGAATCGGCCGCCGCGCTCCCTGTCCGACGAAGACCGGCCTGTCCGGCCCCCTGGCCAGCGGACACTACTCATGGGTAACATCCCGGCATGAGCGCAGACCAGATGTCCATCGGCGAGATGCTCGCCGCCACCGTGCCCATGGCCCGGACCCTGAACCTCGAGTTTCTCGAGACCGGGCCGGAGAAGGCCGTGGTGGCTCTGCCGGATCAGGGGGCGTTCCACAACCACGTGGGCGGGCCGCACGCCGGGGCGATGTTCACGCTCGGCGAGTCCGCGAGCGGGGCGATCGTGCTCGCCGCGTTCGGAGACCAACTGTCGAGGGCCGTGCCGCTCGCCGTCCGTGCCGAAATCGGTTACCGCAAGCTCGCGATGGGAGCCGTCACCGCGACGGCGACCCTGGGGCGCCCGGCCGCCGAGGTCGTCGCCGAACTCGACGCGGGGGAGCGGCCCGAGTTCCCGGTCGCGATCGAGATCCGCCGCGCGGACGGGGCCGTGACGGGCGAGATGACGGTCGTGTGGACCCTGCGGCCCAACGGCTGAGCGGACGGGTCTCGGGGGAGGGCCCTCGGCGCGGTTACGGCCGCTCCGGGCCCCTCGCTTCGAGGCCGACGGGCGCCGACGGGCGCGGACGGGCGTTGACCGGCGGCGATGGACGGTGGCCGCAACCGCAACCGCAACCGCAACCGCAACCGCAACCGCAACGGCAACCGCAACGGCAACTGCTACCGACACCCCGCCGCGTCAACGGCACGCCCGCGTACCGCTCCGCCTGCCGCCCGGTGCTCGCGTACCGCGGTGCCGCTGACGCCGTGTCCTCGGCCCGCCCCGCGCTCGCCTTGCCCGGCGCCGGTGGCCCCCCGCCCTCAGGCCGCCGACCGCTCGCGTCCTGTCGCCCCGGTCTGCTCCAGCCCTGCCACGAACTCCTTGAGCCAGGTCACGAACTCGGGGCCCAGGTCGGCCCGGTCGCAGGCCAGTCGGACCACCGTGCGCAGGTAGTCGGCCTTGTCGCCGGTGTCGTAGCGGCGGCCGGAGAAGACGACGCCGTGCACCGTGCCGACCGCGGCCAGTTCCTGGAGGGCGTCCGTGAGCTGGATCTCGCCGCCGCGGCCCGGCGCCGTGCGCTCCAGGACGTCGAAGACGGCGGGGTCGAGGACGTACCGCCCGATGACCGCGTACCGGCTCGGCGCGTCCTCGGGCGCGGGCTTCTCGACCAGTCCCGTGACCCGTACGACGCCGTCCTCCCCGGTCGGCTCGACGGCCGCACAACCATAGAGGTGTACCTGCGCCGGCGGGACCTCCATCAGGGCGACCACGCTGCCGGCGTACCGGTCGCGGACCTCCAGCATGCGGCTGAGCAGGGCGTCGCGCGGGTCGATGAGGTCGTCGCCGAGGAGAACGGCGAAGGGCTGGTCGCCCACGTGGTTGCGGGCGCACAGCACCGCGTGACCGAGGCCGAGCGGGTCGCCCTGGCGGATGTGGTGGATGTCCGCGAGCCGGGCCGGGTCGCGCACCGCGTCCAGCCGCACGGTGTCGCCCTTGGCCGCGAGGGCCTGTTCCAGTTCGAAGGCGTGGTCGAAGTGGTCCTCGATGGCCCGCTTGTGCCGGCCGGTGACCATCAGCACGTCGTCCAGACCGGCCGCGGCGGCCTCCTCGACGACGTACTGGATGGCCGGCTTGTCGACGACCGGGAGCATCTCCTTCGGCGTCGCCTTCGTCGCGGGCAGGAAGCGGGTGCCGAGCCCGGCCGCCGGGACCACCGCCTTGCGGACGGCGGGGGCGGACGAGGGAGGGGAGGAAGGGTGGGGGGCGTTCATGGCGATCATGCTGGACCACGGGGTTGGGAGTTTCCCGAGAGGCACATCTGAGACGCCTGTGGGCGGGGGCCGGGCGGGAAGGTCCGGCGGGAAGGTCCGGGCGGAACTTGGAGATTCCGTGTGGCATCCGGCTTTCCCCGCACACAAGTTGGCGCAGCCACCGCGGAGAATTTCGAATGGAGGTACGGATACCGGCGGTAACTAATCTGGAGCGCGCGCACTTTGAACATCGGTCACTCGAACTCCTTGTTTCCTGTGAGGCGCGTGTGCGAAGGTGAGCCTCCCCCGGGCCGGTCGATCAGGACAACGCACCTGGTCAGACCAAAAGTACGCACCAATCAGGCACCTGCTTTCCGACGGACGCGTATTCGTGTGCCGTTCGCCGAATCGGAAGGAACCGGTTCCGTGCAGTCCCCGAACCCCCCACGCCCGCCCTACCCGCCCCGTCCCGGATGGACCCCCGGCAATTCCGACCGCGACCTCGCCGCCCGGCTGGGCACGACGAGCGGTCACCGCCGCGCCGTCGCCCTGCTCCTCGCCCGGCACTGGCGCGCGGCCCACGACTACGCCACCGTCTGCCTGGCCGACACAGGAGAGGCTGCGCCGCTGGTCACCGCCGCCGCCTTCCACGAGGTGTTCGGACGCCTGGCCGGGGGACACCCCGGCGGCGCGCTGAGGCCCCAACTCCTCGTCGCCGTACGCGACATGGTCCGCGCATGGGCCGGCGCGGACGGAGTCGTCGCCGTCCTGCCGGAGTTGCGCAAAACCGTCGGAGGCCGCGGACTGCGCGCCGCCCGGCCCGTCACCGCCGAAAGGCGGCGACTCGCCGAACGCGCTTTCCAGAACTTGCCCGCCGCTTCCCAATGCCTTCTGTGGCATACGGAGGTGGAAGCCGAACCCCTCTCCATACCCGCCCTTCTGCTGGGCGTGGACACCATCACCGCCACAGCCGGTCTGGAACAGGCGCGGGAACAATTCCGGGCCGGTTGTGTAAGCGCCCACCGGGAACTCGCCCCGTCGAGCGAATGCCGTTTCTACAGCCGCCTTCTCGATGTTCCCCTGCGCCGCGGCGGAACCCTGCTGCCCGATGTCCGTGACCATCTCGCGCAGTGCCGTCACTGCCGGCACGCCGCCGAACAGCTCAGTCATTTCGACGGCGGACTGGACGTACTGCTCACCGAGACCGTCCTCGGCTGGGGCGCCCGCCGCTATCTCGACTCCCGCCCCGGACGCGCCACTTCCGCACAGGCGACGGCGGCCGTCCGGCCGACCGCGGCCCGCCCGCCCGGCGGCAGCGGCCGGCACCGCACGAACTCGGCAGGCCTGCTCGCCCTGCCGGGCCACCGCTCCCGGACCGTTCTGCTGGGCGTCGGCCTGACCTCCCTCGCCCTGCTCGCGACCGTCCTGGTGACCCGCGGCTGGTCCGATGACAACGCTGTCCCCGGTTCCGGCACCACCTGGGGCGCGCCCGTCGGCGGCACCGGCGCCACGGACACCCGCACGGGTCCGGGCGCCCAGGACGACCCCGCGTCCCCCCGTCCCTCCTCGGCCGCCGCCACCGCCGTGAACCCCGCCGAGGTCGCCCACGGCCGGCTGCGCGCCACGGCCGGCGGGCTCTGCCTCGACACCGACGGCGGCCGGGCCGAGGCCGGGGCGGCCGCCGTCCTCGCGGCCTGCTCCTCGGCGGCCTCCCAGCAGTGGTCGTACCAGGACGACGGACTGCTGCGCAGCGCCGCCGCCCCGGCCCTCTGCCTGGCCGCCGACCCCGGACGGGGGACGGTGGCCCTGGCCGGGTGCCTGGTGCATTCCGGAAACGTCTTCTTCGACCTGACCGTCCGCGGGGAGCTGCTGCTGCGCGGCGGCGGCGAGGGCCTCGTGGTCGCGCCCGGCGCCGGCCGGTCGCGGACCGACGTCACCGTCACGGAGCGGGACGGGACGGCGGTCCAGCGGTGGGCGTTCGACATGACGCCGGCTGCCGAGCGGGGTACGGGGGGACCGCCCGGGCCCCCGGACGAGGAGCGGCTGTCGCAGCCTCCGCGGTCGAACGGCAGCGCCACCGCTCCCGCCCCCGAGGAGTCCGCGCCTCCCGCGGAACCCGCGCCCGGCCCCGAGTACGAGAAACGGTTCGTTGAGGTCGACTGCTGCGAGGAGGAGCCCGAGCCCGTGGTCCCGGTCGTCCCCTCTCTCCCCGGCCCGGTGGAGGTGGTGGCCGAGGCGCTCGGCGGCGTCGACCAGGGCGCGGACGCCGTCGTCACGGGTGTGACCGCGGCGCTCGGCGGCTGAACGGGCCGCGCGTCCCCTGCGACAACGACGCGCAACCGTTTACGACACCGACGCGCAACCGTTTACGGCAACGACGCGCAACCGTTTACGGCAACGACGCGCAACCGCTGACGGCAACGACGCGCAACCGCTGACGACTAGGACGTGCAGACGTTCCGCAGTTCGTCGGAGGCCCGGTCGATCTTGCTGGAGTCGGGGCTGTGGCCGTCGAGGATGTCCTTGTCGTACTCCTCGATCGCCTCGTTGAGGTCCCTGACCGCCTGGTCGACCTTGCCGTCGTCCGACTTGTCGTCGATCTTGTCGAGGTTCTTCTCGATGGTGTCGATGGACTCGTCGGTCTTCGTGGGGTCCTCGATCGCGTCGATGCCGGCCCGGTGGATGGCCGCGATGCTGTCGCTGATGGTGTCCGCGTTCGACAAGCAGTTCCAGGAGTCGTCGAACTCGCAGCCGGTGAGGAGGCCGGCGGACAGCGCGACGGCTGCCGCTGCGGCGGCGATGGAGGCGGTACGGCGTCCGCGCCGGCGGTTGACGGCCATGGAGGTGTCCCTTCGGGAACAGTGAGCAACAAGTGGTTTCTTCACCCACCACGATCCGCTCACCGGCCCGCCGGAACGAGGGACCACACCCCCGGGTCCAGGGTGGAGCGAGCTACACCGCAGGGCGCCGCAGAGCGCGGATCGGGCGCCTCGGCCGACCCGGTAGGCTTCCCGGCGTGCGCCCGTTCCCGGCGCGCGCCGGGAAGCAGGACTCGACCGGGAGGAACCGGCGGTGCACGTCCAGGAATGGCTCGAGGCCGTACCCCCAGTCGCCATCTACGCGCTGGTGGGCCTGGTCATCGTACTGGAGAGCCTGGGCATCCCGCTGCCGGGCGAGATCATCCTCGTCTCCTCGGCGCTGCTCGCCTCGCAGCACGGTGACATCAACCCCATCATCCTGGGCACCTGCGCCGTCGCGGGCGCGGTGATCGGCGACTCCATCGGCTATGCCATCGGCCGCAAGGGCGGCCGTCCGATGCTGGCCTGGCTGGGCAAGAAGTTCCCCCGGCATTTCAGCGAGGGGCACATCGCCACGGCGGAGCGGTCCTTCGAGAAGTGGGGCGTGTGGGCCGTTTTCTTCGGCCGTTTCATCGCCTTGCTGCGGATCTTCGCCGGGCCGCTCGCGGGCGTCCTGCACATGCCGTACTGGAAGTTCTTCATCGCGAACCTGTTCGGCGGCATCGTCTGGGCGGGCGGGACGACGGCCGTCATCTACTACGTGGGCGTCGTCGCGGAGTCCTGGCTGAAGAGGTTCTCCTGGCTGGGCCTGGTGGTGGCCGTACTCATCGGCCTCACCTCGATGATCGTGCTGAAGCGCAAGGCGAAGAGTGCCGCACAGAAGACGGAGGCCGAGCCCGGGGCCGAGCCGGTGGCAGTGGCGGCTGCCGAGTAGGTCACAGCCGCACGCCACCCTCGCGGTACCGCCCTACTCGTGGATCTCACCGTGGGCCTTGGCCAGGTCGGCGTACAGCGTGCCGTTCAGCGTGACGCCCTGACGCTCCTCCTCCGTCAGCTCCCGCCTGATCTTCGCCGGCACCCCGGCGACGAGAGAACCCGGCGGCACCTCCATCCCCTGCGGCACCAGTGCCTGGGCGGCGACCAGCGAACCGGCCCCGATCACCGCGCCGTTGAGCACGGTCGCCCCCATCCCGATCAGACAGTCGTCGCCGACGCTCGCCCCGTGGACGACCGCGTTGTGCCCGACGGAGACCCGCTCGCCGATGGTCACGGGGAAGCCGGGGTCGGCGTGCAGCGTGCAGTTGTCCTGGATGTTGCTCTGCGCCCCGACGGAGATCCGCTCGACGTCACCGCGCAGCACGGCGCCGTACCAGACGCTCGCGCCCGCGGCCAGCGTCACGTCACCGATGACGGAGGACGTCGGCGCCACGAACGCCTCCTCGTCGACCTTCGGTTCCCTGCCGCCGATGCCCACGATCAGCGCCTTGTGCGTCATCACCGTCTCCTCGCGTCCGTCGTTCCCCCGCACCGTACGCCACCCGGTGGGGTGAAGATCACAGGCCCGTGGCGTCCTGGCGTCAGCGCGCGCTGAGTACGGTGAGCGGGTGCCGAAGCGCAAGAACACGTTCTCATCCTGGCGGCGCCGCCTCGCCCAGCGGGCCGTCCACGCGGGCTGGGCCTGGGTGCAGCGCACCGGTTCCGTCACCGCCGAGCACCCCGGCGGCCTCAGCTTCGGCTCGATCGGCTCCGGCACCCGGCTCGCGTTCCCGCTCGGCACGGTGTTCGGCGAGCCCTGGATCCACCTCGGCTCGCACTGCATCGTGGGCGAGCAGGTCACGCTGACGGCCGGTCTGATGCCGGACCTCGACCTCGGCCCGGACCCGATCCTGCGGATGGGGGACGGCGTCGTCCTGGGCCGCGGCAGCCATGTCATCGCCGACACGACGGTCACCATCGGCAGCGACTGCTACTTCGGGCCGTACGTCTACGTCACCTCCACCAACCATTCCTACGACGATCCGCACCAGCCCATCGGCAGGCAGTGGCCGCGGATGGAGCCGGTGGAGATCGGCTCCGGCTGCTGGATCGGCACCGGTGCGGTGATCCTGCCGGGGGCGCGGGTCGGGCGGAACGTCGTCGTCGCGGCCGGCGCGGTGGTGCGCGGCACGGTGCCCGACCACGCCGTGGTGGCGGGGGCGCCCGCCCGGGTCGTACGGCGGTGGACTCCCGGGGACGGCTGGCAGCCGCCGCTGCGGACCCCGGCCCCGGTACCGATCCCCGACGGGGTCACCTCCGACCAACTGGTCGCCCTGTCGGGCCTGGACGAGGAGTCGGCGGCGAGGCTGGCGGAACTGGAACCTGAGCGGTGACCTGAGCGGCGTGACCTGACCCGCCCTATCCCGTCGCCAGCAGCAAGGTCCCCACCAGCGCCAGCCCCGCCCCCGCCGCCTGGATCGCGCGCAGGCGTTCCCGCAGGAAGCCGCGGGCGGCCAGGGAGGTCACCACCGGGTAGAGCGAGGCCAGTACGGCGGCCACGGTGACCGGGCCGTGCTGGGCGGCGATCGCGTAGGTGCCGTTCGCGGCGACATCGGCGAGGCCGACGAAGGCGTACGCGGGGAGCGCGTTCCACGGCAGTCCGCCTTCGGGGAGTGCGGGGGCGCCCCGGCGCACGGTGGCGTACAGGGCGGCGCCGCCCGTGAGCACATTGGTGACGCGCTGCACGAACAGGGCCAGGAAGAGACCGGTGACCGTGGTCGACGCCTCCGTGATCAGGACGAACACCGTGCCGAAGCCGAGGGCCGCGACCAGGGTGAGGAGGACGGCCCGGCGCTGTACGGCCGCGCCCCGCAGCTGTGGGCCGCCCGCGAGGACGACCCCGACGACCGCGACCGCGATGCCCGCGGCCTGTGTCCACCCCGGGCGTTCGCCGAGGAAGAGTCCCACGGAGACCGGGACGGCCACGCTGAGCGTGGCGAGCGGGGAGACGACGCCCATCGGGCCGAGCGCCAGCGCCTTGTAGAAGGACAGCAGGGCGACCGGGCCCACCAGTCCGGCCGCGACCGCGAACCACAGCCGTGGCCCGGCCTCGCTCCAGCCGCCGGTGGCCACGACGACGGCGCCCAGCACCACGGCCGCGATGGACTGGGAGACCACGACCACGGTGAGCGCGGGGGCGCGGCGCGTGAGCAGCCCGCCGCCGAAGTCGGCCAGGCCCCACAGGAGGCTCGTGGCCAGGGCGAAGAGTGCTGTCACCGGGTCCTCGCAGTACAGTTCGGTGCACGATCGGGTGCACTAAACGGTAGTGCATGGAAATGGACCCTGTCATCCAAGATATTGGACTCCGGGCGTCGTCCGGAGCAGGCGGAATTGGACGGAACGTGTCGGACCTCGACCTGCTGACCCAGTCCCTGGCGCGCAACGTCAAGCGCTGGCGCACCGAGCGCGGCTTCACCCTCGACACCCTGGCGGCCCGCGCCGGAGTCAGCCGCGGCATGCTGATCCAGATCGAACAGGCCCGCACCAATCCCAGCATCGGCACCGTCGTCAAGATCGGCGACGCCCTCGGCATCAGCATCACCACCCTCCTCGACTACGAACAGGGCCCCAAGGTCCGCGTCGTCCCCGCCGACCAGGTGGTCCGGCTGTGGCACACCGACGCCGGCAGCTACAGCAGGCTTCTCGCCGGCGCGGAGGCGCCCGGCCCGCTGGAGATGTGGGACTGGCGACTGATGCCCGGCGAGAGCAGCGGCTCCGACCCGCACCCGGTCGGCACGGTCGAGATCGCCCACGTCACCGCCGGTGAACTGACCCTCACCGTCGAGGGCACCGAGTACCGCGTCCCGGCCGGCGCGAGCGTCACCTTCGAGGCCGACGCGGCCCACACCTACGGCAACCAGGGCGCGATCCCGACCGAGATGGTGCTCACCGTGTCGGTGCCGCCCGTGCACTGAGACACCCCGCCGACCGGCGCCGCGCGGCTGTTAGCGTGCGGCCATGGACGCACCCATCGGACACTTCGACACCGCCGGCCCCGCACCTGACTGCCTCGACGAACTGACCGCCCCGGTCGCCGACGCCGTACGCCATTGGAGCGGCAGCGTCCCCGCCGACCAGATCGTCTACGTCGACACCGACCCCCGGTGGGCCGACACGTCGGTCTTCGTCGAGCACTACGGGCGGGAGCTGCTGGAGCAGTCGGCGAACTGCGTGGTCGTCGCGGGCAAGCGCGGCGGCGAGACCACCCTCGCCGCGTGTGTCGTGCTCTCCACCACCCGCGTCGACGTCAACGGCGTGGTGCGCCGCCAACTCGGCGCCCGCAAGGCCTCGTTCGCCGCGATGGACACGGCGGTGGGGGAGACCGGCATGGAGTACGGCGGCATCACCCCCGTCGGACTTCCCGCCGCCTGGCCGGTGTTGGTGGACTCGGCCGTCGTCGACCTGCCGTACGTCCTGGTCGGCAGCGGGCGCCGGCGCGGCAAACTGCTGGTGCCCGGCAAGGCCTTCGCCGAACTGCCCGGCGCGGTCGTGCTGGACGGGCTGGGCGTCGCCGTCTGAGCCGCGCCGACTCCGCCCGCCCCGCCCGTCGGCAGTGCCCCGCCCGTCGGCAGTGCCCCGCCCGTCAGTAGTGCCCCGCCCGTCAGTAGTGCTCCGCCGCTCCCAGATACTGCTCCGCGAAGGCGCCCGCGGCGGCCGGTGAGGTGAACAGGCGGCGCAGCCGGGCGAGGACGGTGCCCGCCCGGAACGGGTCGCCCGTCGAGGTGCCGTGGTAGACCTCGGACAACCAGTGCGAGAACTCCTGGTAGTCCCACACCCGCCGCAGGCATGCCTCGGAGTAGCCGTCCAGGCCGTCGCCGTCGCCCCCGGTCAGATAGCCGACCAGCGCGTCGCCGAGCAGGAACGCGTCGTGCAGCGCGAGGTTCATGCCCTTCGCGGCGATCGGCGCGACCAGGTGCGCCGCGTCCCCGGCCAGGAACAGCCGCCCGTACGTCATCGGCTCGACCACGTAGTCGTGCATGTCGAGCACGCGTCTCTCGATCAGCGGTCCCTCCGCGAGCGGCGGGGCACCCGCGGCCCCGAGACGCTCGCGCAACTCCGTCCAGACGCGGTCGTGCGACCAGTTCTGCGGGTCGTCGCCGGGCGGACACTGGAGGTAGTACCGCGTCACCTCGGGGCTGCGGGGCATGTGCCCGGCGAACCCGTCGGGATGGATGCCGAACAGCACGCAGTCGGCGGACGGGGGCGCCTCCGCGAGCAGCGCCAGCCAGCCGATGCCGTAGTCGTGCCGGGCGATCCGTGCCTTGTCCGGCGGCACCGCGGCCCGGCTCACCCCGCGCGCCCCGTCCGCCCCGACGACGAAGTCGCAGAGCAACAGCCGCCGTTGACCCGTCCGTGAGCAGGTGTACGACACCGAGGGGCGGTCCGTCTCGAGATCGTGCAGCTCGACGTCGCGCACCGAGAAGCGGGCGTCGCCGTCGCGCACGTCGACGTACTCCCGCACGAGGTCCGTCACCAGCAACGGCTGCGGATACACGAAGTGGTGACGGCCGGTCAGATCGCCGTAGGGAAAGCGGTAGCCCTCGCCGCCGAAGCGGAACTCGCACGCGGTGTGCAGCTGGGCCCGCTCCCACAGGTCGTCGGCCAGGCCGCGTTGCCGGAGGCCGCGTACGGCCCACTCCTCCAGGACGCCCGCGCGCGGGTTGCCCTCGATGAACTCGCGGCTCTCCGCCTCCAGCACCACGCAGTCGAGGTGGGCGGCCCGCAGGATGTTGCCGACGGTCAGCCCGGCCGGGCCGGCGCCCACGACGACGACCGGAACGTGAGGAGGGGAAGGGGAGTTGGGGCGGGGGGAGGTGGTGGTCACCCGCTCATTATGGAGCCCCCCTCCGGAGGTGTCAGGGGCCCGGAGCGGCCACCCGATCAGCCCAACCGGGGGATCTCGATCGCCGGGCAGTGGTTCATCACCATGTCCAGGCCGGCGTCCCGCGTGCGGTCGTAGGCCGCCTCGTCGACGACGCCCAGCTGGAACCACACCGCCTTCGCGCCCTTGGCGACCGCCTCGTCCGCGACGGCTCCCGCCAGGTCGCTGTTGACGAAGACGTCCACCACGTCCACGTCGAAGGGGATGTCCGCGAGGGAGGCGTACCCCCGCTCCCCGTGCACCGTCTCCGCCTTCGGATGGACGGGCACCACCCGCTTGCCGAAGCGCTGGAGCACCTCCGCGACGCCGTACGCCGCCCGCCGCGGGTTCGTGGACAGCCCCACCACCGCCCAGGTGTCACCCAGCTCGGTGAGGACCCTGCGGATCGTTGCCTCGTCGCCGTACACGGCGGCCTCCTCTGACGGACGGACATCGGACGACGCCGAACGGCGCCCATCCGCACAACATCGGACGGCGCGCACCGATTCCGCACCCGGGACTGCGCGAAGGGCTCGGTCCGCCTACGCTCGGGCGCGTGCTGCGCATCATCGACGCCCGAACCGGCGAGCCCGTCGTCGCCGCCCCCGTCCGCCGTGGCCTGACCCGCGTCGAGGCCCATGCCTCGGGGTACGGCACCGGAACGCTCCGAATCCTCCTCGTCGCCGACCTCGTCGCCCGGGTTCTGGAACTCGGCGGTACGTCCGTCCTGCCCGTGCTGACCGGCGAACGCGAGCAGGCGGAGCTGCGGGCGGCCGCCACGACGCTCGGCGTACGCCCCTTCGAGGACGCCCGGGACCTCTCCGGCGGATTCGGCGAGGCCCAGGCCGTGCACGTGGCGGCGGAGGACGGCGCCGCGACGGCGGGGGAGGACGTGTGGGTCCCGGTCGCGGCCGTACGGCCGGACGCCCTCGTCGGCGCGGACCCCGATCCCGCCGCCCTCCGCCTCGCTCTGCTCTCCCACCACCACCGCGCACCCGCCCCGCTGGACACCGCCGCGCTGCACGAGGCCGCCACCACCCTCGTCCGCTGGCGCCGTGCCGTCGCCGACTGGGCACGGAGCCCGTCCCGCCCCGTCCCCGAAGACCTCCGCGGGCGACTGCGGACCGCCTGGGAGGACGACCTGGACCTCCCCGGGGTGCTGCACGTGCTGCGCTCGGTGGAGGAAGCCGGGCCCCGGCTCCCGGACGGCGCCCGCTTCGAGACGTACGCCTACGCCGACCGCCTCCTCGGCCTCGAACTCACCCGCGATGTGGGAGCCCCCGCGTGAGCGCCGACGCCGCGGCCGGGCCGCCGCGCCGGCTCGTCGTCCTGCGGCACGCCAAGTCGGCCTGGCCGCAGAGCGTGCCCGACCACGAGCGGCCCCTCGCCCCGCGCGGCCTGCGCGACGCCCCGGCCGCCGGCCGCGCGCTGGCCGATGCCGACTGCCTCCCGGACCTCGCCCTGTGCTCCACCGCCGTACGCGCCCGCCGGACCTGGGAGCTGGCCTCGGCCCAGTGGGGAACCCCGCCGCCGGTCCGGTACGACCCGCGCGTGTACGCCGCCGACGTACCGGAGCTGCTGGCCGTGGCCCGCGAGACGCCCGCCGAGGTCCGCACCCTGCTGCTGGTCGGACACAACCCCGGCCTCCAGGACCTCGTCCTCGACCTGGCCGGGGACGCGCTCGACGACGCCCTGGAGCCGGTCCGGGTCAAGTTCCCGACCTCCGCCGTCGCGGTCCTGGCCTGGCACGCCCCCACCTGGGCCGACCTGGCCCCGGGCGCGGCCCTGCTGACCTGGACGGCCGTGCCGCGGGGGCGGAAGGACGGCGGCTGAGGCCGCACCCACGACGGCATAGGCTGGGCCGATGCAGGACGAGTACCGCACCGTCGCCCACCGGGGCGTCCACGAGACCGAGGTCAACCGCTCCCGCTTCCTGTGCGCACTCGCCCCGGCGGCCACCGAACAGGAGGCGCAGGCGTTCCTCGCGGCCGTCCGCAAGGAGCACGCCGACGCCACCCACAACTGCTGGGCCTACGTCATCGGCGCCGACGCCTCCGTCCAGAAGGCCGGTGACGACGGCGAACCCGGCGGCACCGCCGGCGTCCCGATGCTCCAGATGCTGCTGCGCCGCGACATGCGGTACGTCGTCGCCGTCGTCACCCGCTACTACGGCGGGGTCAAGCTCGGCGCCGGCGGCCTCATCCGCGCCTACGGGGGCGCCGTCGGCGAGGCCCTCGACACCCTCGGCACGATCACCCGCCGCCGCTTCCGGCTGGCCACGGTGACGGTCGACCACCAGCGGGCCGGCAAGGTCCAGAACGACCTGCACTCCACCGGCCGCGACGTCCGCGACGTCCGCTACGGCGAGGCGGTCACGATCGAGATCGGCCTCCCGGACGCCGACGTGGAGGCCTTCCGCGCCTGGCTCGCGGACGCGACGGCGGGGACGGCGGGGTTCGAGGTGGGCGGGGAGGCGTACGGGGACGCGTGAGCGCGGCGGCCGGGGTGCCCCGGCTCACTCAGGACGGCGACGGTTCCGGGGTGAGGCTCTCCTCGCCGATCTGCCTGCCGGACTGGTAGATGGTGACGACCCCGTCGTGGACCTCGTAGCGGTACGGGTCGTTGCGCGCCGTGTAACCGTCGCCGGTCTCCTCCGCCTTCATGGCGATGCCCTTCTCGCGCCGGTCGCTGAACTCGCCGAAGTAGTAGAGCGAGCCCGACGCCGTACGGCACAGGGTGATCTGCTTGTTCTTCGTGCGGAAGGCCTCCACCAGCTCGGCGTCCGTTCCGCCGGGCAGTTGCGCGGCGATGCGTTCGGGGCAGGGCGTGGACTGGACGGTCCGCCCGTCGTCGTTGGAGGAGTCGCCGCTGTCGAAGCTGTCGCATGCCCTGCCCGCCAGCGAGAGCAGACCGAGGACGACGACGAGCCCGAAGCAGCCGCTGAAGCAGCCGGACTTCTTCTTGGCGGGCGCCCGGCGCGGCGGGACGGGGCGCGGCACGTACGCCGGCCGTGGCGCGACGGGCGGGGCGGGCGTCGGCGAGGCGGGTGTCGCCGTGGGCCGGTATCCCGTGGTGGGGGCCGACGGGAAGAAGACCGCCTCCTCGCGGCGGGGGCGGCTCGTGCCGGAGGTGCCAGCCGCCCTCGGAGTCGTCCGGGGCGTCGAGGAGGCGGCCGACGCCGGCTTCGGGGCGGGCTTGCGGGGCGGGGTACGGCGGGGTGCGGTGGTCTTCTTCGCGCCGGTGCCGCCGGCTGAGGAGGAAGGGGAGGAGGCCGAGGGTTTCGGGGGCTTCGCGGTGGACGGCGGCTTCGGCGGGGGCTTCTTCGCCGCGGCCTTCCAGGCGGTGCCGCACGCGATGCAGGACGGGTCCGTACGCGCGTTGTTCGTGTCGCACAGCGAGCACTGCCAGGAGGCGGGCGGGCCGGAGGTGCCCGGCCGTTTCGCGGCGGGCTTCCCGGTGGATCCGGCGGCCGGTTTCGCGGGCGGCTTCGCACCGGACTTCGGCCCTGCCGCGGCTGCCGGCCCGGGGCGGGCCGCGGAGGGGGGCTTCGGGGCGGACGTCCGGGTGGTCGACGGCGTGCTGGACGGTGTGCTCGTCCGCGGGCTCCTCCGGGTACTGCGCCGGGTCCCGCCGCAGCCGTCGCAGGACGCGTCCCCCGGATCGTTGAACGTGTCGCAGTCCGCGCATTGCCAGTTGGCCGATGCCGCCACCTCCCGTGCCCTCTCCCTGTCGTCTCTGTGCGGTCAGTCGCTGTTCACGTGGGCCAGGACGGCCCCGAACAGTTCCTCCGACGCGGCTCCCGCGGGCGCGACGAGCCACTCCCGGGCGTCCGGGGGAACCCGCTGGAATCCGGTCTCCTCGGCCGCGTCCTCCGCGTCCTCGATCTCCTCCGTGCCGCTCTCCGCCTTCTCCGGCTGCTCCGGCTGCTCCGGTACGGCGTAGCGCCGTCGCAGCAGGTCGGTGTACTCCTTTGCCTCCTGCAACCGGTCCGCCGGGACGTCCACCCGGATCACGAGGAGGCCGGGCGTCGGCCCTGCGGGGAACCGCAGATGGAACAGCCACTGGGACAGCCCGTCCGCGCCCTGTGGGACCAGCTGGATGCGGGTGCAGTGCTTCACGTTGGACTCGACGATGCTGTACTGGCGCCACAGGAAGACGAGATGGCCGTCGTCGTGGCAGTGCAGCTGGAACTCGGGCCAGTCGAGCTTCACAGGCTGTTCGCGATCGTCTCGATGATCTCGTCCATCTCGAACTCCTCCAGACCTTCGCCCGCCTTGGACGCGAAGTGCAGAGTGAGGTCCCACTCCTCGGCGATCGGGTCGGACCAGGGGGCGAGGTCCGGCGCGAACAGCACCAGCCGCTTCGCCGACTGCTCCATCACGGCCGTCTGACTGCGCGCGTACCCCCACTGCTCGAACAGGTCGTCGAGGCTGCGCGGGATCTCCGCCGGGTAGGACGGGGCGGAGACGCCCACCGTGCCCAGGGGGTGGGCCGGGGCGTCCGTGAACATCACGATGACATGGCGCCTGCGGTCCAGACCCGTCTCCCAGGGGGAGTTGATCGCCAGGGCCAGCGCCTCCAGACCCGACTCGGGGATGTCACCGCCGCCGCCCGCGTCGATGCCACGCACGAAGCCTTCGAAGTCCCGTGCCTGACCGGGGAGGTGGAGGAAGTCGGTCTGCTCGATGGCGTCGGAGGCGTTGTCGCCGAAGTCCCGGAAGGCGATGACCTTGAGGCGGAGCTGGCTGATCGCCTTGCCCTTCTTGGCCATCACGTCGTTGAGCCGGTCGTGGAACTGCAGGGCGCTGTTCTTGACGGTGTCGAGGACGGGGAACATGCTGCCGGTCGCGTCGATGCACAGCACGATGTCCACGGCGTACTGGAGGTTGCCCTGGTACTGCTCGATGTTGCTCATGCGGAGTCTCCTGGGTGGTGCGGGCGGGTGGGAGAGGGAGTCACGACGAGCCGCGGTCGCGGTCGCGCTTCCGGTCGCCGAGGTTGATCCGGACGCGGGAGGCGCGTGGCCCGGGGGCATCGCCGGACGGTGGCGGAGTCGCGGGGCCGGCGGGGAGCGGGGAGTCCGGTGCGGTGGGCGGTGGAGCGGGGCTGTCGTCCGCGGCCGCCGGCGGCCGGGCGGGTTCCGTCGCGGGCCGGGGGACACGGGGTGCCCCGCCGCTCCCCCCGGGACGTCCCGCCGACCTCATCGTGGACTTGATCCGGCTGGCCCGCGGCCCGGTGCCCGAAGACGTCGTGGTGCCGGACGTCGTGGGGGCGTCGGACGACGTCGTGGTGCCGGAGGAGCTGGGAGCGTCGGAGGACCCGGTGCTGTCCGAGGACGGTGTCCGGCCGCCCGGTGCGTCGCCCGACTTCGGCCGGGTGGCCGTCGAGGGCCGGGTGCTGCCCGGTCGCCGGTGCTGCAGGGCGCACACGCTCGGGTCGGACAGCGTCTTGAGGAACGTCGCCATGCCCGGCCGGCCCCCCGGAGCCCGCCCGGTCATCGAGCGGACCAGCGCCAGCATGGTGTCCGAAAGCCGGGTGTCCAGCTCGAGTCGCTCGCCCGCGTTGACCGCGTCGGCCGGGGAGCCGTACCGCCTGTCGTGGTGGGGGAGTTCGCCCGTCAGGTACAGGTGGGTCATCAGGCCCAGCGCGAAGACGTCCACCGCGCAGGTGAGTTGCTCCCCGCCGACGGACCCGTCGCCCTGTAGATAACGGCGCCACTCGGGAGCCCCGTACAGCGAGTCGCCCGCGATCTCCTCGGGCCCCGGCGGTTCCCCGGCGACGTAGGAATCGTCGAAGTCGATCAGTTTCGCGGTGTGGAAGGCGGCACCGTCCCGCTTCTGCACCAGCACGTTCAGGGGTTTGAGGTCGCCGTGCACGATGCCGATGTCGTGCAGCTGCTTGAGACTCATGCCGAGCGTCTTGAGCAGCACCATCTTCTGCCGGGGTTCCAGGCTCTGGGGCTTCTCCAGGCTGGAGGTGTCGATCCGCTCGGTGACCTTGTAGTACGTGCTGCCCTCGTGGAAGAAGTCGGTCGCGAGCACGAGGTTGCCGCCGCCGCGCGCGTCCGGGCGCAGCCGTTTCATGATGGTGCGGTGCCGCTCCTCGAACTCACGGGCGAGCTGGCGGCGGATGCGCAGACTCGGAGTGTCCCTCGTGTCGTCGTCGCGGGGCCGCTTGGGTTCCAGGAACCGCTTGACGAAGTACTGGCCGCCGTCCTTCTCGGCGAACGCCCAGACGCATTTGCCGCCGTTGGCGTTCGTGGGCTCGCTGGTGACGCGGTAGCCCCCGATGACATCGCCCTTCTTCATGCGCGCTCCTCGGGTGCGGGGGGCAGGTGGGTCTCGTATCCGGCGCGGTAGGCGTGCCAGGTGGTGTCCTGCCACTCGCGGACGCGGGCCGGGAGGCCGGCGCCGTCCTGCGCCGTGGACGCCGTGCCCGCCTCGGGTGCGGGGGAGAACCGGTCCAGGCCGTGGGGCCGGGTGCGGACGTAGCGGTCGTGCAGGTACGCGAGCCGGTCGGCGAACCGGGCACGCAGGCTCGCGAAGTCGCGGTAGCCGAAGGCGACGAGGGCCAGGGACGCGTCGTCCGCCGTGTAGCCCAGGACCTCGCGGCGGATCCGGTCGGCCCACTCGTCGACGGACCGCGCCTCGAGCAGGGTGCGCAGCAGCAGCAACTCGAAGTCGGCCGGCGTGTGCACGTAGCCGAAGAACCCGTCGGAGGCGGCCAGTACGACGCAGGGCAGCGGGTACTCCAGCCGGTGGCTGTCGACCACGAACTCCCGGTCGGCGCAGACCAGGTTGGTCATCGGCGGGTCGGAGCGCAGGAGTTCGAGGGCGTCGCTCTCCCTGGTGTGGTCGCGGGTCAGCACGTGCAGCCCGGTGTCGGGGCGCAGGACGTACGCGCGGGAGTCACCGGCCCACAACGAGTGCAGTTCCAGCCGCTGTTCGTCGCCCGTGGACAGCACGGAGTAGTGCACGGCGGCCAGGGTGGTGGGCAGTTGGCGGCGCATGGTCCCGCCGATCTTGCTGCGGCGCTGTGGTGCCGCGGCCAGGAAGTACTCCAGGTACTCGCGCAGGGTTTCCGGCGTGACCTCCGCGTCACGGGTCGCCACGTCGCGGAACCAGCAGTCGGTGGCCAGCCGGGCCACCCGGGCGCCGACCCAGGCGCTGGTGCGCTGGGTCCCGTCGGGCGCCTGCCACACGGGCGCGGCCCCTGCGCCGCCGGACCCGTCGAAGACCGCGAGCAGTCCGCGGGTGCCGGCCAGGTGGTGTGCGACGAAGGGTTCGGCGTCCTCGCCGCGGCCCGGCACCTGCTCGGTCCACACCGAGAGCGCCTGAAGCCCCTCCCGGTTCTCGCACCAGATCCGCTGCGGCACGGGGCGTTGCGCGGGCTCGCGGGGTTCCCCCGGGGGCCGCGAGCGCGATCCGTCCGCGGGGGCGGCGGCCGGTCCGGCCGGGGGCAGCGGAGCTGGTGGCGGCGGTGGGGGTGGCGGTGGCCAGGGGGACGGCGGCGGGCCACCGGCCGGTCCGGCCGGGCGCGCCGGACTGCCGGGCGGGCCGACAGGCGGTCCGGCCGGGGCCGGGTACCGTGCCGCGGGGTCATGGTCGGTCATCGTCGCTCCCCGTCGTGCGTACCGCTGCCGCCCCCACGGGGCCGCTTGGCGGTGCCGCGGACCCGGCTGACCCGGGACCCGGTGTCCTCGCCCCGGCCACCTTCGGTGGCCCGGCCACCCTCCGGGGCCCGGCCACTGTGCGGCGCGGGGCTGCCCGTGGTCGGCCCGTCGTCGGAGTGGTGGGCGGCAGGGGCGCGGCCGGTGCCGGGCCGGTCCTCGGGACGGGCGCCCGCTCCACCGTCGCCGGTGCGCCGTCGGTCGTCGTGGCGATCCCGCGTGCCGCCGGAGACTCCCGTGTCCGGCAGCGGTTCGTCATCGGGCGGCCCGCTGAACCGCGGCCGGGTCGGGGCGCCGCCGGTGATCCGCGGCCGGGGCCTGGCCGGCCGCTCCTCCCGGGGCGTCGGCTCGGGCGGCCGCCCGGGGTCGGCGTCGTACCGCCGCTCCTTCACCACCTCGCCCGCGAGCGGCTCGCGTTCGTCGTCCTCGGTGGTGCCCGGCTCCAGGGCGCGGGCCAGGCTGCCGCGGAGCCGGCCGCGCCGGGTGGCGGTCTCGAACAGCCCGTCGCCGTCGCGCAGTACCTCCTCCAGCACGGCGCGTTCCAGCTCCGCCTGCTCGAAGGGCTCCCGGTCGGCGTCGCCGCGTTCCAGGACCATGCGCATGACCTCGCGCCGGACCTCCCGCTTCTCCGCCTCGCCCTTCTCGATCCAGGCGAGGGCGGCGCGCGGGCCCTCCTTCTCCATGATGTCGGCGATCAGGCCGTCGACGCCCTCCTCCCGGATCATGTCCAGGTGGCGTCGGCGCCGCATGCCGTCCAGCCGGGTCTCCCGTACGACGTCCCGGAACTCGCGCCCGCTCGCGACGATCTCGTCCTCGTCGACGAGCAGCTCTATCTGTACGTTGCGCAGCCGGACGGCGTCGTCCCCGCCGAACCCGGCCAGCGCCGTGTTGAGCGCCCGCTCCGCCTCGTGGAACTCGGCGATGTCGTAGTCGCGGGCGACCGAACGCAGCGTCCTGCGCAGATGGCCGTACAGCGCACCGCTCATGTCGCGGATGCCGCGGCCGACCACCTCGGCGGGGTCGGCGACCTTGCACACCAGGTCGACCCGGCTGCGGAAGGAGAAGGTGGGATCGCGGCTGAGCAGGGGGATGTCGAGGATCAGGCGGTGCTCGGTCATGTCGACCGTGAAGACGCTGCGGTACGTCCCGAAGCGGGACGACGGGATCTCCTCGCCGCTGCGGATCGTCAGCGAGGGTCCGCTGTCCCGGACGAGGACCAGGGCCCGGCCGGGAGCCGGCGGCCGCAGCGGGTTCGTCAGGCGCCACTTGGGCAGGTCCTCGCTGCCGAGCACCGGATCGTAGGTCTGTTCCTCCACGTCTCCCCCTTTCTCTGTTTCTCTGTTTCTGTATTTCTTTGTTTCTTTGTTTCTCTGTCGCTGTTCGTCGCGCTGTTCGTGGAGGGCGTCGGCGGGTCGCCGCCGGCCGGGCGCTCACCGGCCGTGGTCGAGGGCGCGCAGCAGGCGGGCGGCGTTCTTCGAGGGGTGGTCCCGGTCGCGGGCCCACTTGTCCAGCCACCACTCCAGCCGCTCGCGGTGGCGTCCGGGCCGACGGGCGACGGAGGCCAGCAGGTGGGCGATGGCGTCGAGCGCGCCGGGGCAGCGGTCGGCGTACTCGTCGATCCACTCGTGGAGGGCTTCGAGGGCGGTGTCCTGCACGGGCCGGCGCGCGAAGGCCCGCGCCCACAGCTCCGCGAGCCGTTCGTGGTGCCGCGGCAGTTCGCTCAGCAGCACGGGTACGTCCGGGACGCGCGCGCCGCCGGACGCGGGCGCCGTGGGGCCGGTGACCGGCGGTTCGTAGGGGCGCGACACCGCGAACACGAAGGCGGACAGCGTCTTGACGACCAGCGGGGACAGGTCCTGCGGCTCGGACCACGCCAGGTAGGCGTCGAGCAGGGGCGCTGCCTGTCCCTGTTCGACGAGGTGGACGCCGCCCCAGGCCACCGCGGGCAGGGTGCCCCAGTCGTCGCCGCGGTCCAGTGCGTCGTGCAGCACGGCCACGGCCCGCAAGGGTGCGGTCCGGCCGAGCAGGCCGCCCACGGTGTTGGCCGCGGTACCCGCGAGCCGCCGCTGCTGGGCGGAGGATCCGCCACGCGCCCAGTCGTGCAGCAGGCCCCACACGGCGTCGGCCGTCTCCGGGCGGCTGCCCGCGACGCCCAGCGCGGTGGCGGCGGCCTGCCGCAGGGGCCAGGAGGTGCTGCCCGCCCAGCCCGTGAGGAAGCGGTGCACGGCGTACTGGGGGTCGGCGAGGGCCAGGACACCCGCGGCGACCGCGGCGCGGGCGCGCACCTCCAGGTCGGGGTGGCTCAGCAGGCGGCGCAGCCAGTCCAGTACGGCCTCGCGGCGTCCGTCGAGGGCGTTCCACGCGTAGCCGAGGATGGTCTGACCCAGTAACCCGTTGCGGAAGCGCACCCGGGGCGGACCGGCGGCGAGGCCCGCGCCGTCGGGCAGGTACAGCTCGATCCACTGCTGTTCGTGGCCGAGCCGGTCACCGAACCGGAGGTCCGGCGGGGCGAGTTCGGGCTGCGCCAGTGCGGCGCGCAGCTTCACGGCGGCGTCCGCGACGGTGAGGTAACCGCTGTCCTCCAGGACGGCAGCGGCGAGGGCGAACGCGACCGCCTCGGGTTCGCGGAACCGGTTGAACCACGCGCGTACCTGCTCGCTGGGATCGCGCAGCCGGGCCACCTCGGCCGCCATGTCGCCGTCCGCGCCGATGACGGAGGCGAGGCGGGCGGCGTTGCGGACCGCGGGCTGTTCGCGCAGGGCCACGGCGGCGCCGGTACGTTCCAGGAGCGCGTGCAGGTCGGCGTGGGCGTCCGGGCTGCCGCCGTGGCCGAGGACGCGCCGCTCGACGACGGCCACCGGATCGACGGGGGTGAGCGGATGGTGGGCGAGGTGCTCGCCGCCCGGCCCGGCGGCGAGCACCTCAAGGTCGTGCCCGCCGGTGAGCACCAGCAGGCTGTCGGAGTCGCGCAGGGCGGCGACGACGGCGGTCCACTGGGCGATGCTCCGGGCACCCCCGCCGCCGAACGCGGAGGTGAGCCTCTCCACGGCGGCCGGGCCGTCGTCGAGCACCGCGAGATAGCCGGAATGCTTCACGGGCGGCGCCCAGCCGGGCTCCAGCACCGCCGACGGCATCAGCAGCCGGTGGCAGCCGCCGGCACCGCTCCCGTCGATGGCCAGTGCCTCGCCGAGCAGGTTCACGGCGGTGGCCTCCCGCCCGCTGCCGGGCGGGCCGGTCAGGACCAGAAGCCGTCGCTCGCGCAGGGCGTCCACGGCCTCCTCGTACCCGTCGGGTTGCACGAACAGCTCGGTGTGGTCGGCGAGTTCGGTCGGGTCCAGGGCGACCACGGACGCCCCGCCCGGCCCCGGCTCGGCGCGCCGCGTGCCGCCCGTGTGGAAGCCGCCGCCGAAGCTGACCGTCTCGTTGAACAGGGCCAGGGTGCCGATCCGGGTGCCGGAGGCGTCGGCGTTGAGCCGGCGGGCGATCTCGTCGGCGATCGCACCCGCCCGCAGCGCCTCGGACCGCTCGGGGTCCTCGTGACCGCCGCCCTCGATGAGGGAGCGCAGGGCGTCCTTCTCGCTGACCGGGCCGTCCCGTTCGTCGACGGGGGTGCGTGGCTCGTCGACGGCCGCCCTGCCGTCCTTGTCCTCGCCCGTCGTGTCCTTCGCGCCGGACGGCACTGTGTCTTTGGCGTCCCTGGCGTCCTTGGCGGAGTCCCGACCGGGCCCCGCAGCGTCCCGCGGCGGTCCGTCGGAGCGCTCCGCGGTCCGGCCCCCGGCGCGGGGGCCCTCGGTGGAGGTGTCCTCACTCATGATCTGCTCTCAGGTCCTCGGTGCTGCGGGGTGGATCCGTGCGCCGCTCGTCCACGCGCGCTGTTCCCGTCGCGCACGGTCCGCGCGCGACACCCGGCAGCACCGGCGGGCCACGATCCGGCCCGCGCGGCGCGGCTCTCGCGCCCTTCGACGGGTGGGGCGTTACGACGTCGTCCAGTCCCCTTGGACCTCGACCTTGCCGTTGAACACCTGGGCGTTCTTGATGAGCGCGGCGCTGATCTGCGCGCCGGACCGGCCCTGTGCCGCGACGGCCTCGTCGACCATGCGCCGGATCTCGGTCTCGAAGCCCGCGTCGAGCAGCATCTGGGCGGCGAGCTGCCGCTCCAGGTCCTGCTGTGCGCTCTCGTCGTCGGGGGCGGTGGTCACCCGGTCCAGGGCGCCCTCCGCCTCGGCGTTGCCACGGAAGCGCGCGCGGATCCGCTCCACGAGACGCGCTCCGCCGTTCCAGCCGGACCGGCCGGCCTCCTGCCCCGCCGTCTCGAGCGCGCCTTTCACCACGAGCGCCACCCCTGCCGCCGCGACGGCCGTCACCGGATCCATGCCGTTCCCCCGTGTTCCCACCAAAGCCGGTGAGCAAATTTAGGGGGCGGGCGCGCAGTGCGGAGTGGTTCCTCTCACATTGACCGAAAGTCGCCGAACCGCTCGCTCGACTGGCCTGAAATGATGAAAGAAAGAGCGCTTTATCGGACAAAAAGGGTGGCTGGAACCGGACTTACGGGAGTAACCGCTCGTGCTGTCGGACCCTCCCGTTACCCTCGGGGATCATGAGGCTCCTGCACACTTCCGACTGGCATCTCGGCCGGGCGTTCCACCGCGTGAACATGCTCGGTGCCCAGGCCGGATTCATCGGCCACCTCGTCACCACCGTGCGCGAGCGCGAGGTCGACGCGGTGGTCGTGTCGGGGGACGTGTACGACCGGGCGGTGCCGCCGCTCGCCGCCGTCGAGCTGTTCGACGACGCCCTGCACCGCCTGGCCGACCTGGGCGTGCCCACGGTGATGATCTCCGGGAACCACGACTCCGCGCGGCGGCTCGGCGTGGGTGCCGGACTGATCGGCCGCGCGGGCGTCCATCTGCGGACCGACCCGACCGCGGCCGGCACCCCGGTGATCCTGCCAGACGACTTCGGCGACGTCGCCTTCTACGGGCTGCCCTATCTCGAACCCGCCCTGGTGAAGGACGAGTTCGGCGTGGAGAAGGCCGGGCACGAGGCCGTGCTCGCCGCCGCCATGGACAGGGTCCGCGCCGACCTCGCGGAGCGCCCGCGGGGAACCCGCTCGGTCGTCCTCGCGCACGCCTTCGTGACCGGCGGCCGGCCCAGCGAGAGCGAGCGGGACATCACCGTCGGCGGGGTCGCCTCGGTACCCGCCGGCGTCTTCGACGGCGTCGACTACGTGGCGCTCGGGCACCTGCACGGCTGCCAGACCCTCACCGAGCGCGTGCGCTACTCCGGCTCGCCGCTGCCGTACTCCTTCTCCGAGGCCGACCACCGCAAGACCATGTGGCTCGTCGACCTCGACACCGACGGAGGCATCACCGCCGAGCGGATCGACTGCCCCGTCCCCCGCGAGCTGGCCCGGCTGCGCGGCACCCTGGAGGACCTGCTCGCCGAGCCGGGGCTCGACCGGTACGAGGAGGCGTGGGTGGAGGCGACCCTCACCGACGCCGTGCGCCCGGCCGACCCGATGGCCCGGCTCACCGAACGCTTCCCGCACACCCTCAGCCTCGTCTTCGCCCCCGAGCGCACCCCGGACGACCCGGACGTGTCCTACGCCCGCCGCCTCGCGGGCCGCAGCGACCAGGAGATCGCCGAGGACTTCGTGGCCCACGTGCGCGGCGCGGGCCCCGACGCGCGCGAGCAGGGTGTGCTGCGGGCTGCGTTCGAGGCGGTGCGCGCGGATGGCGGTGTGCGGGAGGTGTCGCGGTGAGGCGAGGGGCGGCCGTCGGGGTGGTGCCGGATGCGGGCCTTCCGGCCGCGGGTTCGCGCGCCCTCGACGTGCTCCCGGTCCCGGGGGCGTCTGCTCCCGACGCGCTCCCGGCCGCGGGGGCGTCCGCCCACGACCCGCTCCCCGTCTCGGGGGAGCCTGCCCACGACCCGCTCCCGGCTCCGGGACCTCGCACCGACGACCACCGGGGGGACGCTCGATGAGGCTGCACCGGCTCGATCTCACCGCCTTCGGGCCCTTCGGCGGCAGCCAGAGCGTCGACTTCGACGAGCTGTCCGCCGCCGGGCTCTTCCTGCTGCACGGGCCGACGGGCGCGGGCAAGACCTCCATCCTGGACGCCGTGTGCTACGCGCTGTACGGCTCCGTCCCGGGCGCCCGGCAGAGCGCGCAGGGTCTGACCCTGCGCAGCGACCACGCCCCACCCGGCGCCCGTACCGAGGTCACTCTCGAACTCACCGTCGCGGGAAGGCGGTTGGAGGTCACCCGGCAGCCTCCCTGGGAGCGCCCCAAGAAGCGCGGCCGTCCCGGAACCACCGTCGAGAAGGCCCAGAGCTGGCTGCGCGAGTACGACACCGTCGCCGGGGCCTGGAAGGACCTCAGCCGCTCCCACCAGGAGATCGGCGAGGAGATCACCCAGCTGCTCGGCATGAGCCGTGAGCAGTTCTGCCAGGTGGTGCTGCTGCCCCAGGGCGACTTCGCGCGGTTCCTGCGCGCCGACGCCGAGGCACGCGGCCGGCTGCTCGGCCGCCTCTTCGACACCCAGCGCTTCGCCGAGGTCGAGAAGCGGCTCGCCGAGCGCCGGCGTACGGCCGAGGCGCGCGTGCGTGAGGGCGACACGGCACTCCTGGCCGACGCGCACCGCATGCAGCAGGCCGCCGGTGACGCCATGGAACTCCCCGAGCTGGCACCGGGCGAACCGGGCCTGGCCGAGGCCGTGCTGGCCGCCGCCGCCGTGGCCCGCGGCACCGCCCGTGAGCAGCTCACGATCGCCGAGTGCGGCCGCCTGGCCGCCGAGTCCGCCCAGGCCGCCGCCGACCGCGCGCTGGCCGACGTACGCGAACTCGACCGGTTGCAGGGGCGGTTCGCCGAGGCGCGGGAGCGGGCCCGGCTGCTGGAGGAGCGGGCCGGGGCGCACCGGGAGGCGCAGGCGCGGATGGAGCGGGCGCGCAAGGCGGAGGCGGTGGCGCCGGCCCTGGAGCTGCGGGAGGCCGCCGACGCCGAGCACCGCAGCGCGGCCGCCGCCGAGGCACGCGCGCGTGCGCTGCTGCCGGAGGGGTTCGCCGACGCAGGCGCGGGCGGGCTCGCCACCGCCGCCCGACGGGCCGCGGAGGAGCTGGGCGGGCTGGAGTCGGCCCGCCGAGGTGAGCGACGGCTGGCCGGACTGCTCGCCGAGCGCACGGACCTGGACCGGCAGGAGCGCGCCGACGAGGACGTACTCGCGGAGACCGAGGGCTGGCTCGCCGACTGGGACGCGACCCGTGCCGCGCTCCAGGAGCGGGTCGAGTCCGCGCAGGAGGCCGCGACCCGCGCCGAACAGCTCGCCGTGCAACGCGAGCCCGCCCGGCGCCGGCTGACCGCGGCCCGGCTGCGCGACCAGCTCGTCCACGACGCCGAGGACGCCCAGCGGCGGGCCCTCGCCGCCGGTGAGCGGGCACTGGCGGCGCGCACCCACTGGCTCGACCTCAAGGAGCAGCGGCTCAACGGCATCGCCGCCGAGCTGGCCGCCACCCTGCGCGACGGCGAGCCCTGCGCGGTCTGCGGCGGCACCGACCACCCCGCCCCCGCCCGCAAGGTCGCCGGCCACGTCGACCGCGAGGCAGAGGAACAGGCACTCGCCGCGTCACATCGCGCGGAGCAGGACCGCGCCGACGCCGAGCGCGACCTCGGACGTGTCCGGGAGGACCTAGCCGCCGCCCGTGCCGAGGCCGGCGACATCCCCACCGACCGACTCGCCGCCGAGACCGAGGAGTTGGAGAGCACCTACGGCCTGGCCCGCCGGGATGCTTCCGCGCTGCACCCCGCGCGCGAGGAGCTTCGCCGCGCCGAGCAGGAGCACGAGCGCCGCACCACCGCCCAGCGGGAGGCCGCCGTCAGAGCCGCCTCCCGGGTGGGCCACCGCGAGCGGCTGGAGCGCGAACGAGCCGCCCTCGAGGAGGAGTTGGCCGAGGCCCGGGGCAGCGCCCGGAGCGTGTCCGCGCGCGCCGAGCAGCTGGAGCGGCAGGCCGCCCGGCTCACCGACGCGGCCGACGCCGCCCGCGCCGCCGAAGAGAGCGCAGGCCGCCTCAAGGCCGCCGACGGACGCCTCGACGAGGCCGCCTTCCGGGCCGGCTTCGAGACCCCACAGGCCGCCGCCGACGCCCTCCTCGACGGGGCCGCCCACCGCGAGCTGCAACGCCGCCTGGACGCCTGGCAGTCCGAGGAGGCCGCCGTACGGGCCGTCCTCGCCGAGCCCGACACCGTGGCCGCCGCCCAGCGGCCCGCCGTCGACCTCGCCGCGGCCGAACAGGAGGCCGACCGGGCCGCCGAACGGCTGCGCCGGGCCGCCTCCGCCCAGGACGAGGCCGCCCGCCGCTGCGCCGAACTGGACCGTCTCTCCGCGCGCGCGGCAGACGCCGTACGGCGGCTCGCGCCGTTGCGTGAGGAGTACGACCGAGTGGCCCGCATGGCCGGCCTCACCGCGGGCACCTCGGCGGACAACGAGCGCAAGATGCGTCTGGAGGCGTACGTACTGGCCGCCCGCCTGGAACAGGTGGCCGCCGCCGCGACCGTCCGCCTGCAGGCCATGTCGTCCGGGCGGTACACCCTCGTGCACTCCGACGACCGGGCCGGCCGCGGCCGCAGCGGGCTCGGGCTGCACGTGGTCGACGCCTGGACCGGACGCGAACGGGACACGGCCACGCTGTCCGGCGGCGAGACCTTCTTCGCCTCCCTCGCCCTCGCGCTCGGCCTCGCGGACGTCGTCACCGACGAGGCCGGCGGGGTCCGGCTGGACACCCTCTTCATCGACGAGGGGTTCGGCAGCCTCGACGACCAGACGCTGGACGAGGTCCTCGACGTCCTCGACTCCCTGCGCGAACGCGACCGCAGCGTGGGCATCGTCAGCCATGTCGCCGATCTGCGGCGGCGCATCCATGCCCAGCTGGAGATCGTGAAGGGACGGTCCGGGTCGGTGGTGCGGCAGCGCGGTCAGTGACCCAGCGGGCGCCGGGTCAGGGGGGAGGAGTAGACGACGCTGGTCGTCACCGACCCCAGGGCGCCGATCCTGCCCGTCAGCTCCTCCAGATGACGCATGGAGCGGGCGGCGACCTTGATGACGAAGCAGTCGTCGCCCGTGACGTGGTGCGCCTCCAGGATCTCGGGCGTGACGGCCACCAGGTCGTGGAAGGGCTTGTAGTTGCCGTTGGGGTAGCGCAGTCGCACGAACGCCAGGATCGACAGGCCCAGCCGCTCCGGGTCCACGACCGCCGAGTACCCCTGGATGACGCCCGCCTCCTCCAGCCGCCGCACCCGCTCGGTGACCGCGCTCGCGGACATCGACACGGCCCGCGCCAGGTCGGCGAAACTGGCCCGGCCCTCACGCTGGAGAACCTCGAGAATGCGCCAGTCGGTGGCGTCCGGGGAATACACGGTCATCCCCGAGGAATACCAGGGGAATCCCCGGCCCGGCAAGATCCATGCCGGGGAACGTCCCTTCAGCGCGATCCTCCGCGGCCGTAGATTTCTGGTGATCGCCACCGCACAGAGAGGCCCTCGGATGACCGCCGCCAGCTCCGCCGCCCCGACCGGCACCACGCCCGCCGCCGACCGTGTCCTGCGGGTCGCCCCCGCCGCCCCGGCCGACGCCGCCGCCTACTTCCGGGCCTCGCTCGTCTTCCACGCCGACGTCTCCGACGTGGCCGCCGCGCTGGAGGCCGGCGGCGACCCGGGCTTCGTCGTGCTGGACTCCCGCTCCACCGAGTCCTGGGACCAGGGCCACATCCCCGGCGCCGTCCACCTGCCCACCGCGCTCATCGCCGAGCAGGCCGGCCAGCTCCTCGACAAGGACGTGCCGGTGGTGACGTACTGCTGGGGCCCCGGCTGCAACGGCGCCACCCGTGCCGCCCTCGCGCTCGCCGAACTCGGCTACCAGGTCAAGGAGATGCTCGGCGGGTTCGAGTACTGGGCGCGCGAGGGCTTCGCGTTCGACACCTGGCAGGGCCCCGAGCGGCGCGACGCCGACCCGCTCACCTCACCGGCGGAAACAGCGGAATGCGGTTGCTGAACAGCCAGCGCGGTGTCTCGGCCCCAGGTTCGGGACGGGAAGGAGTGGCGGGGCGAGCAAGGCCTACGCCGATCCCCGCCGAGCCACCAGTCCGGCCCCCGATACCCCGCGATCGAGGCCACCATGTCCAGCACCTGCCGCGTAGGCCAAACCGCGGAGCCGCACGAGGGTCAACCGCGGAGCCGCACGGGACCCAGCCGGGGAGCCGCACGGGACCCAGCCGCCCAGCCCTACCAGGCCCGACCGCGCCCCCGGGCCACCAGCGCGCCGCCGGGAGCGCAACGGCACTCCGCGGCCCGCGCGTCAGAGCTGTGCCAGTTCGTCCACCAGGTCGTCCAGGCCCAGTGACCCCTGGGAAAGGGCCGCCATGTGCCACGCCTTGAGGTCGAAGGCGTCGCCGTGGCGCTCGCGGGCCCGCTCCCGGCCGAGCAGCCAGGCGCGTTCGCCGAGCTTGTAGCCGATCGCCTGGCCGGGGATGCTCAGATAGCGGGTCAGCTCGCTCGCCACGTAGTCCCCGGGGCGGCTGCTGTGCGCGTTGAAGAATTCCTCGGCCAGCTCCGGCGTCCAGCGCTCGCCCGGACGGTACGGGGAGTCGGCCGGGATCGCCAGCTCCGCGTGCATGCCGATGTCGATGATGACGCGCACGGCACGCAGCATCTGCGCGTCCAGATAGCCGAGCCGCTGCTCGGCGTCCGTGAGGAAGCCCAGCTCGTCCATCAGGCGTTCCGCGTACAGCGCCCAGCCCTCGACGTTGGCACTGACCCCGCCCAGGGTGGCCTGGTAGCGGGAGAGGTCCTTGGCCACATAGGTCCACTGGGCGAGCTGGAGGTGGTGGCCGGGCACGCCCTCGTGGTACCAGGTGGAGACGAGGTCGTAGACCGGGAAGCGGGTCAGGCCCATCGTCGGCAGCCAGGTGCGGCCGGGGCGGGAGAAGTCCTCCGACGGGGGCGTGTAGTAGGGGGCCGCCGCGCCGCCGGGCGGCGCGACGCACGACTCGACCTCGCGTACCGGTCCGGCGAGTTCGAAGTGGGTGCCGTCCAGCGCGTCGATCGCCTGGTCCATCAGCCCCTGGAGCCAGTCGCGGACCGCGTCGACGCCCTCGATGTGCTTGCCGTGCTCGTCGAGATGCGCGAGCGCCACCCACGGCGTCGCGGCGCCCGGCAGGACCTTCTCCGCCTCCTGCCGCATCTCGGCGAGGATCCGGTGGTACTCGGCCCAGCCGTAGGCGTACGCCTCGTCGAGGTCGAGGTCGGTGCCGTTGTAGTAGCGCGACCAGCGGGCGTAGCGCTCCCGTCCGACGGTGTCCGGGGCTCCGTCCACGGCCGGCACGTAGACGTCCCGCATCCAGTCCCGCAGCTCGGCGAGGGCGGCGTTCGCGGTCCGGGCCGCCGCGTCCAGTTCGGCGCGCAGCGACTCGGGGCCGGCGGAGACGAAGTCCTCGAACCAGCCGCGGCCCGAGCCGTCGGTGTCCGTCCACTCGGCGAGCTGGCCGACGAAGGTGACGGCCGGGCGGGGAGGCCCGTACAGCTTGCGTTCCAGACCGAGCGCCAGGGACTCCCGGTAGCCCGCCAGCGCCGCCGGCACCGCGCGCAGCCGCTCGGCGACCGCCGCCCAGTCCGCTTCGGTCTCCGTCGGCGTCACGGTGAACACCTCGCGCACATGATGGGCCGGCGAGGACAGGTTGCTGATCTCGCGCAGGCCCTCGTCGGCGTCGTGGACGGCGAGTTGGGCGGTGAGGCGCTCGCGCAGCAGGCGCGCGCACCGGCGTTCGATGTCACTGTCCGCGCCGGGCGCGCGTTCCGCCTCGTCGAGCTTGGCGAGGGTGTCGCGTGCGAGCTGTGCGCGCGCCTCCTGGCCCGCCGGCGAGAAGTCGGGCAGACGGCTCGAACTCTCCCGCACACCGAGGAAGGTACCGGTCACCGGGTCGAGGGCGATGAGGTCGTCGACGTAGGCGTCGGCGACCGCACGGGGCAGCGGGTTCTTGGTCTGTGACATGGGCACCATCCTCGTACGAGGCGGTGCCGCACGTCACGGCGTTTGGCCCGAAGCCGTCGGCGGCAGCAGCGGGCCGCAGTCCCACTGCTGGAAGATGAGCCGCGTCTCCACCCGGGCCACCTCCCGGTGCGCCGTGAACTCGTCGAGGACCAGCCGCTGGAGGTCGGTCATGTCGGCGACGGCGACGTGGACGAGGTAGTCGTCGGGCCCGGTGAGGTGGAAGACCGTCAGTGCCTCCGGCAGTCCCCGGATGCGCTCCACGAACGGTCCCACCAGTTCCCGCCGGTGCGGTCTCACCTGCACGGACAGCAACGCCTGCAGCCCACGCCCCAGCTTGGCCGGATCGAGCCGCAGCCGGTTGCCGAGGATCACGCCGGAGCGGCGCAGCCGCGTCACCCGGTCCAGGCAGGTCGACGGCGCGAGCCCGACCTGCGCGGCGAGGTCCCGGTACGTCGTCCGGGCGTCGTTCTGGAGCAGCCGCAGCAGTTGGAGGTCCACCGGGTCGAGTACGACGGATTCGGCCATCGGCCGAACGTAGCACGGCCTCCGCCCCGCTGAGCCCGCCCGTTGTTCACCCTGCCGTCCATGGACTCAGCCTCAGCGAGCACACAGGCGTTCCCGGACCCCGCGGGCACGCACGCGTACGACGGCGTACGCACGTCCGGAGCGCCCCGCGCACTGGCCACCGAGGCCGTGCACGCCGGGCGGGACGACCTGGCCCGGCAGGGCCTGCACGCCCCGCCGATCGACCTGTCCACCACCTACCCGTCCTACGACAGCCGCGCGGAGGCCGCCCGCATCGACGCGTTCGCGGCGACCGGCGCCGAACCGGAGGGCCCGCCGGTCTACGGCCGGCTCGGCAATCCGACCGTCGCCCGCTTCGAGACCGCGCTGGCCCGGCTGGAGGGCACCGGGGGCGCGGTCGCGTTCGCCAGCGGCATGGCCGCGCTGAGCGCGGTGCTGCTGGCCCGCGCCTCCCTGGGGCTGCGGCACGTGGTCGCGGTCCGCCCGCTGTACGGGTGCAGCGACCACCTGCTCACCGCCGGGCTGCTCGGCTCGGAGGTCACCTGGACCGACCCGGCCGGCATCGCGGACGCGCTGCGACCCGACACGGGCCTGGTGATGGTCGAGTCGCCCGCCAATCCGACCCTCGCCGAGGTGGACCTGCGGGCCGTCGCGCACTCCTGCGGCTCGGTGCCGCTGCTCGCCGACAACACCTTCGCCACGCCGGTGCTGCAACGCCCCGCCGAGCAGGGCGCGCGGCTGGTGCTGCACAGCGCCACGAAGTACCTCGGCGGCCACGGTGACGTCCTGGGGGGCGTGGTGGCCTGCGACGAGGAGTTCGCCGGACGGCTGCGGCAGATACGGTTCGCCACCGGTGGGGTGCTGCACCCGCTGGCCGGCTACCTGCTGCTGAGGGGCCTGGCGACGCTTCCGGTCCGGGTGCGCGCGGCCTCCGCGACCGCCGCCGAACTGGCCCGCCGCCTGGCCGCCGACCCGCGCGTGGCCCGCGTGCACTATCCGCGGATCGGCGGCGCGATGGTCGCCTTCGAGGTGCACGGCGACCCGCACGAGGTGATCGCCGGGGTACGCCTGATCACCCCGGCCGTGAGCCTGGGCAGCGTCGACACCCTCATCCAGCACCCGGCGTCCATCAGTCACCGCATCGTGGACGCGGAGGAGCGCAGGGGCGCCGGGGTGAGCGACCGGCTGCTGCGGATGTCGGTGGGCCTGGAGGACGTCGACGACCTGTGGGCGGATCTGGAGGGGGCGCTGAACAGGGCTCCGGTCGCCGTGAGGTGACGTTCGGCTGCCCGTGAAGGACGGAAGGGCCCGGCGACATGCGCGTCGCCGGGCCCTTCGTGGCCGATGGCCTCCGGAAGGCGGTGTCCGCTCAGTCGCGGACGGTCCGCTCCCCGTGCCGCCCGTACGCCTGCCGGGTGACGGCCGCGGCCGTGTCCAGGCGGGCCGTGATGACGAGGGTGCCCTCCTCGATCTGGTAGTCGAGGGGGAGGTCCAGGCCGCGCATGGCCGCGACCATGCCGGTGTTGGAGGCCTGGGTCACCGCGTACACGCTCTCGCAGCCCGCCTCGACGGCCATCGCGACCAGCCTGCCGAGCAGTTCGGCGCCGATGCCGCGCCGCTGCCACTGGTCCTCGACGAGCAGCGCGACCTCCGTCTCGTCGCCGTCCCACAGCAGATGGCCGAGGCCGACGATGCGCCCCGACGGCGTCTGCACGGCGAGGGTGCGGCCGAAGCGCGGGCTCAGCAGGTGGTTGAGATAGCGGTCGGCGTCACCGACCGGCCCGTGGTAGCGCATGCCCAGGGTGCGCGACGAGCAGCGCTCGTGCATGGCCTTCGCCGCCTCCAGGTCACCGGGGTCGGCCCGGCGCACGGTGATGGCGTTGCCCTCCGGCAGCGTCAGCACGTCCTGGCCCGGCGGGACGCGCGGGCCCAGCCGGGCGTCCAGCTCCACCAGGGCCCGCGCCCGCGCGAACTCGGTCGGGGTGAACGGCAGGTACGGCCGCTCCACGGTGATCACTCCGCCCTCTGGCGCCCGCAGGCGCATCACGGTGTCCTCCAGGACCCCTTCGACCGGCACGCCGTCCGGCCCGCGTCCCCCGCCGCGCACCGCGGCGGGCAGCGAGCGGATCGTGCAGCGGCCCAGCAACTGGCGCAGTGCCAACGGTAGTTCGGCCGCGTCCAGCGCGGTCCGGGTGGCCAGGCCCAGGACCCGGGTCGGGGCGTCGACCAGGTCGTGGGCGTCGGCCCGCTCGATCCAGGTGCGGGAGCCGCCCGCCAGCGCCACGGCGCGGCTGATCCCGGCCGCCGCGAGCGAACCGGGCGCCCGCAGCAGGAACTCGTCCACGGTCTCCTCGCCCAGCGGGTGCGTCTGGAGGCTCAGGATGTCGACGCGGTGCTCCGCCAGCGCCGTGCACAGCGCGGCCAGTGATCCCGGCGCGTCCTTCACCGTCGTCCGCATCCGCCACAGGGTGCTCCCCTCCGCGACGTCGTCGGGGAGTTCGGACGGCCCGGCCTGCGCCTCGGTGGAGGGCGGCCGGGCATCGGTATCACCGGTGGGCGGTGCGTGGCCGTGGCGTCGTGACCACCAGACGTGGAATCCGGCCGTGGCGACCAGGGCGGCCGCGGAGATCGCCAGCAGTCGTGGGCCGTCCGGGCCGTGCACGACGAGGTTGGCGACCATGTCGGCCACCGCGACCGCCGTGAACAGGGCGGCGAGCTCCACGACGTCCCGCCGCCAGTGGTGCACCGGGCGGCCGTGCTTCGCCCGCGTCACATCAGACATGTCTCGAGTCATGCCGCCACTGTGGTGGAACGGTGTTGCGCGATCACGAACGGCTTGTGACTGATGGGTAAAGGATGCATATGTCCTTTTTGTTGATTCTTCTACGTTCCTCGGGCACCGGCCCGGCCGAAAGCGCCGCGCACCGGGAGATGACGCCGGTGCGCGGAGCCCCGTCCAGGATAAGGGAGTTCAGGCCTGGAGGATCACTGACCGACCCGACCCGGCTGGAGCGCCTTGGTGAACAGCACGGTGCCGTCCTGCTCGCGCAGCCGCACGGTCAGCTCCCCGCTGTCGCCGTCGATGTCGACCTCGCCGAAGAACTGGTAGCCGTCCGCCGGGGAGACGTTGGCCGTCGTGGGGGCCTTGACGAAGACCCGGTCCGGGCCGAAGGTGCCGTCCAGCGTGTTCGCCGGGAAGGCGCCCGCGTTGAGCGGCCCGGAGACGAACTCCCAGAACGGGGCGAAGTCCTTGAAGGCGGCCCGCGACGGGTCGTAGTGCTGGGCCGAGGTGTAGTGCACGTCGGCCGTCAGCCACACCGTGCCGGTGATCCGGCGGTGCTTGACGAACCGCAGCAGTTCGGCGATCTGGAGTTCACGGCCGAGCGGCGCGCCCGGGTCGCCCTGGGCGACCGCCTCGATGTTCGGCTTGCCGTCACCGGTGTCCGGGACGACCAGACCGAGCGGCATGTCGGAGGCGATCACCTTCCACACCGCCCGGGAGCGGGACAGCTCGCGCTTGAGCCACTCCAACTGCTCCTCGCCGAGAATGCCCTGGGCGTCCGCGCTCTGGTCGTCGGGGGAGTTGGCGTTCCGGTAGGTGCGCATGTCCAGGACGAACACGTCGAGCAGCGGGCCGTGGTGCTGCACCCGGTGGACGCGGCCGTCGGGGCGGCGCAGCGTCGAGATCGGGAAGTACTCCGAGAACGCCTGCCGGGCACGGGCGGCCAGCACGTCGACGCTCTTCTCGGTGTACCGCGCGTCGGTGAGGATCTCGCCGGGGTACCAGTTGTTGGTGACCTCGTGGTCGTCCCACTGGATGATGGAGGGGACGCGGGCGTTGAAGGCCCGCAGGTTCTCGTCCAGCAGGTTGTAGCGGAAGTTGCCGCGGAACTCCGCCAGCGTCTCGGCGACCTTCGCCTTCTCCTCGGTGGTGATGTTCCGCCAGGTCCGCCCGTCGGGCAGCGCGACGGTCTCGCCGATCGGGCCGTCGGCGTAGATGTTGTCCCCGCTGCACAGGAAGAAGTCCGGGTCCAGCGCGGCCATCGCGTCGTAGATCCGGTAACCGCCCAGCTCCGGGTTGATGCCCCAGCCCTGCCCGGCCAGGTCGCCCGACCAGACGAACCGGACGCCGTCACGCCGCCGCTGGGACACGGTCCGGAAGGTGCCGGTCACCGGCTCGCCGGTACGGCGCGGGTCCTCCGGGTCGGCCAGCAGCACGCGGTAGTGGATCTCCTGACCGGACGGCAGCCCGTGCAGCCGGGTGGTGCCGGTGAAGTCCGTACCGGCGCCGAGCAGCGGACCGCGCCAGCGGCGCGGGTTGCGGAACGACTCCGTCGCCGAGGTCTCGACGATCATCCGCGCCGGCCGGTCGGAGCGGACCCACACCAGCCCGGAGTCGGCGGTCACGTCCCCGGTCTGCACGCCCCACCCCGCGCCGGGCCGCCCCGACAGGGCGAGCGCGGGCGCCGCGCCGAGGCCGACGGGCAGGGTCAGAGCGGCGGACGCGGCGAGGGAGCCGCGCAGGACGCTGCGGCGCCCGGGGAGTGGACGAGGTGACATGGGTGGGCCTCCTGGAACGGGAACCTGCCGGTGTGCACCGTCACAACTACTGGCACCCCACAGCGCACACGCAAACCACGGATGAACAACTGGACACGGCACCTCGCGGGTCCCTGCCGTGCCCCGGATGAACGATTGGATGCGGCGCCTTGTGGGTCCCTGCCGTGCCCCGGATGAACGATTGGATGCGGCGCCTTGCGGGTCCCTGCCGTGCCGCCGATGGACAACTGGATGCGGCGCCTTGCGCGTCCCTGCCGTGCCGCCGATGGACAACTGGCCGTGTCATGGGTGGGCAATTGGATGCGGCGCCCTGCGATCCTGCCGTGCCATGGGTGAACACCGGACGCGCCACCTCGCGGCCCCCACCCCCTCACCCCGCCCGCTCGGCCCCCGCCAGCAGACGCACACCCTCCCGGATCCGCGCCGGTGACAGATGCGCGTACCCGAGGACCAGCCGCACCTCGGGTACGGCAGTGCTGCCCGCGTGGCTGTACTCCGGCAGGGTGCGGACGGCCACGCCCGCCGCCGAGGCCCGCTCGACGAACCCGGCCTCGGGGCCGTAACGGCCCGGGAGCGCCGCGATGACGTGGAGTCCGGCGGCGATCCCGGTCACGCGGGTGCCGGGGAAGTGCTCCCCGAGCGCCGCCACGAGGGCGTCGCGCCGGTCGCGGTACGCGCGCTGGCAGCGGCGCAGCTGACGGTCGTAGTCGCCGCGCTCCACGAAACGGGCGAACAGCGCCTGGTCCAGGGCCGGATGACCCAGGTCCAGGGTCCGCTTGCGCTCGACGACCTCGTCGGCCAGCGCCTCGGGCACCAGCAGCCAGCCGAGCCGCAGCCCCGGTGCGAGGGACTTGCTGACCGACCCGGTGTACGCCACCCGTTGCGGGTCCAGGCCCTGCAACGCGCCCACGGGAGCACGGTCGTAGCGGAAGTCGCCGTCGTAGTCGTCCTCGAGCACGAAACCGTCCACGGACCGTGCCCAGTCGAGCAGCCGGGTGCGCCGCCGCGCCGAGTAGGCGATGCCCGTGGGGAACTGATGCGCCGGCGTCGTCACCACGGACCGTACGCCCGAGGCCTGTAGCGGCCCGAGGGCGAGCCCTTCCTCGTCGAGGGGGAGAGGTACGGCGGTGACGCCCGACGCCGCGTACAGCGCGCTGTGCTGCGGGCTGCCGGGGTCCTCCACGCCGACGGCGTCGATCCCGCGCGCGTGGAGCACGAGCCCGAGCAGGGCCGTCGCCTGCGCCACGCCGGAGACGACCACGAGCCGTTCCGGGTCGGCGACCACGCCCCGCCGCCGGGCGAGCAGTGCGGCCAGCGCGGTGCGCAGCCGGGGCAGCCCGCGCGGGTCGGGATAGCCCAGCTCGTGGTGGGGCAGCTCGGCCAGCACCCCGCGCTGCGCGGCGGCCCACGCGGCCCGCGGGAACAGTGACAGGTCCGGCGTGCCCGCCACGAAGTCGGCGCGCGTGCCGGGGGAGCGCGGCGCGAGGTCACGCGCGCGGGGCGGCGCGGCGCGCACGGCCCCGCCCACCCAGGTCCCGGCGCCGCGCCCGCTGCGCAGGTAGCCCTCGGCCGTCAGCTGCTCGTACGCCTCGGTGATCAGCCCGCGCGACACCCCGAGGTCGGCCGCGAGGTCCCGGCTCGACGGCAGCCGGGTGCCCTGTGCGAGCCGCCCCGAGCGGACCGCCTCGCGCAGGGCCGCCTGGAGGGTGCGGCCACGCGCGCGGGGCGGGGCGGAGGCGGCGGGCAGCAGTACCTCCCACGCGGCGGAAACGGCGTCCCCGCCCGGATTGGTCCCCGATGACGTCATGGAAGTGGACCTTAAACCGGGCCGCCGCACTTCCTAGCGTCACGGTCATGAACGTCACCACCACGCGCGGCTCCCTCCTCGCCGCCCTGGCCTGCGTCCTCGTCGGAGCGTCCTTCACCGCCAACAGCGTCCTCGGCGCCTACCCGTACGCCGGTGGGCAGGCCCTGCGTTACGGCCTCGCGTGCCTGCTGCTCGTGCCCCTGGCCGGCGCGGGCGCCCTGGCCCGCCTGCGCGCGCTCACCTCGCGCCAGTGGGCCCGCCTCGCCCTGCTCGCCGCCGTCGGCATGGTCGGCTTCAACCTGGCCGTCCTGGCCGCCGAACGCTCCGCCGAACCGGCCGTCCCCGGCGTCCTGGTGGGCTGCGCGCCCGTCGTCGTCGCGGTCCTCGTCCCGCTCCTGGAGGGACGCCGCCCCCGCCGGACGGTCCTCCACGGCGCGTCGCTGGTCGCCGTCGGCGCGCTCACCGTGCAGGGCTGGGGCCGGACGGACGGCGCGGGCCTCGCCTACTCGGTGTGCGCGCTGGGCGGCGAGGTCGGATTCGCGGTGCTGGCCGTGCCCGTGCTGCGGCCCCTGGGCCCGCGGCTGCTGTCGGCCACCGTGTGCGGGCTGGCCGCCGTCGAGTCCACGGCGGTGGGACTGATCCTGGACGGCGGCGGGTGGCTGCGGCGGCCGGACGCCGGTGAGACGGCCGCGCTGCTGTGGCAGGCGGTCGTCGTCACCGTCATCGGCTTCGTGTGCTGGTACATGGGCATGCAGCGGATCGGCGCGGAGCGCGCCACGCTGTTCTCCGGCCTCATCCCGGTCGCCGCCGCCTGCACGGCCCCGCTCGTCGGAACGGGCTCCTACGGTCCCGCACAGGCCGTCGGCAGCGCCCTCGTCGGAGCCGGAGTCGCCCTGGGCGCCGGGGTGTTGAGCCGTCCCCGGCGTGTCTCAGCGGCTGCCGTCGAGCAGCACGCGGGCGACGAGCGCGGGGTCGTCGTTCATCGGGCAGTGCCCGCAGCCGGGCAGCCGCACCAGTCGGGCGCGGGGGATGATCCGCTTGGCGCGGACGCCCTGGCGGCGTACCAGCAACAGGTCGCGGCTGCCCCAGGCGACCGTGACCGGCATGCCGGGGAGGTCGTCGGTGAACCGGACGGTCGCACCGGACCGCAGGGTCTGGTCGAACCCGGTGGCCCCGGCCAGCGCCAGCGTCTCGGCGACCACGGCCTCGGGTGAACGGCGCGCCGGACGGGCGTAGATGGTGCTGGTGAGGGCGGTCCGGCCGGCCGCCGACCGGGACAGCCGCTCGACCAGCGGCAGCGGCATCCGCCGGGAGATCTGCCGCATCGTGAGCAGCACCCCGAAGGCATAGCGCCGCTCGGCCTCCGACCAGAACCCGGCCGGGGACAGGGCGGTGACGGACCGTACGCGTTTCTCCCGGCCCAGTTCCAGGGCCAGCAGACCGCCCAGCGAGTTGCCCCCGACGTGGGGGCGGTCCAGCTCCAGGGCCTCGCAGAAGGCGGAGAACACCGCGGTCGTCGTGGCCAGGTCGTAGGCCAGTCCGTCGGGCAGGGACGGGGACGCGCCGAAGCCGGGCAGGTCGACCGTGATCACGTCGCGCTCGGTGGCCAGGATGTCCACCACGGGGTCCCAGGCCTGCCGGTGATGCCCGATGCCGTGCAGCAGGAGCAACGGTTCACCGCGTCCCACGCGCGCGTAGGAGACGGTGACGGGCCGCGGTCCGTCGGGGGTGGGGACCGGGAACGAGACGGTGGCGGACATGGGGATGCTCCTCGTCTGAACAGGCGGACGCGGTACGGGCCGACGGCGGTGGGGCGGGCCGGCGGCCGGTCGCGCGGACAGCTTGTCAGCAATTACTACCGACGGGTAGCCCCCGGTGGGCCCGCCGTCTGGACACGGCCCCGGGCCAGAGGATGGGATGGCGGGGTGACCGCAGACACCATCACCGACGTCTTCGAAGAGCACCGCTCGCTCCTGCTGGGCGTCGCCTACCGCATGCTCGGACGGGTCGCCGACGCGGAGGACGTGGTCCAGGACGCCTGGCTGCGCTGGGCCGCCGCCGACCGCGGCGACGTCCGCGAACCCCGCGCCTACCTGGTCCGCGTCGTCACCCGCCTCGCCCTGGACCGGCTGGCCCGCATCAAGGCCCGCAACGAGGCCTACGTCGGCCCCTGGCTGCCCGAGCCGTACGTCACCGACTTCGGCGACACCGTCCAGGACACCGCCGAACGCGCCGTACTCGCCGACTCCGTCTCCCTCGCCGTACTCGTCGTGCTGGAGTCGCTGTCCCCGCTGGAACGCGCGGTGTTCGTGCTGCGCGAGGCCTTCGGCTATCCGCACGCCGACATCGCGGCCGTCCTCGACCGGTCCGAGTCCGCGGTCCGCCAGCTCGCCGGCCGCGCCCGCCGGCACGTCGACGAACGCCGGCCCCGCTACGACGTCGACCCCGTCCAGCGCCGCGAACTGACCGAACGGTTCCTCGCCGCCGCGGCGGAGGGCGACCTGGAAGGGCTCCTGGAACTGCTCGCACCGGACGTGCGTCTCGTCGGCGACAGCGGCGGCAGGTCGAAGGCGCCGCTGCGGGTGCTGGAGAGCGCCGACCACGTGGGCCGCTTCCTCGTCGGCGTGACCCGCAAGAGCGTTCCCGACCTGTCCGTCCGCGTGCTCGAACTCAACGGCGGCCCCGCCGTCCTCGTCCTGTCCGGGGGCAGACCGGACAGCGTCCTCCAGCTCGACGTGGCCGACGGCCGCATCCGGACCGTCTACGTCGTCCGCAACCCCGACAAGCTGCGCGCGCTGACGCGGTAGGCCTCTACGGCACCACGGCCCCCGTCGGCAACACGACGGGGGCTTTGCCGTGATGTCACCGGAACGGGCGAGCTACGAACGCCCCGTGAACCCTTCGCCATCGGACACCTGTCTGCTCCGACGGGGTTCGAGGATTGGTCTTGACCAAGGGTGGGGGCCGTCCTATGGTCGCAGAGAAGTGCAACAACCTTTAATAAACAAGGGCGCGAAAAAGCCGCCGTACCACGGCGATTGCGGAGGACAGGGTGGGGACCACGCAACTGGAATCGGTACCGGAACCGAAGTACTGGCATCTGAGGACCGTGCTCAGCGAGGCACTGGACTCGGAGTTCACCGTGGGCGAGATCCTGCCCAACGAGCGGGACCTGGCCGCGCGCTTCGGCGTCGCCCGCGCCACGCTCCGGCAGGCCCTGGAGCAGCTCGAACTGGAGGGGCGGCTCCAGCGCCGGCGCGGCGTCGGCACGACCGTGGCGCCGCCCCGGGTGGGCGTCGACGTCGGCGCCGAGCAGCAGGCCTGGCCCGGCGCGTCCGAGGACGCCTGGCAGCCCGTCGACTGCACGGTCGCGGCCCCGCCGCCGGCCGTCGCCGACGCGCTGGGCACCGACCGCGACGAGGCCGTGCACATCGTGCGCCGCTCGCGGGTCTCCCACGGTCAGCCCGTCGCCGCGGAACTGCTCTACGTCCCGCGGTCGTCGGTGCCCGACCTGACCGCGATCGACGCCCCGTCCGGTGCGGCACGCGCGCGTGCGGTACTGCGCGAACTCCAGCGCCCGGAGCTGGAGGGCCAGGACCGCGCGGTGGAGCTGGGCTCGGCCCGCGCCGACGACGCGAGGGAACTCGACCGGCTGCCCGGCGCGCCCGTCCTCGTCGTGACCACCCGCTTCTTCACGCAGGGCCGCACCGCGGCCCTCTCCCAGGCCACCTACCGGGCGGACACCTGCCGCCTGACCTTCGGTGCCTCGGGCAACGTGGAGATCCACCACGGTCCGGAACGCCAGGCGTCCTGACCGCCCGCCGACCGCACGGCAGGCTCCCTGAACGGCCTGCACCCGGTCACCGGCCGCACGGGCGAGTGGGCCCCGGAAGCATTCCGGGGC
>NZ_JBHXHX010000025.1:0-117146 GCF_042723915.1 Streptomyces sp. NPDC058335 | reverse complement strand
CCAACAACGACCAAAGACGACCGTCAAAGTGCTGGTCAGAAGCCGGTCAGGCTCCAGTCACCGACTTCAGATAGGCCGCCGTCTTCTCCGGCTCGTAGAAGAAGTTCTCGAAGTCGGCGGGGTCGTTGAAGCCGTTGGCGAAGCGGTCGGCGACCGGCTGGAGCTGGCCGGCCGCGCCGATGAGGTTGAGGATGTGCTCCGGCGGCGGGGACAGCATCGCGTTCGTCCACTTGGTGACGTGCTGGGCCGTGTCCCAGTAGCGGTCGAACGTCGCCCGCATCCACGCCTCGTCGAACTCCTTCTCGCCCTGCTCGAGGATGGAGGCGAGGTAGGAGGCCGCGCACTTGGACGCGGAGTTGGAGCCCTGGCCGGTGATCGGGTCGTTGGCCACGACCACGTCGGCGACGCCCAGCACCATGCCACCGCCGGGCAGGCGGCCGATCGGGTTGCGGACGGTCGGCGCGTAGCGGCCGGCGAGCGTGCCGCCGGCGTCGGTCAGTTCGACCTTGGTGGCCCGCGCGTACTCCCAGGGCAGGAACTTCTCCATGAGTTCCAGGGTCAGGGCGAGGTGCTCGGCCGGGTCCTTGACGCCGTTGAAGACGTCCAGCGGGCCGCCGGGTACGCCCTCCCAGAACAGGATGTCGGCGCGGCCGGAGGTGGTGAACGTCGGCATGATGAACATCTCGCCGACGCCGGGCACCAGGTTGCAGCGGACGGCCTCCATGTCCGGGTGTTCCGGGCGCGGGCCGAGGCCGTGGACGTACGCCACCGCGAGGGCGCGCTGCGGCTCGCTGTACGGGGAGCGGGAGGCGTCGCGGCCGAACATCTGCACCAGCTCGCCCTTGCCCGCGGAGACGAGGACGAGGTCGTAGGCGCGGGAGAAGTAGTCGAGGTCGGAGACCGCCGCGCCGTGGATCACCAGCTGGCCGCCGCGCTGCGCGAACGTCTCCATCCAGCCGGCCATCTTCACGCGCTGGTCGACGGACTGCGCGTAGCCGTCGAGGCTGCCCACCCAGTCGATGGCGCGCTGGGTCGGGCCGGGGTCGTGCGAGCCGGGGGCGGCCACCGAGACGCCGAGTCCCTCGATCTTCGGGGCCTGCTGCTCCCAGAAGTTCAGCTGGAGGTCGCGCTCGTGCTGAAGGGCCGTGTGGAACATGCACTGCGTCGACATCACCCGGCCGGCGCGGATCTCGTCCGCGGTCCGGTTGGACATCAGGGTGACCTCGTACCCGTGCGACTGGAGGCCGAGGGCGAGCTGGAGACCGGACTGGCCGGCTCCGACGACGAGTATCTTCCGCATGCGGGGCTGTCTCCTACTCGGGGGTTTCGTCGAGCGCGTGGCCCACCAGGGCCAGGAGGGTCTCGATCACGGAGATCCGGCGACGCGCATCCATGATCATGACAGGTATGTGCTTCGGGATGGTCAGCGCCTCCCGTACGTCCTCCGGCTCGAACCGCTCACTGTCGTCGAAGTGGTTGACGGCCACGACGTACGGCAGCCCGCAGCTCTCGAAGTAGTCGAGCGCGGGGAAGCAGTCCTTCAGCCGGCGGGTGTCGGCGAGGACGACGGCGCCGATCGCGCCGCGCACCAGGTCGTCCCACATGAACCAGAACCGCTGCTGGCCCGGCGTGCCGAACAGGTAGAGCACCAGGTCGTCGTCGAGCGTGAGGCGGCCGTAGTCCATGGCGACCGTGGTGGTGACCTTGTCCGGGGTGCCGGTGAGGTCGTCGGTCTCCTCGCTGGCCTCGGTCATCAGCGCCTCCGTCTGGAGGGGCGTGATCTCCGAGACGGTGCCGACGAGGGTGGTCTTGCCTACGCCGAAGCCGCCGGCGACCACGATCTTCGTGGCGACGGGGGCCCGGGTACGGTCCGTCTGCCAGGACTTCAGCTCCTCGTCCGGCTCGTCGAGGAGTGGGGAGACACCGAACGGGGTGTCGGCGTCAGAGACGACGGAGTCCACTCAGCACCCTTTCCAGCAGAGCGCGGTCGGGACGGCCCGAACCGTGACCGGTCCCGGTGCCGTACACACGGATCTTTCCCTGGTCCGCGAGGTCGCTGAGGAGCACCCGGACCACGCCGAGCGGCATCTTCAGCAGCGCGGCGATCTCGGCCACCGTGCGCATCCGGCGGCACAGTTCGACGATGGCCCGCATCTCCGGCATCACCCGGGTGGTGAGGGAGCCGTTCGTCAGTTCCTTGCGCTCCTCGGCCGCCTCGATTTCGGCCGTGGTCGCCACGAACGTCTCGACGAGGAGGACATGACCGAAGCGGGTACGGCCGCCGGTCAGCGAGTAGGGGCGGACGCGGGCCGGCTTGCGGTCGCCGCCCCGGACGGGGAGCTGCTGCCTGCGGTTCTTCGGCGCCGTACTCATCGGCTGCTCCCCGTCGTCTCCGGTTCCAGGGATTTGCGCAGCTCGGTGCGGAGTTCGGGGGTCAGGACGTGTCCGGCCCGGCCCACGAACAGCGCCATGTGGTAGGCCACCACGTTCATGTCGCAGTCGGCGGAGCCGTGCACACCGAGCAGCGAGCCGTCGCTGATCGACATCACGAAGAGGCTGCCCTCGTCCATGGCGACCATCGTGTGCTTCACACCGCCGAACTCCATGAGCTTGGCGGCGCCGATGGTGAGGCTGCCGATGCCGGACACGATGGTGGCCAGGTCGGCGGCGGAACCGCGCGGGCCGGTGGGTTTGGCCTCCAGGGACTGGCGTGCCGCGTCGTTGCGGCCCGGGTCCGAGGAGAGCAGGAGCAGACCGTCGGAGGAGACGACGGCGACTGACTGGATGCCCGGGACTTCCTCCACCAGGTTGGTCAACAACCAGTGCAGGTTACGGGCTTCACTGCTCAGTCCGAAGGTACTGGGCGCGGTCAACTGCTTGCCTCCTCGACTGTGCCCCCCGTGTCTTCTGCGGCGTGTGCGTGTGCTTCTTGAGGTGACGGGACCTTGTTCTGGCCCGTCTGCTCGGCGATCTCCGCCTCGACATCGCGGTAACCGGCCTCCGCCCCCCGGCGGAACCCACCGAGGCGGCGGCGGAGGGCGTCGGCGTCCACGGATCCGCTCCGCTGGCGGGGGGCCGGGGTGGACGAGGTGAGTCTGGGGGTGCGCTTGGGAAGACCCTTGTCGGTGACGATCTCCTCCGAGGCGTCGGGGGTGCGGGTGTGCTCCGCGTCGTCCTCGGCCTCGGTGTCCGCGGGCTCGGGGGCGGCGGCTTCGGTGGCCGCCGTCTCCTGCTCCGCTTCCGCATCCGGTGCCGCTTCCGACTCCGCTTCCGCCGGAATCAGGAGTTCCATCGTCGTCTCGGCCGGAGTCTCCGGTTCCGCCGCCTGTACGGCCCGCTCGGCGGCCTCGACCAGCGGGTCGCCGCCGGTCTTCGGCCGGCCCGGCAGGACGTTGGAGTTGGCCTCCGCGTCCGCGCCGGGGAGCGAGAAGGTGTGCGTGCCGGCGGCCGGGGCGGACGCGGGGACCGCGGCGGCCGGTGAGGTGGCGAGGAGGGGCGTCGGGAGGACGACGACGGCCGCGATCCCGCCCTGCTTCTGCTCGCGCAGCTGCACGCGCACCCCGTGCCGGTGGGCGAGCCGCGCCACGACGTACAGGCCGAGACCGAGACCCTCCTCGCCCTCCTGCTCGTACGGCGTGTCCGGGGCGAACGCGGCGAGGCGGGCGTTGAGGCCGCTCAGGCGCTCCTCGGTCATGCCGATGCCCTCGTCCTGGACGGAGAGCATGACCTCGCCGTTCTCCAGGAGCCAGCCGGAGACCTCGACGGGCAGGTCCGGCGGGGAGAACGAGGTGGCGTTCTCCAGGAGTTCGGCCAGGAGGTGGCTCAGGTCGTCGGCGGCGAAGCCGGCCACGTGCGCGTGCGGCGGGAGCGCGGAGATGCGCACGCGCTCGTAGCGCTCGATCTCGCTGACGGCGGCGCGGACGACGTCGACCAGCGGGATGGGGCCGGCGTGCTGCTGGACGTGTTCCGTGCCGGCCAGGACCAGGAGGTTCTCGCTGTGCCGGCGCATGACGGTGGCGAAGTGGTCGAGCTTGAAGAGGGTGGCCAGCCGGTCGGGGTCCTGCTCGCGCTCCTCCAGGCCCTCGATGACCGCGAGCTGGCGTTCGACGAGGCCGAGGGTGCGCAGCGAGAGGTTGACGAAGGTGCCGCCGATGCTGCCGCGCAGCCGGTCCAGCTGGGCGGCGGAGTCGGCGAGTTCGGCGCGCAGTTCCTCGCGGGCGTCGGCCATCCGCTGGCGCTGTCCGACGAGGTGCTTGCGGTCGGACTCCAGGGTGGTGACGCGCTCGTGGAGGGCTGCGGCATGCTCGTGCAGGGCGTTCACGGAGCGGACGACCTGGGCGAACTCGTCGTTGCGGCCGGTGAACCGGACGGGCTCCTCGGCCGCCGGGTTCTCGGCGCCGGCCAGCCGGGCGGAGCCGATGCGCAGGACGGCCAGCGGGCGGGTGAGGCTGCGGGCCATGGCGGTGGCGATGCCGATGGCCAGCAGGATCAGCGCGCCGAGCAGGGCGATGCGGATCTCCAGCGCGGTGACGTCGTCGTCGCGCAGCTGGGCGAGGTCCTTGGTGCGGCGGTCGTAGAGGGAGGCCTCGGTGCCGCGCATCAGCTCGACACGGGCGGCGAGCGCGGCGTCGAGCTTCTTGGTGCTGGTGTCGAGCTCGTCGTCGCTCAGTTCCGGCTGGTCCGTGAGGGACGTCAGGTACTTCTCGGCGTTCTCGACGTCGCCGCCGGTGACCGTGGAGTCGTAGGACTCGACGGCCGGTTCGGGCGCGCTCTCCCGGAAGGCGCCGAGGGACGCGTCGGAGCGCAGGCGGGCCTGCTGGGCGGCGGCCGTCAGGGCGTCGCGCTGCTCGGTGTCGGCGTCGGAGGAGACCTTCTCGGTGGAGGTCCGGCCGGTGACGGGGTCGTAGACGCTCTCGGTGGACGTCGGCACGTTCAGTGCGGCGAGCAGCAGTCCGCGGGTGGCGGCGGCCTGCTGGACGGCGGTGTCCAGTTCGGCGAGGGCGTACGCGCCGGAGCCCGCGCGGGGTGGCATCTGCTCGGCGAGCAGCTCGGCCAGGCCGTGCAGCTCGGTGATGGCCTCGGAGTACGCCTGGTGGGCCTGGAGCGCGGTGCTCCGGCCGGTGAGGGCCTCCTGGCGCACGGTCGCGATGCCGTCGAGGTCCTTGCGGAGCGCGGTGGGCGTGTCGGTGTCGGCGGTCAGCTCGCGCACATGCCGGTCCACGCGGGCGCTGCCCTCGGGGGAGGGCGCCTTGGCCTTGGTGCGGCCGGCCGCGACGTAGACGGTGACCTCGTCGCGTTCGTCGGCGAGCGCCTGGGCGAGCGCGAGCGCGTCCTGGGTCTGCTCGGCCAGGGTGACCAGGTCCTGGGAGTCCTTCAACTGCCCGGAGGCGTCGAGGACGGAGGGCGCGCCCGCCGCGGCGATGGTGGCGGCGACGACTGCCACCGCGACGATCAGCCGGTTGCGTACGTGGGTGGGACGGCCCTTGCCGACAGGGGCGCGCTCCGCGCCCCCCTCGGAGGCCGTCCTGCTGCCTGGGCGCCGAGGCCGCGTCTTCTGCACCGGTGCTCGCATTCCTGACTCGTTTACCCATGGGCCGGATGACACTCCGTCAACTGGTGTGTCCTGTCCGGTACGGTTCCCGACCCTCCCAGTGCCGGTGGGCAGGGTTCGCGCATCGCATGCCCCGCCACCCGAAGGAGTGAACATCGGAGGGGAGTTGGCGGGCAAGTTCCTCCGGCGTGTGCGACGGCCTTGCCCGGCGGGCCGGTTGGACGTGAGCGGCAGCCTTTGGCAGTATTCGCCGCCACGCCTTCCCGGAGTGCTTCATTCCCGCCCAAAACAGGCGTCTGACCTGCGCGGGTGCGGCGACCCGGCGGGCGTTGCCAGCCTTTCGTGGAGGGCGTGAAGGGGTCGTGCAGACTGGCGGGATGCGTACGGAACTTGTGTCGGAGCCCGGTGATCGCGGCCTGCCCAACGAGGACTTCGCGAGTGTCGGACTTCCCGCCTCCGGACAGGGCGGTTCGCTGGTCCTCCTGGACGGGGTGACGCCGCCCCCGGGCGGCTCGGGCTGTCGGCATTCGGTTCCGTGGTTCACGGCACGGCTGGGCGGCGCCCTGACCGAACTGACCGTTTCCCTCCCGGATGTTCCCCTGGCCGAGGCGCTGAGCCGTGCCCTCACCCGTACCGCCGAGGCGCACGCCGGAACCTGTGACCTTTCTCACCCGCGTACGCCACAGGCGACCGTGGTCGTGGCGCGCTGGTCGCCGGAGACGGTCGACTACCTGGTGCTGTCCGACTCGGCCCTGCTGCTGGCCTCCCCCGGCGGCACGGTCACGGCCGTCCGCGACGACCGCCTCGACCGGGTGCCGCGGGCCCTGCTCGCCAGCGCGGAGATCTGCGACACCCGCGCCCGCAACAGGGAAGGCGGTTTCTTCACGGCCGCCGCGGACCCGTCGGTGGCCGCTCGCGCGGTGACCGGCTCCGTCCCGCGCGAGGGCGTGGCCGCCCTGGCCGCCCTGAGCGACGGGGTCACCCGCTGGGTGGAGACGTTCCGCGAGGGCGACTGGACGGACCTGTTCGCCTTCGTCGCCAAGCAGGGCGCGCAGGCGGTGGTGGAGCGGGTCCGGGAGCTGGAACGGACGGACGCGGAGCGGGTGTTCCTGGGGCGGGCCAAGACGCACGACGACGCCACGGCCGTGTACGTGGAGCTGTGAGCCCCTGTTGCGGAGCCGCTTGAGCCCTTGAGGTGGGCCTACTTGGCCATGCCCTGGTTCAGCTCGTGGAGGAGCCGCGCCAGTTCGGAGACCTCGCCGCGGTCCCAGTGGGCGAGCTGGCTGACGTACCGCGCGCGGCGCGCCTCCCGGACGCGGCCGACCCGGGTTCGGCCCTCCTCGGTGAGGTCGACCAGCCAGGCGCGCCCGTCGGCCGGGTCGGGCGCGCGGGCGATGAGTCCGAGCTGTTCCAGGGCACGCAGCTGGCGGGACATGGTCGCCTTGCCGACGCCGATGTAGGCGGCCAGCTCGGTCGCCCGCTGCCGGCCCAGTTCCTCCAGCCGGACGAGGAGGCCGTAGGCGGCGGACTCCAGGTCGGGGTGGACCTCGCGGGCCATCTCGCCCTGGTTGGCGCGGGCCCGGCGCAGCAGCACCGTCAGCTCCCGCTCCAGGGAGAGGAACTCCGGGTCCACACCGCTCGGCGACGCCTGGGATCCGCTCCCGCGTCCGTCGCCGTTTCCGTCCTCGTGCACGTCAGCACTCCTGATCAGGTTTCCCGCGCTGAAAGTTTCTCGCCCGTTTCCGCCATTGCCGCAGCTCCTCAAGTATTTCGCAGCCTGGGCCCTTCGTTCTACGTGCGTAGCTTCCCGTGGCGCCGGAGTGGCTGACCCCGCGCAGGGCGAAGGCCCGGGTCTCCCTCAGGAGAACCGGGCCTTCCCTCGTCCGGCGGCGTCCGTCACGCCGCCACCGGAACCTCCGGCACGGCCCCGTTAGTCGCCGGGGACAGCGCCAGCTCCAGGACCTGGCGGACGTCCGTGACGGCGTGGACGTCGAGCTTGTCCAGCACCTCCGCCGGGACGTCGTCCAGGTCGGCCTCGTTGCGCTTGGGGATGACGACGGTCGTCACGCCCGCCCGGTGGGCGGCCAGCAGCTTCTGCTTCACCCCGCCGATGGGCAGGACGCGGCCGGTCAGGGAGACCTCGCCGGTCATCGCCACGTCGGTGCGGACGAGCCGTCCGCTCAGCAGCGACGCCAGGGCCGTCGTCATCGTGACGCCCGCGCTCGGGCCGTCCTTGGGCACCGCGCCCGCCGGGAAGTGGATGTGCACGCCCCGGTCCTTCAGGTCGGCCACCGGCAGTTCCAGTTCGGCGCCGTGGGAGCGCAGGAAGCTCAGCGCGATCTGCGCCGACTCCTTCATCACGTCGCCGAGCTGACCGGTCAGGGTCAGGCCCGCGGCGCCCGTCTCCGGGTCGGCCAGGGACGCCTCGACGAAGAGGACGTCACCGCCGGCGCCGGTGACCGCGAGCCCGGTCGCGACACCCGGTACGGCCGTACGCCGCTCGGCCGGGTCCTGGGCGGACTCGGGGACGTGGTGCGGCCGGCCGATCAGATCGCGCAGATCCTCCTCGCGGACGGTGAAGGGCAGCTCCCGCTCGGCCAGTTCGTGCTGGGCCGCGACCTTGCGCAGCAGCCGGGCGATGGACCGCTCCAGGGTGCGCACACCGGCCTCGCGCGTGTACTCGCCGGCCAGCTTGCGCAGCGCGCTCTCGTCGAGAGTGACCTCGTCCTTGGCGAGCCCCGCCCGCTCCAGCTGGCGCGGGAGCAGGTGGTCACGGGCGATGACGACCTTCTCGTCCTCGGTGTAGCCGTCGAGGCGGACCAGCTCCATACGGTCGAGCAGGGCCTCCGGGATGGCCTCCAGGACGTTGGCGGTGGCGAGGAAGACGACGTCGCTCAGGTCCAGCTCCACCTCCAGGTAGTGGTCCCGGAAGGTGTGGTTCTGCGCCGGGTCCAGCACCTCCAGCAGGGCCGCCGCCGGGTCGCCCCGGAAGTCGGAGCCGACCTTGTCGATCTCGTCGAGCAGGACGACCGGGTTCATGGACCCGGCCTCCTTGATCGCCCGCACGATCCGGCCGGGCAGCGCGCCGACGTAGGTACGGCGGTGGCCGCGGATCTCGGCCTCGTCGCGCACGCCGCCGAGGGCCACGCGGACGAACTTGCGGCCCATGGCGTGGGCGACGGACTCGCCGAGGCTGGTCTTGCCGACGCCGGGCGGGCCGACGAGCGCGAGCACGGCGCCGCCGCGCCGCCCGCCGACGACGCCGAGGCCCCGGTCGCTGCGGCGCTTGCGCACCGCGAGGTACTCGGTGATCCGCTCCTTCACGTCGTCCAGACCGGCGTGCTCGGCGTCCAGGATCGCCTTGGCGCCCCGGATGTCGTAGACGTCGTCGGTCCGCTCGTTCCACGGGAGTTCGAGGACGGTGTCCAGCCAGGTGCGGATCCAGGAGCCCTCGGGGGACTGGTCGCTGGACCGCTCCAGCTTGTCGACCTCCTTGAGGGCGGCCTCGCGGACCTTCTCGGGCAGGTCGGCGGCCTCGACGCGCGCGCGGTAGTCGTCGGACTCCTCGCCCTGCTCCTCGCCGTTCAGCTCGCGCAGTTCCTTGCGGACGGCTTCCAGCTGGCGGCGGAGCAGGAACTCGCGCTGCTGCTTGTCGACGCCCTCCTGGACGTCCTTGGCGATGGTCTCGGCGACGTCCTGCTCGGCGAGGTGGTCGCGCAGCTGCCGGGTGGCGGTCTTGAGGCGGGCGACCGGGTCGGCGGTCTCCAGCAGCTCCACCTTCTGCGCGGTGGTCAGGAAGGGCGAGTAGCCGGAGTTGTCGGCGAGGGCGGAGACGTCCTCGATGGCCTGCACCCGGTCGACGACCTGCCAGGCGCCGCGCTTGCGCAGCCAGGCGGTGGCGAGCGCCTTGTACTCCTTGACCAGCTCGGTGACGTGGCCGGGCAGGGGGTCGGGGACGCTCTCGTCGATCCTCGTCCCCTCGACCCACAGCGCCGCGCCGGGGCCGGTGGTGCCGGCGCCGATCTTCACGCGGCCACGGCCGCGGATCAGGGCGCCCGGGTCGCCGTCGGCCAGCCGGCCGACCTGCTCGACCGTGCCCAGCACGCCGGTGCTCGCGTACGCCCCGTCGATGCGCGGGACCAGGAGGACCCGGGGCTTGCCGGGCTCGGACCGGGCGGCGGCCTGCGCGGCCTCGACCGCGGCGCGTACGTCGTTGTCGTTGAGGTCGAGCGGAACCACCATTCCCGGCAGCACGACCTCGTCGTCGAGCGGCAGCACGGGCAGGGTGAGCGGTGTGAACGGCGCGGACTCAGCAGCCATGATCTCCCCTTAGGCAGTCAAGTTGAGTTATGCCGACTCAATGCACGTGAGCCCCGCATTGTTCCCCGACCGGGCCGCCGTTCGCTGTCAGCGATCACGTCTGCCGCGATCGGCGTACGGCCGCATAGGGTCATCGTAATAGGCAGATGTCTACAGCAACCATTACGGGAGACTGCGTGGACGGCGTCGTACGGGCGTGGGTGGACGGCTGGGTCGTGTCGCGCGGGGCCGCACCGCCGGTGCGGGAGCCCTGGGGGTTCACCGTGGACGTGGGGCAGTCGGCGCACGTGTCGCGGCACGTCCTCACGGCCGTCGGCGACGGCGTCGAGGAGGGGACCGTGCGCAAGGTCGCGGACGGGGTGACCGCGGCCGGCGTGTGGCTGAAGGTGTTCCAGGACCCCACGCTGGTCGGGCGCTGGCTCGGGGAGGGCTGGTGGGTGGATCCCGAACCGGGCTGGCTGATGACGGTGCCGCTGCCGGCCCGCAGGGGGCACACCCGCGTGCCCGACGGCTACCGCCTGCGTCGCTGGACGCGCGGCGGCGTCACCCGCCTCCTGGTCACCACCCCCGACGGCTCCTTCGCCGCCCGCGGCCAGGCCGCCCCGACCGGCGCCACCGCGGTCTTCGACCAGATCGAGACCGCGCCCGAGCACCGGCGCCGCGGCCTGGGCAGCCTGGTCATGCGCACCCTGGCGGAGACGGCGGCGGCGGAGGGCGCGGAGACGGGCGTCCTTGCGGGCACCCCGGACGGCCGGGCCCTGTACGAGTCACTGGGCTGGACGGTGACAGCACCGCTGACCAGCGCGAAGTTCACGGGCGACGGCCGAGCCGCCGACTAGCCGCCCCGGTCACCTGCTCCCGGCGACCTCCGCCGCAGCCCACCGCCGCACCCCACCGCCGTACCCACGGCCAGGTCGCGACGCCTATCACCAGCGCTATCAGGTGGCCCCAGTTGCTCAGCGGGTCGCTGAGGGCGAGCAGGTCCTGGAGGAGCATTCCGCCGAACACCGCGAGGACCGGCCAGCGCAGCCAGGGCGTCAGCAGGCCGGCCAGCGCGCCGACGCTCGCCGCGACACCGAAGCTGATGCCGTAGTCGAGGCGGTGCAGCGAGCTGTCCGGGAGATGGCCCACGAGGACGGCCAGGCCGACGGGGACCTCGGTCGCCAGCGTGGCCAGCACATGCCCGAGCAGGAAGACACCGGCCGTGCGGAGACCGCCGATGCGCCGCTCCAGCGCGGTGAGCACCAGCAGGAAGCCGAGCACGAACGGCGACGCGATCCCGCCGGCCACCCACAGCGCACTGGCCGCCAGCACCGGCACCGGGGCGCTCAGCAGATGCGCGACGTCGGTGCTGGAGTTCTCGTGCAGGGTCCGTACGAGGGCGGAGTCGGCGTGGGCGGTGACGTACGAGGTGACGGTCAGGACGAGGGCGTAGAAGAAGGTGAAGGGGGTGCCGGTGGGGGTGGGCAGCAGGTGCCACGGACGGGGCCGGTGGCCCGGCGGGCGCTGTGGCCGGAGTCCGGACGGGCTCCGGGGGCCGGTGTCGGGGGTGCGTTGGCGGGGGACGCCGTCCAGGAGACCGGGGACGTCGGGAAGGGGCGGGGGCGAGCCGGTCGGGCCGGATGCCGCCGTACCGGTCAGCCTGCGTTCCACGGTGAGGCGCTCCTTCCGTCTCCCTCCACCCTTCGCCCCGGGCGACGCCCCTGTCTGTGACCCACGCCACGCGACAGTCGATTCACAGCAACCTCTCAGACCCCGGCGGTACCCCCGGACGTCAACCGCGCCTACCCCGATCGCCCCTGTTCGAACGCCCCTCCCCCGATATTGCTCAACAAATCGTCAGGGCCGGTGCCAAGATGGTCCGATGGCCATCTCCTACGACACCCCCGAAGTCCTGGACCGTCGTGAGGGCCCCTACGGCGAGGTCGTCCTGCGCCGGCACGGGGGGCTGCTCCAGATCATCGCCAACGGCTGTTTCCTGATGGACACCTCCGACGGCCGCTCGGAACGCCTGCTGGTGGACGCCGCGCTCACCGCGCTGGACGGCCGCCCCGCCCCGCACGTGCTGATCGGCGGCCTGGGCGTCGGGTTCTCGCTCGCACACGCCGCCGCCGACCCCCGCTGGGGCCGCATCACGGTCGTCGAGCGCGAACGCGCCGTCATCGACTGGCACCTCGACGGCCCGCTCGCCGACATCTCCCGCCCCGCGCTCTCCGATCCGCGCACCGCGATCGTGGAAGCGGATCTGACCGACTACGTCAATGAGACATCCGACACGTTCGACGCGCTGTGCCTCGACATCGACAACGGGCCCGCCTGGACCGTCACGGAGGGCAATGACGGCCTGTACTCAGCGGCCGGACTCGCAAGCTGCGCGCGGGTGTTGAGGCCCGGCGGGGTACTCGCGGTATGGTCCGCCCAGCCGTCTCCCAAATTCGAGGGAACCTTGGGGAATGCCGGGTTCCAACAGGTGCGTACCGAAGAGATCCCGGTTGCCCGAGGCGTGCCGGACGTCGTGCACCTCGCCGTCCGACCTGGATAGCAAAGCCGCGGTGACTCCCCGTACGCTGCTGCCCTGACGCAGATGATTAAGGCGTCAACCGCAGTCATGCGCAGAAAAGGAATCACCCCACTGGTTCCGGAAAGCACACTTCAGGGGCGGGCGATGGAGCAGACACACACCGCGCACAACGGCACGGCGACGGCGACACCCGGTGCGCAGCGGCGGGTTCTGGTGGTCGAGGACGACCCCACGATCGTCGACGCCATCGCGGCCCGCCTGCGTGCCGAGGGATTCCTCGTGCAAACGGCGGGTGACGGCCCGGCGGCCGTCGACACCGCGGAGGCCTGGCAGCCCGATCTGCTGATCCTCGACATCATGCTGCCCGGCTTCGACGGTCTGGAGGTCTGCCGTCGCGTGCAGGCCGCCCGTCCGGTGCCGGTACTGATGCTCACCGCCCGCGACGACGAGACCGACATGCTGGTCGGCCTCGGCGTGGGCGCCGACGACTACATGACCAAGCCGTTCTCGATGCGGGAGCTGGCCGCGCGCGTGCACGTCCTGCTGCGCCGCGTGGAGCGCGCCGCGATCGCGGCCTCGACGCCGCGCAGCGGGATACTGCGGCTCGGCGAGCTGGAGATCGACCACGCTCAGCGCCGGGTCCGGGTCCGCTCGGACGACGTGCATCTCACGCCCACCGAGTTCGACCTGCTGGTGTGCCTGGCGAACACCCCGCGCGCGGTGCTCTCCCGGGAGCAGCTGCTGGCGGAGGTGTGGGACTGGGCGGACGCCTCGGGCACCCGCACCGTCGACAGTCACATCAAGGCGCTGCGGCGGAAGATCGGGGCCGAGCGGATCCGCACGGTGCACGGCGTGGGCTACGCGCTGGAGACCCCGACGCCATGAGCCGCGGGCCGGACGGACCGAGAAGCCCCGGGGAACCCTGGGGCGGTGTACGCCCGTTCTCGATCAAGACCAAGCTGGGGGCGCTGGTCGTCATCTCGGTGCTGATCACCACCGGGCTGATGATGATCGCCATGCGCACCGAGACCGAGCTGCGCTTCATCACGGTCTTCTCGATGATCGCCACCCTGCTGATCACGCAGTTCGTGGCGCACTCGCTGACCGCGCCGCTGGACGAGATGAACACCGTGGCCCGGTCCATCTCGCACGGCGACTACACCCGCCGGGTCAGCGAGAACCGCCGCGACGAGCTGGGCGACCTGGCCCAGACGATCAACGTCATGGCGGACGAGCTGGAGGCCCAGGACCGTCAGCGCAAGGAGCTGGTGGCCAACGTCTCGCACGAGCTGCGCACCCCCATCGCGGGTCTGCGAGCCGTCCTGGAGAACGTGGTCGACGGGATCGCCGAGGCCGACCCGGAGACCATGCGGACGGCGCTGAAACAGACCGAGCGGCTGGGCAGGCTGGTGGAGACCCTGCTGGACCTGTCCCGCCTCGACAACGGCGTCGTACCGCTGCGCAGGCGGCGCTTCGAGGTGTGGCCGTATCTGTCCGGGGTGCTGAAGGAGGCCAACATGGTCGCCTCGGCGCGCGCCACGATGGGCTCGGGCGGCAGCCACACCCGCACGGACGTCCATCTGCACCTGGACGTGACCCCTCCGGAGCTGACCGCGCACGCGGACCCGGAGCGCATCCACCAGGTCGTCGCGAACCTCATAGACAACGCGGTCAAGCACAGTCCGCCGCACGGACGGGTGACGGTCAGGGCGCGGCGCGGGCCGCTGCCGGAGTCGCTGGAGCTGGAGGTCCTGGACGAGGGCCCCGGCATTCCGCGTTCGGAGTGGCACCGGGTCTTCGAGCGGTTCAACCGGGGAGCCGTCCGCCGGCCGCACGGTCCGGGCAGCGACGGCGGTACGGGACTGGGGCTGGCGATCGCCCGCTGGGCGGTCGATCTGCACGGAGGCCGGATCGGAGTGGCCGAATCCGAGCGGGGTTGCCGGATTCTTATCACTCTTCCGGGAGACTCTTCCGTCCCAAGTTGACGTAAAGTTCGAAGCGGAGCCACAAGATCCACGGGCGTTCGTCCCGTCGGACACGTGTGATCAGGCAGCCCGCCGGCCAAGGTCGGCCCAGGTCCGCACGCTGAGCGTGTGCGACCGGCATCAATGGATCCCGCTCGCAGCGCAACCGCGTTTGTTTCCCGCCATTTCCACCCCCGAAACAGCCCTTCCGATGTGACTTACGCGACGATGCGGTGGCCCGGCCTGACCTTCACCCTCCGGGAGGCGTAGCCTTTATTCCCGCTGTCCATCACCTTGTGAAGCGGAAGAGGGCGGTTGCCGCCGTGTCGCCACAGTCCCCCAGTAACGCATCGAGCATCTCGACCGACGCAGACCAAACGGGCAAGAATCCCGCGGCCGCGTTCGGACCGAACGAGTGGCTCGTCGACGAGATCTATCAGCAGTACCTCCAGGACCCGAATTCGGTAGACCGTGCCTGGTGGGACTTCTTCGCCGACTACAAGCCGGGCGCGGCCGCGCCTTCGGCTCCGGCGGGTACTGCGGCCGCGGGGGCCGCAGCGACCACCACCACGCCCGCGGCTCCCGCCGCACCGGCGGCGCCAGCCGCTCCGGCTGCTCCGGCTGCTCCGGCCCAGGCCGCGCCCGCCGCACCGGCTCCCGCGCCGGCGCCGGTCGCCCCGAAGCCCGCGGCAGCTGCTCCGGCTCCCGCCAAGGCCGCGGCCCCGGCCGCCAAGCCGGCTGCCAAGGCCGAGCCCGCCGCCTCTCCCGAGGGCCCCGAGTACGTGACGCTGCGCGGCCCGTCCGCCGCGGTCGTCAAGAACATGAACGCCTCACTGGAACTGCCCACGGCCACGTCCGTGCGCGCGGTCCCGGTGAAGCTGCTGTTCGACAACCGCATCGTCATCAACAACCACCTCAAGCGCGCCCGGGGCGGGAAGATCTCCTTCACGCACCTGATCGGCTTCGCGATGGTCCAGGCCATCAAGGCCATGCCGTCGATGAACTGGCACTACGCGGAGAAGGACGGGAAGCCCACCCTCGTCAAGCCGCCGCACGTCAACTTCGGCCTGGCCATCGACCTGGTGAAGCCCAACGGCGACCGCCAGCTCGTCGTCGCCGGCATCAAGAAGGCCGAGACGCTGAACTTCTTCGAGTTCTGGCAGGCCTACGAGGACATCGTCCGCCGCGCCCGCGACGGCAAGCTGACGATGGACGACTTCACCGGCGTCACGGTCTCGCTGACCAACCCCGGCGGCCTCGGCACCGTCCACTCCGTCCCGCGTCTGATGCCCGGCCAGTCGGTCATCATGGGCGTCGGCTCGATGGACTACCCGGCGGAGTTCCAGGGCACCAGCCAGGACACCCTGAACAAGCTCGGCATCTCGAAGGTCATGACGCTCACGTCGACCTACGACCACCGGGTCATCCAGGGCGCCGCGTCCGGTGAGTTCCTGCGCATCGTCGCGAACCTCCTCCTCGGCGAGAGCGGCTTCTACGACGACATCTTCGAGGCCCTGCGCATCCCCTACGAGCCGGTCCGCTGGCTCAAGGACATCGACGCCAGCCACGACGACGACGTCACCAAGGCCGCCCGCGTCTTCGAGCTGATCCACTCCTACCGGGTCCGCGGCCACGTCATGGCCGACACCGACCCGCTGGAGTACCGCCAGCGCAAGCACCCCGACCTGGACATCACCGAGCACGGGCTCACCCTCTGGGACCTGGAGCGCGAGTTCGCGGTCGGCGGCTTCGCGGGCAAGTCCCTGATGAAGCTGCGCGACATCCTCGGCGTGCTGCGCGACTCGTACTGCCGCACCACCGGCGTCGAGTTCATGCACATCCAGGACCCCAAGCAGCGCAGGTGGATCCAGGACCGCATCGAGCGCTCGCACACCAAGCCGGAGCGCGAGGAGCAGCTGCGCATCCTGCGCCGGCTGAACGCGGCGGAGGCCTTCGAGACCTTCCTGCAGACGAAGTACGTCGGCCAGAAGCGCTTCTCCCTGGAGGGCGGCGAGTCCGTCATCCCGCTGCTCGACGCGGTGCTGGACTCGGCCGCCGAGTCCCGCCTCGACGAGGTCGTCATCGGCATGGCCCACCGCGGCCGGCTGAACGTCCTGGCGAACATCGTCGGCAAGTCGTACGCGCAGATCTTCCGCGAGTTCGAGGGCAACCTCGACCCGAAGTCGATGCACGGCTCCGGCGACGTGAAGTACCACCTGGGCGCCGAGGGCACCTTCACGGGCCTGGACGGCGAGCAGATCAAGGTCTCGCTCGCCGCGAACCCCTCGCATCTGGAGGCGGTCGACCCGGTTCTGGAGGGCATCGCCCGCGCCAAGCAGGACATCGTCAACAAGGGCGGCACGGACTTCACGGTCCTGCCGGTGGCGATCCACGGCGACGCGGCCTTCGCGGGCCAGGGCGTGGTGGCCGAGACCCTGAACATGTCGCAGCTGCGCGGCTACCGCACCGGCGGCACGGTCCACATCGTCATCAACAACCAGGTCGGCTTCACCGCGGCCCCCGAGTCCTCGCGTTCCTCGATGTACGCGACGGACGTGGCCCGCATGATCGAGGCCCCGATCTTCCACGTGAACGGTGACGACCCGGAGGCCGTGGTGCGCGTCGCGCGGCTCGCCTTCGAGTTCCGCCAGGCGTTCAACAAGGACGTGGTGATCGACCTCATCTGCTACCGCCGCCGCGGTCACAACGAGTCGGACAACCCGGCCTTCACCCAGCCGCTGATGTACGACCTGATCGACAAGAAGCGCTCGGTGCGCAAGCTCTACACCGAGTCCCTCATCGGTCGCGGCGACATCACCCTGGAAGAGGCCGAGCAGGCGCTCCAGGACTACCAGGGTCAGCTGGAGAAGGTATTCACGGAGGTCCGTGAGGCCACCGCGCAGCCCGCCCCCGGCACGTCCCCCGACCCGCAGGACGGCTTCCCGGTCGCGGTGAACACCGCGATCTCGGCGGAGGTCGTCAAGCGCATCGCCGAGTCCCAGGTCAACATCCCCGACCACATCACCGCCCACCCGCGCCTGCTGCCTCAGCTCCAGCGCCGGGCCACGATGGTCGAGGACGGCACGATCGACTGGGGCATGGGCGAGACGCTGGCCGTCGGCTCCCTCCTCCTGGAGGGCGTCCCGGTCCGCCTGGCCGGCCAGGACTCCCAGCGCGGTACGTTCGGACAGCGGCACGCCGTGATCATCGACCGGGAGACCGGCGAGGAGTTCACGCCGCTGATGTACCTCGCGGAGGAACAGGCGCGCCTGAACGTCTACAACTCGCTCCTCTCCGAGTACGCGGCGATGGGCTTCGAGTACGGCTACTCGCTGGCCCGCCCCGACGCCCTCGTGCTGTGGGAGGCGCAGTTCGGCGACTTCGTCAACGGCGCCCAGACGGTCGTGGACGAGTTCATCTCGTCGGCGGAGCAGAAGTGGGGTCAGACGTCCGGCGTCACGCTGCTCCTCCCGCACGGCTACGAGGGCCAGGGCCCGGACCACTCGTCCGCCCGCCCGGAGCGCTTCCTCCAGATGTGCGCCCAGAACAACATGACGGTCGCCATGCCGACCCTGCCGTCGAACTACTTCCATCTCCTGCGGTGGCAGGTGCACAACCCGCACCACAAGCCGCTGGTCGTCTTCACCCCGAAGTCGATGCTGCGCCTCAAGGCCGCGGCGTCGAAGGCGGAGGAGTTCACGACGGGCCAGTTCCGCCCCGTCATCGGCGACGCCTCGGTCGACCCGGCCGCCGTCAAGAAGGTCGTCTTCTGCGCCGGCAAGGTCTACTACGACCTGGAGTCCGAGCGTCAGAAGCGCGGCTCCACGGACACGGCGATCATCCGCATCGAGCGCCTGTACCCGCTGCCGGGTGCCGAACTCCAGGCGGAGATCGCCAAGTACCCGAACGCCGAGAAGTACCTGTGGGCGCAGGAGGAGCCGGCCAACCAGGGTGCCTGGCCGTTCATCGCCCTGAACCTGATCGACCATTTGGACCTTGCCGTCGGCGCGGACGTGCCGCACGGCGAGCGCCTGCGCCGCATCTCGCGGCCGCACGGCTCGTCCCCGGCGGTCGGCTCGGCCAAGCGCCACCAGGCCGAGCAGGAGCAGCTGGTGCGTGAGGTGTTCGAGGCGTAGGCGTCCTCCTCGACACCATGGGACAGCGGCCGGGCCGCACCCCTTCACGGGGTGCGGCCCGGCCGTTTGCGCCCACTTATCCTTGACCCATGTACTTCACGGACCGTGGCATCGAAGAGCTGGAGAAGAGGCGCGGCGCGGAGGAGGTCACCTTCGAGTGGCTCGCCGAGCAGTTGCGGACGTTCGTCGACCTGAACCCGGACTTCGAGGTGCCGGTGGAGCGACTGGCGACGTGGCTGGCCCGGCTGGACGACGAGGATGACGAGTGACGTGTGAGGTGTGACGTGTGACGAGTAGGTCCACCGACGTCACGCCGGCCGCGTGCGTGGGGGTGCCCTGAGGGGCGCCCCTTTTTTCGTGCCCGCCGGGAACGGCTGGAGGCCGGTCACCATCACCGGAAAGAGTGTCTTGACTTTCGACGACCGCGATATATCGTGTTTTGCATGAGACGCGATATGGCGTGTCGTGTCGTCGAGGAGGTCATCACCATGTCCGAGTGGTCCGTCGCCGAACCGAGGAAACTCTCCTTCGACGAGCCGGTGAGCGAGCTGCACGTCCGCATCGTCGACGGAACGGTCAACGTGGTGGGCACCGAGGAGGGTTCCGCCCGCCTGGAGGTCTCCCGGATCGAGGGACCCCCTCTCGTGGTCACCCACCGGGACGGTGCGCTGACGGTGGCGTACGAGGACCTGCCCTGGAAGGGCTTCCTCAAGTGGCTCGACCGCAAGGGCTGGCAGCGCAGCGCCGTCGTCTCGCTCGCCGTCCCTGCCGGCACCCGCGTGGAGGTGGGTGTGGTGAGCGCCGGAGCGGTGGTCTCCGGCCTCGACGGGCGCGCCGAGGTGAAGGGGGTGTCCGGCGACACGACCCTGGTGGGCCTCACGGGCCCGGTCCGCACGGACACCGTCTCGGGCAACGTGGAGGCGCAGGCCCTCACCGGGGACCTGCGCTTCAACTCCGTCTCCGGGGATCTGACCGTCGTCGAGGCGGGCTCCTCCGTGAAGGCCGACTCGGTGAGCGGCTCGATGATCGTCGACCTCGACCCGGCGGGCCGCCCCACCGACATCAGCCTGACCAGCGTTTCGGGCGAGATCGCCATCCGGCTGCCCCACCCGGCGGACGCACAGGTGGAGGCGAACACCGCGAGCGGCTCGGTCTCCAACGCCTTCGAGGACCTCCGGGTCAGCGGCCGGTGGGGCGCCAAGCGGATCACCGGCCGTCTCGGCACGGGCAGCGGCAGCCTCAAGGCCACGACGGTCTCCGGCTCCATCGCCCTGCTGCGCCGGCCTCCGCTGGAGGACGGGCCATGGGAGGCGGGGGCCGCTCCGGCCGACGGCGAGCCCGTCGGCCCGGGAGACAATTTCCCGTCCGGGGACGGTTCCGCCGGGGACGGTTCCGCGTCCGGCCCGGACGACAGCACGACCGACAAGAAGGTGCTCTGACATGCCTCCCGTCTTCGCCCACGGCCGCCTCCGTCTCTACCTGCTGAAGCTTCTGGACGAGGCCCCGCGCCACGGCTACGAGGTGATCCGCCTCCTTGAGGAACGCTTCCAGGGGCTGTACGCGCCCTCGGCGGGCACCGTGTACCCCCGGCTGGCGAAGCTGGAGGCCGAGGGCCTGGTCACCCACACCAGTGAGGGCGGCCGCAAGGTGTACGCCATCACCGACGCGGGCCGGGCCGAGTTGGCCGACCGCAGCGGTGAACTCGCCGACCTGGAACTGGAGATCCGCGAGTCGGTCGCCGAACTGGCCGCGGAGATCCGGGCCGATGTGCGCGGAGCGGCGGGCGACCTGCGGCGCGAGATGCGGGCGGCGGCCTCCGAGGCCCGCCGAGGCGCCGGTTCTGGCACCGGACCGGGCGCCGGGGAGCACGGGGAGTACGGCGACAAGGAGTCGTGGCGGGTCGCCAAGGAGGAGATGCGGCGCGTCAAGCAGGAGTGGAAGGAGCAGGCCCGCCGTGCCAAGGACGAGAGCCGCCGGGCCCGCGAGGAGGCCCAGCGGGCCCGCCACCAGGCCAAGGAGGCCCAGGACCGGGCCGTGGCCCATGCGCAGGAGGAGGTCCAGCGCATAGCGCGACGGGTTCAGGAGCAGGTCCAGGACCACTTCGCGCGGGGCGACTGGCCGACGGGCGTCCGCGAGGGCCTGACCGAACTGGCCAAGGAGTTCGGCGAGTTCGGAAAGGACTACGGCAAGGAGTTCGGGAAGGACTTCGGTTTCGGCCGGGGCCACGGCACCGCCGAGAAGGCCGCACCGACACCCGAGTACGCGCAGACCCCGGAGGACTTCCCCGGCGCGTACGAGCCGTCGTGGGCCCACGAGGACTTCACCGGCGATCCGGCCCGTGACCTGGACCGCCTGCTCGACCGCTTCCGCGACGACATCCGTGACGCCGCCCGGGACCACGGCGTCACGGCCGACCAGCTCCTCGACACCCGCCGCCACCTGTCGACGGCGGCGGCCCACATCGGGGCGATACTGCGCACCCCGAAGCCCTGACCGACGCACCTCGGGTGATACGGCCGCCCAGCCGCCGACCGGCACGACCGGCACGACGGGTCGGACCGGAGCGAACCGGAACGAACCGGAAGCTCAGCCGTACCACCCAGGGAGGCGCCCCCAGAGTTCCGCCCCCCCGCCCCCTCAGCCCGCCTTGGCCTCGCCCTGGCCTCCGCCGTACAGCACCCGTGTCAGCGACTCGTACGTCACCCCGTGGTCGGCGAGGACCTCCGCGGGCACGCCGGGGCGGGCGGCGAGGGCCAGCAGGATGTGCTCGTCGCCGATGTGACGGTCATGGTGGGCCAACGCGATGCGCAGGGCCTTCTCCAGCACCTCCTTGCCGCCACGCCCGAAGGAACGGCGGCCGGACCACCACCCCTTGCCTTTCATCTCACCGGACATCGCCCCCACTCCGTGCACCTCCTCGACCCGGGCGACGATCTCCGAGACGTCGATGCCCAGCCCCGCCAGGGCATCGGCTTCCGCCTGGGACAGTCCGGCCCGTCGCCGCGCCTCGACCAGCGCCTCCCGGACCGCGTCCCCGCGCTCGGTGAGTCCCAGCGCGGCCAGCGCGAAGGAACCGCGGCTGGCCTCCCGGTCGAGCAGAGCGAGCAGGATGTGCTCCGTCTCCACCGACGGCGCTCCCGCCCGCTCGGCGTGCTCCCACGCCTCGCGCACCACGTCCCGGGCACTCTTGGTGAACCGCTCGAACATCAATGCCTCCCGTACTTCTTGTGCACGGCCTGCCTGCTCACACCGAGCTGCGCGGCGATCTCCTGCCACGACCAGCCCTGATTGCGCGCGTTGCGCACCTGCACCGCCTCCAACTGCTCCAACAGCCGACGCAGCGCGGCGACGGCCCGCAGCCCGACCCGGGGATCGCGATCACCCGCGCGCTCGGCGAGATCCGTTGCTTCGGTCATGGTGTCAACTTACGTTGACACCTGCTCCGCGTCAACCACAGTTGACACGGGAGGTGCGCGAAAGGCGGGCCCGGAGACCGGACCCGCCGTCAGGAGTGCGTGAACCCGTGAGAAGTGCGTTGCGACCGTCAGGAGTGCGTGAGGACGATCTTGCCGAACTGGTCGCCCGACGAGAGCCGTTCGAAGCCCTCCCGGGCCCGGTCCAGCGGCAGCACCTCGTCGATGACGGGCCGGACCCCGGTCGCCGCACAGAAGGCGAGCAGGTCCTCCAACTCGTCCTTCGTGCCCATGGTCGAGCCGACGATCTTCAGCTCGAGGAAGAAGATCCGGGTCAGTTCGGCGTGCGAGGGACGGTCGCCGCTGGTCGCGCCGGAGATCACGAGCGTGCCGCCGGGCCGCAGCGACTTCACCGAGTGGGACCAGGTGGCGGCACCGACGGTCTCGATGACGGCGTCCACGCGCTGGGGCAGCCGCGCGCCCGGTTCGACGGCCTCGACGGCCCCCAGCTCCAGGGCCCGCTTCCGCTTGGCCTCGTCCCGGCTGGTCGCGAAGACCCGGAGCCCCGCCGCCTTGCCGAGCACGATCGCGGCCGTGGCGACACCGCCTCCGGCGCCCTGCACGAGCACCGAGTCACCGGGCCGCACCCCCGCGTTGGTGAACAGCATGCGGTAGGCGGTCAGCCAGGCGGTGGGCAGACAGGCGGCCTCCTCGAAGGACAGCTCCTTCGGTTTGGGCAGGATGTTCCAGGTCGGCACGGTGACCTGCTCGGCGAAGGTGCCCTGATAGTGCTCGGTGAGGATGGACCGGGGCTCGCGGGGACCGACCCCGTGGCCGGTCTGGCCGATGACGGAGTGCAGGACGACCTCGTTGCCGTCCTCGTCGATGCCGGCGGCGTCGCAGCCGAGGATCATCGGCAGCTTGTCCTCCGCGAGGCCGACGCCCCGCAGGGACCAGAGGTCGTGATGGTTGAGGGAGGCGGCCCGGACGGTGACGGTGCTCCAGCCGGGACGGGCGTCGGGGGCCGGTCGCTCCCCCAACTCCAGTCCGGAAAGCGGCTGGTCGCGGTCGATTCGAGCGGCGTAGACGGCGAACATGCCCCCGACGATAGGGTCCACCGCCCCCCGGCGAAACCGGAGGGCACTGTGAGACATGCCCTCTTGCGCGACCGGACGACAGATGTGAGCGGCGGGCCGAGCAGGGCCGCGGGGAACTGCGCGCCCGGCCCGAGACGGCGCGCAGCCGCCGTACGACCGTCAGCGCCGGAGGCGAGGCCCACCCCTCGATCCACCCGGACGGACGGGCGGGCGGGTGGGTGGGTGGGTAGAAGAACGGCCCCGCCCGAGGAACCGGCGGGGCCATCTCTGCCGCAGGTCAGCGACGGGCGACCCCTTCGGCACGGGCAGCCGCGGCAACCGCCGCGGTGACCGCCGGAGCGACCCGCTCGTCGAACGGCGAAGGAATGACATAGTCCGCCGCGAGATCGTCGCCCACGACACCCGCCAGCGCCTCGGCCGCCGCCAGCTTCATGCCCTCGGTGATCCGGGACGCCCGCACCTGGAGCGCACCAGCGAAGATGCCCGGGAACGCCAGCACGTTGTTGATCTGGTTGGGGAAGTCCGACCGCCCGGTCGCGACGACCGCCGCGTACTTGTGGGCGACCTCGGGGTGGATCTCCGGGTCGGGGTTGGCCATCGCGAACACGAAGGCGCCCTTCGCCATGGAGGCGACCGCGGCCTCCGGGACCGTACCGCCGGAGACGCCGATGAAGACGTCCGCGCCGGACAGCGCGGCCTCGAGGGAGCCGGTGAGGCCGGCCTTGTTGGTGAACCCGGCCAGCTCGCGCTTGACGTCGGTCAGGTCCTCGCGGTCCGCGGAGACGACGCCCTTGCGGTCACTGACCGCGACGTCTCCGATGCCGGCCTCGACGAGCATCCTGGCGATGGCGACACCGGCCGCGCCGGCGCCCGAGATGACGGCCCGCAGCTCCGCGATCGAGCGTCCGCTCAGCCGGGCCGCGTTCCGCAGCGCCGCCAGCGTCACGACGGCCGTACCGTGCTGGTCGTCGTGGAAGACCGGGATGTCGAGCCGCTCCTGGAGCCGGCGCTCGATCTCGAAGCACCGCGGCGCCGAGATGTCCTCCAGGTTCACACCGCCGAACGAGGGAGCGAGGCGCACCACGGTCTCGATGATCTCGTCCACGTCCGTGCAGGCGAGCGCGATCGGCACCGCGTCGACCCCGCCGAACTGCTTGAAGAGGATGGCCTTGCCCTCCATCACCGGAAGGGAGGCCTCCGGCCCGATGTCCCCGAGGCCGAGAACGGCCGTACCGTCGGTCACGACGGCGACGACGGACGACTTCCACGTGTAGTCGTTCACCAGGTCCGGCTGTTCCGCGATCGCGGTGCACACCCGCGCGACGCCGGGCGTGTAGGCGAGGGACAGGTCGTCCTTGTCGCGGATCGGAACGGTGGCCTGCACGGCCATCTTTCCGCCCCGGTGCAGCGCGAACGCCGGATCGAACGAGTCGAGGGGCTCCGCACCGCCCTCCTGGCCCGTTCGGTCCGCTTCGCTCTCGCTGCGAGGATTGACGATCTCCGCTGCCACTGTGTCTTACCCCTTAGATGTTTTTGGATGAGGGTGGCCACTCCTGGTTGAGAAGTGGGCGGGCACCGCGCAGGACCCAGCGGTGATACGTACGGGCGTCTGCGCGTCGGGCGCGCCGCACACGCGCCCTGAGCCCCGGGTGAGGGGTGTAAAGAACCTTCTTACCGGACGGACACCACCGACGACGAGTCCATTCGGTGCAAGGTCACATGCCGCTGTTTGCAGGACTCCTACACCTCACCAGCGCCGTCATGCCCCAGTGAGATGACTCATGCGCGAAGCGCGGACAAGTCCCGGCCGAACCCTTGACAAAATGTGAGGCCCACGGGTCATGACGGAGCGTGTTCGTCCACATGGCGAGATGGACCGGAGATCTTCCGGCCGGAAGCAAGGATTCCCGCAGATGGTCCGGTCCGGTCCGGTCGTGATGTACCGGACTGATGGGATTCGGGTGTCGCCCGTTATCCGATTTTGACATAGCTGGCCCCCTGAATGGCGTCGTCCGAATGGCAAGATGCCGTCATCACACGAGGTCGCGACACCCGATGGTGTGTGTTCTCGTCGACCCATCGGCATCTCCATTCCATCCGCCGGAGGCACTCACCATGACCGCACGCTCCATCCGCTGTACCACCGCCGCGCGCACCCGGCTCGCCGCGGTCGGAACCCTCGCGGTCACGGGCGCCCTGCTGCTCACCGCCTGTGGTGACCAGACCAAGGACAACGACTCCGGGAGCAGCGACACCGCCTCGACGAGCGCGGCCCCGCTGGCCGACAAGCTGCCCCAGGCAATCCGTGACAAGGGCGTCATCAAGGTCGGTTCCGACATCGCGTACGCGCCGGTCGAGTTCAAGGACAGCTCCGGCAAGACGGCCGGCATCGACCCCGACATCGCTGCCGCCATGGGCGAGCAGCTCGGCGTGAAGTTCGAGTTCCAGAACGCCACGTTCGACACCCTCATCGGTGGTCTGGCGTCCAAGCGCTACGACATCGCCATGTCGGCCATGACCGACACCAAGGACCGCCAGGAAGGCATCGACGGCGACACCGGCAAGAAGGTCGGCGCCGGCGTCGACTTCGTCGACTACTTCACCGCGGGCGTCTCCCTCTACACCAACGCGGGCGACACCCAGGGCATCAAGACCTGGGACGACCTCTGCGGCAAGACGATGGCGGTGCAGCGCAACACCTTCTCCCACGACCTCGCCAAGGACCAGGCGGCGAAGTGCAAGAAGGACGGCAAGGCGGCCCTCAAGATCGAGGACTTCGCCACCAACCCCGAGGCCGAGACCCGGATGCGTTCCAAGGGCGCCGACGTCGTCTCCGCGGACTTCCCCATCGCCGCCTACTCCGTGAAGAACGCCGGGGGCGGCAAGTACTTCGAGATCGTCGGCGACCAGGTCGAGGCCGGTCCGTACGGGATCGCCGTCGCCAAGGACAACACCGAGCTGCGTGACGCGCTCCAGGCTGCCGTCCAGGCGATCATCGACAACGGCGAGTACAAGAAGATCATCGAGAAGTGGGGCGTCGGCGACGGCGCGATCACCGAGTCCAAGATCAACGGCGGTTCCTGAACCGCCACCGTTCGACTCGGCTCTGAAAGGCTCCACCCGTGACTGTTGACGTCAACAAGACGGACGGTCCCGACGCGACGCCCCCCGCCGGGCCGGAGGCCATCAAGGCCATCCCGGTCCGGCACCCCGGGCGATACGTTTCGGCGGCCGTCGCGCTGGCCCTGCTGGGCTCGGTCGTCTACGCCTTCGCGCAAGGCAATATCAACTGGGACGCGATCCCGGACTACTTCTTCGACGACCGCATCATCGACGGCGTCTGGAACACCCTGCTGCTCACCGTGCTCTCCATGGTGATCGGCATCGTCGGCGGCATCCTGCTCGCCGTGATGCGCCTGTCGAAGAACCCCGTGACCTCGTCGATCGCGTGGTTCTACATCTGGTTCTTCCGCGGCACCCCGGTCCTGGTCCAGCTGTTCGTCTGGTTCAACCTGGGCCTGGTCTTCGAGTACATCAACCTGGGTCCGATCTACAAGGACTACTGGTCCTCGTTCATGACGCCGCTGCTCACGGCGCTGCTCGGCCTGGGCCTCAACGAGGCCGCGTACATGGCCGAGATCTGCCGTGCCGGTCTGCTCTCGGTCGACGAGGGGCAGAGCGAGGCGTCGCACGCACTCGGTATGAGCCACACCAAGACGCTCCGGCGGATCGTCATCCCGCAGGCGATGCGGGTGATCGTGCCGCCGACGGGCAACGAAGTCATCAACATGCTGAAGACGACCTCGCTCGTCTCGGCGGTGCAGTTCGCCGACCTCTTCAAGGAGGCGCAGGACATCGGTCAGAACGCGGGCTCCACGGTGGAGATGTACTTCCTCGCCGCCGCCTGGTACCTGATCATGACCTCGATCCTCAGCGTCGGGCAGTACTACGTCGAGCGGTACTACGCCCGCGGCTCGAGCCGCAGCCTGCCGCCGACGCCGCTCCAGCGCGTCAAGGCCGCCGTCCTGCCCGCGCGCCGCCCGAAGGGAGTCTCGGCATGACGCAGCCCTCCCACCCCATGGTGAAGGCCGAGGGCGTGCACAAGTCCTTCGGCCCCGTCGAGGTCCTCAAGGGCATCGACCTTCAGGTGAACTCCGGCGAGGTGTTCTGCCTCATCGGCCCGTCCGGCTCCGGCAAGTCGACCTTCCTGAGGTGCATCAACCACCTGGAGAAGATCAACGCCGGTCGTCTGTACGTCGACGGCGAGCTGGTCGGCTACCGCCAGAAGGGCGACAAGCTGTACGAGCTGAGGGACAGCGAGGTCGCGCTGAAGCGCCGGGACATCGGCATGGTGTTCCAGCGGTTCAACCTCTTCCCGCACATGACCGCGGTCGAGAACGTCATGGAGGCCCCGGTCCAGGTCAAGGGCCAGAACAGGGGTCAGGCCAGGGAGCGTGCCAGGGAACTGCTGGAGCGGGTCGGCCTCGGCGACAAGGCCGGGAACTACCCCTCGCAGCTCTCCGGCGGCCAGCAGCAGCGCGTCGCGATCGCGCGGGCCCTGGCCATGGACCCGAAGCTGATGCTGTTCGACGAGCCGACCTCGGCGCTGGACCCCGAGCTGGTCGGTGACGTCCTCGACGTCATGCGCGACCTGGCGGAGTCGGGCATGACGATGGTCGTCGTCACGCACGAGATGGGCTTCGCCCGCGAGGTCGGCGACAGCCTGGTCTTCATGGACGACGGTGTGGTCGTCGAGTCCGGCAACCCGCGCGACGTCCTGACGAACCCGCAGCACGAGCGGACGCAGGCGTTCCTGTCCAAGGTCCTCTGACCTGACACCACGCACGGTGGAGGGGCGGTACGGAGTTCTCCGTACCGCCCCTCTCGTCACTTCAGCGCCAGCAACAGCGTGTCCGAGGGCGAGCACCACACCGGCCTCGCCTCCGCGAACCCCTTCTCGCGCAGCACGCGCGCGTGCCAGGACGGGGCCGGCATGTCGCCGTCGGCGTGCTCGCCGTAGATCTCGAAGCGGCGGGCCGTCGGACCGGCGAGGACCGGGTCCTGGGCGGCGAGCTGCCACCACTCGGCCCAGTCGAGGGCGCCGTCGGCCTTGGCCTGATCCATGCGGGCGTGGCGCAGGGCGCGTTCGGCCGCGTTGATCCGGGGCGTGGAGTCGTCGATCATATGGTCCGCGTTCATGAAGACACCGCCGTCGCGGACCAGCTCGGCGACCTGACCGTAGAGGGCCGCGAGGGGTTCGCTGTGCAGCCAGTGCAGGGCCGTGGCGGTCAGGACGGCGTCGTACGAGTCGTACGGCAGCCCGGCCCGCCAGCCGGGGTCCTTGAGGTCGGCGGTCACCAGGGTGACCCGCTCGTCGCCCGCGAAAGTGCCCTCGGCGATGGCCAGGAGCGCCGGGTCGAGGTCGACGCCGGTGCTGGTGGCACCGGGGAGGCGGGCGAGCAGCCGGGCGGTGATGGTGCCGGTGCCGCAGGCGAGGTCGAGAACGCGGGGTGTGGGGCCGACGAACGACTCGACCATGTCGAGCATGATCCGGAAGCGTTCCTCCCGGTCGGGCATGTACCACTCCTGCTGCCGGTCCCAGCTCTCCTGCCAGGACTGCCAGTCGGTTCCCGTACTCGTCGTGGTCATGGGAGCCCTCTCTTCCTTCGCCCGCGTAATACCCTGGAAGCACGATCAGCCGTTACCCGACCGCAACGACGACCATAGAGCCCCTCCGTAAGGACTACAAGTGGAACTGGCCTATTACTCGGACTATGCCGTTCGCCTCGTCAACAGCGAGGAACCGGCCCGGGGCAAGGACTCGCTGACCTCGGTCGAGGCCGTCCGCGGCCTGTTCGTCGGCAACGCGTCGGCGGCCCGCCGCGCCACCGACACGGACGTCACGCGGTTCCGCTCGGTCCGCGGCCGCCTGCGCGCGGTCTTCGAGGCGGCCGACGGCGGCGACGAGACCCTCGCCGTCGACCTGCTGAACTCCCTCCTGCTGGAGTTCCCGGTCAGCCCGCAGATCTCCGGGCACGACCACCGCGACGACGACGGCCGCCCGCTGTGGCACATGCACCTCGCCGACCACCCGTCGAACGCGACCGCCGGCTACGCCGCCATCGCCGCGATGGGCCTGGCCTTCCACCTGACGGAGTACGGCGTCGACCGGCTGGGCCTGTGCGAGGCGAGCCCGTGCCGCAACGCCTACCTGGACACCTCCACCAACCGCTCCCGGCGCTACTGCTCCGACCGCTGCGCCACCCGCGCCAACGTGGCCGCCTACCGCGCCCGCAAGCGCCTGGAGGCCGACCGGTCGGCCAGCACGGGCCTGGCCGCGGAGAGCGCCCAGCGCAGCGCCGCCAGCGGCGAACGCTGACCCCGCTTCCGGGGCCGGTACCGGAACCGCACCGTCCCGAGGATCAGCTCGTCGGGCACCGTGCCGTAGTCGGTGCTGTCACCGCCCGCGTACGCGTTGTCCCCGAGCACCCACCAGCCGCCCTCGCGGCGTTCCACGGCCCGTTTGACGACGAGCAGGTCCTGCTGGAAGGGGTGCCGCAGCACGATCACGTCCCCCGGCCGCACCCTGGCCCCGTACCGCACCACCAGCTGATCGCCGTGGTGCAGCGTGGGCACCATGGACGGACCGGTCACCTCGGCCAGTCCGAACGGCACGGTGGTCCTCCCTCGCTCGACGTCCTGCGACGGCTCCGGCATCGCCGGCACCTCCCCTGGTCCGTTCCTCCACCAGTCTCAGTCTGACCCCGGACTTTTGTCCTAAGCCCATGGGGGCACTCGCGAAAACCGTTCCCGCAGGGAGTAATGTCCCACCTGAGAAGACGATCACGAGGAAGGAACGCTCCATGCTTTCCCGCCTGTTTGCCCCCAAGGTGACGGTCAGCGCGCACTGCGACCTGCCCTGCGGTGTGTACGACCCGGCCCAGGCCCGCATCGAGGCGGAGTCGGTGAAGGCCGTGCAGGAGAAGATGGCCGCCAACGACGACGCGCACTTCCAGGCGCGCGCCACCGTCATCAAGGAGCAGCGCGCCGAGCTCGCGAAGCACCACGTTTCCGTGCTGTGGAGCGACTACTTCAAGCCCCCGCACTTCGAGAAGTACCCCCAGCTGCACCAGCTGGTCAACGACACCCTCAAGGCCCTCTCGGCCGCGAAGGCGTCGACCGACCCGAAGACGGGCGAGAAGGCGCTGGAACTCATCGCCGAGATCGACAAGATCTTCTGGGAGACGAAGAAGGCCTGACACCTGGGCCGTTCCCGACACCGGCGGTCGGTGCACCACCGCGGGGCGAGGGACTTTCCGGAGGGGCCCGGTCGGCATCACGACCGGGCCCCTTCGGCATGCCCGGGGCGGGCACCGCGGCCCCCCGCGGAACCTCCGCACGATCGGGTGCCCCCGTGCGATGCTGGCCGTGTGACCCTGGAGGACCTGGTCCGGCTGCGGCAGGCGCGCGACCGGATGGACCGTGAGTACGCGGAGCGCCTCGACGTAGCCGTGCTCGCCCGCACGGCCCTGATGTCCCCCGGCCACTTCCAGCGCAGCTTCCGCGAGGCCTACGGCGAGACGCCGTACGGCTACCTCATGACCCGCCGGATCGAGCGGGCCAAGACGCTGCTGCGGCGCGGCGACCTCACGGTCACGGAGGTCTGCATGGAGGTCGGCTGTACTTCGCTCGGTTCGTTCAGCGCCCGGTTCACCGAGCTGGTGGGCGAGACGCCGAGTGCCTACCGGGCGCGTTCGCACGAGGCGAGCGCGGTGATCCCGCCGTGCGTCGCACGGACGTACACGCGCCCCCGACGTACATAGGGTGATCGCCATGGATCTCAAACTCCGCCAGTGTTTCCTGGCCGTCGACGACCACGACAAGGCCCTGTACTTCTACCGGGACATCCTCGGCCTGGAGGTCCGCAACGACGTCTCGTTCGAGGGGATGCGGTGGCTGACGGTCGGCTCGCCGCTCCAGCCGGACGTGGAGGTCGTGCTGGAGCCGCCGGGCGCGAGCCCGGACGCCTCCCCCGCCGACCGGGAGCTGATGGCCCGGCTGCTGGCCAAGGGCATGCTGCGCGGGGTCATCTTCACCACGGCCGACTGCGACGCGCTGCACGAGCGCGTGCGGGAGGCCGGCGCCGAGGTCCTCCAGGAGCCGATGGACCAGCCGTACGGCGTGCGGGACTGCGCGTTCAGGGATCCGGCGGGGAACCTGCTGCGGTTCATGGAGCGCTCGGACGACACCGCGGGCGCCTGAAAACCCGGGCGATCCCGCGGGTGCACCGGCCTACGATCGCCGCATGAGCCCCCGCACCAGCACCCACGTCCCCGTCCGCTGGACGTACGCCTTCGCCGACCGGCCCGCCGAGCACTTCGAGCGGGCCTGTGCCTTCTGGACCGCCGTCACGGACACGGCCCTGTCCGAACTCCGGGGGGACAAGGACGAGTTCGCCACCCTGCTGCCGGAGGGAGCCGACGCCTGCGTGAAGGTGCAGGCGGTCGACGACGACAGGGGCGGTGCGCATCCGGACTTCTGCGTCGAGGACGTCGAGGGGTTCGTCGCGGCGGCGCTGGACTGGGGCGCGCGTACGGTCGCCGCCCACGACGGGTGGGCCGTACTGCGCTCCCCCGCCGGTCAGTTGTTCTGCGCGGTGCCCTGGCACGGCGAGTCCGTACGCCCGCCCGTGGTGGCCGGCAGCCGCCTCGACCAGGTCAGCCTCGACATCCCGCCGTCCGCGTACGACGCCGAAGTCGCCTTCTGGAGCGGCCTCCTGCCCGACTGGGCGTCCCGGCCGGGTTCGCTGCCGGAGTTCCACGTGGTGGCGCCGCCGCCGGGACTGCCCGTGCGGATCCTGCTCCAGCGCGTCGGCGAGGAGCGGCCCGTGTCCGCCCACCTCGACCTCGCGTGCGGCCCGGACATCGACGCGGTCCGCGCCCGGCACGAGCGGCTCGGCGCACGGTTCGTCGCCGCCCACCCCCACTGGACGGTCCTGCGCGACCCGGCGGGCGGCCTGTACTGCCTGACGGGCCGCGACGCGGAGACGGGCGGGCTGCCGCGGGCCTAACCAGGGGGCCACGACGTCGACGTACAGGCACTGGACGATCGTGGGGTCGTCGGCGGTCGCTGCCTCCGGCGGGCACCCCGAGTGGTCGTCCGCGTCGATCTCCAGCAGCGGCGCGGATTCCTCGTCCCTGTGCCAGGCGGGCGGGCTGCGACGGCCTGGCCGCGTCCTGCAACCACAGCGTCATCCCGCCCCGACCACGGCCGTCAGCGCCCGTACGGCGACGGCCCACCGCCGGCCCCTACGACGACCCCTCGGGCATCCCTCATGTCCGCCCCTCCCCGTTCGGCCATGGGACCACGCCCGCCCGGCCGGGCGGGCGTCAGGAGGCGGGGGATGCGGGGGCTCTCGGCTCGTCGGCGTGCTCCGGCGATGCGGCGCGGCCGTGCTGCTCGGTGTGGCCGTGCTGTTCGCTGCCGGGCTCGACGCACGCCTCGCAGTCGGGGTTGTGGCACGGGCCCGCGACCCAGCGCGGTACCCACGCGCCCAGCGTCTTGTGGCGCCGGACCACCGTGTCCACGGTCTGCCCACAGGCGGGACAGACGTGCTTTTCCCTGTCCATGTCCTCAGGGTAGGCCGGTCAGCGCGTCCGTGCGTAGGTGCGGACGAGGACTCCGTTGGAGAAGGTGCGCACGGATTCCAGGCTGAAGTCGGTCACGGAGAAGTCCGCGCCGAACATCGGCATGCCGGAGCCGTAGACCTGCGGATAGGTCTTGATGACGAGTTCGTCGATCTCGTCGAGCAGTTCACCGGCGATGCGCGAGCCGCCGCAGAGCCAGATACCGAGCTTGCTGTCCTCGGCCTTGAGCCGGCGGACCCGGGCGGCCAGGTCACCGTCGATGATCTCGACGTTCGGGTCGGGCGAGGCGTCGAGGGTGCGGGAGGCGACGAACTCGCGCAGGTGGCCGTAGGGGCTGGTGATGCCGGCGTCGAGGGCGAGCTGGTAGCTGGCCCGGCCCTGGATCACGCTGTCGAAGTTCGGGTTCTCGGCGTCCTTCAGACCCATCGACTCACGGCCCTGGACGGGGATGGTGTCGGGATACGTGGAGGCGAGGTAGCCGAGGAACTCCTCGTCCAGGAACCCGAACATCGACGAGGCGTCGCCTTGGGGGTCTCCGATGAAGCCGTCGATGGAGCAGGCGACGAAGTAGGTGAGCTTTCGCAAGCCGGTCTCTTTCCCTGGGCTGGTTTCTAACAACTCCAGTTGTAGTACTTCAGCTGTAGTGATTGCAAGGTGTCCGCCAGGGTTTCCGAGAAACCGAGGCAAGTGGGAGAAGAGGTTCCACATGACCGGGGACACGAAGAGGCGGGTCCCGCACACCGTGGGGATGTGCGGGGCCCGCCTGACCGGTCCCCTCGGGGCCGTACGGAGTCAGGAGCCGCACGGTTCCGGAGGTCCGGGGTTTTCGAGAGGCAGGGGCTACCGGCCTTGGTCGCGCCCCTCCTCAGGTGCTGCGACGCGTCACGAACTCCGCCAGGGACAGCAGGCCGCCCGCCGATTCCGGGTCCGGGACGGCGCGGGCCAGCTCGGACATCGCTCGGGCCATGCGGTCGGCCGCCTGTTCCAGGGCCCATTCCCGGCCGCCCGCCCGCTCGACGGCCAGCGTCATCCGCTCCACGTCGTCCCCCTGCTCGTGGGGGAGCGCGTACAGCTCGGCCAGTTCCGCGGCGGCCGGGGAGCCGGAGCCGAGCGCGGCGACCACCGGCAGGGACTTCTTGCGGGCGACCAGGTCGGCACCGGCCGGTTTGCCGGTGTGCCGCGGGTCGCCCCATATACCGATCACGTCGTCGATGAGCTGGAAGGCGAGCCCGGCCTCACGGCCGAACGCGTCCAGCGCCTCGACGTCCTCCTCGGATGCCCCCGCGTACAGCGCGCCGAGCGCACAGGCGCACCCGAGCAGCGCGCCCGTCTTGGCCTCGGCCATGGCGAGCACCTCGTCGAGGGTGACCTCGGCCGGGCCCCGCTTCTCCATGGCGGTGTCCGAGTGCTGGCCGGCACACAGCTCCACCACGCAGTCCGCGAGCCGGGCGGCGGCGGCCGAGGACGCCGGATGCGGGTCCGCGGCGAGCATCCCCAGGGCGAGCGCCTGGAGCGCGTCCCCGGCGAGGATGGCGTCGGCGTCGCCGAACACCGTCCAAGCGGTGGGGCGGTGCCGGCGGGTGGTGTCCCGGTCCATCACGTCGTCGTGCAACAGCGTGAAGTTGTGGATCAGTTCGACGGCGGCGGCCGCCGGGAGGGCCGCTGTCCGAGCCGCCGGGCCGCCGAGCGCGGCGGCCGCGGCGAGCACCAGCGCGGGCCGGATCGCCTTGCCCGCGTTGCCCGCGGCCGGTGTGCCGTCCGCGTGCTCCCAGCCGAAGTGGTAGCGGGAGATCCGCCGCATCGAGCGGGGCAGCGAGTCGAGCGCGGCACGCAGCGCGGGGTCGACCGAGCCCCGGGTCTCCTCCAGGATCGCCGCCGCCTCGTGCCCGTCGGGCGCCCCGGTGCCGCCGTCGGTCTGACTCGGGATGCCCCGTGCCCCCTCCCTCGCCCCGCCGGGGTGCGTCCTGGTCCGCGTCACATACTCGGTCATCGAGCCCCCCTCGCCGGGTCCGCGTACGGCAGCGGATGCGCGGCCACCGGGCGGGTACCCCCTGGGTGTACCCGCCCGGGTGGGCGGGGACACGGCGTCCGCACGGGTGAGGTCACTGCCAGCGGCCGATCTCGACGTTCTCCAGCACGCCCAGCGCGTCCGGGACCAGCACCGCCGCCGAGTAGTAGGCCGTGACCAGGTACTTGATGATGGCCTGTTCGTTGATGCCCATGAACCGCACGGACAGGCTCGGCTCGATCTCGTCCGGGATGCCGGACTGGCGCAGCCCGATGACGCCCTGGTCCTCCTGGCCGAGACGCAGCGCGATGATCGAGCTGGTGCGGGCCTCGGTCACCGGGATCTTGTTGCACGGGTAGATCGGAACCCCCCGCCAGGTGGGGATCCGGTTGCCGGCGACGTCGATCGTCTCGGGGACGAGGCCCCGCCTGTTGAGTTCGCGGCCGATCGCGGCGATCGCGCGCGGATGGGCGAGGAGCATCTTGGTACCGCGCCGGCGGCTGAGCAGCTCGTCCAGGTCGTCCGGGCCGGGGACGCCGTCGTGCGGCTGGATCCGCTGGTCGTACTCGCAGTTGTGGAGCAGGCCGAACTCGCGGTTGTTGACCAGCTCGTGCTCCTGGCGCTCCTTCAACGCCTCGACCGTCAGCCGCAACTGCTGCTCGGTCTGGTTCATCGGCTGGTTGTACAGGTCGGCCACGCGCGAGTGGATGCGCAGGACGGTCTGGGCGATGCTCAGTTCGTACTCGCGCGGCCGGGCGTCGTAGTCCACGAAGGTGTGCGGGATGTCCGGCTCACCGGCGTGGCCCGCGGCCAGCTCGACGGCCTTCTCGCCGTAGCGGTTGGTCGACTGCCGGGGGATCGAGCGCAGATTCCGAAGGTGCTCGGTCAGTGAGTCGGCGCGCTCGGCGACCTGTTCGAAGTCCTGGCGGGACAGGATCAGCACGGTGCAGGCGGTGACCGCGCGCGCGGTGTACTCCCAGATGGCGTCCGGGTCGAGCAGCGCCTGGTCGCCGAAGTAGGCGCCGTCGGCGAGGACTCCGAGGACCTGGTCGTCGCCGTAGGGACCGGTGCCGACCTTCTCGACCCTGCCGTGCGCGAGGAGGTAGACCTCGTCGGTCTGGCTGCCGAAGGAGGCGACCAGCTCGCCCGGCGCGTACTCCCGCTGCCGGCAGCGGGAAGCCAGCTCCGAGAGCACGTCCTCGTCCTCGTACGACCGCAGTGCGGGCAGTTCGCCCAGCTCCGCGGGGATGACCTCGACCTGGTCGCCGGTCTTGACGAAGGTGACGCGGCCGTCGCCGACGGCGTACGTCAGTCGCCGGTTCACTCGGTATGTGCCGCCCTGTACGTCGATCCAGGGCAGATTCCGCAGCAGCCAGCGAGAGCTGATCTCCTGCATCTGCGGTACGGACTTGGTGGTGGTGGCCAGGTTCCGCGCGGCCGCGGTGCCAAGGCTCTGCTGCGGCTTGCCCTGCTCAGCGCGGACTTCTTCGCCTACCGACATAGAGAAATGCCCTCCCGGTGATGCACCGACGCCGTTCTGCGCCGCCGCACTGTTCTCGCGGACAAGCCTTCCATCACTCAGTGTGTTCGTGCCATTACCCGAAAGAGCGGGAATGGATCAACGACGGTGTGGGCACAGCGAGTTTTCGCACGAACGGTGTTCGACAATGGCGAGGTGACCCGCCCTGTTCCGTTCGACTCCGCGGCCCTGCGCCCCCGGCTGCCCTCACCCCTGGAGGAGGTGGCCGACGAGCGGTTCGCGCGGCACGGGGTACGGCTGCTGCTCAAGCGGGACGACCTGATCCACCCGGAGCTGATCGGCAACAAGTGGCGCAAGCTCGTGCCGAACCTGGAGGCGGCGGCGGGACGGCCGGTCGTGACGTTCGGGGGCGCCTACTCCAACCATCTGCGGGCCACGGCCGCCGCCGGCCGTCTGCTGGGCCTGCCCACGGTCGGGGTGGTGCGCGGCGACGAACTGGCGGACCGTCCGCTGAACCCCTCCCTGGCCCGCTGCGCGGCCGACGGGATGCGGCTGCGCTTCGTCGACCGGGCGACCTACCGCCGCAAGACCGACCCCGGCACCCTGGCGGCGGTCCTGCGCGCCGCCGGCGCCGAGGACGCGTACGTCGTACCCGAGGGCGGCAGCAACGCGGCGGCCGTCCACGGCTGCCGCGCCCTCGGCGAGGAGCTGCGCGACCACGCCGACGTCGTGGCCCTCGCCTGCGGCACCGGCGGCACCCTCGCGGGCCTCGCCGCCGGGCTGGGCCCCGGCCGGCGAGCCCTCGGCATACCGGTCCTCAAGGGCGGGTTCCTCGGGGACGGCATACGGGCCCTGCAGACGGACGCCTTCGGCGGCCCGGTGGGCGACTGGCGGCTGGACGAGCGCTTCCACTTCGGCGGGTACGCCCGCACCACCCCCGTCCTCGAGGACTTCGCACGGGACTTCGAACAGCGGCACGGCCTGCCGGTCGAGCGTCTCTATGTCGCCAAGTCGCTGTACGCACTTGTCGTCCTCGCCGAGGAAGGCGCGTTCCCGCGCGGGACACGGCTCGCGGCGGTGGTGACGGGAGCGCCGTTCATCCCCTGAGCCCGCTGTTCCCCGCCCCCTGGCCGAAGCCGCCCGTGCGGCTGCTAGCCGGCCTCCCGGTAGGCCGCGGCCTCCTCCAGGTCCAGCCTGCGCAGCAGCGTCCGCAGCATCTCGTCGTCGATGTAACGGCCGTCGCGCAGACGCACGAAGACCCCGCGCTCGGCGCTGATCATCTCGCGGGACAGGCGGCGGTAGGTGTCGTCGACGGTCTCACCGGTGACCGGGTTGACCTGGCCCAGGCGTTCCCAGACGGCGTTGCGGCGGCGTTCGAGGACGTTGCGGAGCCGGTCGGCCAGCGGCGGGGGCAGGGTGTTGCGCTCGTCGGACAGCAGTTCCTCCAGTCGGTGCTCGGCCGCCCGGGAGGCCTGGGCCTGCGCGTTGGCCTCGGCGAGGGTCGCGGCCTGCGGGTCGGCTTCGGGGAACTTCAGCAGACGGATCAGCGGGGGCAGGGTCAGGCCCTGCACGACCAGGGTGCCGATGACCGTGGTGAAGGTCAGGAAGAGGATCAGGTTGCGGTGCGGGAAGGGCCCCTCTCCGTGATCGACGGTGACCGGGATGGAGAACGCGATGGCGAGCGAGACGACTCCGCGCATGCCGGCCCAGCCGATGACGATCGGCCCTCGCCAGGTGGGGTTCTCCTCACGCGCGCGGATGCGTGCCGACAGCAGCCGGGGCAGGAAGGTCGCCGGATAGACCCACAGGAAGCGGACCACGACGACCACGAGGAAGAGGGCGACCGCGTACCAGGCGGCGTCCAGCCCCTCGTAGTCGCCGAGGCCTCTCAGGACGATCTGGAGTTGCAGGCCGATGAGGGCGAAGACCGCCGACTCCAGGACGAAGGCGACCATCTTCCACACCGCGTCCTCCTGGAGCCGGGTGGCGAAGTCGACCTCCCACGCGCGGTGGCCCAGGTAGAGGGCGACCACGACCACGGCGATGACGCCGGAGGCGTGGAACTGCTCGGCGGTGGCGTACGCGACGAACGGGATGAGGAGGGACAGCGTGTTCTTGAGGAGCGGCTCCTTCAGGCGGGTCCGCAGCCAGTGCAGCGGGGCCATCAGGACCAGACCGACGGCGGTGCCGCCGACCGCGGCCACCAGGAACTCCTCGATCCCGCCGGCCCAGGACGCGCCCTCTCCGACGACGACCGCGAGGGCCACCTTGTAGGCGGTGATCGCGGTCGCGTCGTTGAGCAGGGACTCGCCCTGGAGGATCGTCGTCACCTTCGACGGCAGGCCGACCTTGCGCGCCACCGCCGTCGCCGCGACCGCGTCGGGCGGCGCCACGACCGCGCCCAGCACCAGCGCCGCGGTCAGCGGCAGTCCCGGGACGATCAGATAGGCGGCCCAGCCGACGGCGAGCGTCGCGAAGAGGACGTAGCCGACCGACAGCAGCGCCACGGGCCGCAGCTGGGCCCGCAGGTCGAGGTAGGAGCTGTCGATGGCGGAGGTGTACAGCAGCGGGGGCAGCAGGAGCGGCAGCACGACGTCGGGGTCGAGGGTGTAGTCCGGGACTCCGGGGACGTACGAGACGGCCAGGCCGACGGCGACCAGCAGCAGCGGTGCCGGCACCGGTGTGCGCCGGGCCGCCGCGGCGATCGCCGCGCTGCCCGCCACCAGCAACAGCAGTGGCATCACGTCCATGTTTCGCCCGCCCTCGTTTTTCTGCGCGGTCATCCGCACGACCGTCGTAATCTGGCAATCATGAAACAGTGCACGCACGCCGACGCGCTGCCGCACCCCGAACCCGTCCCGCTCGGCGAGACGTGCCCGGAGTGCCTGCGGGACGGCACCCACCCGGTGCAACTACGGCTGTGTCTGACGTGCGGACACGTCGGGTGCTGCGACTCGTCGCCGGGCCGGCACGCCACGGAGCACCACAAGGACTCCGGCCATCCGATCATGCGGACGTTCGAACCGGGCGAGAACTGGCGCTGGTGCTTCGTCGACCACGTCCTCGTGTGAGCCGCACCGGGCACGGTTCGTCCGTGGACCGGGTACGGTTCGAGCATCTGGCGCCTGGGTACGTCAACCCGGCGCGCCCTCTTCCCTTTTGGGCCGGCAGACCCCTAGACACGGAGCGTGTTCGCAGTTTTACTGTGAGTGACGCCAGGGGGTTGGGGTCCCGGGGACAGGACGGACGAGAGCGCGATAGCGTCACCGCTGCACCACACACGCGTTACCCCGGGGGGCGACCCTCGGCCCCCGAAAAGCTTGTACCACCTTGGAGGTGAGGGTGTCCCAGATCGCAGGCGAGCCCGCGACCCAGGACTTCGTGGAAGTCCGGCTGCCGGCTGCGGGTGCCTACCTGTCGGTGCTGCGGACGGCCACGGCCGGCCTCGCGGCCCGTTTGGACTTCACCCTGGACGAGATCGAGGATCTCCGCATCGCGGTGGACGAGGCCTGCGCGATCCTGCTCCAGCAGGCCGTGCCCGGTTCGGTGCTCAGTTGTGTCTTCCGCCTGGTCGACGACTCGCTGGAGGTCACCGTCTCGGCGCCGACCACCGACGGGCACGCCCCCGCGCGCGACACCTTCGCCTGGACCGTGCTGTCCGCCCTGGCGGGCAAGGTCTCCTCCGCCGTGGACGAGGACAAAACCGTTTCGATCAGCCTCTACAAACAGCGCGGCGCGGGACCCGGGCCGGCGTGAGGAACGGGGACGGGCCGGTGCGGGACGAAGAGCGCGGCACACGGGAGCTGCCGGCCGAGAGCGCCGGGACGGCCGTCTCTCCGGACGGTTCCCGACGCATGGCGGACGGCATCGACGGTATTCCCGAGCAGGCCCGGCCCCATCCGGAGGACGAACCGGCCTCCGTCGGGACCGGCTTCCCGGAGAGTGCCGGGCAGGAGTCGCCTCGGGAGAGGCGGATCGGGGGCACCCCCGGCCGGGCCGAGGAAGAGGCTCGACAGAGGGCGACGGGCGGGACGATGAGCGAGCACGAGCGAGACGACGAACAGGGCGTGCCGGGCACGCGGCACGAGCCTCAGCAGCCCGCGCCTCGGCAGCCGGTGCCACAGCAGGCCGTGCAGCAGCAGCCGGTGTCCCAGGCGCGCGAGGACCGCAGCGGGGCACGCGCGAAGTTCATCGAACTGCGCGCGCTGAACGACGGCAGCCCGGAGTACGCGGAGCTGCGCAACCAGCTGGTCCGCATGCACCTGCCGCTCGTCGAGCACCTCGCGCGCCGCTTCCGCAACCGTGGGGAGCCGCTGGACGACCTCACCCAGGTCGCCACCATCGGACTGATCAAGTCGGTCGACCGATTCGATCCGGACCGCGGCGTGGAGTTCTCGACGTACGCGACACCGACGGTCGTCGGCGAGATCAAGCGGCACTTCCGCGACAAGGGCTGGGCGGTGCGGGTGCCGCGCAGGCTCCAGGAGCTGCGGCTGTCCCTCACGACGGCCACGGCCGAGCTGTCCCAGCTGCACGGCCGCTCCCCGACCGTGCACGAGCTGGCCGAGAAGCTGGCGATCTCGGAGGAGGAGGTCCTGGAGGGCCTGGAGTCGGCCAACGCCTACTCCACGCTGTCGCTGGACGTCCCCGACACCGACGACGAGTCCCCGGCGGTCGCCGACACCCTCGGCGCGGAGGACGAGGCGCTGGAGGGCGTCGAGTACCGGGAGTCGCTCAAGCCGCTCCTCGAGGACCTTCCACCGCGCGAGAAGCGGATTCTGCTGCTTCGCTTCTTCGGCAACATGACGCAGTCGCAGATCGCGCAGGAGGTCGGCATCTCCCAGATGCACGTCTCCCGGCTGCTGGCGCGCACGCTGGCCCAGCTGCGGGAGAAGCTCCTCGTCGAGGAGTGACCCTCCTCGGCTACTTCCGTCCGCCGCTGTCGGCGTCTCCCGCGTGGCCGGGCCCCCGGATCCCGAGGGCCCGGGTCGTCTCGCCGTTGACGATCAGGATCAGCGCGGCGATGGCGGTGGCGGCGAGCGCGATGCCCGCCGGGATCGCCATGCTCTCGGCCTGGAGCAGGTTGTAGGCGACGGGCAGCGCCATGATCTGCGTGATGACCGCCGGCCCTCGGCTCCAGCTCCGGCAGCCCAGCAGTCCGCGGGCGGCGAGCAGGGGCAGCAGCGCGAGGACCACCAGCGTCACCCCGCCGGTGACGGCCTGCTGCCGGTCGTCGGGGGCACCGGTGACTCCGAGGACGAGGATCCAGAGCCCGCCGACGACCAGCGCGAGCCCCTCCAGGCCGACGAGCGCCGCGGCGTACGTCAGACGGCGCGGGCGGGGACCCGCGTGCTCGGTGTCTGCGCCGTGTCCGTCGCTCCCGGCGCTTCCGGCGTTTCCCGTGCTTCTCGGGGTGGCGGGGTTCTGCTCGCTGCTCACCCCAGAAGGGTAGCCGCCGCTCCCCGGCCCGTCCCTGTGCCCCTCCGGCCCCGCACGCCCGTCGTGTCACGGCTCACGCCGCGGGGTCCCGGCCGATCCTCGTCCGGCCTTGTGCCTCGGTACCACCCAGTAGGTACGCTGCCATCCATGCGTGCACTTCTCGTGGTCAATCCGGCAGCAACCACTACGAGTGCACGGACGCGGGACGTCCTCATCCACGCGCTCGCCAGCGAGATGAAGCTGGAGGCGGTCACCACCGAGTACCGCGGGCACGCGCGGGACCTGGGGCGGCAGGCCGCGCAGAGCGAGGACATAGACATGGTCGTCGCCCTCGGTGGCGACGGCACCATCAACGAAGTGGTGAACGGGCTGCTGCACGCCGGCCCCGATCCCGAGAACCTGCCCGGCATCGCCGTGGTCCCCGGCGGCTCCACCAATGTCTTCGCCCGCGCGCTGGGCCTGCCCAACGATCCCGTCGAGGCGACCGGCGCCCTGCTGGACGCCCTGCGCGAGGGCCGGGAGCGCACCGTCGGGCTGGGGCTGACCTCCGGTACGCCGGGTTCGGAGGACGAGGCGGTGCCGGGGCGCTGGTTCACCTTCAACGCCGGGCTCGGTTTCGACGCCGGCGTCGTCGGCCGGGTCGAACAGCAGCGCGAGCGCGGCAGGAGGTCCACCCACGCGCTCTACGTCCGCCAGGCCGTGCGCCAGCTCCTCGGTGAGCCGCAGCGCCGGCACGGTTCGATCACGCTGGAACGGCCGGGCGCGGACCCGGTGACCGATCTGGTGCTGTCCATCGTCTGCAACACGGCACCGTGGACCTATCTGGGCAATCGTCCGGTGTACGCCTCACCTAAAGCCTCGTTCGATACCGGGCTCGACGTACTCGGCCTGAGCCGTCTGTCCGCGGCCTCCGTTGTCCGGTATGGGACCCAGTTGCTCACTTCGTCCCCCGAGCGGGGACCTCATGGCAAGCACGCCGTGTCCTTGCACGACCTGGACCAGTTCACCTTGCATTCGAAGGTCCCGCTGCCCCTCCAGATGGACGGTGACCACCTGGGGCTGCGAACCAGCGTGACGTTCACAGGCGTACGCCGTGCACTGCGTGTGATTGTGTGAGCAGAAAGGGCTGAAGTCCTTTCACTCGAACGTTTAGACCCAGGTCCACCCCATGGAAGTACGGCTGTGACCTAGTCGACACCGAGGAATCAAAAAAAACTTTCCGGAAGGGGTTGTATCCGCCGCCGAGGTTTGCGAGTCTCTATCTGGCGATCGGGACGGCCCGCAGGACCAGCCTCCACTGATCACCAGAACCCCTCTTCAATCCACAGGACCGCGCCAGGGAACCTGGCTGGTGGCCCTTCACTTGTTGAGGGATTCGTGAAAGCGTTCACATTCACAAGCAACTTGCATGTAATACCAAGGAGAGGTAGCAGCCATGGACTGGCGTCACAACGCCGTTTGCCGCGAGGAAGACCCCGAGCTCTTCTTCCCCATCGGCAACACCGGTCCTGCGCTGCTGCAGATCGAGGAAGCCAAGGCCGTCTGCCGTCGCTGCCCCGTTATGGATCAGTGTCTGCAGTGGGCGCTCGAGTCCGGTCAGGACTCCGGCGTCTGGGGTGGCCTCAGCGAGGACGAGCGACGCGCAATGAAGCGCCGCGCCGCCCGCAACCGGGCCCGTCAGGCTTCCGCCTGACGACACCCGCCCCACAAGCCTGACGCTTGGCGGCGCGTACAGCGAGTACGCATCTCCCGCCCCGAGCCGCAGCGCGCAGTACCCCCGATGTCCAGCTCACGCTGGCAACGAGCATTTGAGCCCCGGACCCCTGAACGGTCCGGGGCTTCTTGCTGTGCCCTCGGCCGACGTGGGCTACTTCTGCGCCCGCACCGGGATGTCCAGGATCACCTGCGTGCCCCGCTCCGGCGCCGGGACCATGTCGAACGATCCGCCCAACTCCCCCTCCACCAGCGTCCGTACGATCTGGAGGCCGAGGTTGCCCGAGGTGTGCGGGTCGAATCCCTCGGGCAGGCCGACGCCGTCGTCCTGGACGGTGACCAGCAGACGGCCCTCCTTCGTGGTGCCGCCGCGAACCGCCGAGACCTCGACCGTGCCGGTGTCGCCCTCGCGGAACCCGTGCTCGAGCGCGTTCTGAAGGATCTCGGTGAGCACCATGGACAGTGGGGTGGCGACCTCCGCGTCGAGGATGCCGAAGCGGCCGGTGCGCCGGCCGACCACCTTGCCCGGCGAGATCTCCGCGACCATCGCCAGGACCCGGTCGGCGATCTCGTCGAACTCCACCCGCTCGTCCAGGTTCTGGGACAGCGTCTCATGGACGATGGCGATCGAGCCGACGCGCCGGACCGCCTCCTCCAGGGCCTCCCTGCCCCGCTCGGACTCGATCCGGCGGGCCTGGAGCCGCAACAGGGCGGCGACGGTCTGGAGGTTGTTCTTGACCCGGTGGTGGATCTCCCGGATGGTCGCGTCCTTGGTGATCAACTCACGCTCACGGCGCCGCAGTTCGGTGACGTCCCGGAGCAGGACGAGCGAACCGATGCGGGTGCCCTTGGGCTTGAGCGGGATGGCGCGGAACTGGATGACGCCGTCGTGCGCCTCGACCTCGAACTCGCGCGGTGCCCAGCCGCTGGCGACCTTGGCGAGCGCCTCGTCCACCGGGCCACGGGTGGGGGCGAGTTCGGCGGTGGTCAGGCCGAGGTTGTGGCCGACCAGGTCGGAGGCGAGGCCCATGCGGTGGTAGGCGGAGAGCGCGTTCGGGGAGGCGTACTGGACGACCCCGTCGGCGTCCAGGCGGATCAGGCCGTCGCCGACGCGCGGGGCCGCGTCCATGTCCATCTGCTGGTCGGGGAACGGGAAGGAGCCGGCCGCGATCATCTGCGCGAGGTCGGAGGCGCTCTGGAGGTAGGTCAGCTCCAGGCGGCTCGGGGTGCGCACGGTGAGCAGGTTGGTGTTGCGGGCGATGACGCCGAGGACGCGGCCCTCGCGCCGTACGGGGATCGACTCGACCCGGACGGGGACCTCCTCGCGCCACTCCGGGTCGCCCTCGCGCACGATCCGGCCCTCGTCGAGGGCGGCGTCCAGCAGGGGCCTGCGGCCGCGCGGGACCAGGTGGCCGACCATGTCGTCCTGGTAGGAGGTGGGGCCGGTGTTGGGGCGCATCTGGGCGACGGAGACGTAGCGGGTGCCGTCGCGGGTGGGGACCCACAGGACCAGGTCGGCGAAGGAGAGGTCGGAGAGCAGCTGCCACTCCGAGACCAGCAGGTGCAGCCACTCGAGGTCGGAGTCGCCGAGTGCGGTGTGCTGGCGTACGAGTTCGTTCATGGAGGGCACGTCTGCGAGCGTACCTGGGGGTATGTGCGGGGCCTAAAAGGGGCGGAGACACCCGCCCGGAGACACCCGCGGGCCGCGGCGCCTGAGAGGGACCCTCAGCCCTCCCGGCACCGCAGCCCGGAGCAATATCGGCCGCGGGGTGTGCGGTCCCGCCGACCGAGGGTGAGGATCCGGGGCAGTCAGGGCAGAGAGCTCCGGGTCCTCGGTCCGCCTTCCTGTGCGGGGAAGACGGAAGTCTGCTACCTACCCCCGCCATTCTGGACTAGACCACTTATCGGTGTCCATGTGCCGGAGCTTGTTCAACCGTAGGTATTCGGACGCCCTAGCATCCACAACGCAGCCTAGCCTGTGCGGGTTCCCTCGCGGGGCCCGATCGGCAGGGCAATTTCCGGATCGCCGTGGACACGGACGGCCTCGCGCGACCTTCGCCACCTGGGCGGGGGTGCCCGATTCTGTTAGATTGGTCCGTGGATTGGTCTAAACCACATAGCCCTTCGGGGCCCCACTCGACCCCCTCTCCAGAACGGCAGGCCAGCGTGGAAGTTGTCATCGTTGCGGACGCCAGGTCGGGCGGCGAACTCATCGCCCATGCCATCGCCCAGCTCCTGCGGCGCAAGCCCGACGCCCTGCTCGGCGTGGCCACCGGTTCCACCCCGCTGCCGGTCTACCAGGCGTTGACGGCCCAGGTGCGCTCCGGTGCCGTGGACACCTCACGGGCGCGGATCGCCCAGCTCGACGAGTACGTGGGGCTGCCCGCCGAGCACCCCGAGTCCTACCGCTCGGTGCTGCGCCGGGAGGTGCTGGAGCCGCTCGGCGTCGGCATGGACGCCTTCCTCGGGCCGGACGGCACCGCCGAGGACGTACAGGCCGCCTGCGAGGCCTACGACCGGGCGCTGGCCGCGGCCGGCGGGGTCGACCTCCAGCTGCTGGGGATCGGGACCGACGGGCACATCGGGTTCAACGAGCCCTGCTCCTCGCTGGCCTCCCGGACGCGGATCAAGACGCTCACCGAGCAGACCCGGATCGACAACGCGCGGTTCTTCGACGGGGACATCGAACAGGTCCCGCACCACGTCATCACGCAGGGCATCGGCACCATCCTGGAGGCGCGGCACCTGGTGCTGCTCGCCACGGGCGAGGGCAAGGCGGACGCCGTCGCCGCGACGGTCGAGGGGCCGGTGGCGGCGATCTGTCCCGCCTCGGCGCTCCAGCTGCATCCGCACGCGACGGTCGTCATCGACGAGGGGGCCGCGTCCAAGCTGAAGCTCGCGGACTACTTCCGGCACACGTACGCCAACAAGCCTGATTGGCAGGGGATCTGAGGGCCTCCGCTACAACGCCCGCTACGACAGGACAGGCGCCGGCTCCCCGAAAGGGGAACCGGCGCCTGTGTCGTCGTGGGGGGCGTCACGCGCCCGCGATGACCTCCGCCGCCGCCCGTCCGCAGACGCGGGCCGCGCCGTGGGTGGCGAGGTGGAGGGCGCCGCGCGGTGGGGCCTGCGGGACGCCCATCTCGACGACGACGGTGTCGGGGCGGGCGGCGAGGAGGGTGTCCAGGGCCGCCGTCATCCAGGGGTGGCGGTGCTCGTCGCGGACCACGGCCACGATCCGCCGCTCCCCCGCCGCGACCAGTGCCGCCTGTCCCGCGTCCTCGCCGGCGAAGCTGCCCGTCTCGGTGCCGGGCAGCAGCCGGGCGAGTTCCACGGCCACGCCCCAGGGGGTTTCGTCGCCGACGGCGATGTTGGCGACCGGGGTGAGGGCGGCGACGTAGGGGGCGTCGGTGAGCGGGGTGAAGGGGGCGACGGCGGTGCGGCGCAGTGCGCGGCGCGCGGCGACGAGGCCGATGTCGGTCCGCGCGCCGGCCCGGTCGGCGGAGGCCGCTGCCGAGGCCGTCCAGCGGGCCAGGGCGCGGACCCGTTCCGCCGCGTCGGCCAGGCGTTCCTCCGGGAGGTCGCCGACGCGGACCGCGGCGACGAGGGCGTCGCGCAGGCGCCGTACCGTCTCGTCGTCGGCGAGGCCGCCGCCCACACAGATGGCGTCGGCGCCGGCCGCGATGGCGAGGACGCTGCCGCGCTCGATGCCGTAGGTGCCGGCGATCGCCTGCATCTCCATGCCGTCGGTGACGATCAGGCCGTCGTAGCCGAGTTCGCCACGCAGGAGCTCAGTCAGGATGCGGCGGGACAACGTCGCCGGGCGGTCCGGGTCCAGGGCGGGGACCAGGATGTGCGCGCTCATCACGGCACGGCTGCCGGCGGCGATGGCCGCGCGGAACGGGGCCAGTTCGCGCTCGGCCAGCACCGCGGGGTCCACGGCGATGCGGGGCAGGGCGAGGTGGGAGTCGACGGCCGTGTCGCCGTGGCCGGGGAAGTGCTTGGTGCAGGCGGCGACGCCCGCCGCCTGGAGGCCGGTGACATAGGCCGCGGTGTGCCGGGCGACCAGGTCGGGGTCGGCGCCGAAGGAGCGTACGCCGATCACCGGGTTGCCCGGGTTGGAGTTCACGTCGGCCGACGGGGCCCAGTTGAAGTCGACGCCGCAGGCCGCGAGGCGGCGGCCCAGCTCGAAGGCGACCTGCCTGGTGAGATCCGTGTCGTCGACCGCGCCGAGGGCGTGGTTGCCGGGGAAGCTGGAGCCGGTCCGCACCTCAAGGCGGGTGACGTCGCCGCCCTCCTCGTCGATCGCGACGAGCACGTCGTCACGCTCGGTGCGCAACTGGGCGGTGAGCGCGGCGAGTTGTTCGGGGGAGGCGATGTTGCGGCCGAACAGGCCGACCGAGGCCAGGCCTTCGCCGAGGCGGCGCAGCAGCCAGTCGGGGGCGCTGGTGCCGGCGAAACCGGGCTGGAGGACCGTCAGGGCGTCACGCGTCAGAGTGTCGGTGTCGCTGGCGAGTGTCGTCATCGGGGGCGTTATCCCTTCACGGCGCCCGCGGTGAGACCCGCGGCCATCTTGCGCTGGACGAGGAGGAACAGCACGACGATCGGGACGGCCATCAGGGTGGCGCCGGCCATCATCGGGGCGTACTCGGTGCCGTGCTTGGTGGTGAAGTTGCCGAGCCAGACGGTCGCGGTCTGGTTCTTCTGGCTGAGCAGCATCAGGGCGTAGAGGTACTCGTTCCAGGCCTGGATGAAGCCGTAGACCGAGGTGGCGACCATGCCGGGGGCGAGCAGCGGGAAGACCACGCGCATGAAGGCGCCGGTGCGGGAGCAGCCGTCGACCATCGCGGCCTCCTCCAGCTCCTTCGGGATGTTGACGATGAAGCCGCGCAGGGTCCACACCGTGAAGGGCAGGATGAAGGTCAGGTAGGTGATGATCAGGCCGGTCAGCCGGTCGTACTGGCCCAGGTCGTTCAGGAGCAGGAAGACCGGGATGATCATGGCGACCAGCGGGACCATCTGGACCGCGAGGATGCCGACGATCACGATCTTGCGGCCGCGGAAGGCGAACCGGGAGATGGCGAGCGCGGCCAGCATGCCGACGACGATGCCGATCAGCACGACCGCGAGCGAGACGACGAGGCTGCGGGCGACCGGGCCCCAGAAGTCGGCGATGTCCATCGCGCGGCCGAAGTTGGAGAAGGTCAGCGCGGTGGGCAGCAGGCTCGGGTCGGGGTCGATGGCGTCCTTCGCCGGTTTGAACGCCGTGTTGAGCATCCAGTAGACGGGGAAGCCGACGACGACGAACACGAGGAGGCCGAGGAGGTTCCAGCCGAGCTTGGGCTTCCGACGGCCCGAGCCGCCGCCGGAGCCGCTCCTCGCCGTGGCGATGGCGCTCATTCGACCTCTCCGATCTTCAGCATCTGGCGCATGTACACGGCGACCACACCGAGCAGCAGCAGCACGGTGATCAGGGCGATCGCCGAGCCCTGGCCGTAGTCGTTGACGACGAAGGCGCGGTCGTAGGAGTACGTCGTCAGCAGCTGGAACTCGGCCTCGGGATGGCCGTTGCGCATCACGAAGACCTGCGGGAAGACGCCCATGTCCCAGATGACCGACAGGGTCGTGAGCATCACGATGATCGGCTTGAGGATGGGCAGGGTGACGTACCGGAAGACGCCCCAGGCGCCGGCGCCGTCGAGGCGGGCGGCCTCCTCCAGTTCCTTGGGAACCTGGGTGAGACCGGCGCTGAGGGTGATCACCACGAACGGGACGGCTCCCCAGATCACCAGCAGCATGATCACGGCCAGGCCCTGCGGCCCGCTCGCGAACCAGTTGTGGCCGATCATGTCGACGCCGGGCAGCCTGCTCAGGACCGCGTTGAGGATGCCGTAGTCGGCGTCGAACAGCCACTTGAAGACCGTGGTGGCCACGATGATGGGCATGCCCCAGCTGGCCACCAGCGCGATGTTGATGAGCGTCTTCACCCAGCCGGAGACCCGCTGGAGCAGCAGCGCGATCAGCATGCCGAGGACCATCGTGAAGATGACGCAGCCGGCCGCGAAGACGATCGTGCGCAGCACGACGGACCAGAACTCGCTGTCGCCCAGCACGTTGGTGAAGTTGTCGAACCCGACCGACTCGGCCGGCTGGAAGCCCCACAGCTGGGACTGCCCGAACTTCTGGAAGGAGAGGGTGACCAGGCGGACGAGCGGATAGCCCATCACCAGCACGAGGATCAGCAGGCAGGGGGCGAGCAGCAGCCAGGGGGTGCCGGCGGAGGCGGAGGCCGCCTTGGCGCGAGGCCGCCGTGGCACGGACGGCGGTGGCGGTGCCGGCCGCGGCGGCGGCACCTTGGCAGGGGTGGTGGTGTCTGCGGCACTCATCGCGCGCTCCTCAGCGGTCCCTCAGGTCGTACGAAGGCGAAGCCCCGTGGGGGTACGGAGGCCGGGGCCCTCTCGGTCGTACGGACGGCGGGGCTCCGCCGCAGCGGAGCCCCGCCTCTCGTCACTTGGTGTTGATGACCTTGTCGATCGCGGCGTCCGCCTCCTTGGCGGCCTCCTCGACGGTCTTCTTGCCGGTGCCGATGCTCTGGAGCATGGTCTGGAGGACCTGGGCCTTCTCGACCTGGCCCCAGCCGGGCGCCATCGGGACGAACCAGTTGGACTCGGCGGCGGTGGCCGGTACGACCGTCTTGGGGTCGTTCTTCAGGGTCGCGAGGTCGGTCTTGTTGTTGGGCAGGTTGCCCTTGGCCATCAGGCCCTTCTGGCCGGCCGGACCGGTGAACGCGTTGATCCACTCGGCGGCGAGTTCCTGCGCGTCCGACTTGACCGGGACGGCGAGGTCGGAGCCGCCCAGGAACACGGGGAGGTTCTTGCCGGACGGACCGGGCATCACGAAGTTCTCGAGGTTGCCCTTGAGCTTGCCGCTCTTGTCGTTCTCGGGGGCCTCGGCGGTCGCGCCCTCCCAGGCCGCGCCGAAGATCATGCCGGACTTGCCCTGGCCGTAGACGATGTAACGGTCGGACTCGTCCTTGGTCTTGTCGCCGTGCATGTACTTGTCGACGACGTTCTTGTACTCGTTGAGGCCCTTGACGGACTCGGGGGAGGACAGGTTGCCCTTCCACTGGCCGCCCTCCTCCTTCGCGATGGAGCCGCCGGCGTCGTAGACGAAGGACATGGCCGCGTACCAGTCGCGGGTGGGCTGGTACCAGGAGCTGAACTTGTCGCCCTCCTTCTTCTGGACCTTGTCCAGGGCGGCGGTCAGCTCCGCGTAGGTCTTCGGGGCCGCCTTGACTCCGGCGGAGGCGAAGAGGTCCTTGCGCCAGTTGCCGACGCGGCCACCGGCGTAGTACGGCACGCCGTAGGTCTTGTCCTCGTACGTCACCGAGGCCTTGAGGCCGTCCAGCCAGGCGGAGGAGTTGTCGAACTTGGTGGCGTCGAGGGGGGCGAAGGCGCCCTTGACCATGTAGCTGAGCATCTCGGTGTTGCCCATCTCGACCACGTCGGGCACCTTGTCGGTGGCGAGGACCGCGTCGAGTTTGGCGTTCTTGTCGGGCCAGCCGTAGTACTCGTGGGTGATCTTCACGCCGGGGTGCTTCTTCTGCACCGCCGCGTCCGCGGCCTTGACCAGCTCGGGCCAGTTGTTCTGGGCGTCGACGGTCAGCCAGACCGTCAGTTCCTTGGCGTCGGTGCCCTTGTCCGAGCCACCGCTGTCCTTGTCGTCCCCGCACGCCGCGATGGAGACCATCATGCCCGCGATACCGATCGCGGCTATCAGCTTGCGCTTCACGCCAACCCTCCTCAGGGATGCCACAAACCCCCCTGCCTCCCCGCCGCGGTCGAGCGTCAACGCGTACCGTCCGTGGGACCAGGACCTGGACCAATGGTGTAGACCAGTAAGCCGGAGCTTGGCTCAGACCAATTGGGCTGTCAAGGGTGTTCAACCGGGGTTGAGTCGTCCGTTACGGGACCGCGATATGCAGGGACTTTTCAATTCAAGGGCGACGCATCGACCCCCTTCGGGGGACTGAACCAATCGGCCCTGGCCGAGATGCTGGACTAGACCAACGGGGGTCCCGGAGGTATACAGAAGAGATCACGGAGCGCGCGAGGGCACCGCACTGGACACCCCGCCGACAAACCCGTGCCACGATGTGAGCCGCGGCCGACGGGTTTGTCGGTCGCTTCGGCACCCGGAGCCGGGAAGGCAGGACATGAGCACCGACGTCAGCAGTGCGGAGAACGAGGGTGGGGCGACCGTCCGTACCGCGCGCGTGCCCAAGTACTACCGCCTGAAGAAGCATCTCCTCGACATGACGGAGACGCAGTCGCCCGGCACCCCGGTGCCGCCCGAGCGCACGCTGGCGGCCGAGTTCGACACCTCGCGCACCACCGTGCGCCAGGCGCTCCAGGAGCTGGTCGTCGAGGGCCGGCTCGAGCGCATCCAGGGCAAGGGCACCTTCGTCGCCAAGCCGAAGGTCTCCCAGGCGCTCCAACTCACCTCGTACACCGAGGACATGCGCGCCCAGGGCCTCGAACCCACCTCGCAGCTGCTCGACATCGGCTACATCACGGCCGACGACCGCCTCGCCGAGCTGCTCGACATCACCACGGGCGGCCGCGTGCTGCGCATCGAGCGGCTACGCATGGCCAACGGCGAGCCGATGGCCATCGAGACCACCCACCTCTCGGCCAAGCGCTTCCCGGCCCTGCGCAGGTCACTGGTGAAGTACACGTCCCTCTACACCGCGCTCGCGGAGGTCTACGGCGTCCACCTCGCCGAGGCCGAGGAGACCATCGAGACCTCCCTGGCCACCCCGCGCGAGGCCGGCCTGCTCGGCACGGACGTCGGCCTGCCGATGCTGATGCTGTCCCGCCACTCCGTGGACAAGGACGGCCTCCCGGTGGAGTGGGTACGGTCGGTGTACCGGGGCGACCGATACAAGTTCGTCGCGCGGCTGAAGCGGCCCGTGGACTAGACGTACGGTCCGGGGGGACGGCTGGGGGTCCGGGGGTCACCCCCCGGGACAGCACAGCGTCGCGCGGCTCAAGCCGCCCGTGGACTAGACGTACGGTCCGGCGGGACGGCTGGGGGTCCGGGGGTCACCCCCCGGGACAGCACAGCGTCGCGCGGCTCAAGCCGCCCGTGGACCTAGCAGCGGGACCGATATGCGGACGAGGTCTTCCGCTTACCTTTATCCGTCACCTACATTTCGTGCGCGTTGCACATGATCTGCGAGGGGACGGAGCCGCCCGATGTCAGAAACCCCAGAAGTGAACAGAGGGCCGGTGGTGACGCCCCTGCGTGTCGTCATCGCCCTCTGTCTGTTCGCGCCCTTCGTGGCGATGCTGTGGGTCGGTTCGTACGCGAAGACCGACCCCACGTTCATCGGCATCCCGTTCTTCTACTGGTACCAGATGCTGTGGGTGCTGCTCTCCACCATGCTCACGGTGACCGCGTACAAGCTGTGGCAGTTCGACCAGCGCGGCCGCAGGCACCAGGGCGGAGGTGCGGCGAAGTGAACGACGGCGTGAACGGCGTGGCACTCGCCGTCTTCATCTTCTTCTTCCTGGCCGTCACCGTCATGGGATTCCTGGCCGCCCGCTGGCGCAAGGCCGACGACGAGCACAGCCTCGACGAATGGGGCCTGGGCGGCCGGTCGTTCGGCACCTGGGTCACCTGGTTCCTGCTCGGCGGCGACCTGTACACGGCCTATACGTTCGTGGCGGTCCCGGCGGCGATCTACGCGGCCGGCGCGGCGGGCTTCTTCGCGGTGCCGTACACGATCCTCGTCTACCCACTGATCTTCACGTTCCTGCCGCGCCTGTGGTCGGTGTCGCACAAGCACGGGTACGTGACGACCTCGGACTTCGTGCGCGGCCGGTTCGGCTCCAAGGGCCTGTCGCTGGCTGTGGCCGTCACCGGCATCCTGGCCACCATGCCGTACATCGCGCTCCAACTGGTCGGCATCCAGGCCGTGCTGGACGTGATGGGCGTCGGCGGCGGCGAGGACACCAACTGGTTCGTCAGGGACCTGCCGCTGCTGATCGCCTTCGGCGTGCTCGCGGCGTACACCTACTCCTCGGGGCTGCGGGCGCCCGCGCTGATCGCGTTCGTGAAGGACACGCTGATCTACATCGTCATCGCGGTGGCGATCATCTACATCCCCATCAAGCTGGGCGGGTTCGACGACATCTTCGCCAAGGCGGGCGACGCCTTCGCGCAGACCAACCCGGCGACGGGCGCGCCGCGCGGTGCGCTGGTGCCGGGCGACGCGGGCCAGTGGACGTACGCCACGCTGGCGTTGGGCTCCGCGCTGGCGCTGTTCATGTACCCGCACTCGATCACCGCGACGCTGTCCTCGCGCAGCCGTGACGTGATCCGCCGCAACACCACCATCCTGCCGCTGTACTCCCTCATGCTCGGTCTGCTCGCCCTGCTGGGCTTCATGGCGATCGCGGCCGGGGTGAAGGTCTCCAACGGCCAGTTGGCGATCCCGCAGCTGTTCGAGGACATGTTCCCGGACTGGTTCGCGGGCGTGGCCTTCGCGGCGATCGGCATCGGCGCGCTGGTGCCGGCGGCGATCATGTCCATCGCGGCGGCGAACCTCTTCACCCGCAACATCTACAAGGACTTCATCAAGCCGGACGCCACGCCCAGGGAGGAGACCCGCGTCTCCAAACTGGTCTCGCTCCTGGTGAAGGTGGGCGCGCTGGTCTTCGTCCTCACCATGGACAAGACGGTCGCCATCAACTTCCAGCTCCTGGGCGGCATCTGGATCCTCCAGACCTTCCCGGCCCTGGTCGGCGGCCTGTTCACCCGCTGGTTCCACCGCTGGGCGCTGCTGGCCGGCTGGGCGGTCGGCATGGTCTACGGCACGGCCGCCGCGTACGGCGTCGCCTCCCCGACCCAGAAGCACTTCGGCGGCTCGTCGAAGGAGATCCCCGGCATCGGTGAGATCGGCTACATCGGCCTCACGGCGTTCGTGCTGAACGTGGTGGTGACGGTGGTGCTGACCTTCGTCCTCAAGGCGCTGAAGGCACCGGAGGGCGTCGACGAGACGTCCCCGTCGGACTACACGGCGGACGCCGGCGACCCGGGCGTCAAGGTGGAACTGCCCCCGGCCACGGCGGGCGCGGGGCACTAGCCCGAGGGGGAGGGATCCCCCACCCGAGCCCACAGCGGGCCGCCGAGGCACATCGCCCCGGCGGCCCGCTGTCGTGCGCGCTCCGGCCGGAACTGCCCCATGAGTTGACGCTGCGAAGCCAGCCCGACACAACATCTGGGGGTAACGCGGCAGCCCGGCACAAGATGTATGCTCAAGCTCGCTGTCGCCGCAGGGGAATCCGGTGCGAATCCGGAACTGTCCCGCAACGGTGTACTTGCGTGCGTTCCTATGCATTTGCGCACGCATGGTCAGTCCGAGCACCTGCCGGCAGCGCACCCGGTCCGTCCGGTTCGGGTGCCCTGACGTCCGGGCCTCGCGGAATGGGCCGGTGGACGCGACGCGCCCCGCGCTCGCGTGCTGCCCCCTGCCCTCCGCAAGGCCCCCGCCGAGCGAGGGAGAGCCCCACGTGACCATCGCGCCAGCCGAACCGGTTTCAGCAGCCCTGGAGACCGACGGTCCCGGAGCCGCACTGCTGCGGACGCTGACCGAGCTGACCGCCGACCTTCCCGACGCCGACCCCGGCCGGGTCGCCGCCGCCGCCCTGCGGGGCCGGTCCGCGCGGGCGGACGAGTCGGAGCTGCGCGAGCTGGCCACGGAGGCGGCCGCCGGTCTGATCTCCGAGGATCCCGCCTACTCCCGGCTGGCCGCCCGGCTGTTGACCGTCGGCATCCGCGCGGAGGCCGCCTCCCAGGGCGTCACCTCCTTCACCGGGTCCGTCGCCGTCGGCCACCGTGAGGGCCTGATCGCCGACCGCACCGCCGAGTTCGTGCGGCTGCACGCGGCCCGGCTCGATGCGCTGGTCGACACGGGCGCCGACGACCGCTTCGGCTACTTCGGCCTGCGCACCCTGCACAGCCGCTACCTGCTGCGCCACCCGATCACCCGCAAGGTCGTCGAGACGCCCCAGCACTTCCTGCTGCGCGTGGCGAGCGGCCTGGCCGAGGACGACACGACGAGGTCCGTCGACGAGGTCGCCGCGCTCTACACGCTGATGAGCCGCCTGGACTACCTGCCGTCCTCCCCCACCCTGTTCAACTCCGGCACCCGCCACCCCCAGATGTCGTCCTGCTACCTCCTCGACTCCCCGCTGGACGAGCTGGACTCCATCTACGACCGCTACCACCAGGTCGCCCGCCTCTCCAAGCACGCCGGCGGCATCGGTCTGTCGTACAGCCGCATCCGTTCCCGCGGGTCGCTCATCCGCGGCACCAACGGGCACTCCAACGGCATCGTGCCGTTCCTGAAGACCCTGGACGCCTCGGTCGCCGCCGTGAACCAGGGCGGCCGGCGCAAGGGCGCGGCCGCGGTCTACCTGGAGACCTGGCACTCCGACGTCGAGGAGTTCCTGGAGCTGCGTGACAACACCGGTGAGGACGCCCGCCGCACGCACAACCTCAACCTGGCGCACTGGGTGCCGGACGAGTTCATGCGCCGGGTCGACGCCGACGGGCAGTGGTCCCTGTTCTCCCCGGCCGACGTACCCGAGCTGGTCGACCTGTGGGGCGCGGAGTTCGACGCGGCCTACCGCGCGGCGGAGGCCAAGGGACTGGCGAAGAAGACCATCCCGGCGCGTGATCTGTACGGGCGCATGATGCGCACCCTCGCGCAGACCGGCAACGGCTGGATGACCTTCAAGGACGCCGCCAACCGCACCGCCAACCAGACCGCCGAGCCGGGCCATGTGGTCCACTCCTCGAACCTGTGCACGGAGATCCTGGAGGTCACCGACGACGGCGAGACGGCGGTCTGCAACCTGGGTTCGGTGAACCTCGGCGCGTTCGTCGACACCGACCCCGGGGCCACCGAGGTCATCGACTGGGAGCGGCTGGACGAGACCGTCCGCACCGCCGTCACCTTCCTCGACCGCGTCGTCGACATCAACTTCTATCCGACCGAGCAGGCGGGCCGCTCCAACGCCCGCTGGCGTCCGGTCGGTCTGGGCGCGATGGGCCTCCAGGACGTCTTCTTCAAGCTGCGGCTGCCCTTCGACTCGCCCGAGGCCAAGGCCCTCTCCACCCGGATCGCCGAGCGGATCATGCTCGCCGCGTACGAGGCCTCCGCCGACCTCGCCGAGCGCAACGGCCCGCTGCCCGCCTGGGAGAAGACCCGGACCGCCCGTGGCGTGCTGCACCCCGACCACTACGGCGTCGAGTTCACCTGGCCGGAGCGCTGGGCGGCGCTGCGCGAGCGGATCGCGGCGACCGGGATGCGCAACTCGCTGCTCCTGGCCATCGCGCCGACCGCCACCATCGCGTCGATCGCCGGTGTGTACGAGTGCATCGAGCCGCAGGTCTCCAACCTGTTCAAGCGCGAGACGCTGTCCGGCGAGTTCCTCCAGGTCAACTCCTACCTGGTGCGGGAACTCAAGGAGCTGGGCGTCTGGGACGCCCGCACCCGCGAGGCGCTGCGCGAGGCGAGCGGCTCGGTGCAGGGTTTCACCTGGATCCCCGAGGACGTACGGGCGCTGTACCGCACCGCGTGGGAGATCCCGCAGCGCGGCCTGATCGACATGGCCGCCGCGCGTACCCCCTACCTGGACCAGGCGCAGTCCCTGAATCTGTTCCTGGAGACGCCGACCATCGGCAAGCTCTCCTCGATGTACGCGTACGCCTGGAAGTCGGGCCTGAAGACGACGTACTACCTGCGCTCGCGCCCGGCGACCCGCATCGCCCGCGCCGCCCAGGCACAAGCCCCGATTCCCGTGCAGCAGCCGGCGCCCGAAGAGGCAGTCGCCTGCTCCCTTGAGAACCCCGAGTCCTGCGAGGCCTGCCAGTAATGAGTGCCCACCCGTCGCCCGACCACCACCCCTCAACGACGGCACTGCGTGCCGACACCCGTGTATTCAAGAACCTGCTCGACCCGGGCTTCGAGCTGACCCTGCGTCCCATGCGCTACCCCGACTTCTACGAGCGCTACCGGGACGCGATCAAGAACACCTGGACCGTCGAGGAGGTCGACCTCCACTCGGACGTCACCGACCTCGCGAAGCTGACGCCCGCCGAGCAGCACCTGATCGGCAGGCTGGTCGCGTTCTTCGCGACGGGCGACTCGATCGTCTCGAACAACCTCGTACTGACGCTGTACAAGCACATCAACTCCCCCGAGGCGCGGCTCTACCTGAGCCGGCAGCTGTTCGAGGAGGCCGTGCACGTCCAGTTCTATCTGACCCTGCTGGACACCTACCTCCCCGACCCGGAGGACCGTGCGGCCGCCTTCGACGCGGTCGAGAGCATCCCCTCCATCCGCGAGAAGGCCGAGTTCTGCTTCCGCTGGATGGACTCGGTGGAGAAGCTGGACCGGCTGGAGTCGATGTCCGACCGCCGCCGTTTCCTGCTCAACCTGATCTGCTTCGCCGCGTGCATCGAGGGCCTGTTCTTCTACGGCGCCTTCGCGTACGTCTACTGGTTCCGCAGCCGGGGTCTGCTGCACGGCCTCGCCACCGGCACCAACTGGGTGTTCCGTGACGAGACCATGCACATGTCCTTCGCGTTCGAGGTCGTCGACACCGTCCGCAAGGAGGAGCCGGAGCTGTTCGACGACCGGCTCCAGGAGCAGGTCACCGACATGCTGCGGGAGGCCGTCGAGGCCGAGCTGCAGTTCGCGCGCGACCTGTGCGGGGACGGCCTGCCGGGCATGAACACCGACTCGATGCGCCAGTACCTGGAGTGCGTCGCCGACCAGCGGCTGAGCCGCCTCGGTTTCGCCCCGGTGTACGGCTCGGAGAACCCGTTCTCGTTCATGGAGCTCCAGGGTGTTCAGGAGCTGACCAACTTCTTCGAGCGCCGTCCGTCGGCGTACCAGGTCGCGGTGGAGGGCACCGTCGACCTGGACGAGGACTTCTGAGTCCGCGCCTCGCGCAGTTGGCGGTCGATCCGGCGTTCGTGGGCCAGCCCCACGAGCGCCGGACCCGCGAGGACGAGGAAGAGGACCAGGACCGTGAGGACTTCGGTGAGTGCGTTCATGGGGTAAGCATCGTGCGGGAGCGACACTCCTGACAGTGGCAGGACTGCCGTACACCTTCAAATTCCTGCCACTTCAGGTGCACACTGGCGGCATGCTGAAGAACGTGGCCGCGATCCTCCTCGACGGCGTGCACCCCTTCGAACTCGGTGTCGTCTGCGAGGTGTTCGGCATCGACCGCAGCGACGAGGGGCTGCCGGTCTACGACTTCGCCGTCGCCTCGGCCGAGGGGCCGACCCTGTCCACCCCGCACGCGGGCTTCACGGTGAGCACGTCACACGGGCTCGAACGGCTGGAGAGCGCCGACCTGATCACCGTCCCGGCCGGCGACACGTACACGGCCCGGGAGTTCCCGCCCGAGCTGCTCGACGCGCTGCGCCGGGCGGTGGAGCGCGGGACCCGGGTGCTGAGCGTGTGCTCCGGGGCGTTCGTGCTGGCGGCGGCGGGACTCCTGGACGGGCGGCGCTGCGCGGTGCACTGGCGGCACGCGGAACAGCTCGCCCGCGAGTACCCGCGTACGACCGTCGAGCCCGACGTCCTCTACGTCGACGAGGACCCGGTGATCACCTCGGCCGGTACGGCGGCCGGCATCGACGCCTGCCTGCACCTCGTACGCAAGGAGCAGGGACCCGAGGTCGCCAACGGGATCGCCCGGCGGATGGTCGTACCGCCGCACCGGGACGGCGGCCAGGCCCAGTACATCCAGCGGCCGCTGCCGCGCTCGTCCTGCGACACCGTGGGCGAGGTGCTCGCGTGGATGGAGCAGCACCTCGACCAGGAGGTCACCGTCGAGCAGCTCGCCGCCCGCGCCCACATGGCGCCGCGCACCTTCGCCCGCCGCTTCCAGCAGGAGACCGGCACGACGCCCTACCGCTGGATCCTGCGCCAGCGGGTGCTGCTCGCCCAGCATCTGCTGGAGGCGTCCGACGAGACGGTGGACGCGATCGCGTGGCGGACCGGCTTCGGTACGGCGGGCGCGCTGCGGCACCAGTTCGTGCGGGCGCTGGGCACCACCCCGAACGCCTACCGGCGTACGTTCCGGGGCCCGGAGGCCGCCTGAACGCACGCCGGCAGCGGGGACCGTCTCACCGCGGGACGGGCTTCAGCCGCAGCCGTTGCGGACGCAGCGTGATGCCCACCCGGGTCTCGTCGACCGAGCCGGGGACCTGCTCGAAGCGGAACCCGTCCGCGAGCACCGCCGTGACCAGCGAGAGCAGGGCCATCGAGAAGTGGTCGCTCGGGCACTTCCGGTTGCCCACGCTGAACGGCCGCATCGCGTACTTCGGGATGTCCTTCGACCGCTCCGGGAGCCAGCGGTCGGGGTCGAACTCGAGGTGCCGCTCGTAGGACCGCGGGTCGCGCTGGATCGCGTACGGGCTGTACACGATGTCGGCCCCGGCCGGAATGCGATAGCCACCGAGTTCGGTGTCGGTGACCGCCCGCCGCGTCAATATCCATACGGCCGGACGCAAACGCATGGCCTCGACGACGACGTTGTTCGTGTGCGTGAGCTTGCGAACGTCGTCGAATGCGACGGGCCGTCCTCCCGTGACCTCCCGTACCTCGGCGCACACTTTGTCCGCCTGTTCCGGGTGGTCCGCGAGAACCAGCAGCAGGGACATGATCGTGGAAGCGATGGTTTCGCTGCCGGGGGTGAGGATCGCGACGACCTGGTCGTGGATCTCCTGTTCCCCGATCGGGTCGCCATTGTCGTCCTTCGCTTCCAGCAATGCCGTCAGCAAATCGTCCGGCTTTTGACCGGATGCCCGGCGTTCGGCGACGATCTCGTCGACCAGGAGATGTAAATCGGCCAGGGCCCGGTTGAATTCGCGGTTGGCCGGAAGCGGCAGCCTGTAGAGCGGTCCGAGCGGTACCACCATCCGGTGGTACATACCTTGGAACACACTGGCGAGCGCGATGCACAGCCGCTCGGCCCGCTCGTCCATGAACTGCCCGCGCAGCAGACAGCGGGCCGCCACCCGCACCGCTATCCGGAACGACTCCGAGGTGCAGTCGATCGTCCCGCCGCCCTTCCACCGCTCGACGAGCGCGCGCGTCTCCTCCTCCATGATCGGACCGTAGGCGGGGATGGCGTCGAGCCGGAACGCGGGCTGGATGGTGCGCCGCTGGCGGCGGTGGAGCGGGCCGTTGGCGGTGGCCACGCCCTCCTTGCCGAGCAGCCCTTCAAGGGACTCCCACAGGGGTCCGGCGATGATGTAGTCGGGGCTGAGGGCCATGGCCCCGGTCAGGGCCGGCGTGGTGACGGCGTACACCGTCTTCGGTCCGAGCTTGATGCGGACGATGTCGCCGTGGTCGCGCAGCTGGCTCATGAAGGCCAGCGGGTCACGGGCGAGCTTCCAGCCGTGGCCGAGAAGCGGAACCCCGCCACCGGCCAGTGGCGGCTCACGCAGTTCCGAAACCTCGGGCGTCACGGGTTCAACGGACTCGACGGTCATTTCTCACCTGCCGCTTCGTTGTCGACGTACGGGGGCGTGGACCGGTCGTCCCAGCTGTCGACCATGTAGCGGCCGGACTCGTGGTGGAACCAGTAGACGGAACTGAACCAGTTCCGCATGTTCGCGAGACAGGTCCGTACGGCGGCGCCGAGTTCTTTTCCGTGGACCGTACCGTCGGCGAGCCCGTCGGCCAGCCGTAAGACGTCCTTCTCGACGACAAGGAATTCGGATATGCATTCCTCGACGCGCCGCCTGATTTCCTCGACCGCCTCTTCCAGTGTCAGTCCCTCATGGGTGATGAGACTGATTCCGAGATTGTGCACCTCGTCGCCCGCGATTTCCTTCGGGAGCGAACAGAGGTCGTTGTACCAGGCGGCGAATTCCTGACTCAGCACAGCCGCGCGCCGATAGGCCGGGTGTTTCCGTACGGTGTCCGGGAGTTCGCATCCCGCACTCGGTTCCAGCAGATCCGTCCAGATCCAGTGCGCGAAGGTGAGCCGGCGCAGGGCCAGATACTCCTCGACGCCCGGGATGCGCCCTTCCACCCGGTTCTGGAATTCCCGGTCGTACGCCTCGATCACCTCGTGGAAGTGGCGGGCGAACCGCGCGTTCCACGTCTCGGGGAGGAAGGAGTACAGCCGGCCCACGCTGTCCGCGAGTCCGGCGACCAGCGGATCCTCGTGCTGCAGGTGCTCGTCCGGGGAGTCGAGCCCCGCGTGCAGACGGCGCCTCAACTGCCGCCAGGCGGCGGCCCGGCCGTGCACGACGTCGCGGTCGTGCCGGTCGTCCCAGACGAAGAACCACGCGCTGTAGTCGGCGATGGCCTGCATGACCTCGTTAGGTGCGCCGAGGTAGTAACCCGCCATCAGGTCGGTGTAGCACAGGCCGTCGGCATATTCCGCGACCTTGTCCGCCGGCATGAGCCGCTTTTCGAGCAGCCACGAGCGCGTGTTCTCCTGCAACTGAGGCCAATACGGATGCAGTTGCCGGGGAAACACCGCCTCGATGACCGGGAGAGAGAGCGACGGTGGAACCGCGACCGCGGTCACGGTCCCCGCGGTGCGGTATGTGGTGCGGTATGTGGTGCTGTATGGGAAAGCTGGCACGAACAACCCCTCTCAGCCGCCAGTTGGCACACGCCCCTCCCGCCGTGCCGGGCGTGCGCCGTTGCGTATCCCCGCACTGCCCATTCAGCACCACAACTGACCGTTCTGGGAACGGATTTGCTCCATTCACTACCCCAACACGCCGAGATTCCCCCCTCGCGTGACTGGTTATGGATCAGCGGATGTGCATAAGCGACCGAACGTGCGTCGGACAGACGAACGACGCCCGGCCGCTGCTGATCGCGGTCGGGCGTCGTGGGAAGGAGGGTGACTCAGTCGTTGGGGACCACGGCGTAGCGCGGCTCGTTCTCGGCCATCTGCCGCAGGGCGTCCTTGCGTTCGCGCTTGGAGAGACGGTCGATGTAGAGGTACCCGTAGAGGTGATCCGTCTCGTGCTGCAAACACCGAGCGAAGTAGCCCGTGCCACGCACCTTGACCGGATTGCCCTTCTCGTCCTGGCCGGTCACCTCGGCGTAGTCGGGCCGGGCCAGCGGCGCGTAGGCGGTGGGCACCGACAGACAGCCCTCGTTGCTGTCGTCCAGCCGGCGCCTGTCCGCGGGCAGCTCGACCAGCTTCGGGTTGCAGACCACACCGGTGTGCCGGGCGCCCTCGTCATCGGGGCAGTCGTAGACGAACACCTTCAGGTCGACGCCGATCTGGTTGGCGGCCAGGCCCACGCCCTCGGCGGCGTGCTGCGAGGCGAACATGTCCGCGATCAGCTGCTGGAGCTCCTCGCCGAACTCGGTGACGTCCTTGCACTCCTTGTGCAGCACCGGGTTCCCCACGACGGTGATGGGCCGCGCGGTGCCGGCCCGACGCCAGGCCTGCTCGCGCTCCTCCGTCTCCTCGGTGTCGATGACGAAGCCCTCGTCGTCCACGGGGAGCACTCCCGCGTGCTGCTGATCGGTGTCCTGCTGCGCCATGACCGACGTATGCCTTCCTGCAACCTGAAGAAACCTGCAAACCTGCGAGTACAGCCTAAAGGGAGCCGGCCTCGGGTCTCAGCAGACCTCTTCGAGGTCCCGCCAGTCCCGGGAGTCCGGGCTGTCCGCGACCCACCCGTCCAGCAGCCCCCTCACCAGCGAAGCCGGCGCTGCCACCCCGCACTCCCGCTCGGGCACCCACAGCTGCCCGTCGGTCCGGTGACCCAGCGGCCCGGGGTGACCCGGCTCACTGTGGTCGTGCGGGTCGAGATGCTCGCCGTCGCCCTCGTCGGACGGCATCCGCGACTCGGAGCACATCCGGCACAGCAGCCGTACGGAGGACGACCAGTCCTCCGCTGCGAAGCCCGCGTCGGCGGCCAGCTGCTCCAGCGCGTCGCGGTCCGCCTCCGTGGCCGCCTCCAGCAGGACCACCCAGGTCGGCACCGGCGAGGGCGCCCACAGCTCGATCTCGTCGAAGACGGGGTAGGAGTGCCCCACCGACGTGGTGCGCTCACCGTGCGGCACCCCGTCGTGCAGGACGACCTCGCCCCAGCGCCGCCCGGACGACGGCAGCGGGATCGACAGCACCTCTATGCGCGCGGGGTCCAGCCGCCGCCCCCACACCACCTCGGCCTCCCCCTCGGGCGACAGCCGTACGGCCGCGCTGCCCAGGTCCATGCCGAGGGGCTCGCCCGCGGCGGTGGGACCGCCCGGGACGTGCAGCCCGTAGGCCTGCCAGGAGCGCCGGGCCAGCGGCCAGTCCTGGAGGGCGGTGGCGGCGATGCCGACGTTCCACCAGTCGGGGGCGCCGCTCTCCCGGTCGAGCAGGGCGACCGCACGGAGCCCGGCGGTGCGGGCCTGCTCCCAGTCGTGCCGGAACTTGTGCAGCAGGGCGAGGTTGAACCAGGACTCCGACAGCCAGGGCTCGAGATCGGCGGCACGGGTCAGCAGCGCGCCCGCGTCCTCGTACCGGCCGTCGCCGATCAGCGTGAACGCGCGATCGGTGGCCTGCCGCCAGGAGGCGGAGGGCCGGTGCCGTCCCTTGCCGAAGATCCTCACGATTCCCGCCTGCCAGTTCCGTTCTGTGGGCTGGCCAGTGCCCCCGGACACTCTCTCCCTCGCATCCAACCACGTGTGGCTGGAAGGGCGCTCATTACCCATGGGTTACCCACCCGCGGGCAGGGTCAGACAGTCCCGCGACAGCACCCTGGCCAGGGCTTCCACCACTTCGGGGGCGTACTCGCCGCCCGTGCCCAGCCTCAGTTCCTCCAGCGCCGTGAGCGGCCCACCGGGGCCGGCGTCGCGCACTTTCTCCTCGTAGGCGTTGACCACCCGCACGATCCGCGCCGCCGTCGGCTGCTCCGGGTAGGGGTCGGCCTGGCGCTCCACCACCGCGGCGACCTGCGCGCTCGCCCCGGTCTGGCGGACGACGGCCCCGCCCAGCAGGGCGATGCGCCGCTGCTCGGCCTGCGGCAGCCCGGCCGTGGCCCCGGCCGGCACCGGGTCGACGAGGCTGAGCTGCCCGATGTCGTGCATCAGGGCCGCGTACTCCAGCACGGTCAGCTCCGGCTCCGTGAGGCCGAGGTCCCGGCCGACCGCCTGGCTGAGCGCGGCGACCCGGCGGGCGTGCCCGGCCGGGGTGTAGCCGGCGATCTCGGTGGCGCGGGCGAGGGAGGCGATGGTCTGCCGGTAGGTGGCGCGGACGGCGGCGTACCGGCGCAGGGACAGCTGGGTGAGCAGCAGCGGCACCGAGAACACCGGCAGGGCCCACAGGCCGACGACGGCCACCGCCAGCGCCATCACCGCGCCCGTCGCGGCCACCGCCGACCCGATCCCCGGTACGGACCGCAGCTCGTCGCGGAGCAGCGGGGCGAACGGCCAGCCGGTGCGGGAGTGCGCGAGCGCGGCGGCCACGACGGCGTCGCACAGGGCGGTGAGGACGAGCAGCGCGAGCAGCAGCAGCGCGTAGGCGGGGCCGGTCCAGCGGGCGAACACCCCGTGGTTGTAGAGGGGCTGGAAGCAGACGGCGGCGAACCCGACGGCCAGCACGCGCCGGACCAGGTGGTCCAGGACGGGTCCCTGCCCGCGCGCGAGATGCGGCACGCTGCCGAGCAGCGAGGCGGCCATCACGACGGAGACGACCTGGGCGACCCCGTGGTGCGTGGCGTGCCCGGCGTGCTCCCCGAGCAGCGCGTACGACAGCGAGGCGGCGGAACCGAGCGGCGCGGCCTCGCGCAGTCCCGGCCCGCTCCACCGGGTCAGTTCACCGACGGCCACGAGCACCCCGAAGGCGAGCGCGACGGACCGCTCCGCCAGCCCCGAGCGGAAGACGACGAGCAGCGACGCGACGGCGAGGATCCCGGCGACGGCGTGCAGGGCGCCCAGGAGCCCGCCTGCCCGCGTCGCCCGCCCCCGGCCGCTCACCGCCGGGCCCCCGGCCGGTCGGGAACGGGGACCGGGGACTGCGCCGGCAGGCCGGGTTCGTCGGCGGTGACGATCGGGTGCCAGCCGTCCCGGGCGATCACACGGGTCAGCGCGGTGACCATACGGGGGTCGAAGTGGGCCCCCGCGCACCGCCGGAGTTCCTCGAGTGCCGCCGGCACGGGACGGGCCCGGCTGTAGGAGCGGGTCGAGGTCATCGCGTCGAAGGCGTCGGCGACCGCCACCACTCGCGCGGGTTCCGGGATCTGGCTGCCCACCAGCCCGTAGGGGTAACCGCTGCCGTCCAGCCGCTCGTGGTGGTGGAGGATCGCCGAGCGGGCCTCGCCGAGGAAGGAGATCCCCCGGGTGATCTCGTGCCCGTACTCGGGGTGCAGCTCGATCACGCGCCGTTCCTCGGGCGTCAGCGGGCCGTTCTTGCGGAGCAGCCGGGTGGGCACGCCGAGCTTGCCGACGTCGTGCAGGATCCCGGCGAAGCGGATCACCTCGACCCGGCCCTCGTCCATGCCCAGCTCACGGGCGATCAGCATGGAGGCCTGGCCGACGCGTTCGCTGTGCCCGCGGGTGTAGCCGTCCTTGATGTCCACGGCCTGCACCAGCGCGCGGATCGTCGCCTGGTGGGCGGCGCGCTCCCGGTGGTACTGGGCGAACACCCACCAGGACACGCCCATCGGGAACAGCACGAGCAGCGCGGCGACCGGCCCGTAAGGGCTGTGCCACAGGACGGCCATCATCAGCCCGGCGAGCCCGTGCACCCCTACGGGTGCCAGGGAGCGCAGGAACAGCCCGTGCCAGGCGCGCCGCGGCGGCAGCCCCTCTGCCAGCGCGAGGATCCCGCTGTCCAGGACGGCGAGCACCAGGCAGAGGACCAGAACGGCGGCCGCGGCCGGCAGGAGGAGGGCGGGGCCGTCGGACGCCCCCACGGCGTCCCGGCCGCCCAGCGCCTGGTGCGTGCGGGACGTGGCCCACACACCGAGCGCCAGCCGGGCGGCCCGCCAGACGCGTCGCAGCGGGAAGGGGCGGTGCTCCACCGGGGACAGCAGCGCGCCCGGCAGCGGCACGAGCGCGGCGGCCGCAGCCGGAAACAGAAAAGCCCCGGCCAGCAGGACGGGGTAGAGGGTGCCGGCGAACCGGCGGCGGCCGACGCGCTCACCGCCCGCGTACAGCGCGGCTAGCAGCAGGACCGGCCACCAGGGCGTGCGGTCCGTCGGCAGTGGGAGCAGGCAGCACAGTGCGCCGAGGGCGGCACAGACGACGTACACCCGCGCCCGTACCGGAATGCCGTCCATGTCGCCCTCCCCCCGGCCACGCCTCGTCCAGGCTCCGGAGCCTAGGGTGGCGGGGGGTGGCGACGCGGGCGTATCACCCGCGGATTAGCACATTCGGGTGACGTCGGTGCGTCCTGGGAAGACCCGGGGCCTGCGTGGGCTCAGGACTCCTGAGGGGTGACCGACACATCGTGCTCGGGCACGGCCTGGCCGGAGCGGATCAGCTCGATCCGGCCCATGACCTTCGAGCGCAGGTCGGTCGGCACGTCGTCATGGCCGCAGCAGCGCTTGACCAGCTTCTTGACGGCCTCTTCCAGCCCGTACTTCTCCAGGCACGGCGAGCACTCGTTGAAGTGCTGCTTGAACTTGTCGCGGTCCATGTCCGGCATCTCACTGTCGAGAAACTCGTAGAGATGGTCGAGGACCTCACCGCAGTCCGTCTCGTGCGGCTCTCCACAGCTCATGACCCAGAGCCTTTCGCTTCGTTCGACTCTCCGGCGCCGGCCGGGACCAGTCCGCGCTCACGGGCGTAGTCCTCGAGCATGCCGCGCAGTTGACGGCGGCCCCGGTGCAGCCGGGACATCACCGTACCGATCGGTGTCCCCATGATGTCCGCGATCTCCTTGTACGCAAAGCCCTCTACGTCAGCGAGATAGACGGCGATGCGGAACTCCTCGGGGATCGCCTGAAGCGCCGCCTTCACGTCCGAGTCGGGCAGATGGTCCAGTGCCTGCGACTCGGCGGAGCGCAGACCCGTGGACATGTGCGACTCGGCACGCGCCAGCTGCCAGTCCTCGATCTCCTCGGCCGCGCTGCGCTGGGGTTCGCGCTGCTTCTTGCGGTACGAGTTGATGAAGGTGTTGGTCAGGATCCGGTACAGCCAGGCCTTGAGATTGGTGCCCTCGCGGAACTGGTGGAAGGACGCGTACGCCTTGGCGTAGGTCTCCTGCACCAGGTCCTCGGCGTCCGCCGGGTTGCGCGTCATGCGCAGCGCGGCCGAGTACATCTGGTCGAGGAACTCGAGCGCGTCCCGCTCGAAGCGCGCGCTGCGCTCCGTGCTGGACTCCACTGCCGTCCCCACGTCCGTGCCCTGGCCCTCGGGCAGCTCCGCCTGGCCGTTGTCGGTCCCTGCGTCGGTACCGGTGACCGGACCCACCTCCTCAAGATTGCGGGCAGGACCGAGAGCGGTCCCACTCGAATCGGAGGATAGACGACTACCCGTCCCACCCGCCGCTCGAATAGGAGCGGTCTTGGCCGCGTGCAGCACCGTCCAGTCCAGGTCGGTGCGGCTGGGGCAGATGGTCGAACCCATGCGCCGGACTTCCTCTCCCACGACATCGGTGCTGCTTGTTCAGCACTTCTGCCCGGCTCAACAGCCGTGCGCCCCGCAACATTCCCCGCTGTTCACCCGAGTGACACGGCCCACGGGAGGACCGCCGCGGTGATCGTCTCCAGGGCCTGGCCCTGGGTGACCGGGGCCCGCTTGGGCACGGCGAACCCGTGATCGCCGTAGGGCACCTCGACGAGGTCGTAAGGCCCGTCGGGGAACTCCGCGGGCTTCCCGAAGGGGTCGTTGCCGCCCTGGACGACGAGCGTGGGCACCCCGGCGCCCAGCAGCTCCGCGGCGCGGGACTTCTCGGGCCTGCCGGGCGGGTGGAGCGGGAAGCTGAGCGCGAGGACGGCGTGGGCGCCGAGTTCGGCGGCGGTACGGCAGGCCACGCGGGCGCCCGCGCTGCGCCCGCCGGAGATCACCGGGAGGCCGGCCTTCGCGACGGCGGGCCAGATCCCGCGCCAGCCGACGTCGAGCGTCTTCGGCGCGGGCGCCACCTTCTTCCCGGCGACCCGCCAGGGCTGCTCGACGAGGGCGACGCTGACGCCCTGTCCGGGGAGCGCGTCGGCCAGCGCGCGCAGATCCCGCGCCTCGATGCCGCCGCCGGCACCGTGGCTCACGGCGAGGACCAGCCTGGGGCGCTTCGCCCGGTGCCAGGTGATGCGGGCGGGCCCGGCGTCGGTGTCGATGGTCTCGCTGGTCACGTCTGTCACGTTCGTCCCGTCGGTCACGTCAGAAGAGTGTGCCCTCCTCGGGCCCCTCCAGCTCCTTCAGCAGCTCCGGGCCGTTGTTGCGGACGTTGCTCACGGCCGTGGACACGGGGTACGCGCGCATCAGGCCGGGCGGCGGCGGGGCGAGCAGGGAACGCAGGTCCTCGACGTCCGTGCGGGACGGGTCCAGCCAGGCGTCCCAGCGGTCGCGGGTGAGCATCAGGGGCATCCGGGGGTGGATGTCGTACAGCGTGCGCGGACCCTCGGCGGGCGCCTCGGCCAGCGGGCTCGTCTCCGCGTCGGTGGTGACCACCGAGCAGGTCGCCCACCAGGCCCGCGGATGGTCGTCCGGCAGCGTGCGGTCGCGCCAGAACTCGTACAGCCCGGCCATCGCGAACACCGAGCCGTCGGCCGGGAGCACGAAGTAGGGCTGCTTGCGGGGCCGCTTCTTCCTCCCCTCGACCTCCAGATCGCGCTCCTGCTGTCCGGTGACCCACTCGTAGTAGCCGTCGGCGGGGATGACGCAGCGGCGGGTGGCGAAGGCGCGGCGGAACGACGGCTTCTCGTGGACGGTCTCCGCACGCGCGTTGATCATCCGGGCGGCGCCCTCCGGGGTCTTCGACCAGGACGGGACCAGACCCCATCTGAGTTTGCGCAGCTGGCGAACCGGGCGCGGGTCCGGCACGTCCTTCAGGGGACGGTCCAGGACCACGTGGACCTCCTTGGTGGGGGCCACGTTGTAGTCGGGTTCGAGGGCCTCCTCGGGCTCCCACTTCTCGATCTCAAAGACTCCTGCGAGATCCTCGGGCTGGCGACTCGCCGCATACCGTCCGCACATACGTGCCACACTGCCAGATTCCTTAGGACAAGAGGGAGCCACCGGAAACCATGGACAGCACCGCCGCCACCGCGCTGCCCGACCTCTGGGACCGGCTCGTCGGCACCCAGCCCGACCCCGATGTGTGGGTGGTGATCGCCACCATGGCCGCCGCGCTCGCCGTGGTCGTCCCGCACACCCTCTGGCGCCTCTCCCGCAACGCCATCACCATCGCCCACGAGGGCGGCCACGGGCTGGTCGCCCTCCTCACCGGCCGTCAGCTGACCGGCATACGCCTGCACTCCGACACCAGCGGCCTGACCCTCAGCCGGGGCAAGCCGCACGGCCTCGGCATGATCCTCACCGCGGCCTCCGGCTACACCGCTCCCCCACTGCTGGGCCTGGGCGGCGCCGCACTGCTCGGCGTCGGCCGCATCACGCTGCTGCTGTGGCTGGCGACCGTACTGCTGGTCGCGATGCTGGTGATGATCCGCAACGCGTACGGGGTGCTGACGGTGGTCCTCACCGGCGGCGCCTTCCTGCTGGTGTCCTGGCTGGCCGGTCCCCAGGTGCAGGCGGCGTTCGCGTACGCGGTGGTGTGGTTCCTGCTGCTCGGCGGAGTCCGCCCGGCCTTCGAACTCCAGGCGAAGCGCTCCCGCGGCGGCGCCGGCGACTCGGACGCGGACCAGCTGTCCCGCCTGACCCACGTCCCGGCGGGCCTGTGGCTGTTCCTGTTCCACGCGGTGAGCCTGTGCGCACTGCTGGGCGGCGGGCGCTGGCTGCTGGGGCTCTGAAAGGACCGCGGCCCCGGCCCGCCGGGGCCCCGCGGACCCCCGGCCGGCCCCCACGCCGGACCACCCCGGCCATGCCCTGGCTTATACAGTGGGCCCATGGCCCCGAACCCCGCCCACACCGCCCTTTGGCCCGCCCCGCACGCGAGCGAGGCCGTCGACGCGACGGTCCACGTGCCGGGGTCCAAGTCGGTCACGAACCGCGCTCTCGTCCTGGCCGCCCTGGCCTCCGAGCCCGGCTGGCTGCGCCGCCCCCTCCGCTCCCGCGACACCTTGCTCATGGCGGGCGCCCTGCGCGAGATGGGTGTGGGCATCGAGGAGGGCGTGGGGCCCGACGGGACCGGCGAGGCCTGGCGCGTGCTCCCCGCGGGGCTCCGCGGCCCGGCCACCGTCGACGTCGGCAACGCGGGCACGGTGATGCGCTTCCTGCCGCCGGTCGCCGCCCTCGCCGACGGTCCCGTCCGCTTCGACGGCGACCCGCGTTCGTACGAGCGTCCCCTGACCGGAGTCATCGACGCTCTGCGTTCGCTCGGTGCCCGCATCGACGACGACGGGCGGGGCTCGCTGCCGCTGACGGTGCACGGCGGCGGCGCGCTGGACGGCGGGCCGGTCGAGGTCGACGCCTCGTCCTCGTCGCAGTTCGTGAGCGCCCTGCTGCTGTCGGGCCCGCGCTTCAACCAGGGCGTCGAGGTCCGTCACACCGGCGCCACGCTGCCCTCCCTGCCGCACATCCGGATGACGGTGGACATGCTGCGCGCGGTGGGCGCCCAGGTGGACACCCCGGAGTCGGGCGGCGAGCCGAACGTCTGGCGGGTCACGCCGGGCGCGCTGCTCGGCCGGGACCTGACCGTCGAGCCGGACCTGTCCAACGCGCAGCCGTTCCTGGCGGCGGCGCTGGTCACCGGCGGCCGGGTCGTCGTCCCCGACTGGCCGGCCCGGACCACCCAACCGGGGGACCGGCTGCGGGAGATCTTCACCGAGATGGGCGGTTCCTGCGAACTGACCGAGTACGGCCTCGTCTTCACCGGGTCGGGCGCGATCCACGGCATCGACGTCGACCTGAGCGACGTGGGCGAGCTGACCCCGGGCATCGCGGCGGTCGCCGCCCTCGCCGACTCGCCCTCCACCCTGCGGGGGGTGTCGCACCTGCGGCTGCACGAGACGGACCGCCTGGCCGCCCTCACCAAGGAGATCAACGAGCTGGGCGGCGACGTCACCGAGACCGCCGACGGCCTGCACATCCGCCCGCGCCGGCTGCACGACGGGATCTTCCACACCTACGACGACCACCGCATGGCCACGGCCGGCGCGATCATCGGCCTGGCCGTGGAGGGCGTACAGATCGAGAACGTGGCGACGACGGCGAAGACGCTGCCGGACTTCCCCGAACTGTGGACCGGAATGCTCGGGACGTCCGGGGTATAGGGACTTTCGCCATGCGCCGCTACGGCAAGCACACCGACGAGGACGACATCCGCAGCCGCCCGAACCGCAAGGGCAACCGGCCGCGTACGCACATCCGGCCCAAGCACGAGGACGCGGCCGAGGGCATGGTCCTCACGGTCGACCGCGGCCGCCTCACCTGCCTCGTCGACGGCCGCATCGTGATGGCGATGAAGGCCCGCGAACTGGGCCGCAAGGCCGCGGTGGTCGGCGACCGGGTCGCCCTGGTCGGGGACCTGTCGGGCGAGAAGGACACCCTCGCGCGCATCGTCCGCATCGCGGAACGCACCTCGGTGCTGCGCCGTACCGCGGACGACGACGACCCCTTCGAGCGGGTGGTGGTCGCCAACGCCGACCAACTGGCCATCGTGACCGCCCTGGCCGACCCCGAGCCGCGCCCGCGGCTGATCGACCGCTGCCTGGTCGCGGCGTTCGACGGCGGCCTGACGCCCCTGCTGGTCATGACCAAGTCGGACCTGGCGTCCCCGGACAAGCTGCTGGAGCTGTACGGCCACCTCGACATCCCGTACGTCGTCACCAACCGCGAGGAGCTGGCCGGCGGCGACGCGGCGGAGGTCGTGCGCGAGCAGCTGACCGGGCGGATCACGGCGTTCGTCGGCCACTCGGGCGTCGGCAAGACCACGCTGGTGAACGCGCTGGTCCCGGAGGAACGGCGCCGGGTGACGGGCCATGTCAACGCGGTGACGGGCCGCGGCCGCCACACCACGACCTCGGCCCTCGCCCTGCCCCTGAACGGCACGGACGACTGGGTCATCGACACACCGGGCCTCCGTTCCTTCGGGCTGGCCCACATCGACCCGTCCCGGGTGATCCTCGCCTTCCCCGACCTGGTGCCGGGCACGGAGGGCTGCCCGCGCGCGTGCAGCCACGACGAGCCGGACTGCGCGCTGGACGCGTGGGTGGCCGAGGGACACGCGGACCCGGCGCGGCTGTACTCGCTACGACGTCTGCTGTCGACGAGAGAGCGCACGGAAGGCGACTGACCTTCGCGTGTTTGGGTGCGCCGGGGTTCGGTAAGTGCATAATCGCACCGAGCCGCTTACACGGGAGGACAGCACATGGCGTGGCTGCTGGTCATCGTCGCGGGAATGCTCGAGACCGGCTTCGCCGTCTGCCTCAAGCTGTCACACGGTTTCACCAGGCTGTGGCCGACGATCGCGTTCTGCGTGTTCGCCCTCGGCAGCTTCGGCCTGCTGACCCTCGCTCTCAAGAAGCTCGACGTCGGCCCGGCCTACGCGGTCTGGACCGGCATCGGCGCGGCCGGCACCGCGATCTACGGAATGATCTTCCTCGGCGACCTGGTCTCGGTCCTGAAGATCATCTCGATCAGCCTGGTCATCATCGGAGTGATCGGCCTCCAGCTGTCGGGCTCGGCGCACTAGCCTCCAGCGGACCGCCCCGATCCGACCGACCCGGCACTCGAGTCGCTGAGGCGGGAAACCTGCCCCGTCCCGCACCCCCACCCCATCCCACCGGGCGCAAGCCCGTCAGCACCGGCCGGCTCCACCAGCCCGTCCGGCGCTCGAGGACGAGGCCCGTTCAGGGCCGAAGCGGGTTCTGGGGGCGCAGCCCCAGGTTCGGGACGGGAAGGGGCGGCGGGGGCGAGAACACACCTCAGACCACCCCCAGCCGACGCAAGGTCCCCCGCACCAATTCCCCCACCGCGCCCCCACTCCCCTCCCCCGGCGGCGCCACCACACAGGACAACGCCAGCCGCACCACCAACTCGCACACCCAACCGACCTCGCCGCCAGCCGCACCCCCACCCACCACAGCCGCGGCCACAGCCCGATCCCGCACCACCGCCACCAGCTCCCCCGGCGAGGGCAACGCCCCGTCCGCCCGCCGCTGCGCCGGCACAGCCGAGGACGACGGCACCGCGGCCAAGCTCACCGACGGCAACCAAGAACTCCAGCACCCCGTGACCAACGCCCGCACCACCGCGTTCCCCCGAGCCGCGGACACCACCCACTCCGCCACCGCGGCCAACCGCTCCCGCCCATCCCCCTGCGCCCCCAACACCCGCTCGACTCCGGCGAGATACCCGTCGGCCTCCCGCCGGACGAGCGCCCGCGCCAGCCCGTCCTTGCTCCCGAACTCGTTGTAGAGGGTCTGCCGGGACACCCCGGCCGCCGCGGCGACGTCCACCATCCGCACGGCGGCCCACGGCCGACGCGCGAGTGCCGCGAAGGCGGCGTCCAGTAGGGATTCCCGCGCGGGCATCATCGCCTCCCTGGGACGAGCGGCTCTGGCGCCCAGGTTTGACGCGCCCGCACGCACTGTCAAGGGTCCGCGAAGACCCGTTCCCACCGCACACATCCCGCACGCGGCCCTCACAGGTGCGCACCCCGCCCCGCCAGGCCCCCTGTAGCCCCACCCCCACCACGGCGGATACGGTTCGTCCCATGCCGGACTACCACGACGACCTCCGCCTCGCGCACGTCCTCGCGGACGCCGCCGACGCCGCGACCATGGCCCGCTTCAAGGCCCTCGACCTCAAGGTCGAGACCAAACCGGACATGACTCCGGTGAGCGAGGCGGACAAGGCCGCCGAGGAGCTGATCCGCGGCCAGCTCCAGCGGGCCCGCCCCCGTGACGCGATCCTGGGCGAGGAGTACGGCATCGAGGGGACCGGTCCCCGCCGCTGGGTGATCGACCCGATCGACGGCACGAAGAACTACGTACGCGGTGTCCCGGTCTGGGCCACCCTGATCTCGCTGATGGAGGCCGCCGAGGGCGGCTACCAGCCCGTCGTCGGTGTCGTGTCCGCGCCGGCGCTGGGCCGCCGCTGGTGGGCCGCGAAGGGGCACGGCGCCTACACGGGCCGCAGCCTGACCTCGGCCAGCCGCATGCACGTCTCGAAGGTCTCGACGCTCTCGGACGCCTCCTTCGCGTACTCCTCGATCGGCGGCTGGGAGGAGCAGGGCAGGCTGAACGGCTTCCTGGACCTGACCCGCGAGGTGTGGCGCACGCGCGCGTACGGCGATTTCTGGCCGTACATGATGGTCGCCGAGGGCTCGGTCGACCTCTGCGCCGAACCCGAGCTGTCGCTCTGGGACATGGCGGCCACCGCGATCGTCGTGACGGAGGCCGGCGGCACCTTCACGGGTCTGGACGGCCGCCCCGGCCCGCACAGCGGTAACGCGGCCGCGTCGAACGGCCTGCTCCACGACGAGCTGCTGGGCTATCTCAACGAGCGCAACTGACCGATACAAATGAGCGCGCGCGCCCTCAATTGGACGCGCGCGCCCTCTTGTTGACCCCCGCTTTACCTGCCACGCTGACGGCACCCCCCACTTGTGCATTTGTGAATCCTTGAACTAACGGATTCGTAGGAGGTGCTCAGCCCATGCTCGTCCGCGACGCCATGAGCACGGTGGTCCTCACCATCGGCCCCGCACACACCCTCCGGCAGGCCGCCGCCCTGATGTCCGCACGCCGTGTCGGCGCGGCCCTGGTCCTCGACCCGGACGCCGGCGGCATCGGCATCCTCACCGAGCGGGACATCCTCAACTCCGTGGCGCTGGGCCAGGACCCGGACACGGAACGCACCCACGCCCACACCACCAACGACGTGGTCTTCGCCGCCCCGACCTGGACCCTGGAGGAGGCGGCCGCGGCCATGGCGCACGGCGGTTTCCGGCATCTCGTCGTCCTGGACCGCGAGGAGGCCGCCGGCATCGTCTCCGTCCGCGACATCATCCGCTGCTGGGCACCTCTACGGCAGCCCGCGCCCGCCCTGTGAGCGCGGACGGGCCGGACTCCCCGAGGGGGAATCCGGCCCGTCCGCTCACGACAAGCGGTCCAGTGCTGGAATATCAGCCGCGCAGGGCTTGGACCGCGGCCTCCAGCCGCTTGCCGTAGTCTCCGTCGGCCCGACGGAAGTTGTCGATCGCCCGCTCGACGATGTCGTCGCGGGAGACCTTGGCGATGAAGCCCGCCAGGTTGCCGATCAGGCGGTCCTTCTCGTCCTCCGACATCAGCCGGTAGAGGTTGCCCGCCTGCACGAAGTCGTCGTCCTCGGCGTGGACGGGCGCCGGGTGGTTGCCCGTGCCGCCGGTCACGGCGGTGGCGGACCACAGCGGACGGTCGGTCTGGAAGGGTCCGCCGAAGCTGTTCGGCTCGTAGTTCTTCGCCCCGCCGTGGCGGCCGTCGTACAGGAAGCCGTCCCGCGCCTGGGTGCGCGCCGCCGTGGCGTGCGGGCGGTTCACCGGCAGGTGGTCGGCGTTGATGCCGACGCGGTACCGGTGGGCGTCGCCGTAGGCGAAGAGGCGGCCCTGGAGCATCTTGTCGGGCGAGGGGCCGATGCCGGGCACGAAGTGCGCCGGGGAGAAGATCGACTGCTCGACCTCGGCGAAGACGTTCTCCGGGTTGCGGTTGAGCTCCAGCCTGCCGAACTCGATCACCGGGTAGTCCGCGTGCGGCCACACCTTGGTGAGGTCGAACGGGTTGAAGCGGTACGTCGCCGCGTCCGACACCGGCATGATCTGCACGCCCACGGTCCAGGTCGGGTACTCACCGCGCTCGATGGCCTCGCGCAGGTCCCGCTGGTGGGAGTCGGGGTCCTCACCGGCGAGCCGGTTGGCCTCGGCCTGGGTGAGGTTCTTGATGCCCTGGTCGGTCTTGAAGTGGTACTTGACCCAGAAGGCCTCGCCGGCCTCGTTGTTCCACTGGTAGGTGTGCGAGCCGAAGCCGTCCATGTGGCGGTAGCTCGCCGGGATGCCGCGGTCGCCGAACAGCCAGGTCACCTGGTGGGTGCTCTCGGGGCTGAGCCCCCAGAAGTCCCAGACGTTGTCCGCCTCCTGCGAGCCCGTGTACGGGTCGCGCTTCTGGGTGTGGATGAAGTCGGGGAACTTGATGGCGTCCTTGATGAAGAACACCGGAGTGTTGTTGCCGACGAGGTCGTAGTTGCCCTCCTCGGTGTAGAACTTCAGCGCGAAGCCACGCGGGTCACGGACGGCGTCCGCGGCACCGAGGTTGCCCGCCACGGTCGAGAACCGCAGAAACGTCTCCGTCTGCTTGCCGACCGTGGAGAGGAACGCCGCCCGGGTGTACGGCGTGACATCGGCGGTCACCGTGAACGTGCCGTAGGCGCCGGCGCCGCGGGCGTGCACGACCCGCTCCGGGATGCGCTCACGGTTGAAGTGCGCCAGCTTCTCCAGAAGCAGCTGGTCCTGGACGAGAACAGGGCCGCCGATGCCCGCGGTCTCGCTGTTCTGGTTGTCGGCCACCGGCGCGCCGGCCTCCGTAGTGAGCGGTCCCTGCGACACGTACGCCTCCTGGGTCATTCCCGACCATTCCTGTCTCTTGGCTAAAACCAGTCTCGATCCTACAATGGACATTGTCTAAGTCAAGTGAGGCTCCAAAGTCACACCTGTTCGGGACTCGACCCCCTCTGCTGTTAGGCTGGTGCTCATGAGTGACCTTCTGGAACGGCTGCGCGGACGCGGATGGCGGATGACCGCGCAGAGGCGCGTCGTGGCCGAGGTGCTCGACGGCGAACACGTCCATCTGACGGCCGACGAGGTCCATGCGCGGGCCGTCGCCAAGCTGCCCGAGATCTCCCGGGCGACCGTCTACAACACGCTCGGTGAGCTGGTCTCCCTCGGCGAGGTGCTCGAGGTCGCCACCGACAAGCGCGCCAAGCGGTACGACCCGAACGCGCACCGGCCGCACCACCACCTGGTCTGCGCCCAGTGCGGCGCGATCCGCGACGTCCACCCGGGCGGCAACCCGCTGGCCGACCTTCCGGACACGGAGCGCTTCGGCTTCACGGTCTCGGGCGTCGAAGTGACGTACCGCGGCGTCTGCCCGAACTGCGCGGCGGCGTAACCCACGCAACACCGAAGCCCCGGCGTCCGTCCTGGACGCCGGGGCTTCGTACTGCCTGGGGTCTTGGGCTCTTGTACCTGCCTGGAAATGAGTCGAGGGTCGGAACCCTTTCGGATTCCGACCCTCGACCTTCAGTAGCGGGGACAGGATTTGAACCTGCGACCTCTGGGTTATGAGCCCAGCGAGCTACCGAGCTGCTCCACCCCGCGCCGTTGAATGCAACATTACGTCACGGGGGCGGAAAGAAGCAAATCAATAGCCGCCCCCAGTCATCGCAGGTCAGGCCTCCCCAGCCCCTCCGGAGGAGTTGGAGGACCAGGCCGTTCAGGCCGACAGCCGGGGTCTGAGGGCGGCAGCCCCCAGAGACGGCAAGGGAGGGGCGGCGGGGGCGATACCCATACGGGCACCGGCGTCAACCCTCAACCAAGGTGAAGGCCACCCCGTCAACCGCACAGCCGCCGGCCAGGCTCACGCCGACAGTTCCTCCCGCAGAGCGTCCCGCAACCGCGCAGCCCGCTCCGCCACCTCGCCCGGCCCGAGCGACACCGCCCGGTCCGCCCAGCGCTGCCCTTCCGCCAGCTCTCCACGACGCGCGTAGACAAGGGCCAGCCGCAACGCCGCCCGCCCGTGCCCCGCGTCGGCCGCGCGCGTCCACCACACGGCCGCCTCGGGCTCGCTGCCCTCCCGCGCGAGCAGCAGCCCGAGGTTGAAGGCGCCGTTGCGCGACCCGGCCTCCGCGGCCGTGCGGTACCACCGCGCCGCCTGCACCACATCACCGCGCGCGGCGGCCAGCATCCCGACCCGCACCTGCGCCCGCCGGTGCCCCTGGGTCGCCGCGCGCTCGTACCACTCCTCGCATTCGGTCTTCTCGTGCACGGTCTCACCCAGCTCGTGCGCCGGCTGGGGCGGCCGACGGGCGTCGAGCACGGCGGCCAGCCGGTACGCCGCCTCCGCGCTGCCCCCGCCCGCGGCGCACCGCAGATGCCGTTCGGCGGCCTGCTCGTCGCCCTCCCGGAGCCGGGCGATGCCGACCTGGAGCGCCGCCTCGGTGTGTCCGGCCGCCGCCGCCCGCTCGTACCAGCGCAGCGCGACCGCGTCCTCGCGACGGCCCGCGAACAGGATCCCGAGGTTGAAGGCGGCGTCGACGCTGCCCGCCTCCGCGGCCTTGGAGAACCAGGGCTCGGCCCCGGCCGCGTCCCCGACCTGGAGCAGCAGGACGGCCAGCGCGTTGGCCGCCTCGCGGTGCCCGGCGTACGCGGCGCGCCGGTACCACTGCTCGGCCTGTGCTGTGCGGCCCTGCTCGGCGCAGAGCAGGGCGAGGTTGTAGGCGCCGTTGTCGTCCCCGGCGTCCATGGCCGCCCGGTACCAGCGCTCGGCGGTCTGGGTCTGGTTGCGCTCGGCGTAGAGAGCGCCCAGCGCGTTCGCCGCGTTGCCGTCGCCGTCCTGGGCGGCGCGCAGCCACCACACGGCGGCGTTCTCGGTGTCGCCGGCGTCGCGCAGCAGGAAACCGAGCGCGCAGGCGGCCCGGGGCTCGCCGTCCTTGGCGGACGTCAGGTACCAGCGCCCGGCCTCCTTCAGCTCGCCGCGCCGCTCCAGGATGGCCCCGAGGTGCAGTGCGGCCCGCCGGTGCCCGCGCGCGGCGGCCTGCCGGTACCACTGCTCGGCCTCCGCCGGCACCGCGACACCGTTGTCCGCGGCGTTCCTCTGCCGGTCGCCGAAGAGCGGCTCCCTGCGGTCGAGTGCCCGCGCCAGCCGGTACGCCGCCTCCCGGTGCCCGCGTTCGGCGGCGGCCCGCATCCACCGCTCGGCGCCCGGGTGGTCCCCCCGGTGCTCCAGCAGGTCGGCGAGGGCGTAGGCGCCCAGGACGTGTCCCTGTTCGGCGGCCTGGCGCAGCCAGTACTCGGCGGCGGGTTCGTCGCCGCGCTCGCGGTGGTGACGGCCCAGCGCGTGGGCGGCGGGCGCGGAGCCGGCGACGGCGGCGACCCGCCACCAGCCGGCGGCCTCGTCGGGGTAGCCGCGCTGGTGGAGGAGGACGCCCAGGTTGTTGGCGGCGGCACGGTCGCCCGCCGTGGTGGCGGCGCGCAGATGGGGTTCGGCCGCGTCGAGATCGCCGCGGCGCAGCAACAGGGCCCCGAGGACGCTCATCGCCTCGACGTCGCCGGACTCGGCGGCGAGCCGTCGGCGCGCTTCCTCGACCGCCTCCCCCGTCTCGTCCCGGCTCTCGTCCCGGCCCATGCCCGGAGTCTCCTCCGCGGTCTCGTACGCGGTCTCGTACGGAGTCTCTTCCGGGGTCGCTTCCGTACCGGAAGGCTGCACAAATCGCCCTGTCTCGAACAGAGTTGCCTTGTCCCCCATAACGTCCATCGTCGCACCACCTGCAACCCGGGTACACCTGGTATACCGCAGCCCGTAAGGTCACTTCAGCGTTTTGTCGACATGCCCACAGAGAGACAAGTCAAACACAGATGCCCCAACTCCCCACGGCGGCACGACGATCCCGATCCGGGCACATGCGTTCGCACACCACGAAGGCCCGGATCCTTTTCAGGATCCGGGCCTTCGCCTGGAGTAGCGGGGACAGGATTTGAACCTGCGACCTCTGGGTTATGAGCCCAGCGAGCTACCGAGCTGCTCCACCCCGCGTCGTGTTCCACAACCGTACCACGACGCGGGGTGGCTCTTGATCAGCCGCTGGGACTGCCGCTCGGACTCGGCTTGGGACTGGCGGTGGTCCCCGGCTTGGCGCTCGCGCTCGGCGAACTGCTCGGGCTCGGGCTGCTCCCGCCGTTCTTGTCCGCCGCGGCCTGCGCGTCCTCGGCCCGCTTCAGCGCGGCCTCCAGCTCCGCCTGCGCCTTGGCGTACGCCTCCCAGTCGGGCTTCTTGAGGGCCTCCTGGCCCGCCGTGAAGGCCTCCTGGGCGTCCTTCAACGCTTCCTGGACGGTCGCGTTGCCGGTCGCCGGTGGCGGGGTGGTGGTGTCACCGTCGTCCGCGGGTGGCTTCGGTGTCGCACCCTCCGCGCCGAAGACCTTGTTGAGGGCCTCGTCGAGGGAGTCCTCGAAGGCGGTGATGCCGCCGTAGGACACCAACACCTTGCGCAGCAGCGGGTACTTGAGTCCGCCACCGCGGACGTAGACCGGCTCCACGTAGAGCAGCCCTCCGTCGAGCGGCACCGTCAGCAGGTTGCCGTACTCGACCTCCGAGTCGCCGCCCTTCAGCAATCTGATGGACTCGGCGATGTCCTGTTCGGAGTTGAACTGGCTCTGCACCTGTTTGGGTCCGTCGACGGTTGTGCTGGTCGGCAGCTTCAGAACTCTGATCTTGCCGTAGCCGGACGTGCCGGCCTCGGAGTCGACCGACATGAACGCGCTGAGGTTGTCACGGCCGTTGGGCGTGAACGTCGTCGTCAGCGAGAACGCCTGCGCCTTCTGGTCGGGCATCTTCATGCTCAGGTAGTACGGCGGCACCGCGTCGTTCGACTGGTTGGTCGGGTCGTTCGGCACCTGCCACACCTCGCTGCCGCTGAGGAACGTCGTCGCGTCCTTCACGTGGTAGCGGGTGAGCAGCTCGCGCTGCACCTTGAACAGGTCCTGCGGGTACCGGAGATGGGCCATCAGGTCGCCGGAGATCTCCGACTTCTTCTCCACCGTGCCGGGGAAGGCCTTCATCCAGGTCTTCAGGACCGGGTCCTGGGTGTCCCACTGGTAGAGCTTGACCTCGCCGGTGTACGCGTCGACGGTCGCCTTCACCGAGTTGCGGATGTAGTTGACCTGGTTCTGCTGGGCCACCACCGCACGGTTGTTGTTGGTGGCGGTCAGCGAGTCGGCCGTCGTGTCGCCGAGGGTCGTACGCGAGGCGTACGGATAGCCGTTGGTGGTCGTGTACGCGTCGACGATCCACTGGACCTTGTCGCCCACGACCGCCGGGTAGGCGTCGCCGTCGATGGTCAGCCACGGGGCTACCGCCTCGACGCGATCCTTGGGCGTGCGGTTGTAGAGGATCCTCGAACCCTCGCCGATCGCGCCGGAGTACATGATCTGCGGTTCGCCGAACGCCACCGCGTAGGCGGCCCGGTTGACCGGGTTGGAGAGGTTGACCCCGCTCTTGCCGGTGTAGCTGGTGGTCTTCTCGCCCTGGTCGTCGGAGTAGTCGATCTCCTTCTGGGGACCGCCGACGATCGAGTACGTGGTCGTCTTCTCGCCGTAGTAGATCCGCTGCTCGTACTTCCCGAGCACGCCCTCCGACGGCAGGTTGGACTCGGTGAAGGCAGGGCGACCGTCGGTGTCGGCGGTGGTGCCCTTGGCGGCGACCACGCCGTAGCCGTGGGTGTAGCGGAAGTGGTTGTTGATCCAGTTCTGCTTGTCCACGCCCGCGAGGTTCAGCTCGCGCAGACCGATGACCGTGTCCTGGTCCTGGCCGTTCACGTTGTAACGGTCCACGTCCAGGTTGGTCGGGAAGGCGTAGTACTTCCGGATCTGCTGGAGCTGCTGGAAGGTCGGCGAGACGATGTTCGGGTCCAGGACACGGATGCTCGCCGCGGCCGCCACGTCGTCGCGCAGCGTCGTCTTGTCCTCGGTCTTGCTCGTCCCCGAGTAGTCGGTGACCTGGGCGCCCTCGATGCCGTAGGCCTCACGCGTCGCCTTGAGGTTCTTCTCGACGTACGGCGCTTCCTTGGCCTGCTCGTTCGGCTGGACCTGGAACTTCTGGACGATCGCCGGGTACAGACCGCCGATCAGGATCGCGGAGAGCACCATCAGGCCGAAGCCGATGACGGGCAGCTGCCAGGTGCGCCGCCACAGGGTGGCGAAGAACAGCAGGGCACAGATGACCGCGATGCAGAACAGGATCGTCTTGGCCGGCAGGTAGGCGTTGGCGTCGACGTAGCGCAGGCCGGTCCAGTTGTCGGTGGCCTTGAAGTCGCTGGACTTCACGGCCAGGCCGTACCGGTCGAGCCAGTAGGCGACCGCCTTCAGCGCGACGAAGATGCCGAGCAGCACCGACAGGTGTCCGGTGGCCGCGGCCGTGGCGCGCGCGCCGGGGCTGGTGACGCGCAGCCCGCCGTACAGGTAGTGGGTGAGCGCGGCGGCGATCAGGGAGAGAATCGTGGCGGCGAAGCCGAAGCCGAGCAGGAACCGGTACCAGGGCAGGTCGAAGGCGTAGAAGGACACGTCGAGGTGGAACTGCGGGTCCTTCTGTCCGAAGGACACGCCGTTGACCCACATCAGCCAGGTCCGCCACTGCCCCGACGCCGAGGCGCCGGCGATCAGCCCGACGAGGGCGGTGATCCCGAGCAGCAGCCACTTCTTGTAGGGCGCGATGCCCATGCGGTACCGGTCGAGGCTCTGCTGCTCCATCGACATGGCGCTCAGCGGCGGCCGCAGCCGGTGGGCCAGCCACAGGTTGAACCCGACCGCGAGGGCCATGAGCAGACCGAAGACGAAGAAGAGGCCGATCTTGGTCGACAAGGTGGTCGTGAACACCGAGGAGTAGTTCACCGACCGGTACCAGAGCCAGTCCGTCCAGAACCCTGCGAACATGGTGAACGCCATGCCCAGGACGGCAAGCACGCCCAGTGTCATGAGCAGAGTGCGGACACGCCGGGACGGGCGGCCCACTCTGATCCGTGGCCCGGTCGGGCCTCCGCCGCGGTCCGGCATCTGGAAAGCCAAGGTTCGCACCCCGAAGTTCGCTGTTGATCCGTCAGGTCCGCGTCTTCGTGGACCCTCCGTGGCCCCCCGTGATCGCGGGTCCACACCTATGCAACTTACTCACCGTTTACTCGGTTCCCGATTCCGGCCCTGAACGAGGCAGGATTGTGACCATGTCCAACACTCCCATGGCGGCGAGCCCGCTCACCCGGGCCGTACTCGAGATCGACGAGTACGCCTCCGGCCTCGGCTGGGACCAGCCCGCCCGCCTTTTCGCCCTCGTCGACACCGCGCGTCTGCGGACTCAGGAACCCGGCCTCGCCGCCCAGCTCGGCCTGGCGGATGCGCCCGAGACCACCGGTCTCACCCCGATCGAGCAGGATGAAGTGCCAACGGACAAGCCGCTCGACGAGTTCCTCGCCACGATCGCCTGGCCCGACGCGGTGGTCGGCTGTGCGCTGACCGTGGAGCGTCTGATGCTGCCCCCGTCCGCCGAGGCCCAGGTCCCGCAGGGGCTGAGCGAGGCGAAGCTGACGCAGTGGGTGGCCGAGCACCCGGACCGTCAGGAGGTCCGGATGACCGTGGCGGTCCTGCGGAACGGCGCCCGTGACTCGGCCCTTCGGCTGCGCCAGAAGGACTCCCCGACGGAGGTCCTCACCGGTTCGGAGCTGGTCCCGGGCCTCGCGGAGGCCCTGTCGGCGACGTTCGAGGAGTAGCCTCGCCGCGTCACCTCGCGGTCTGGCCGGCCGTGCACTTCGGCAGGTCGGCGGTGTCGCCGCTGCGGATGTCCTTCAGGGCGCCGAGGGCGTCGTCGATCGTGTTCACCTTGACGAGCGTGAGCCCGCTGGGGGTGTCCTCGGCGGCGGAGGCGCAGTTGTCGGCGGGCGTCAGGAAGTACTGGGCGCCCTTGTCGCGTGCGCCGACGGTCTTCATCTCGATGCCGCCGATCGGGCCGACCTTGCCGTCGTCGTCGATGGTGCCGGTGCCGGCGACGAACTTGCCGCCGGTCAGACTGCCCGGGGTGAGCTTGTCGTAGATGCCGAGCGCGAACATCAGGCCGGCGCTCGGGCCGCCGACATCGGCGAGCTTGATGTCGATGGTGAACGGGAACGTGTGGTCGGTGCCTGCGGAGATCCCGACGATGGCCCGCTTCTCGCCGGTGTCGTCGGAGGCCGCGGTGGTGATCGTGATCTTCTGCGTCCTGGTCGCCGTCTTGTTGTCCTTCTCGGCGGCGGCCTGGTCCTTCGCCGGCACGATGGTGAAGACGACGTCCTCGCCGGGCTTGTGCTTCGTCACCAGCTTGGCGACGTCGGAGGGGTCCTTCACCGTCGTACCGTCCACGTCCTTGATCACGTCTCCGGCGTGCAGCCGGCCCTCGGCGGGCGAGCCCTTCACGACGGTGGAGACGATCACCCAGGACTGCACCGGGACGTCCAGTTCCTTCAGGGCGGCGACCTTGGCGCTCTCCTGGGACTGACTGAACTCCTCGGCGTTCTCCTGGGTGGACTGCTCCTCGGTCTTGCCGTCCGGGTAGAGCGTGTCGTGCGGTACGACCTTGTTGTCGTGCGCGAGCCAGCCGTAGACGGCCTCGACCAGGTTCATCCGGTAGTCGGCGCTGGTGACCCGGACGGTCGTCATGTTGAGGTGGCCGTCGGCCGGGTAGGTCTTGCGCCCGGTGATCTGGAGCACCGGCTCGCCCCCGTGCTCCCCGAGGGTGTTCACCGTCGGACCCGGGGACATCTCCGCGTACGGCACGGGGATGAGCACTCCCGCGCACAGGAGCGCGATCAGCATCAGGGTGGAGGCGAGCATCGTCGCGGTGCGGCGTGGCATGACTCGACAGTACGGGACGGTTCTGTCAGCGCACCGTCAGGGCCACCGCCCGGGTCACCGCCCTCAGGTGCCCGAGTGGGACCTCTCCATGGCCGCGCGGAAGCGGGCGTAACCGTCCAGCTCGGGACCGTCGCCGCGGGCCTTGCGGGTGCGGGCGGCCCAACTGCCCCACAGCCCGGCACCGATCGCGGCCACCAGCGGAATCAGCAACCAGGCGAGCGCCCCCATACCGACCTCCCAACCCCATGTGCGACCGCACCTGACTGATCAGCAGATTAACCATCCGCACTGACAACGCTCAGGCCAGGGGTGCGGTCACGCAACCGGACAGGTGGGGTTCAGCAGGCCCCGACCCATTCCTCGGTGCCGTCGGAGAACTTCTGGTGCTTCCAGATGGGCACCTCGTGCTTGAGGTCGTCGATCAGCTTGCGGCACGCCTCGAACGCCTCGCCGCGGTGCGGACAGGACACGGCGACGACGACGGCCAGGTCGCCGACCCTCAGGTCTCCCACGCGGTGCACGGCCGCGAGCGCCCGCACCGGGTACTCGGCGACGACCTTCTCCGCGACCCGCCGCATCTCCGCCTCGGCACTGGGATGACTGGAGTAGCCGAGGTTGTCCACGTCGGCGCCGCCGTCGTGATTGCGCACGGTCCCCACGAACAGGGCCGTCCCGCCGGCCGCGTCGTCCCCCACGGCCCGGAAGACCTCGTCCAGGGACAGCGCGCTGTCCCTGATCGCGATCAGCTTGACGGGATCCTGCGCGGCCTGCTCACCGGGGTGATCGTTACTGGGTGCCATGGCTCAATCGTGCCGCACCACGACGACAAGCGGGAAGACCGGGATCACCCGGCACGCACGCGTGCGGGCTTGGAGCCTCCTACAGGGGACACCCCAGCCCGTCCGGGGGCGCGCAGCCTCCAGGGACGGGAAGGGGCGGCGGGGCGACCCCAGGAGGGCCCCCCACCACGCCCCGCTACCGCCGCCGTGCCTTGCGGGCCCGGCGCACCACAGCGGCAGCGCCCAGCAGAGCCACCGTCGCCCCCGCGGCGCCCGCAGCCGTCGCGTCCTTCCGCCCCAGCCGCCGCCCGGCGACGGTGTGCCGTCCGGCGACCTCCTCCAGCAACTCCGCGAGCACTTCCTCATTGGTCCACCGAGGCCGCCACCCGGCGTCATGCAGCCGGCTCCCGCTGACCACCCACGGGTACATCGTGTAGGCCAGGTCCCCCGCCGGGGACGGCGTGAGCCCGATCCGGTGCAGCCGGGCCGCCGCGCCGAGCGCGACCGCCGACGGCAGTTCCATCCGCCGGATCCCGCTCAGCTCCTCGACCTCCTCCTGCTCCAGCCACCCGTCGCAGCCGACGGCGAGTTCCCCGTCGACCTTCTCCAGGACGGCGTACTCCAGCGCCCCGCACAGGTCCTCGACATGGCAGAACTGCCAGACCGGCCGCGACCCGGCGACGACCAGCAGCCGGGGCGACTCGAAGTAGCGGGTCAGCGCGGTGTCCGTGCCGCCCACCAGTACCGCCGGCCGCACCACGGTGACGTTGAGCCCCGGATGCGCGCGCGGGGCGCGCCGCGCGAGCCGCTCGATCTCCAGCAGGTCCCCCACGCCGGTCGCCTCCGCCGTGGCCTTCAGCTCCGCGTCCTCCGACAGGGGCAGCTCGTTGTCCGGCAGCGCCCCGTAGACCATCGCGGAGGTGCACAGGACCACGCGGTGCACCCCGGCGGCCGCGGCGGCGGTCAGGACCGTCTGGGTCCCGCGCACGTTGTAGGCCGTTCGGGCGGCGGCTTCGCTCCCCAGGTCGAGATCGAGCGCCAGATGGACGACAACGTCCGCGCCGCGCAATTTCTCGGCGATCGCCGGATCGCGGACGTCGAGGATGTGCCACTGTGCCGCATCGCACTCGCCCCGCCGTTCGTCGATGGCGATGACCTGCTTGATCTCGTCGGACGTGGCGAGCCGCTCGGTCAGCAGCGCGCCCACCCCGGTCGCGGCGCCGGTGACGGCGACGACGGGGCCGCGCGGCCCGCCCGGGGTTGAGGGGTTTCGCGCTGCGCGAACCTGCGGATCTGGGGAACTCACCAGGTGTCTCCAGCGGTTGTTTTCCATACGGGCGCGAGTGACGCGTTCGTACCAGGTGGCATCCATCCTGCCGCAGGCCGCGAGTCGGCGAAGCACCGAGGCCCGATCGGGCCCAGGTGTCTACGCTGGGTGGTGTTGCAGGGCAGCCGCGCCACCGGACGAGAGCCGGTGGCCTTACCAGCCGAGGAACCCCGTGAGTGACACCCCATTCGGATTCGGCCTTCCGCCGGAGGAGCCGGACGACGGCGACGAGGGCAAGAAGAAGGACCCGCAGAGCGGCGGTGGTCAGGGACCGGCCAACCCGTTCGGCTTCGGCGGGCTGCCCGGCGCCGGAGGCTTCGGCGGCCCCGGCGCGGACAATCCGCTCGCCGCCATGTTCGGCTCGCTGAACCCCACCGACCTGGGCGCCGCGTTCCAGCAGCTGGGCCAGATGCTCTCCTACGAGGGTGGCCCGGTGAACTGGGACATGGCCAAGCAGATCGCCCGCCAGACGGTCTCCCAGGGCACCTCCGACGGCGTCAAGGACGCGAGCATCGGTCCCGCGGACCGCACCGCGGTGCAGGAGGCCGTCCGCCTGGCCGACCTGTGGCTGGACGACGCGACGTCCCTGCCGTCCGGCGCCGGCACGGCCGTGGCGTGGTCGCGCGCGGAGTGGGTCGAGGCGACCCTGCCCGCGTGGAAGGAGCTGGTCGACCCGGTCGCCGAGCGTGTCGGCGCGGCCATGGGCGAGGTCCTGCCGGAGGAGATGCAGGCCATGGCAGGCCCGCTGATCGGCATGATGCGCTCGATGGGCGGCGCCATGTTCGGCTCGCAGATCGGGCAGGCCGTCGGGGTGCTCGCGGGCGAGGTCGTCGGTTCGACCGACATCGGCCTGCCGCTCGGCCCGGCAGGCAGGGCCGCGCTGCTCCCGCTGAACATCGAGTCGTTCGGCAAGGACCTGGGCGTCCCCAAGGAGGAGGTGCGGCTCTACCTCGCCCTGCGCGAGGCCGCCCACCAGCGCCTCTTCGCGCATGTGCCGTGGCTGCGCTCGCACCTGTTCGGCGCGGTCGACGGCTACGCGCGCGGGATCAAGGTGGACACGGCCAAGCTGGAGGACGTGGTCGGCCAGTTCGACCCGCAGAACCCCGAGCAGCTTCAGGACGCCCTTCAGCAGGGCATGTTCCAGCCGGAGGACACCCCGGAGCAGAAGGCCGCCCTGGCCCGTCTGGAGACGGCGCTGGCACTCGTGGAGGGCTGGGTCGACGCGGTCGTGCACGCGGCCGCCAAGCCGCGTCTGTCGTCCGCGGACGCCCTGCGCGAAACCCTGCGCCGCCGACGTGCCACGGGCGGTCCGGCGGAGCAGACCTTCGCGACCCTGATCGGTCTCGAGCTGCGCCCGCGCCGTCTGCGGGACGCGTCCCGGCTGTGGGCCTCACTGACGGACGCGCGCGGGGTGGACGGCCGTGACGCGCTGTGGGCCCACCCGGACATGCTGCCGACGGCCGCCGACCTGGACGACCCGGACGGCTTCGTGCACCGCGAGCACATGGACTTCTCCGAGTGGGACAAGATGCTCGGCGAGGCGGCGAGCGGCGGCGCGGGATCCGGTGAGAGGCCGAGTCCGAGCAAGGACGACGACGCCGACGAGGGCAAGGGCGGCGGCAAGGGCGGCAGCGCCGAGTGAGCCTGCACGACGACGCGGTTCTCGTACTGAAGGCGTACGAGGGCCAAGCAGAGCTGCGCCAGATCTACCTCGATCACCTGGCGGCGCACCCGGACGGCATGTGGAAGGCCTGCGAGGCCGGGCATCTCACGGCGAGCGCCCTGGTGATCGATCCCGACCAGGGGCGGGTGCTGCTGACCCTGCACAGGAAGCTGCGGATGTGGCTCCAGATGGGCGGCCACTGCGAGCCGCAGGACGTCTCCCTGGCGGCGGCCGCCCTGCGCGAGGCCACCGAGGAGTCCGGCATCCCCGGCCTGACGCTGCTGGGCGGCCCGGTCCGACTGGACCGCCACCCGATCCCGGCCCCCTGCCACTGGCATCTCGACGTCCAGTACGCGGCCGTGGCCCCGCCCGGCTCCACCCAGGCGATCAGCGAGGAGTCCCTCGACCTGCGCTGGTTCCCCTACGAAGCGGTCGCGGAGGTGGCGGACGAGTCGGTCGTGCGTCTGCTGGAGGCGACGCGGGCGCGCCTGTGAGGGGGAACGCGTAAGGGGCGACCCTGTAGGCGGTCGCCCCTTACGTCTGCTTTCCGGACGGTCAGCTCCAGGCATTGCCCTGGTTCTGCGCCCGAGCCCCCTGCTGGCCCATGCCGTACTGAGCGGCGAGGCCGGAGCCGATCTGGGCACCCTGCGGCGGGAGCAGTTCACTCGGCTGGACGAGTGCGAAGCCGCTGCCCATGAAGCTCAGCTCCCAGCCCTCGCCGGTGTTGCCGCGTCGCCGCCACACCCCGGAGGAGTGCGTCTGCGCCTGCATCTGCACCCGCAGCCCGGTGGACCAGGCGACGATGGCGTCGGCGTCGCAGTTGACGTACTTGTCGGGCGTGACCTGAAGCATCAGGGGCGCGCCCGAGGTCATCAGGGCGACCCGTCCGCTGCCGGTGATGTTGAGCTGGTACTTCCCGGAGCCGGAGATGCCGTAGAGGCTGTCGACGGCGATGACCTCGTGGTGCAGCCCGGAGTCCATGGCGAGGACGTAGCTGCTGTCGACGGTCAGTCCCTCGTGGTCGACCTCGACCACATGGATGTGCTGGGCGAGGTTGGCGAGGTACACGATGCCCTGCCCGTGGCAGCGCATCAGGTCCAGGCCCTCACCGGTGCGCGCACGCGCGCGTGACTGGCTGTTGCTCTGGAACTCGGCGTCGAACTCGACGAGTCCCTGGTAGGCGACCATCGTGCCCTTGCGGGCGAGGATGTCGTCGTGGCCTTCCAGGGCGACGCGGAGCATCTGCTTGTTCTGGAGGCTCCAGCGTTCCTGGGTCTGCTGGTCGTTGTGGGCGAAAAGCGGGCTCTGCATGTGACTCTGGCTCCCCCTCAGCCCCGGACCCGAAGGCGGTCGGTGCTGTCCTCGCTGGGCTGGACGACGACGATGCCCTCACCGGAGAAGGCCATCTGGTAGGCCTCGCCGCTGCCCCGGCCGAGCAGCGACTGCGCCTTGAAGCTGCGCTTGCCCTTGACCTTGAGGTTCGGGGACCAGGCGACGAGCGCGTCCGGGTCGACGTAGGTCTCGTTCTCACCGCCGCCGCAGTCGACGACGATCGGCTTGCCCCGGGAGGTCAGCGCGACCCAGCCCTGCCCGGAGATCTTGGTGTTCCACAGGCCCTGCCCGGCGAACTTCGCCAGCCCCTTGACCCGCTCGACACCCCAGGTGAGGTGGGCGTCGAAGGCGAGCAGGTTGGTGGCGTTGACGGAGATGCCGTCGCCGTTGAGGTTGATCACGACGACGTTCGCGCCGTAGTCGGCGAGGTAGAGCAGGCCGTCGCCGGAGCACTTCATCAGGGGCGCGCCCTCGCCGGTCATCCAGTCGCGCGCGATCTGGCGCACGGCCGGCGGGTTGGGCTCGTACTGGATGAAGCCCTCGTAGGCGACCATCGAGCCCACGCGCGCGAGGAGGTCGTTTCCGGTCTGGAGGGCCACCTTCAGCATGTGGTTGCCGTGGTTCTCCATGCGGGCGGTGACGGGTGCGGGGGCGTAGCCCGCGAGCGGCTGGTTCATGACGGGCTCCCTCAGACCTCGTACGGCTGGACGACGATGAAGTTTCCGGGAGCGGCCCGGAACTGGAGGTTCACGCTCTCTCCCGTGTCGCCCGGATACGCGTTGCGGCGCATGCGTACCTGGCTGGATACGACGACCTGGGCGGCGGCCGACCAGGCGACGACGGCGTTGCAGTCGGCGAAGGTGGTCGGCGTGACCGGCAGGACGACGGGCGTGCCGTGCGTCTTCACGACGACCGTGCCGGTACCCGTGAACTGCATGGTGAAGAGCGCGCCGCCGGGGATGCCGTGGCCCTCGATGCGGCGGACCTCGTACTGGAGGCTCTCGTCGAAGGCGAGGACGTTCTCCGCGGAGACGCAGATGCCGTCGCCCTGGAGCTCGATGGGGTGCAGCATCGTGGAGTCCTCGGCGAGGAACACCTGTCCCTGACCGGTGCAGCGCATCAGCTGCATCTCCTGGCCGGTCGCGTTGCCGACGATCCGGCCGGCGAAACCGGCGCCCTTGTAGCTGAAGTCGACCTTGCCCTGATAGAGCACCATGCTGCCCTGCCGGGCGAGCACGGGCTGGCCTCCGACGCCGAGGTCGACGCGGATGAGCTTCCGGGTCTGCGGCGTCCAGCGCTGCCCGGTGGGCGTCTCCTTGAACTGCTGGAGGGCCGCGCCCACACCGGCGCCGCCCTGGGGAGCGCCCTGCGGCACGCCGTAGGGCTGCTGGCCCGGGGCCTGGCCGAACGCGGGCTGCTGGCCGTAGCCCGGCGGCGGGGTCGGCTGCCCGTAGCCGGGCGGCGGCGTGGGCGCCTGCGGCGCCTGGGGCTGGCCGTAGCCGGGGGGCAGCGGGGCGGTCGGCGCGCCGGGCTGCCCGTACGGCTGCGGCTGCGGCGGCTGGCCGTACGGCGGCTGCTGGCCGGGCTGGCCGTACGGCGCGGGAGCCGGGGACGGCGGCGGGATCTGGACTCCGCCGGGCGGGGTCATGGGCGCGACGATCGTCGGCGCGGCGTGCACCGGCGGGGTCGCGGCCGGGGGCGGGCCGGCCGGCGGGGCGAAGCCCTGTGCCGCGGGCTGCGGCTGCTGCGGGGCGGGTGCCGGGGCCGGCGCGGACGGGGCGCCGAAAGCGGGCGGGGCGAAGCCGGGAGCGGCACCGGACTGCGGCTGGGGCGCCGCGGCGGGGGCCTCCTCCTCGGCGACCTCGCCGCCGAAGTTCTTCAGCAGCGCGTCCAGGCCGCCGTCGAAGCCCTGTCCGACGGCCGCGAAGCGCCACACGTCCTTGAAGTAGAAGTCGCCCAGCATCACTGCGCGCTCGGTGGAGAACTCCGAGCCGTCGAAGGAGTAGCGGGCCACCTCCTCGCCGCCCGCGACGATGCGCAGGTAGCCGGGGGCGATCTGCGACATCTGGCCCGCGCCGTCGAGGGTCGCGGTGAAGGACAGTCTCCGGATCTGCGACGGGATCCGGTCGAGGGTGACGCGGAAGGACTCCGTGTCACCCGCCTGGGCGCCCAGGAGCTGGACCGACTCCTCGGGGGTCTTCGGCTGGTTGAAGAAGACGAAGTACCGGTCGTCCGAGAGCCGCTCGTCGGCGTCGAGGCCGAAACAGCTGATGTCGAAGGTCAGACCGGGGCCGGAGATCTGCACACCTACGTACAGATCCGTGCCCGCGGTGAGGTCACTGATCCTGGTCTTGTGGCCGCGTTGGAATTCCCTGGGCATGCGTAACGACCGTCCCCCATCCCGATTGCGAGTGCGTCGCGTCAGGCTAACGGCAAACTCGGACACCGGACGATGTCGGTACAGACCCGGTACACAACCCGCGCGGGACGCCGCCGGACGACACGCGCGCGGGGCTCACTCCCCGCCGGCGCCGGGCAGGTGGGGCAGTCGCTCGGCCGCGACCACCCCTTCCAGGTAGCCGCGGGCCCGCTCGGTGCGCGGATACGCCTCCAGCAGCCGCCAGAAGTCGGGGCCGTGGCCGGGCACGAGCAGGTGCGCCAGTTCGTGGAGGAGCACGTAGTCGATCACGTACTCCGGCATGCCCTTGAGACGGTGCGAGAGGCGGATGCTGCCCTCGGCGGGGGTGCACGAGCCCCAGCGGGTGTTCTGGTTGGTGACCCAGCGGACCGTGGTGGGCCGGGCCCGGCCGCCGAGGTACTGCGCCGACAGCCGCTCGGCGTGCCCGGCCAGCTCTGCGTCGCCGGGGACGCGCCGACGGCTCTCCTGGGCGGCGAGCTTGTCGAGCATGACGCTCACCCAGCGTTGCTCCTCGGCCTCGGACATCCGGGCAGGGATGAGCACGACGGTGCGATCGCCCTCGCGGTAGGCGGAGACCGTCCGGCGTCGGCGGGCGCTCCTGCGGACCTCGATCGCGCTCGCCCGTGAGCCGCTCGGCGGCTGGCTCGTCGTGCTGCGCTGTGGCGTTCCGGCGCGGTGCAGTGGGTCGGCGGGCACGCCCCGACGTTACCCGCTGCGCAGGCGGGAAGTCCCGACTCCGGGACGGTTCGGTTCCGATCTCTCACCTCCTGTTTGCCTCGTACGACGCATTTGTACGATGAATCCCGGTCCCTGTGGACAACTTTCGGCGCCCTTCGGCGCGGCCGGGCATCCTGGCACTCGTCGGCGGAGCGAGGTCGCCCCATGGCGGCCCCGCACCGTCGGCGTACGGGGAGATTCCAGGCTGACGGGGGCCTTCTATGCATCCGATGGTGAAGCCCGCGCTGCGGCGCGGCTGGCGTGATCTGAACACCGTGCAGTTCGGGCTGGCCCCGGCGCACGCGCTGACGCTCGGCCCGGTGGACACCGCGACGGGCAGTTTCCTGGACCTGCTGGACGGCACCCGCGGGCTCCCTCTCCTGCGGGAGGAGGGCCGCCGGATGGACCTGCCGGACGGACATGTCGATCAGCTGGTGCGGCGGCTGGCGCGAGCGGGCCTGCTCGACGACTCCCGCGGCGGCGGGCCGGACGAGGCCGCCCTGCGGGAGAAGAAGGGCGTCATGGACCGGCTGCGCCCGGACCTCGCGTCGCTGTCGCTGACCACGTCGGAACCGGGCGAGGCCCTCGAGCACCTGGCCGCCAGACGCCGGCTGCGGGTGCAGGTACGGGGTGCGGGCCGGGTGGGCGCGGTGCTGGCCTCGCTGCTGTCGGGCGCGGGGGTCGGCGAGGTGGACGTCCGTGACGGCGGCGTGGTGGAGCCGGAGGACGTCTCTCCGGGCGGGCTGCCCGCCGAGGCGATCGGTGAGCGCCGGGACGAGTCCGCCCGTCGTGCGGTGCGCCGGGCGGCCCCGGACCGGCCGCCCCGCAGGAGCACCCGCTCACCGGCCGGGGCGGACGTGCCCGGTTTCTCCCTGGTGATCCTCGCCCCGCGGGACGACGTGTCCGTGCACGCCCCGGCTCCCTCCGAGACCGAGCCCTTGATCGCCTCGGGCACACCGCATCTGTACGCCGGGGTCGTCGAGGCGACCGGAGTGGTCGGTCCGCTCGTCCTGCCCGGCGAGACGGCCTGCGCGGGATGCCTGCACCAGGCGCGCACCGACCGGGACCCGGCGTGGCCCCGGCTGGTCGCGCAGTGGCACTCCGGGACGCGCCGTGCCGTCCGCGCCTGCGACCTGACGCTGGCCACCACGGTCGCGGGGCTGGCGGCGGCCCATGCGCTCGCCTTCCTCGACGGCATGCTCCCGTCCAGCGCGGGCACGCGCTGGGAGGTCTCCGTACCGGCCCTCCAGTGGCATCCGCGGCCGGTGTGGGCGCATCCCGCGTGCCTGTGCGGGACAGCCGAGAAAGGTAACGAGGAACACACCCGCTCCGAGGACACCGAGTCGCGCGCGACAATGACGGAGCAACGGCATTCGAAGGAGTTACGCCGTACGGCAGACGCGGCGCGGCTCTCTGGGACCTGGAGGGCGCATGTCTGATCTTCCCCGGAAGGCGGTCACCCGGACCGCCAAACTCGCCGCGCTCCCGCTCGGCATCGCGGGCCGGGCCACATGGGGCCTCGGCAAACGGATCGTGGGCGAGTCCGCGGAGATCGTCGGCCGTGAGCTGCAACAGCGCACGGCGGAACAACTCTTCAAAGTCCTCGGCGAGTTGAAGGGGGGCGCGATGAAGTTCGGACAGGCCCTGTCCGTCTTCGAGTCGGCGCTGCCCGAGGAGGTCGCCGGCCCCTACCGCGCGGCGCTCACCAAGCTCCAGGAGGCGGCACCGCCCATGCCGACCCGCACCGTGCACTCCGTGCTCGCGGGGCGGCTCGGCGAGGACTGGTCCGAACTGTTCCTCACCTTCGACGACAAACCGGCCGCGGCCGCGTCGATCGGCCAGGTGCACCGGGCCGTGTGGCACGACGGGCGGGAGGTCGCGGTCAAGGTCCAGTATCCGGGCGCGGGCGAGGCCCTGCTGTCGGACCTCAATCAACTCAGCCGTTTCGCTCGGCTGTTGGGTCCCCTCATCCCCGGCATGGACATCAAGCCGCTGATCACCGAACTGCGGGACCGCGTCTCCGAGGAGCTGGACTACGGGCTGGAGGCGCAGGCCCAGCAGGCCCATGCGGAGGAGTTCGACGGAGATCCCGACGTCCTGGTCCCGGCGGTGGTCCACCAGTGCGACCAGGTCCTGGTCACCGAGTGGATCGACGGCGTGCCCCTCTCCGAGGTGATCTCCGGCGGCACCCCCGAGCAGCGCAACCGCGCCGGCCAGCTGCTCTCGCGTTTCCTCTTCTCCGGGCCGGCCCGCACCGGTCTGCTGCACGCCGACCCGCACCCCGGCAACTTCCGTCTCGTGCCCGGCGGTCCGGACGGCGAGGACGACTGGCGCCTGGGCGTCCTGGACTTCGGCACCGTCGACCGGCTCCCCGGCGGTCTGCCCGAGCCGATCGGCACCTCGCTGCGCATGACCCTCGACGGCGAGGCGGACGCGGTCTACGAGCTGCTGCGCGAGGAGGGCTTCGTCAAGGAGTCCATCGAGCTGGAGCCCGACGCGGTCCTCGACTACCTTCTGCCGATCATCGAACCGGCGCTGGTCGACGAGTTCACGTTCACCCGGGACTGGATGCGGAGCCAGGCGGCCCGGATCGCCGACCCGCGCTCCCCCGCTTACCAGTTGGGCAGGCAGCTCAACCTTCCCCCCGCGTACCTGCTGATACACCGGGTGACCCTGAGCACGATCGGCGTGCTGTGCCAGCTCGGTGCGACGGTCCGGCTGCGGGAGGAACTGGAGGGGTGGCTCCCGGGGTTCGTCCTCGACGAGGGCCTGGAGGACGAGGTCCTGGAAGTGGAGGAGTCGGTCGCGGAGGCGTGATCACCCCGGGGGCCGACCGGCCGCCCGGCCGAGTGCGGCCGCCCTCGGTCACGCCTCGGTCGCACGTCACTCTCCGTGCCCTGACGCGGCGCGGGGGCCGGTCCGTTCGGACGGACCGGCCCCCGCGGGGAAAGCTTCGCCTCCCCCTGTCTGCGGGAGGCCACCGCTTCAGGTGGAAGGGACTACTGCATCACGGCCATGGCGAGCGCCCGCCGGGCACGCAGCGAGGCGCGCTCGGCCCGGCGCTGCATCCGGCGAGCGGTCACCAGGCGCATGGCCCGGCGTTCCCGCTCGGCCTCCTGCAGCCGGTCGTGCATATGCGCACGAGCCAGGGCTTCTGGGATGAGTTGCATCTCGCGGGTCCTGTTCTGACGCGAGTCGTTCGCGCCGGTGGTGGTGACGTCTTGGGTCGCGGAGCCTGCGGGCTCGCTGGTCGACGGCTTCATCGGGGCCTGCTTCTTGGGGTCGTGCGTGACGGGACGGTCGATCGTTCCTGCGATGGTGTTCATGCCGTGACCGGGTTCTTGCGCGGGCGGCCACGCGGCCGCTTCCGGGCGACGACGACACCCTGGACGAACAGCTCGCCACCCCAGACGCCCCAGGGCTCACGCCGCTCCTTGGCGCCGGCGAGGCAGGCCTCGACCAGCGGGCAGGTCCGGCAGAGGGACTTGGCGTACTCCACGTCCGCGGGCGACTCGGCGAAGAAGACCTCCGGGTCGTAGGAGCGGCAGGGGACGGGTACGCCGAGGTTCTCGATGGCGTCGTCGAGCGCGGTGAGCGCCGTGAGCGGGGTCAAGGTGGAGTCCTCCGTGAGGCCGGGCGGGGGGATCGTTTCGGAAGGCGGTACGGACGGGGCGTGCGCTTCGAGTTGCACGGTTCGTCTTCCTCGTCTGGTCGTTCCGGCCCTGTTGGGCCGGGTGGCGGCTTGGTACCGGGTTCTTTTCTTGTCCCGAGGCCCCTTCGCTCTGTCGTCCCGGGTCGGGACAAACAGAAGGGCCGCGGATCCCGGGTGGGGTTCCGCGGCCCTGAAGGCGCCGGCCTGATCGACGATCAGGCTGGATCACTCCAGGGTTCTGGCCCACGGAAGGCCCACATCAGGTGGTGCTGCGTCGTCTGCTTCCGGGCTCCGGCACCGGTCGCCGTAAAGGCATAGGCCTTCGCCTGTGCCGCTACTGCTGCTTCCAGTGCCTCGGTCGGTCGCTCACTGCGCTCGCGGACAACAAGACCCGCGGGGGCAACGGAGAGGGACGCCGGCCGATCGGCACGAATGCCGGACAGACCGGTGCCCAGGTTCGAGGCGGCGAGAGTGCACACGGAGACGATCGAGCGATCGGTCAGTTTGGCGGTGCTGACGGAGCTGTTGTTGATGATGATCACTGGAATCGCCTCCTCTCGGCGTCTCGGGGGACCGGGATCGAACCCAGTCCGGCGGATATGCAAGTACAGCACGGAACCTCGGCCTCCGAGAAGGCCTCTGTTCTCGTGCCTAAGAACCTATGGGGATTGCTGGGGCATGCGCAAACTATTTTTCCGACGAGTTCGGATCAGTCGTCCTCGTCCTCGGCGCCCAGGTCCTGGCCTGCGCAGATGGCCAGGACATCGGTTCCGTAGCGGTTGAGCTTCCGCGTGCCGACGCCCGGGATCCGCGCGAGTTCGCCCGGTTCCTCGGGGGCGGCCTCGGCGATCGCGATCAAGGTCTTGTCGGTGAAGACGCAGAACGCGGGCTGACCGGCCCGGCGTGCCTGGACCGCGCGCCAGGACCGCAGCCGCTCGTAGAGCCCCTCATCCATGTCGGAGGGGCAGTCCTCGCAGCGCATCAGCTTCATCTCGCCGGCGTCGGTCAGGGTGCGCCCACAGACCCGGCAGCGGGCCGGGCTGCGCTGGGTCCGGCGCGGCACGGCCGCAGCCACGCCCGCCGCCGCAATCGGGAAGCCGCGCTCGACGCCTCCGGCACCGCCGCCGGCACCGCGTCCGGCCGCGCTGCCGGAGCCCGGACGCAGTCCGTCGAGGAACCGGCTGGGACGGCGGTTCGGCCGACCTCCAGGCGAACGGCAGAGTGCCCATGAGACGTGGAGGCGCTCGCGGGCCCGGGTGACGCCGACGTAGAGCAGGCGGCGCTCCTCCTCGATCTGCTCGTCGGTGCGCGCGTAGGAGATCGGCATCATGCCCTCGGCGACGCCGACCAGGAAGACGACGTCCCACTCCAGGCCCTTGGCCGAGTGCAGGGAGGCCAGAGTGACGCCCTGGACCGTCGGGGCATGCTGGGCGCCCGCGCGCTCGTCGAGTTCGGCGACCAGGTCGGCGAGCGTGGCACTCGCTCTGGCGGCGGTGAAGTCCTGCGCCAGGTTCACCAGGGCGGCCAGCGACTCCCAGCGCTCCCGGACGGCACCGGATCCGGCGGGCGGCTGGGGCGTCCAGTTCTCGCCGGACAGGACCGCGCGCACCTGGGAGGGCAGGTCGACGGCGTCCTCGAGGAGGGCGTCGTTGCCGCCGAAGCGGGCGGCGGCGCGCAGGGCGTTGATCGCCTTGCGCACCTCGGGGCGGTCGAAGAACCGCTCGGCGCCGCGCAGCTGGTAGGGGATGCCGGCGTCGGCGAGGGCCTGTTCGTAGGTCTCGGACTGGGCGTTGGTGCGGAACAGGACGGCGATCTCGGCGGGCTGCACACCGGCGTCGACCAGCTCGCGGATGCGGCGGGCCGCCCCCTCGGCCTCGGCGGGCTCGTCGGTGTACTCGGTGTAGACGGGTTCAGGTCCCGGCGTGCGCTGGGAGATCAACTCCAGGCGGTGGTCGGCGGCCCGGCCGCGGGCCTGGGCCAGCAGACCGTTGGCGAGGTGGACGACCTGCGGGGTGGAACGGTAGTCACGGACCAGCTTGACGACGGTGGCCCCCGGGTGGCGGGTACGGAAGTCGAGGAGGTGGTCGGGAGTCGCTCCGGTGAAGGAGTAGATCGTCTGGCTGGCGTCGCCGACCACGCACAGGGTGTCCCGGTCGCCGAGCCACAGCTCCAGCAGACGCTGCTGGAGGGGGCTGACGTCCTGGTACTCGTCGACCACGAAGTGCTGGTACTGGGCGCGGACCTGCTCGGCGATGTCCTGCCGATCCTGGAGGACGGCGACGGTCAGCAGGAGCACGTCCTCGAAGTCGATGACGCCGCGCTCCCGCTTGAGGTCCTCGTAGGCGGCGTACAGCTGGGCGATCTCGGCGGGCGCGCGGGGGGTCTCGCGGCCGGCCTTGGCGGCGGCCGCCTGGTAGTCGGCGGGGACGGTCTGGGTGACCTTGCACCACTCGATCTCCGCGGTGGTGTCCCGCAGCTCGCCGCGGTCGAGGCGAATGCGGCAGGAGGCTGCCGCGTCGGCGACGAGCTGGGCCTTGCGATCGACGAGCCGGGGCAGTGAGCCACCGATCGCTTTCGGCCAGAAGTATTGGAGCTGACGCAGGGCCGCGGAGTGAAAGGTGCGGGCCTGGACACCCTGGGCACCGAGCATCCGCAGCCGCCCGCGCATCTCGCCGGCGGCGCGGTTGGTGAACGTGACGGCGAGGACGCTGGAGGGTTGCAGGATGCCCGCGCGCACGCCGTAGGCGATGCGGTGGGTGATGGCCCGGGTCTTGCCCGTACCGGCTCCGGCCAGCACGCACACCGGTCCGTGCAGGGCGGTGGCCACCTCGCGCTGCTCGGGGTCGAGCCCTTCGAGCACCGCGTCGGCCGAGTCCGGTACCTGCGGGAAAAGGGTGGAGTGCGTTGCTGCTGTCACACAGCCATGCTGCCAGGTCACCGGAGACTGGTGAGCCGGTTGTCCACAGGGAGGCACCAGCAGTCGTATTAATGCGGCAGGCGTCACAGCCACCCGCGGCAGGCGTCACAGTGTCTCTCGGCAGGCGTCACGGCGGTCCGGGGCCGTTCGCGGGAATGGCGGTGCCTCCCCGCGCGTTCCCTCTCCGCGACCCCACATCCCCCGAGTCGCCGAAGGAGCGCGAGAGACATGCCGGGCACTGTGACGATGTACAGCACCACGTGGTGCGGCTACTGCCGCAGGTTGAAGAGCCAGATGGACCGCGAGGGCATCACGTACAACGAGATCAACATCGAGCAGGACCCGGAGTCCGCGGCGTTCGTGGAGAAGGCGAATGGCGGAAACCAGACGGTGCCGACCGTGCTGTTCCCGGACGGCTCCACGCTGACGAACCCCTCGCTGGCTCAGGTAAAGCAGAAGATCGGCGCATGACTCGCCGTATGTAGCGGCGGAATGACGAAGAGGGCGGCCCCTGGATCTCAGGGGCCGCCCTCTTCGTGTCACGTCTCACGTGAAGGTGCGGATGGGCAGCGGCTTGCCGTACCAGAGTTCGATCAGACGGGCCGCGATGGAGATGCCGTAGGGGGGAAGGACCTCGCCGGACTCGAAGCCCGCGCCGAGTTCGTCGCGGGAGAACCAGCGGGCCTCGTGGATCTCGTCGCCGTCGACGTCGATGACGGTGGAGGTGGCGCGGGCCATGAAGCCGAGCATGAGGCTGGACGGGAAGGGCCACGGCTGGCTGGCGACGTACTCGACCTGGCCGACGGTAATGCCGGCCTCCTCGAAGACCTCCCGGCGCACCGTCTGCTCGATGGACTCGCCGGGCTCGACGAAGCCGGCCAGCGTCGAGAAGCGGCCCTCCGGCCAGTGCACCTGACGGCCGAGCAGGATGCGGTCCTCCTCGTCCGTGACCGCCATGATCACCGCGGGGTCGGTGCGCGGGTAGTGCTCGGCGCCGCAGGCGGGGCAGCGGCGGATGTGGCCGGCGGCGGCGATGACCGTGCGCTCGCCGCAGCGCGAGCAGAAGCGGTGGGTGCGCTGCCAGTTCTCCAGGCCGACCGCGTGCACCATGAGGCCCGCGTCGCGCGGGGACAGCAGCAGTCCGGCCTCGCGCAGGCCCGCGGGGCGGGCGGACTGGTCGATACGGCCGGGCAGCGCGTCCTTCTGGAGGGCGAAGTAGCTGACGCCGTCGTCGTCGGTGCCCAGGAAGTAGCGGTGGGCTTCGGTGAGGGGAGCCTCGAAGGAGGGCGTCATGACGAGTTCGGTCCGGCCGTCGGACGTCTCGTCGATGAGGACCTGGCCGCCGGAGACGACGAAGCAGCGTGTCGTGGGGTGGCTCCATGCCGCGGCGAGCCAGGCCTCGTCGAGCCGGTGGTGGGCGGCGCGGTCGATGCCGCTCGGGGCGGTGAGCGAGATGGGTCGGTCGGCGTTCTGGTCGGTCCAGGTGGTCACGGGTGCTTCCAACTCCCCCGGTGGAACGGTTGTTTCGGCGGGCGGTTCAGCGGGACGTGCGGCAGGGGGCGACCGGGTCCGGTGCGGTGTCGCCGGGCGGGGCGGCCTGTCCAGTGTGCCCCGCGCGCGGTGTCGCTCCGGACCGGGCGAGGTCGTCAGGGCGCATGGCGCCAGGTCTCGGCGAGGTCGCCCCAGAGGTACGCGGTGGTCTCGACGCCCTTGAGGAGGAGGTCCAGCTCTACCTTCTCGTTCGGGGCGTGCCATCCGTCGGAGGGCACGGAGATCCCCAGGAAGAGCACCGGGGCGTCGAGTACCTCCTGGAGGTCGGCGGCGGGTCCCGAGCCTCCCTCACGGGTGAAGCGGACGGGGCCTTCGAAGGCGCGGCTCATGGCGCGCACGACGGATCGCAGGGCCGGGTGGTCCAGCGGGGTCAGGCACGGGCGCGTGGCCGGGCTGAACGTGATCTCGTGACGGATGCCGGCGGGCACCCGCTCCTCGGCCCAGGCACGGGCCGCCTTCTCCACCTGGTCGGGGTCCTGTCCCGCGACCAGTCGGAAGGACAGCTTCACGAAGGCGGAGGACGGGACGATCGTCTTGCTGCCGGGGCCCTGGTAGCCGCCGCCGATGCCGTTGACCTCGGCGGTGGGGCGGGCCCAGATGCGCTCCAGGGTGGTGTGCCCGGTTTCTCCGTGGGTGGCGTGCGACTTGGCGGTGCGCAGCCAACTCCCCTCGTCGAAGGGCAGTTCGGCGAAGAGTTCGCGTTCGCGGTCGGTGAGTTCGACGATGCCGTCGTAGAAGCCGGGGACCGTCACGCGTGCGTGCTCGTCGTGCAGGGCGGCGACGAGGCGGGCGGCGGCGGTGGCCGGGTTGGGCACGGCACCGCCGAAGGAGCCGGAGTGGATGTCCTGGTCGGGGCCGTACAGCCGGATCTCGCACTCGGCGAGCCCGCGCATGCCGGTGCACACCGTCGGGGTGTCCTCGGACCACATGCCGGTGTCGGAGACGATCACGGCGTCGGCGGCGAGCCGCCGGGCGTGCTCCTCGACGAGGGCGCGGAAGTTCGGGGAGCTGGACTCCTCCTCGCCCTCGATCAGCAGCTTGAGGTTGACGGCCGGGGCGGTGCGGCCGGTGGCGGCGAGGTGGGCGCGCACGCCCAGGGTGTGGAAGAAGACCTGGCCCTTGTCGTCGGCCGCCCCGCGCGCGTAGAGACGGTTTCCGCGGACGACCGGCTCGAAGGGGTCGCTGTCCCAGCCGTCCTCGCGGGCGGCGGGCTGCACGTCGTGGTGGCCGTAGACCAGGACGGTGGGTGCCTGCGGGTCACCGGACGGCCACTCGGCGAAGACGGCGGGCGCACCGGGCGTCTGCCAGACCTCGGCGGTCGGGAAGCCGGTCTCCTTGAGCTTGGCGGCGAGCCAGTCGGCGCTGCGGCGGACATCGGGCGCGTGGTCGGGCTGGGCCGAGACCGACGGGATGCGCAGCCACTCGGCGAGGTCGTCGAGGAACGCCGCACGATGGCGCTCGATGTACGTGCGGACGGCGCTGTCCGGGGTCTGGCTCATGGTCACGAGCCTATCCGGCCGCACCGACATCCTGGCCGGGTGCTTACGCACGGTTTACTTGCGCTGCCCGTTCCCCGCTGTCGTCCTCCAGGGCGTCCTCCTGGGTCAACAGGCGCTCCAGCGCGGCCCGGTCCGGCAGATTCGCGGGTCGTACGACCTCACCGGTGCGCACGTAGACGAACGCCGCTGTGACGGATTCCACGGGCACACCGTGCTGCTCGGCCCACGCGAGCCGGTACACGGCGAGCTGGAGCGGGTCGCCGTCGCGTCCCCGGCCGGTCTTCCAGTCGACGATCTCGTACGTCGCGCTGTCGCCGTCGCCGTCCTTGTAGACGGCGTCGATACGGCCCCGTACGACGCGGTCGGCGAGGGTGAGCTGGACCGGGGCCTCGACGCGGTAGGGGGTGCGGCGGGCGTACTCGGTGCGCTCGAAGGCGTCCTTGAGTGCCTCCAGGTCGCGTTCGTCGGCGATCTCCGCGTCCTCGCCGGGCAGTTCCTCCGGTTCCAGGAAGGGCAGGGTCAGCTCCTCGAAGCGGGCCTCCACCCACGCGTGGAACCTGGTGCCCCGGCGCGCGGCCGGCTGGGGCGGGCTGGGCATGGGGCGCGCGAGTTCCTGGGCGAGTCCGTCCGGGTCGGCGGCCAGGCGCAGCAACTGCGACGCGGTGAGCGTCACCGGGAGGGGTACGTCCGTGACGCGCTGCCGGGCGCGTACCAGCTCCCCGGCGAGTGCGTCCAGGTCACGGTCCCAGGAGGCGACCGTACGGGCCTCCTCCGGGGTGAGGCGGGGCCGGCGCGGCTCGGGGCGTGATGCCTGGTGCGGGACGGCCGGGCGGGCGGTGGTCCAGCCGTCCTGGTCGTGCGGGGCCTCGTCGAAGGGGTCGGGCTCGCCGGGGGGGTCGGCCTCGCCGTACGGGTCCGGCTCGTAGGGATCCGCCTCGAAGGGGTCCGCCTCGTCGGCGTAGGGAGGCTCCGTCGGGGCGGGCTCGTCCTCGTCCGGCGGCGGGGGCCAGTCGGGGTCGTGGTGGGTCTCGGGGTCGTGTGTGGCCGTGGGCGCGCCGGTCTGGGCGGCGGCGAGGTTCTCCAGGTGGGCGAGGACGGTCGCGGCGGCGGCGCGGCGGCGGGCCAGCGAGGCGTCGTCCAGGGGCAGCGGCCAGACCTGGTCGGCGGACGCCTGATGGAGGACGGGGTTCTCCTCGTCCTCCTCGGGATGGTCGGCCCAGGCCTCGATCTCGCCGTATCCGGCCGTGCAGTGGTCGTGGAGGGCCTGGAGGAAGTCGGAGGGGCCGCGGGGCTTCTTCTGGGTGGGGCCCCACCAGTGGCCGGAGCCGAGGAGCAGGGACCGGGGGCGGGTGAAGGTGACGTAGCCGAGGCGCAGTTCCTCGGTGTGCTGGTGGTCCTTCATGGCCTCGTGGAAGGCCTTCATGCCGCGGGAGTCCCAGGCCTCGATGTCGGGGAGCGTGTCGGCGTCGCCGCGCAGTCCGTGCGGCAGCACCTTGGCCTGGGCGGTCCACTTCTCGCGGCCCTGGCCGCTGGGGAAGGTGCCGGTGACCAGGCCGGGGACGGCGACCACGTCCCACTCCAGGCCCTTGGACCTGTGTGCGGTGAGGACCTTGACGGTGTTCTCCCCGCCGGGCAGGGCGTTGTCCAGGCCCTTCTCGTACTGGGCGGCGGTGCGCAGGAAGCCGAGGAAGGCGAGGAGGCTCGCCTCGCTCTCCGCGGCGGCGAAGGAGGCGGCGACGTCGAGGAAGTTCGACAGGGTCTCCCGGCGGCGGGCCGCCAGGGCGTGCGGGGACGCCGACAGTTCGACCTCGAGGCCGGTGACGGCAAGGACGCGGTGCAGGACGTCCATCAGCGGGTCGGCCAGCGAGCGGCGCAGGTCGCGCAGTTCGGCCGCGAGCCGGGCGAAGCGCACGCGCGCGTCCGGGGAGAAGGGCAGCTCGTCGTCGTCGCCGGTTCCCTCCAGGGGCGTCTCGAGGAAGGTGTCGAGCGCGTCCGCGAGCGAGATCACCTCGGAGGGATCCACGCCCTCGACGGCCGCGGCGAGCCGCCGGTCCGGGTCGTCGCCGTCGCCCCCGCGCGTGTGGGACACCAGCAGCCGCGCGCGTCGCCCCAGGAGGGCCAGGTCACGGGGGCCGATGCGCCAGCGCGGGCCGGTGAGCAGGCGGACCAGGGAGGCGTTGGCTCCGGGGTCCTGGAGGACCTCGCAGACGGCGACGAGGTCGGCGACCTCGGGCAGGTGCAGCAGGCCCGAGAGGCCCACCACCTCGACGGGTACGTTTCGGGCGACCAGGGCGCCCTGGATCTCGGCGAAGTCGGTGGCCGTGCGGCACAGCACGGCGATCTCGCCGGGCGCCTTGCCGGTGTTCACCAGGTGGGCGACGGAGTCGGCGATCCAGTCGATCTCCTCCGCATGGGTGGTCAGGAGCGCGCAGCGGACCATGCCGTCGCGCTCGGCGCCGGGAGCGGGGCGGAGTGCCTCCACGCCCGCGTGCATCGCGCGCAGCGGTTCGGCCAAGCCGTTGGCGAGGTCGAGGAGTCGGCCGCCGCTGCGGCGGTTCTCGCTGAGCGCCTGCCGGGTCGCGGGGCGGCCGTCGGCGTGGGCGAAGTGCTCGGGGAAGTCGTCGAGGTTGGCGACGGAGGCGCCGCGCCAGCCGTAGATCGCCTGGCAGGGGTCGCCGACGGCGGTGACGGGATGGCCGGTCCCGCCGCCGAAGAGGCCGGCCAGGAGGGTGCGCTGGGCCACGGAGGTGTCCTGGTACTCGTCCAGGAGCACCACGCGGAACTCGTCACGCAGGATGCGGCCCACTTCGGGGATCCGGGCGAGCTGCGCGGAGAGGGCGATCTGGTCGCCGAAGTCGAGCAGGTCGCGCTCGCGCTTGACGGCCCGGTAGCGCAGCACCAGCTCGGTGAGTTCGCGCCGGGCGGCGGCCGTCTCGGGCACTTTGCGCAGATCGGCGTTGCTGAGCTTGGCGCCCTCCAGGGTGCGCAGCAGCTCGGCGTCCCACCCGCGCAGGTCCTCGGGGCGGACCAGGTGCTCGGCCAGCTCGGAGTCGAGGGCGAGCAGGTCGCCGACCAGGTCGGCGAAGGACCGGGTGAGTGCCGGGTAGGGGCCGGGCGCCTCGCGCAGGACGCGCGCGGCGAGCTGGTAGCGGGTGGCGTCGGCGAGCAGCCGGGACGTCGGTTCCAGGCCGATGCGCAGGCCGTGGTCGGTCAGCAGACGGCCCGCGAAGGAGTGGTACGTGGAGATCACCGGCTCGCCCGGCGGGTTGTCCGGGTCGATGACGTCGGGGTCGGTGACGCCGGCCCTGATCAGAGCTTTGCGGACGCGCTCGGCCAGTTCGCCCGCGGCCTTGTTGGTGAAGGTCAGGCCGAGGACCTGCTCGGGGGCGACCTGGCCGGTGCCGACCAGCCACAGCACGCGCGCGGCCATCACCGTCGTCTTGCCGGACCCGGCTCCGGCCACGATCACCTGCGGGGCCGGCGGCGCGGTGATGCAGGCCGTCTGCTCCGGGGTGAACGGGATCCCGAGGAGCTCCTTGAGCTGCTCGGGATCGGTGATACGGGCGGGCATGGGGAGAGGCTAGCGGCGGGCACTGACAGTCGATGACAAATCGCCTGTCGCCTCACAGGAAGCGCAGGTCAGCACGTGTGGTGCGGTCCGTCACACTGGCCACTCGCGCAGCGCGGCACACCGGCCACTCACACCGTGTGCCGGACCTGACCGCTCACGCCCCGCGGCACACCGGCGAGCACGCCGACGGGCTCACTCGACCACCTGGCGCCCCTCGGGCCGGGCGGTGCAGGAGGCGCGGAAGGCGCAGTGCGTGCAGTGCTGGCCGGCGCTGGGGGTGAACCGTTCGTCGAGGACCTTGCCGGCGGCGGTGGCGAGCAGGTCGCCGACCCATTCGCCCTCCAGCGGCTCCTGCGCCTGCACCTTGGGCAGGCTCTCGCCGCCGTCCCGCTTGGCGGCGCCCTGGCGCAACTGCACGAGTTCGGCGCCGCCCGGCTCGGGGCGGGCGCCGTCGAAGACCTCGTCGACGGCGCCCTCGCTGACGGCGAGCTGGTAGACGGCGAGCTGCGGGTGGCGTTCCACCTCGCGCGCGGTGGGCGCCGCTTTGCCGGTCTTGAAGTCGACGACGTAGGCGCGGCCGTCGCCGTCGGCCTCGACGCGGTCCATCTGGCCGCGGATGCGGACCTCGTACTCGCCCGCTTCGAGGGTGACGTCGAAGTCGTGCTCGCTGGCGACGGGCGTGCGGCCGGTGCGGTCCATGACGTGCCACTTCAGGAACCGTTCGAGCGCCACGCGAGCGTGCTCCTTCTCCTGCGCCGACTTCCAGGGCGCGTCGAAGGCGAGCGCGTTCCACACGGAGTCGAGGCGCTCCATGAGGACGGCTAGGTCGGCCGGGGTGTGTCCGGAGGCGACCTCGTCGGCGAGGACGTGCACCACGTTGCCGAAGCCCTGGGCGACCGTGGCGGGGGCGTCGGCCTTCACCTCTCGGCCCAGGAACCACTGGAGGGCGCAGGTGTTGGCGAGCTGGTCGAGAGCGCTGCCGGAGAGCACGACGGGCCGGTCGCGGTCGCGCAGCGGCACCTTGCTCTCGGTCGGCTCGAACATGCCCCACCAGCGGTACGGGTGCGCCGACGGCACGAGGGGCCGGCCGTCCTCGTCGGCCAGGGCGGCCAGGCGGGCCAGGCGACGTGCCGCGGCTTCCCTGAGCGGTTCCGAGACACGGGGGTCGACCGTCGTGGCGCGCAGTTCGGCTACCAGCGCGGCGACCGACAGGGGGCGGCGCGGGCGGCCCGTGACGTCCTTGGGCTCGACGCCGAGTTCGGTGAGGAAGCGGGAGGGCTGGTCGCCGTCGTCCGCGGGCGCCTTGACCGCCGTGACGACGAGCCGGTCACGCGCGCGCGTGGCGGCCACGTAGAACAGGCGGCGCTCCTCCGCGAGGAGGGCGCCCGGTGTGAGCGGTTCGGCGAGCCCGTCGCGGCCGATGCGGTCGGCCTCCAGCAGGGAGCCCCGACGGCGCAGGTCCGGCCACAGCCCCTCCTGTACGCCCGCGACGACGACCAGGCTCCACTCCAGTCCTTTGGCGCGGTGCGCGGTCATCAGGCGAACGGCGTCGGGGCGCGCGGCGCGCCGGGTGAGGGTGTCGGCGGCGATGTCCTCGGCCTCGATCTCGGCCAGGAAGTTCAGCGCGCCCCGCCCGCCGGTACGCTCCTCCGCGCGCGCGGCGGTGGCGAACAGCGCGCATACGGCGTCCAGGTCACGGTCGGCGTTGCGCCCCGCCGCGCCGCCGCGGCGGGCGGACCGCTCCAGGCGTGCGGGCCAGGGCGTGCCCTCCCACAGGTCCCAGAGGGCCTCCTCGGCCGTACCGCCGCCCGCGAGACGCTCACGGGCCTTCCTCAGCAGGGCGCCCAGGCGCTGTGCTCCGCGCGCGTACACCGGGTCGTGCACGGCCAGGCGCTCCGGCTCGGCGAGGGCCCGCGCGAGCAGTTCGTCGGACGGCGGCGGCAGGGGGTTGCCAGCGGCCCGCTCCTCGTCGCGGAGGGCACGCCCGAGGCGGCGCAGATCGGCGGCGTCCATGCTCGCGAGGGGCGAGGCGAGCAGGGTGAGGGCGGTTTCGGTGCCGAGCCAGGACGCTTCCACCGCCTCCGTGTCGGCAGGCCCGCTTTCCCCCTCACCTGACACGTCGCCCTCACCGGGCCGGTCGGCGCCCGCGTCGGGCCGTACCGCAGCCGAGGCCGTCTCCGCCGTGGCCACCGCGCGCAGTGCTGTCAGCAGGGGCGCCACCGCCGGTTCGTGGCGCAGGGGGAGGTCGTCGCCGTCGATGTCGAGGGGGACTCCGGCGGCGGTGAGGGTACGGCGGACCGTGGGGATCGTGCGGGAGCCGGCCCGCACCAGGACGGCCATCTCGCCCCAGGGCACGCCGTCCTCCAGGTGCGCCCGGCGCAGGATGTCGGCGATGTTGTCCAGCTCGGTGCCGGATGTCGGGTACGTGTAGACCTCGACCCGGCCGCCCTCGCGCGCGGGGGCGAGATCGCGGTGGGCGCGGACCTTCTCCGCCGGGAGGCGGGTCAGGGGCATGCGCTGGGTCACGAGCCGGGTGGCGGCCAGCACCGCGGCGCCGGAGCGGCGGGAGGTGCGCAGGACCTCTACGGGGGCCGGACGCCCGTCGCGGCGCGGGAAGGTCTCCGGGAACTCCACGATGCCGTTCACGTCGGCGCCCCGGAAGGCGTAGATCGACTGGTCCGGGTCCCCGAAGGCGACCAGGGTGCGGCCGCCTCCCGCGAGCGCGTGCAGCAGCCGTACCTGGGCGGGGTCGGTGTCCTGGTACTCGTCGACGTAGACGGCGTCGTACTGCGTGGCGAGCCGCTGAGCGATCTCGGGGCGGTGGGCGAGCAGGACTGCACGGTGGACGAGTTCCGCGTAGTCGATCACGCCGTGCAGGTCGAGGACGTCGAGGTACTCGGCGAGGAAGGAGGCCGCGGCCCGCCAGTCGGGGCGGCCGATGCGGCCGGCGAAGGCGTCCAGGGCGTCGGGGCCGAGGCCCAGTTCACGGCTGCGGGCGAGCACCGCGCGGACCTCGTCGGCGAATCCGCGCGTGGTGAGGCAGGCGCGCAGCTCGTCCGGCCAGCGCGCGTGCGCGAGGCCGTGCCGCTGGAGTTCGACCTGGCCGGCGAGCAGCTCGCGGACGGCCACGTCCTGTTCGGGGCCGGAGAGCAGCCGCAGCGGTTCGGCGAACAGGTCGCTGTCCTGTTCGGCGCGCACCAGGGCGTAGCAGTACGAGTGGAAGGTGGTGGCGCGCGGCGCGCGGGCGGCACCCATGCGCAGCGCCATGCGGTCGCGCAGCTCGACGGCCGCCTTGCGGCTGAACGTCAGCACGAGGATGCGCTCGGGGTCGCCGCCGCGCGCCACACGGGCCGCGACCGACTCGACGAGCGTGGTGGTCTTCCCGGTGCCCGGACCCGCCAGGACGAGCAGCGGGCCGGTGGTGTGGTCAACCACGGAGCGCTGTGCGGCGTCCAGACGAGGGGGATCCACCCGCGCCGGGCGGGTACGAACCAGCCGGTACGCGCCATGGCTCCCCTGCCGCCCCTGGGGGTGCGGCAGGCGCCTGGTGGAGGAAGAGGAGCTCACGTGGTTCGCCGGTCCTGGTGGGTGTGCAGATCGTCACGTCCGGCGCGGGGCGCCGTCGAGAGGGGGTCGTGGGACGGGTGCCGTCCGAGGCGGGCGGTGGTCCCGGGATGAGGGCGACGCGTGCAGCCGCCGCTACGCCGACAGGCAGCTCGGAAGGACGGCTTCCACTTCTTCCCTCACGGCCCGTGCGGCCCGTAGGCCACGCCAGTCCCTCGCCCCTCGAACGTACGCCATGTCACGGACGTGCCCCCTTTACCCCGTACGGGCCACAGGGTCCCCCTGGGCGGGGTCGATGGCGGAAGCTGTCAGATGTGACCCTCCGCACGCTCACCGCCGTCCCACCTCGCCCGTCTCATGTCCAGGCGCGGCAGATGCCCTGCGGCGGCCCGGCTCGCCTCTCTCAGCGGCGTGCCCTCGGCGCGGTAGCGGTCGAGGGCCCGCAGTTCGTGGCCCGGCAGCAACACCCCGTCGGCGCGCACGACGCGCCACCAGGGGACGGCTCCGCCGTAGAGGGCCATCACCCGGCCGACCTGCCGCGGCCCGCCCTCCTCGAGCCACTCGGCCACGTCGCCGTAGGTCATGACCCGCCCGGTCGGGATCAGCTCCGCAACCTCGAGGACGCGCTCGGCGTACTCCGGCAGCGCGTCGTCGGCGGGGTCGGGCGGCGTGTCGCCGGTGTACTCCGGGCGGGCGACGTCCGGAAGGCTCTGCTCGCTCATCCGACCCATCCTGCACCACCGCACCGACAATGCGACGGGCCCGCGACCCAGCGTGACCCTCGCCCCACAGCGACGCTTCGGGCAGACTGTGCGCCCCGTGTTTGCACCCTGATGCCCCTGTGTGTCGGTGGGGCATGCCACCATCGTGCGGGCGGTGACCGGTGATACGAGATCAAGAAGAGACGATGAAGCAGCAGGGTGTGCATCCCGAGGACCCGGAGGGCACCTCTGACGCTGCGTCGCGCCCCGACACCGCCGGCCCGGCGGAACAGGACGAGGACCTGGTCGAGGTGACGCACATCGACGAGGTCGAGGGCGACGAACCCCTGCTCCCCGCGCGCGTGCACCGCCCCTCCGACCTCATGCGGCTGCTGATCGGCGTGCTCGCCGTCGTCGTCCTCCTGGGCATCGCCGCCTTTGCGCACGGAACGACCTCGGGCCTGGAACAGGACATCAACAAGGGCACCGGCCAGGCGCCCGATCTTCTCATCAAGATCGCGGGACTGGCGTCCAGCATCGCGATCCTGCTGGTGCCGGTGGCGTTCGCCATCGAGCGGCTCATCAAGCGCGACGGGCTGCGGATCGCCGACGGCGTGCTCGCGGCGGTCCTCGCCCACGGAGTGACCCTCGCCACCGACCTGTGGGTCGCCAAGGCCGCCCCGAACTCGATCCAGGAGGCGCTCACCCAGCCCTCCCCCGGCGACATCCACGCCCTCACCGACCCCGTGCACGGCTATCTGGCGCCCGTCATCGCCTATATGACGGCCGTCGGCATGTCACGGCGACCACGGTGGCGCGCGGTGCTGTGGATCGTGCTGATGCTCGACGCGTTCTCGATGCTCGTCACCGGCTACACGACACCGTTCTCCATCATCCTGACGGTTCTGATCGGCTGGACCATCGCCTACGGCACGCTGTACGCGGTCGGCTCGCCCAATGTCCGGCCCACGGGACGGACGCTGATGGCGGGCCTGCGGCACGTCGGCTTCCGCCCGGTGAGCGCCGCGCGCGAGGAGGTCTCGGAGACCCCGGAGACCGGCGACCGCGGCCGACGCTACTTCGTCACCCTGGAGGACGGCCCACCGCTGGACGTCACCGTGGTCGACCGCGAGCAGCAGGCGCAGGGCTTCTTCTACCGCGCGTGGCGCAATCTGACCCTGCGCGGCTTCGCCACCCGCAGCAGCCTCCAGTCGTTGCGCCAGGCGCTGGAGCAGGAGGCCCTGCTGGCCTACGCGGCGATCGCAGCCGGAGCCAACGCGCCGAAGCTGATCGCGACCTCCGAGCTGGGCCCCGACGCCGTCATGCTCGTCTACGAACACACCGGCGGCCGCACCCTCGACTCGCTGGCCGACGAGGAGATCACCGACGAACTGCTGCACGACACCTGGCAGCAGGTGCGTGCCCTCCAGTCCCGCCGCATCGCGCATCGCAGGCTGGTCGGCGACGCGATTCTGGTGGATCGTTCCGGCACGGTGATCCTCACCGACATGCGGGTCGGCGAGATCGCGGCCGGTGATCTGCTGCTGCGCATGGACACCTCGCAACTGCTCGTGACGCTCGGCCTGCGGGTGGGCGCCGAACGCGCGGTCGCCTCCGCGGTGAGCGTGCTCGGTCCCGACGCCGTCGCCGACTGTCTGCCGATGCTCCAGCCCATCGCCCTGAGCCGCTCCACGCGCGCGACGCTGCGCAGACTGGCCCGGGAGCGGGCGCAGCGCGAGCGCGACGCCGTCCTGGAGGCGTCCCGGCAGGCCAAGCAGGCCCGCCACGCGGCGGCCGGGCACGAGAGCGGGCCTCCCCTCGACAAGGCCGAGAAGAAGGCCGTGCGCGCGGAGACGCGGGCCGAGAAGCGGGCCATCGACGACGCGCTGGACGAGGCCCGCGAGGAGGACCTGCTCACGCAGATCCGGCACGAGGTGCTTCTCATCCGGCCTCAGGCGCCGGTGGAGCCGGCCCGCCTGGAGCGGGTGCGGCCGCGCACGCTGATCAGCTTCATCGCCGGCGCGATCGGCGCGTACTTCCTGCTGACCCAGCTCACACACATCGAGTTCGGTCCGCTCATCGCCAACGCCGAGTGGGGCTGGGTCGCCGCGGCCGTGCTGTTCTCGGCGGTGAGCTATGTGGCGGCGGCGATGAGCCTGCTGGGGTTCGTGCCGGAGCGGGTGCCGTTCCCGCGGACCGTGGCCGCGCAGGTCGCCGGGTCGTTCGTGAAGATCGTCGCGCCCGCCGCGGTCGGCGGGGTCGCCCTCAACACGCGGTTCCTCCAGCGCGCGGGCGTGCGGCCGGGGCTCGCGGTGGCGAGCGTCGGTGCCTCGCAGCTGTTCGGGCTGGGCTGCCACATTCTGATGCTGCTGTCGTTCGGCTATCTGACCGGCACCGAGAAGACGCCGTCGCTGTCGCCGTCCCGGACCGTCATCGCGGGTCTGCTGACCGTGGCGGTGCTGGTGCTGGTGGTGACCTCGGTGCCGTTCCTGCGGAAGTTTGTCGTCACGCGCGTGAGGTCGCTGTTCGCGGGAGTCGTGCCGCGCATGCTGGACGTGCTCCAGCGGCCGCAGAAGCTGGTCACCGGCATCGGCGGCATGCTGCTGCTGACGGCCTGCTTCGTGATGTGCCTGGACGCGTCGATCCGCGCGTTCGGCGACGAGACGACCTCCATCAGCCTCGCCAGCGTCGCCGTCGTCTTCCTCGCCGGCAACGCGCTCGGTTCCGCCGCCCCGACACCGGGCGGTGTCGGCGCCGTGGAGGCCACCCTGACGGTCGGTCTGATCGCCGTGGGCCTCCCCAAGGAGGTCGCCGCCCCCGCGGTGCTGCTCTACCGGCTGCTGACGCTGTGGCTGCCGGTGCTGCCGGGCTGGCTGGCCTTCACCCACCTCACCCGCAAGGGCGCCCTCTAGGGGTAGGACCTCTCGTCTGGGGTCATGCCGGGCTCGTGGGCCCTGGCACCGCACCTCGCCGCGTCGTCCTGCGATGCTCTCCCACTGCCCTGAAGGCATGGAACGTCCCCCACCACCGGGCCCCGCTCCCTGTCCCGGTCCGACCCGAACGACAGACCCCGGCGACGCGAGAACGCCCGTAGCTCGTACGGACCGTGCCCCGCGCGCGGGGGCGGGTGCGACCCCAGGATGGGATCATGCCGAACCCCTCCCGCCCGCGCGCCGTCGTGCTCACCGCCACCGCCGTCCTGTTGACCTCCCTGGTCTCGGGCTGCGGCGACGACTCCCAGGACGAGGATCTGACGGCGCAGAAGCTGAGCTGGAAGGACTGCCCCGCACCGTCCCAGTCCGAGGGCGGGGGCAACGCCCCGTCACCGCTGCCGGACGGCGACGAGTGGCAGTGCGCGACCATGCAGGCACCTCTGGACTGGAGCGAACCCAAGGGCGACACGATCGGCGTCGCGCTGATCCGGGCGCGGACGAGCGGTCCCGAGAACCGGCGGATCGGTTCGCTGCTGTTCAACTTCGGCGGACCGGGCGGCTCCGGTGTCACCACCCTGCCCGCGTTCGGCGAGGACTACGCGACCCTGCGCACCCGCTACGACCTGGTGAGCTTCGACCCGCGCGGGGTGGGCCGCAGCGCGGGCGTGCGCTGCCAGAGCGACGAGCAGCTGGACGCGTACTTCCAGCAGGACATGACGCCCGACGACGCCGCCGAGCGCAGCACGCTCCTGGACAACACCAAGGAGTTCAACGCGGCCTGCGACAAGAAGTCGAAGAAGATCCTTCCGCATGTGCGCACCACCGACGCGGCCCGCGACATGGACCTGATGCGCCAGGTCCTCCGCGACGACAAGCTGCACTACTTCGGCATCTCCTACGGCACCGAACTCGGCGGCGTGTACGCCCACCTGTTCCCGAAGAACGTGGGCCGTGCCGTCTTCGACGCCGTCGTCGACCCGACGCAGACGCCCGAGCAGGGCGCGCTGGGGCAGGCCGAGGGGTTCCAGCTGGCGCTCGACAACTTCGCCGAGGACTGCACGTCGAAGACGGAGGACTGCCCCGTCGGGGACACCCCGCAGGATGTGAAGGACCGGATCAGAGCCCTGCTGAAGACCCTGGACGCCAAGCCGATCCCCGGCGTCTTCCCGCGCGAACTGACACAGACCGCCGCGACCAACGGCATCGCACAGTCCCTGTATTCGAAGGACTTCTGGGAGTACCTCACCGTGGGCCTGGAGCAGGCCTACGACGGCGACGGCAGGATCCTCATGCTGCTGTCCGACTCGATGAACGGCCGCAACGAGAACGGCGAGTACAGCAACATCACCGCCGCCAACGTCTCGGTCAACTGTGCCGACGACAAAGCGCGTTACTCCGTGACCCAGGTGGAGCGGAAGCTTCCCGAGTTCCGGGCGGCCTCCCCGCTGTTCGGGGACTTCCTGGCCTGGGGCATGGTCGGCTGCACCGACTGGGCCGTGCCGGGCGCCGCCGACCATCCCGACGTGAGCGCGGCCGGCTCGGCGCCGATCCTCGTCGTGGGCAACACCGGGGACCCGGCGACCCCGTACGAAGGCGCGCGGAGGATGGTGGGCGCCCTCGGCAAGGGCGTAGGCGTCGAGCTGACGTACAAGGGGCAGGGGCACGGTGCGTACGACAGCAAGAACAAGTGCGTGCGGGCGGCGGTGGACGGCTACTTGCTGAACGGAAAGGTGCCGACCGCCGGGACGGTCTGCTCCTGACACTCCGAATCTCGACAAAGATGCAGGTCAAAGGGTTATCCACAGGCTCCGACGGGTGTGCTGCGATCCGCCTACTATGGCCTGACAGCCTCCGCCACCGGTGCGGACGGTCCCGCGAGGGGGGAAACGCACATGGCGCGATTCGTACGGTGGACGGCGTCGGGAGCCGTCGCCGCACTGCTGATGACGGGCTGCGGTGGCTCGTCGGACGACGGGGACGACAACAAGGGACGTACGGCCGACGCGCGCCCGTCAGCCTCCTCCTCCGGCACCGCGGAAGTGACGGCGGCACCCCTGCCCGCCTCGCTGACCGGGCAGAAGCCCGCCTGGGGCCGCTGCAAGGCCACCGCGGACGCCGACGCTCCGGGCGGCGAGTGGCAGTGCGCGGAGCTGAAGGTGCCGCTGGACTGGTCGAAGCCGGACGGGGACACGATCGACCTCGCGATGATCCGCGCCAAGTCCCGCGCCACCGGGAGCAAGCGGATCGGCTCGCTCCTGTTCAACTTCGGCGGTCCGGGCGGCTCCGGGGTGTCGACGATGCCGGCGTACGGCTCCACGGTCTCCTCCTTGCGCAAGCACTACGACCTGGTCAGTTGGGATCCGCGCGGCGTGGGCGCCAGCGAAGGCGTCCGCTGCCGCAGCGACAAGGACATCCAGACCGCCGAGTCGGTCGACTCCACCCCGGACACCACGGCCGAGGAACAGGCCTACCTCCGGGACGCCGTCGACTTCGGCGAGGGCTGCCAGGAGGACGCCGGGGAGCTGATGGCGCATGTCTCGACCACCGACAGCGCGCGCGACATGGACCTGATGCGCCAGGTCCTCGGCGACGACAAGCTGCACTACTTCGGCATCTCCTACGGCACCGAACTCGGCGGTGTGTACGCCCACCTGTTCCCGAAGAACGTGGGTCGGGTGATCCTCGACGCGGTCGTCGACCCGAGCGCCGACACGGTGGGGCACGCGAAGAACCAGGCGAAGGGCTTCCAGCTCGCACTCGACAACTACCTGAAGTCGACCGGCCAGAACCCCGAGCAGGGCAGCCGGAAGATCGCCGACCTGCTGCAGCGGATCGATGCCGACCCGCTGCCGACGTCCTCCGGGCGGAAACTGACCCAGACGCTGGCGGTCACCGGCATCGTCCTGCCGCTGTACAGCAAGGAGGGCTGGCCGACCCTGACCAGCGCCCTGGAGTCGGCACAGGAGGGCGACGGCTCCGAGCTGCTCACGCTCGCCGACGCCTACAACGAGCGGGACTCCGAAGGGAACTACGGCACGACGACGCACTCGCAGCGGGTCATATCGTGCTTGGACGACAAGCAGCGGCCGACGCTGGAGGAGACGAAGAAGCTGCTGCCGGAGTTCGAGAAGATCTCACCCGTGTTCGGCACGTTCCTGGGCTGGGACACGGCCGGCTGGTGCCACGACTGGCCGGTGGCCGGGCAGTTCGACAGCCCGGAGGTGAGCGCGGCCGGAGCTGCGCCCATCCTGCTGGTCGGCAACACCGGCGACCCGGCGACGCCCTACGAGGGCGCGCAGCGGATGGCGGACGAACTGGGCAAGCGTGTGGGCGTGCTGCTCACCTGGAAGGGCGAGGGCCACGGGGCGTACGGCAGCGGGAGCGACTGCGTCGACTCGACGGTGGACGACTACCTGCTCGACGGCACGGTGCCCAAGGACGGCAAGGTCTGTTCATGACGACGGCGGGGGTCGCGCGCACCCGTGGTG